>CAIOHR010000109.1 GCA_903858115.1 uncultured Pirellula sp. | reverse complement strand
GACGAAGGCACTTCAAAGAGCCTTTGAACACCGGCGCTATGCCTCAAAAAATCCAAACATCACCTACCCAAGACACCAAACCAGAAAGGAATTCAAAATATTTTTGAATCAGCAATTGCCAAGGATTAAGACCGTCGCTGTTCTCTCGTAGACATCGAGGACTCGATGTGAAAATCCAGGCCAAGAAATCGACGGTTTCACTTGAATTTCCTTTTTGCACAGAACGCTCCCCAAGCTTCCATCTTTCATACCCACCCCGCCTAGAGTTAAGATGCAAAGCCTCAGAGCTTGCCACCCCAAAGTTAAAGTTGAATGAAGCACTAGCACCGCAGTCGTGACGTAGCGTTTTCAAACCGAACTATCATGACCAATGTTCCAATCAGATATTTGTGTGATGACTCCCGCTACTGGCTGGGCTAGTCGACGCCATCGTTTCCGCGACTCAGGGCTTAACACGTTTGTCTTTCAAAAAAGCAGCCATTACAGTCACTCTTTGGTAGCCGATAAACCTAGCCGCTTCCGAACCGTCAGCAGCGATCATCACGCCCGTTGGGTAAGCTTTGACTTCGTAGCGTTCGACAAGATCTTTGCGATCATCGCCATCGACCATCACGCACATGACTCCGTCTGCAGCATCAACAACATCCTTGGCGGTAAAGACCATTTGCGTCATCATCTTGCACGGTCCGCACCAGGTTGTTTCGAACTTGATGAAACAGGGCAATTTCTTATCAATTGCTTCTGCGATTGCTACATCAACGTCGTGTCGGAATTCGAGCGGCTTTGTGGCCTTCACGGCCGTTCGATCGGCTCCGTAGGGGTCACGAGCCAGTGCGTCAGCTTCGCGAGTAACGCCCGGATCGAACGGCACAAGCCGCGCAGAACCGCCAAACACATTGTCAATTTCAAGTTTGAATGCGGACTCACGCAGCCAAGCGAAATCACCAACGCGCCGCATGTTATCGCCTTTCGACGGCTCGTCGCCTATTCGCAACTCCCACCAATCACCTTCACCAAAGACTGCGTCGTTGTTCGAATCGCTGAGTACGACTGATGCTTTTGTTTGGCCGACATTGACTTCGCCCGTTTTGAAGCCTCTTCGAGACATACGCAACACCTCAGGTCGTTCGGTCGCAGCGGCAACCGTCAGCCAGAAGACTACTGGATAGTCTTCCGTGACGGTGTCTTCACCCAAGTAAGTTACTTTCAGTTTTGTGTCAAAGTTGGACCAAATCATGCCGCGCGAGTCCGACATGGTGGCTGCAATGGCTGGTTCATCGAACTTGCCATTTCCATCCGCGTCGACGTACAGTTTTGAATAAGCCGTTTGAGCCTCAGCTCGCGTAACCAATAGCTTTACCGGAGTTTGCTTCTCAAGCGAAGCACCCAACACAACTTCCGCTTGCAATCCATCAAAGCCCAGTTCCGTGGGCGTTTCGAATGGCTCAAGCTTCAAACCTTTGCCCGGCGGAGAATATCTTGGAGCAAGCTTTGAGTTGGGTTCACCCTGCACCAACTTCAGGGTGGCGGAGTTAGCATCTTTTGCCGAAGCCCCAACTGAATTTGCTACGATTGCATCGCTTTCCAACGTCGTGCTGCTACTAGTATTGGATGAAGGCGACTCAATTTGCGGTTTGTTTGCAGCGCTTTCCGAAATTATCGGCGAGCTATCTGGCTGACAACCCGCCGCAATCAAGCACAACAAGGCTAAAGAAAATCTACGCATGCTAAAAATCCTTCCAATCAGTGGTAACGCGTCAGAAAATATTCGATGTTTGGCTAAGTTTACCGAAAGAACGCAATGATTGCCGTGGGCGAAATGGATGCCTGAAGAAACGCTGCCAAGCGAAGGCGTTCTTGCGAAGTCGGGTAAACGATGAATTTGTGGTAAAGCCAAAGGTTGGAGGGCTGGCGGAAAACGCGGCGCGTTTGCGACGAATCCAGCCGAATCTGGGAAGCTAGCAGCTAGGCACAAACTTGTGGAAATCGCAGAAGCGCGTATCAGCAATGACCACCCTTAACCGATTTATCCCTTCGTTGATCCGGATTTCGATACCAGGGTTTGGGCGAGCATGTCGTGAATGCATTGGCGTCTAGAGTTAACGAACAACACCACAACGTAACCTGTCATGAGAAGGCCTGAGAAAACAAAACCAATGCGAAGTCCTGGTTCCTTGGCGTACCAAATTGGCTCCGGCAGGTTGTTGCCAAAGTGTGCTAGTTCCCATGGTAAAAGTTTTATTACGGTCCGCAACAACGAATGCGGAAATCGGATTTGCGATTGTGAAACCGAGTCGACAACGTGGATTCCAAGTATTCGCTTTCCAATCGTTGCTCGCCACGACGACGATTCCAAAATCGAGAAATACAGCCACACGGGAATCGAAATGGTGACAATTGTGTAAAGCTGAGTATTGAGTCCGGATTTAAACCAATTATCGGTGATACCGAAGACAGAGCGAACCGGAGCGAAAATCAGAAGCTGAGTGATTGCGAAAATCACAAATACGAAACAGCAGTCAATCAAATAGGCCATCCCCCGGGCGAAAATGCCAGCCGTACCTTCTGTATTCTCAGTGGATGGCATCATAATCTCGTGGGAGAACGAATAACAATCTATCCCAACTGTAGTGAAGCGGAACGGAGGGACACCTTGTGCGTTGGGCTATGTCGGATTCTACACTTTCCGCATCTCTAGAAACTAGTCTAACCGATGCGGTGGGGCTGCTGCAATGTGTTGCCTTGCAATGATTGGTTGCTAGATGGATCGTGATATATCTAAACGTCGCCGCTTGGGCTCGAAGATTGGATTAGTTTCCGGCTAACCTCTTTGGCCGCCTAACATAAATCGGGCAATCACCCGCAGTCCAGCCCGCATCCGTCCCTAGAACAACGACGCAGAATCTAGTGTTTTATCTATTATCTGCCGTTTGGGGTTTGCAAAGGTTGGGGCTTGACATCAAGCAACGCCATTAATTTGGAAGCTGCTGAAGCCACCGCAGGGTCGTCTGAATCAGCTAGTGCGTTTATGTCGTAACCGTATTCCTTCTGGATCCACGCTGCCCCTTCATCGTGCTGGCGGATTAGCGGTGCGAATTGCTCGTTGAGAACTTGCAGTTGAGTAGTCGTGTCTCCGTCGCGGAGAACAAGATGATACGATTCGGTCACAGCTTGTCCGAACGAGTTTGCAATTGCATCACCGTCAATCACGACACGGTTAGGCATATCGCGAGCCCAAGCAACAACTTTTATGGCTGTCCATCCGGCGATCACGAGACCTACGGCGAAAAGCACGCCAATTGTATCGAGCATTCGTTTCGCCCAAGTTCTCATGTAACGAATCTCCATTCAAAGCGGGTTCATCGGATAAAGGCAGTCGTAATCGGGCGGCCGCCGAGAGATTTTGATTTCAAATCCAGCGCCGTCGGCCGCTCAGTTTCATGGCTTGTTTTGTCACGGATTGCCACCACGCCACGATCGCAACCCCACAAAGAAATAAGATCATTGGCGAAAACACCCAAGCGTACCATAGAAACGACCGTGTATTCAACCAAGATAGCGCGGCAATTGTTGTTCCAGTCAGTCCTCCACACAGGCCCCCAAGCAGGCTTAACCGAAGGTTTGCGATATCATTCGCGCGCATGACTAATGCTCTTAAAACATGAAGGACGAATTAGTAATTCTCCGGCGCGGCGCCGGTATCGGCCCAGTCGATACCAACGAGGATCACTTCGGAAACTGCGGACATAGATTACTCCTAGACATCTGGAACGGAAAAAACTTCGAGCGGCACGAGAGACCGAAATGCTTATTGATGGTCGTTAATAAGACGTCATCTGAGGATTCGTAAGTCTCGAGCCAACCAACTGCAGCGAAAGTCTCCGGTAAGTCTTCGTGCGCTCCGTGCGAGCGCATAAGTCAGCGAGTTAAATTCGTCTGCAGTTGGCTCGAAGTTGAAACCGAAAACAATTTCGGCAAAAAGTAGGTTATTCAAACTCGGGGCAAAAAACGCCGCACCAGTATTATTTTGGCCTACATTCCGAGCTCCAAACGGGCTCCCACTACGGCCAACTGATTTCGTGTGCGGATCACAATAAGCGAGTTAGGTACGGTTCTCGTCAGTGTGGGAAAACTCGGAGCGGCATCCCTCGCGTGCCTTAGGTAACGCGTTTAGTTGCGTCACCAAAGTTGCGCAAGCATTGGGGTTGTATTTCGGATTTCTTGCACTTCGAAGCCCGGCCGAAGGAGTCGAAGTAGATTTCCAAATTTGGTTTGCATCATCGGCGGACAAAACGCTGGATTCGTTTTCCGCCGATTTCGCCGACGTACACGTTGCTGTCACGATCGACCGCGATGCAATGTGGCAATTGAAATTGGCCGGGCTTCGAACCCTGGCTGCCCCAAACAGAAAGCACCTTCCCGGAAAGCGTCATGTGCAGGCACTTGTTTGCCCGCCCATCGGCGACGAATAGTGATTGATCGGGAGCGATACACATGCCGAATGGGGCAAAGCCCCCATAGCTCCTGACGAAAGTACCTTCTTGATCAAACACTTGCACACGGTTGTTCTCCCGATCGGCGACGTGTAGCAGTCCCAATGCATCGAATTGAACACAGTGCGGCAAGTTCAGCTCGCCCTCTCTCTTTCCCCTCACGCCCCAAGTTTTTACAAAATCACCCGACTTCGTGAACTTAACGATCCGATTGTTACCGTAGCCATCCGACACGAAGAAATCTCCATTTGATGCAACGGCAACATCCGTTGCGCGATTGAAAGTTGAGTTGTCGTTACCCGGGACATCACGTTTGCCTAGCAACAGGAGCACCTTGCCGGTTGGTGAGTACTTGATAACGGTATGGTTCACATAGTCGGTGACCCATACGTTGTCTTCGGCGTCGACACGCGTGCCATGAACCGCCGTTAATTCCGAATCGCCAAACATGTGGACCAGCCTGCCGGATGGATCGTAGATCAAAATCGGTCGAGGTCCACGATGAGAAATGACCAAGAATCCTTTCGAATCGATGGCCATCCCCGAAACTTCGCCCCATTGGATGCCGTCCGGAAGAGTTGCTTTGAAGCCCAGATCGATCTCGTAGCTCTCGGCTCCACTTACTTGTTTTGTCTTCAATACACGATCGATGAACGCATAGCTTTTTTCGCGTTCCTCAATTGGATAACCGTGTGGTCCAGGTGGATATACCGCTACCAATTCTTCTTTGGCCCCCAGCATGCGAAAAACTTCCGACGCGGACTCGACGCAACGCCGTGCACTATCGACCTTAAAGTTATTGTCGTCTTGAGGTGCATGTATATAGAGCGAACGGGGAGCAATTGCCGCGAGTACTTCAGGGAAATCGAACGGGAGACGCTTGGCGTCCTTGCCGTAGACGCTTGCAATGGAAGGCATGTATCGCCTCTGACACCAACCGGTCAAATTCCCGTCCATGTAATCGGCGAAGGAATCGAAACCCGAACTGCTGACCACAACCTTCATCCTCGGATCAAAGGCGGCGAGAAAGAGTGAATTGTGGCCCCCCAATGAAACTCCGCAACAACCGATTCTCTCCTTGTCAACCTCGGGCAGCGACTCCAGTAAATCGACTGCTCGCATGTGGCACCAAATCCCCTTCATCGTCCCGCTTGTGTACCCCAGGACCGCTGGGTCATTTTGGTTATCACCTAGCAACGTATAGTCGGGGGCAATGGTTACGTATCCCCGCTCGGCCAACTCCAATGTGTAACGAGGGTAGTCTGCGCCTACTCCTGCCGTGCGACCACGTGGTCCGCTCGTCCCATGCAGACAGATCATGGCGGGAGCGGGCCGCACAAGACCGTTAGGAATGAGCAAATACGCGGGAACGCGGTCTCCTTTGCTGGCGACATAGGTGATCTTCTTGCGAGTCACTTTTTCAAGCGTCGTACTTTCAAGCACTTGAACATCGAGACCCACCGAAAAGTCGCGGTTCGGTAGGCGGCCCATCACCTGTTCCATGTTCTGAAGAATGTGTGCACGCCGATGTTGCCAACCCGATCCGTTTTCAATCAAGTGCGACGCTCCTCGTTCGTCCTGCCAAACAAGCAGATTCATCTTGTCAGCATAGAACGGAACCCGCGCGGTATCGTCCACTTGAAGGAGAGTTTCGTTCGCAAAGAACGGAACCAAGGGCGCAATCAACACAACGATGGCAAGAATCCAAATGAAAGATTTCATGAAGTCGAGGCGGCCGTAGTAAGGAATGGAAGCAGAACAGTGGACGCCAAGTCGCCTCTTTTCGTCGTAGCATACGATTTCTGGCCGTGAGAGCCATTCGCTATTTCCCCAGACTGGAAGCCTAGGCTGCGAAACATGGTGCCGACCAATTATACAAATCTTTTTTGCGGACAAAACATCATGCGAATAGCTTATGCAAAACCTCGCCGGCGACGTCGGTCGGTCGGATTGGGCGACCAGAATCGGGGAATTTGCCGAAAAACTGGTAACGGCTTCACCAACTGTTGCCGGTCTTTTGAGGACGTTCCGATCCGAAGCACTCGTCAATTATTGAAGCCCATGCACATGAGGGCGTGTTGAGCACCAACAGAATGACCACAATTTGCTTCGTTCCACTTATCGAATGCCCTGTTTCGGCTCACCGGTCATCCAAACGTCACCCAATCCGGAGCGAGCAGAATTTACCTTCAGCAGAAGTTCGTTTTGTCACACGGGGAGGCCGATGGGTTACTCTCTGATCCCGTCGACCGCCCAGTGCTATCTCTGAATCGTATTCGATTCCCATTGTTTCTATCTTTTACGATTTGTTGCGATTGGAATAACCGAATCTAGGATCTTCTTGGGCTCGTTGAGACCGTACACGGATCGCATGATCGAGAGGCCTATTTCGGTCTCTTGCTCGCCCCAGTTCTGAGGATGACGCAAGTGTAGTAGGCCTGGCGTTGTCTTCGCCTTGATTCGAAATCGCTCCGTCATCATGTGCCATACAATCCAATAGTCCCAGACCGATACTCCGATTACAAACCCCACATCGGGAATGAGCTCCATCGCTTCCTCTGTAATCAGGAACGCATCGATTCCATAAGGGTTCAATACTTATGGCTGACCAGGTTCATCAAAGTCGTAACGAATCCCAACGTTGAATTGCCCTCTCTCGGGTTCCCAGTCTGCTTGGAAGTCCTCCTGACTGGAGTCGATCTTGATGTCACTGTTGAACAATAAGCCTAGTGCTTGGTCAATCATCGCCTTGATGCGTACGCGGTTTGGTAGACAATATCTGTGGCTACCCGTTTTGTCCGATGCGGTGCAGCGCGAGCAATGGGACGAAGAGAAGGTCCTATCACACGAATACGGCAGTTGATGCACTCCCGGCAAAGTCGAACCGCCATTGCGAATCTCACCGATGTAGACTCGATTGTTCAGCAGTTTCAGGATTCGCCTATCGAGGCATCTCCTTTGTTGAGAGAATCTGATGGTACAAACTGCTCGCCTGCGTAACAAATGCTGAATTTTGCGAGCCAACATTCTAGCGAAGTGCAAACGAAGTTGGTGCTACCCGGACACACGCCGTTGGCCCGTTCGGCAACTTTGAGGTATGATTAAATAGATCGATGGTCCAACAAAAAGGAGCTTCATTTGAAAAATCAACAATCCGTTGCCGTTGCTGCACGACCAATTTTCGAGTCGCTGAAGAACAAGCTTGAAGCTGAGCACTTGAACAGGTTCGTCGCAATTGAGCCTATATCAGGCGAATTTTTCGTTGGTGACACAATGAGTGAAGCAATTGGCGATTCAAGACGAAAGTATCCCGATCGGTTGGTCCATACCTTTCGTATAGGACATGCCGCTGCCGTGCATTTCGGAATGCAAACCCGATGAAGGGTATCGTTGATGATTCTGGCAGAGCAATTCTGCCCGTCGAGATTCTATGCACCAAACATCCAACGGGAGTCCAAGTCGACGTTTGGATCGATACGGGATTTACTGGAGATTTGGTACTACCGGAATCTCTTGTCGAAGACCTTGAACTAGAAGTCACCGGTTCCATCGACGGTGTTCTGGCAGATGGATCGCAAGTTGAGTTATCGACGTATCACTGTCAGCTGAAATGGTTTGGCCGAGTCAGAGATTTGGAAGTGATTGCGAACTCAGGTCAAACACCGCTGCTTGGCGTCGGGCTACTGCTGGCAAAGGAATTACGCGTCGACTACACAAATCTCGAATTAACCCTTGAGCTAAAGGCCAAGCGAGCTACACCCTAGAACCGGTGCAAACGGTTGTTCATAGAAGCGCTTCGAGATAAGGACACACAACCGCGAAGTAGATTGCCCTTTATTGGGATAGCACATGACTCGGATAGCCAGAGACCTGATGGACGCAAGTGCTTTGAAGAGTACCAACACAAGACCCAAGTGTAGCCAAGACTACCAGAGCGAAACATGAGAATCTTCTACAGCCTGTATGATCGACTCCTCGACCGCCGAGCTTTGGCTTTGGCGTTTGAGAAGGTCCGCCGTGCTTCCGGAGCTCCGGGTGTGGATGGTCAAACGATCAGCGACTTTGAGTCGTGCTTGTTGGAAGAATTGAATCGCTTGGTAATCGAACTGCGGACCAAGACTTACCAGCCCCAGAGCGTTCGACGGGTGACGATACCGAAATTCGGCCAGTGGCTTGCACCCATTTTTGAGTAGACCAGTCGATTAAATTGCCCTTTTGGTCGCCAAGCCACATCGACGTTCATCTTCCGCATTGTCTAGTCTACAAATAAAAACAACCCTCTGATTGGCTGCACGATGGTTAGGTGGCATGCGCCCCAAGAATCAAGCGACTGAGAACAAAATCTTCCATCCGAACGCCGACACACCACCAGCAATGATACCGATTGCTTGGACCCCTAACGCAAATGGTGCAACAGCTAGAGAACCGGCAGCGAAGAGTAAACTGATGCTGCAGACTCCAGTGCTGATGACACCAAAGGAGCCAACACCGAACGTTACAATTCCGCAAACGAGCACCCCGACGGCGAAGATTCCTTTGGCACTAATGCCTGCAGCGAAAACCCCTTTCGCTGTTGCTTCCTCTAGTGATCCTATGCCTACCTGCGCTGGAAAGTGGTATGCCCAAAAGTCGCTGATGCGCGTTCCTTGAACAAAGGCGCAGAATCTAAAAAGCAAGGGATAACGCTAATCCCTCGCGATCCAATAGCTGAGTCAATTCCGAGGATCTCTACGCCTGTTTCCAACAGCCATTCATGCTCACTTCTGTTCTCTTAGATGAACCGGTTAGTAGTTGAAGTAGTAGTGGCAAATCAAGATGCGATTGTGTTGAGAGCGACAAAGGACAATCTGCGGGCCCTTCATGTAGTGGATCTCGCCAGAGATCCCATTGTTACGGGAAGTCTGGTGACTTCCACTACATTCATTGAACGGCATTGTATCAAGCCTCAGGTGGAACTGCGGGCGTTGGTGGCAACGGCGGGACGTCTGGTTTGGCGAGATGCGTTGCGTCGTGCACGGCCCGCAAGCGATCGATCGTGATGTGAGTATAAATCTGAGTGGTATTCAAACTCGCATGACCAAGCAACGTTTGCAACGATCGGATATCCGCTCCATTCTCCAACATCAACGTAGCGGTGGTGTGACGAAGCATGTGACATGAACCTGACTTCTTGATCCCGGCCGCATTCAAATACCCGCGCACCAAGATCGATAAGTTGTTCGGATGCATTTCTGCTCAAGCCATTCCAATGCGCGCGAATGCCGATTGATGCGACGCATAGCGAGCGAACTAGGCGTTTCTCTCACGAAGCTTGGATTGGAGGCTCTTCGTGGTCGATTGAAGTTCCTCTAGTGACATTATGTTCAATTTTTGTTGGCTTATCAAAGGCCCATCAAGTAGCTCTTGAAGTAATTGAATCCTTCCTTTTTCCATCCCGATCGCTTCGCCTTCCTCCCGCCCTTCTTCACGTCCTTCTTCACGGGCGTCGATGAGATTGGACTCGTAGTCCAAGATTGCTTTCTCTCGTGAATCGTACATGGCTTTCTCCTCCGTTATCGTTTGAATGTCCCCAAGCTCCT
>CAIOHR010000108.1 GCA_903858115.1 uncultured Pirellula sp. | reverse complement strand
GGAAGCCTGCCGGGGCTCATCGTCGTTACGATCTTCAGTGCCTTGCTGTCGGGTAGCATAATCACACTGGAGCGGAGCGATCGCTCGTCGCAGTTCCTTGCATGTCTGCCTCCCACGCGCCTCCAAAATTATCTGAGCAAAATCGTCGTAGTCGCCAGTGCAGTCTTGCTTTCTTTGGGTATCTGTCTGCTTGCTTGGTTCATCGCCTATCAACTAAACCATTCCGGAGAAATGTCTTTGGGATCTAGCGAGTTGTCGAAGAAGTTTAAGGAAACAAACCATCTTCCGATTTTCACGGCGGGTTTACTCAGGTTCGCCAATGCATGGAGCGACGCGACTCTATATAAACTTTTTCCGCTTTTCGCGGTCCTTGCCTCGACGACCGGTGCATCGCTGCTCGCCTCGTGGGGGTCGAGATTCAATGCCGTTCCAGCTATTTTTGGCTTACTGACTCCCATCGTCCTGTTCGTGGCGATTGGAAGCACCAGGCTGTTGAATTTCGAAGTTTCCCAGGAACAAGTGATCTTTATATTCAGCCTCGTCGCCACCTGGTTCGGTTTATGCTGCATCTTTGCGAGCGGCTGCATTTATCGAGTGCAGCGGGAATTCTGAATCGCGTTTCGAGAATCGAAGGCGTCTTGATCCATCTGATGCCCATGACGTCAGCTTGAGGAGATTGAATCATGATCTGGGCACTTATCAGGAAGGATTTGCGACTGTTGCGGATTTATCTTCGCAGTTTTATCTCAGCGATCTTCATCTGCTTTGCCGTTTCCGTGGTTTGGAACCTCATGCTGGCTTGGGCAGGGAATGAACTGGTCGAGGATACGAAGACGTTGTTCTCTTCGATCCTTGCAGGCGGGAGCATGTTCGGGATCTTGCTCGTTGTTCCGATCTTTAGCTCGTTGTTGCCAGCATGCGCATTGACCCTCGAACGGAGTGATCGCTCGTCGCAATTTCTAGCTTGCCTCCCTCCGACACGGCTGCAGATTTATCTCAGCAAGTTGATCGTTATCGCGGTCGTAGTTTTCTTTTTTTTCAGCGTTTGCCTGCTTACTTGGTTTCTCGCTAATCAACTATTCCATGAGATAGCACTCGATGAAGAGTCTAGAAGCAGGAGTGTGCAAAAGCCGCATTTGCTGGCAGAGTCTTCCTCCCTCTTCATTTTGTTTACCTTAGCATTCGCTAGAAGTTGGGATGATTGGAGCCACTTTGTTTTCATTGCGTGTATCGCTTCGACGATCGGAGGATCGCTGCTCGCCTCTGTCTGGTCGAAATCCAATGCAGTTCCTACTCTTTGCGGCGTGTTGACTCCTATCGCAATCGGCTTTGCCTTGGTGAATGTCGAATTGCCCGAGGACCCACGCAACGTGTTTAGCCTGGTCGCTTCAGGTGTTGGTTTGTTTTGCATCGTTGTAAGTGGTTGCGCGTACGTGTTTCAACGCGAGTTCTGAATCGGTGGAGTAGAGTCCTACTATTCGGAGCATCCTATGTGTTTTCGTCGATTCAACCACCGATCCCTGTGCTTGGGCTTGTGCTGCATCGTCGCTAGCTGGGCGTATTTGGGTACTTCAAAAGTGCATTGAGCTATATCGAGGAGATGTCCGTGTTGATCCAACGATTCGTCCGAACCTTGTTTCATTGCATCGCAGCATGTTTGATTCTTTTCGCTGTGTTCTCTGGGATTCTCAACGCGGCAACTCAAACATCCACTGAGGATGAGTTTGCGAAAGTCGTCGAGGATCCTAAAGCGGGTACTGTTGTCCTGCAAGTCGCCTCGCGGCGATTCGTGCGCCCAGGCCAG
>CAIOHR010000107.1 GCA_903858115.1 uncultured Pirellula sp. | reverse complement strand
GCCAAGCTTCAGTCACTTAACGGGGGCTATCCGGCATTTAATGTGAGACAGATTCAGAAACTAGAATCGAGCACACCGCGGCTCGCCATAGTGATGCATGAGCGAGGAGAGAGCCATATTTGCGATGATCCGTTTGATTGGAACTTCCCTGGCTACGACAGAAGTGACTACCATAATAATCTTTCTCTTTGCAGGGCCCTACCGGCAAGTTGGGCTAGAAAGTTCAGACGTCTTAGTGATGCTGCTTGGCAAAGACCGCCATTTTCTTTCGGGTATCACTTTGTGACAAGATATTTGATGGGCCCTGATCTTGACTATTCGCGGTCTCCAGAGAAAGCAATTGCTCGATGGGTGCGGAAAACAAAAAGAGCATCCCCTATAGTCGTTGAAATTTCGATTTCAAGATCGCGTGAAGTCCATCTTATTAATGAACCTTTGTTGATATCGCCAGGTTCGTCTCAGATCTTGTTAGGGCAGCTGGAAAAGGACGTAAAGTGGGCACAGCCAGAGTTTGTACCTATCATCTAACATCCAGATTCAGAAGACGGGAGCTGGAGCTGGGTTCTAGGCTGGAATCCCTGCCCGCTTCTGATCTGGAGCGTTAGCCATCACACTGCAGAACGCCTTGCGAGCACAGGATGATCGACACGAACGACGCTTTGGAGAAAATCATCGAGCTAGCGGCGGGCTTGAAATCGTCAGTTGGCAACGAGGAGGACAAGCTCTTCGTCACCAACTTCGACGCGCTTGAGCTCCCCGAAATCATCGCATCAATCGTTGATCATCTCCAGCCTCAGCTCTTGCCGTATGAAGCTGCGATCTACTGGTACATGTTTCGGAACTCCGTCATGTCTACGGGCACTCAGTACGTCCGTGTGAGCACAAGAGGGATGTCGACTGGCGTCATTCTTCCCAGTCTGCGCGGTGGAAGATCCGAAGGCTTGTCGTACGCATCAGTACAAACTGCGCTACAAGGCCTCGAAGAGAAAGGAGCGATTGAGAAAGCTGGAGATACCAACCGCGACGGTACTCCCTTCAAGGTTCATCTCCCGGAGGAAATTGCGATCTGTCAGGAGAGCATGAAGGCTCAGCCAAACGTCTTGCCGGAAGTCGACACCGAGAAGGAGCTGGACTACTACAACAACCGGGAGAATCGTCTCAGAGTCTTCGCCCGAGACGACTACATCTGCCACTACTGCAGGAAGCAGCTCACGAGGTTCAGTGCAACCCTAGACCACATACAGCCTGTTTCCGAAGGTGGAGACAACTCGCTCCACAACCTCGTAACGTCCTGCCTTCACTGCAATTCTAATCGCGGAAGCAAACCTGTCAGTGACTTCATCGAGGAGGAGGCTAACAAGTCAATACAGCGGACGCCGCAAGGCGGCGCCGCTGATCTCTAGCGTTCGAAGGACCGGCGAGTAGGCCAAAGGCATCAGCACGAAGGCAGGGATCGACTCACGATGTCTAAAATGTGTTATGGATTTCGTTGGTCATTCAATTGCTTGCTCTAATGCTGGATGACTGCGTTCGTTACGAAAACTCGGACCCAAACCAAATAAAAAGGGAGTGGCTCCAAACGTTCTACATGAGTGGTTTGCAGGGCCACAAGAAAGTTGAATAAATGATTTGCTCATTTACAGTTATAGCGAAACTATTTTTTTGGTGATAATTCGATTCCTCTAAATCCTGCATTAAAATGCGTGAGTTGTCCATCCGGATTTGTATTGCTCAGCTGGAAGCGAATCAAGGGAAAACTTGCATGGAAACTTGTACTATTAGGGAATCTGCATCTTGTTGCGACAGTAATCGTTGAGCTTGGACTGACCAATGTATAATCATCTGGAGTTTTATCGCTGCTGTCAGCTGTTGCCAAACCTTTTAAAGATACCCCGTCACAAATTTGACCATAGTTATCAGTAATT
>CAIOHR010000106.1 GCA_903858115.1 uncultured Pirellula sp. | reverse complement strand
TTCGCCTGAGCCAGTGATGAGACACCGTGAGCAACAACGCACAAATCATAAACATTGGAGCGATCCACGTTGCTGACGGCACGACTGTCGACTTCGTACCTGAGGTTGATGTGCCTGCAGCTTCGATCGTCGTCGTGGGAAAGCTTGTAGGCATCGCCAAGTTTGGAATTAGTGCGGGCTCACGAGGCAGCATCACGGTTCGCGGCGTCTTCGATGTCGTGAAAGATCCAACCACCAACATTCCCGCTGGAACGATCCTTTACTGGTCGCAGATCAGCTGGCATGTGGTCAAGAACGCTTACGCCCATTCGATGATCGGCAAAGCCATAGAAGCCGCGCCGCCAGGCACACTCCTCGAAGCACTGATCAATTACTTCCCGGAGTCCCGACGCCGTCTTCTGCGGAAGGCGGCCGAGAAGCAGAAGGCTGCGGAAAGCAAACTAATGATCGCAGCGGAGAAGCGACTGGACGATCCGAGGTTCCAGGCCTTTCTAGACGATTTGGAAAAGAAGACCGCCGCAGAGTTCGATCGCAAGCTTCAGACATTGAACGACTCATCATCCGACTTGCCGGCATTGTCGGAGTCGATCCAGGTCCTTTAACACTTCGACAACTTGTGCTGATGGCTGAGGCCAAACGCCAACACGATTGGAATGTCGCGAGCACGATCATGGCGCTAATGGCCGAGATGAACCGTGATCGCAAGAGGCGTCGCAAGCCATTCAAGCCCGACGACTTCAATCCTTACGCAGACCAAAAGCCAATCGTTGCTCGCGGAACTGTTGAACAAGCAGCTGCGATGCTCGGTGCTAACTTTCAACCAAGAACGTCAGAATCGCCATGTCGCAAGTCAGAGCCGGAGGAGCATACGTCGAGCTGACCGCGAGGAGTGCCCAGTTCCTCAAGGGACTCGAAGCTGCGCAAAAGCGGCTCAAATCGTTCGGTGCGTCCACGCGACTGGTCGGCACCAAGCTCACTGGCCTTGGCGTTGCCGCCGCCGCACCTGTGGGAGCCAGCTTGGCAGTCTATACCAGTTTCGATGATGCGATTCGGGCCGCAGGCGCAGCTGCCAATGCAACCGGCGCGACATTGGAATCGCTGCGTAACAAAGCGAAACACTTGGGAGCTACCACCAGCTTCTCGGCCAGTGAAGTCGCTTCTTTGATGACCGAACTCGGTCGCGCCGGTTTCTCTCCCAAGCAGATTGAAGAGATGACCGGCGCGGTCATGAATCTCGCCCGAGCCACTGGGACGGATGCAACCGATAGCTCTGGGATCATGTCAGCCACGATCCGTCAATTCAGCTTGGAAGCAACCGATGCTGTGCGAGTCTCAGATCGATTGACCGCGGCAGCCAACATGTCCTTCAACTCGGTTGAGTCGCTTGGGGAAGCATTGCAGTATGCAGGTCCAGTAGCAGCCGATGCCAACATGAGTTTAGAGGAAACACTGAAACTGACGATTCTGCTCGATCGCTACGGCGATTCCCTCCTACGTTTCCATAGCACGCCGATTAATAAACAAAATATCACGGCACCAAAAACGTAGTAGTTCCACACTCCGCTTCCTTCGTCCCCAAAATCTGGTTCTTGTAATCCAAACCCTTCTAAGCGGAACTGTTCGCGTGGAACGGCCGTAAAGTCCCACTTATCGTAAAAGTAACGCCATACGGATGGAGGTTCGGATGAAGATGAAATCACGAGTTCACAGTGTAAAGGAACGGGCCAATTATCGATCGATTTGTCGCTATAGGTCACCTTTCCCCGAACGTCGCCTTGATCACTTTCAGCGATTATTTTACCACTCCACTCCGTCACTGCAAATCTCCGTGTGCGGTCGCACTGTAGCGAAACCTCGGTCCTTGACCTACGGTCGTGATATGCCGATTCGCACTTAAATTCGAATAAGTCAATACTTGAAGACGGGTCGAGCTGGAAAAGTGGTTGTCTTACGGTCCAATCAAGATCCTGGGGAACGATCGAAACTTGTGGCAGCGCTATACCCTTTAGCGGAGCGGTACGGTAATTTGCGTCTTTCAATTGGAACAAGTTTTTGAGACCCCAATTCGAACTCTTTGAATCTCGCGATAACTCAAACGCATACACTGAGTTCCTACAGGCCACTCGTTGGCGTCCGTCCGCGTAACTCGCGATCTGGCAGATACTGTCTTCACTTACGAAGAACTCGTACGAAACACCAGGCTGATCACGTGATCCATAATCCGTTCGCACGACGCAATGCACGCCCGGCGACTCAGTAGCCAATCTCTGCCATTCCCGTTTGGCTGATTCCAACTGACTTAGCGCGTGCTCGCCCGTAAAAATGCAAACAAGTAACGAATACAAGAATACTAAAGCTGTCTTTGGCATACGCAACTCGCTAAATCAGTCGAATTAGGACAAAAACAGCTGCGAGCTAAAACACCCGCAGCTATCTGGTAACGCCACGCTAATACAATCTTCTATACACTAGCAAAGGCAATCGTCTGGTGTCTTGCAGTTCGCAGGCGTAGTGCAGTCACCCACACCGCAACTTCGAATGCTTGTTTTACAACTTCCTGCAGGAACAGCGACCGGTCCTGCCTGAAGTTGTTTCTCAAGTACCAATACCCCTAGACCGACTGCAATCGCTAGACAAACAACTTTTGTCATTCCATCATCTCCTTCTCAACAGAAATATCTGGCGACTCTACCTTACCGTGAGGATGCAATCCCAGATTTAAAGCCGCGTAAACTGCATATCGATAGTGCTTAACGCCTCGATCTTCCACAAAAAACTCGACCGGAAGCTTTACCCAATTCAACTTTTCGGGCTTCTTAATTGAAAAACGAACGATCCTCGCTTTTCTTGGCTCTAAAACAATTGGCAGTGGCTCATCCAGACTAATGCCACACATAAACGGTGTTCCAACTATTGAAATGTTTGAATCGGATTCGTTTCTGACCACAACCTCAAAATTTACAGTTGTGTTGTCTCGTGAGTCAAAAAGCTGCCCATATTTTGCAACTGAAATCGATGATTCTGAACTGGTAGCGCTACTAACTCGAGCTGACACGGAAAAAAATCCGTCCGCAAAGAGGAGGAACGCTATCACAATCGATGCTACAAGCCCTTTCAGGCTCGAAACCGTTTCTTTGAAGCTGGTAGCCGTCCTGACCAGCAGTAAAAGAACCGTCGTTGCAAGGCATAGCACCAACACGAAAAGAGGGTGTGTTTCCCACTCTCCAAAACAACCGCAAGATTTCACATCGCTCATTACCATCTTGACTTCGTAACTGGTGAGGAGTCCGATTACAAAAAGGCCAACTGTATTTAGGCTCTTCGACTTTGGGGAACTCCAGAGCAGCCCTGCGAAAACAACTTCGCACACTGAAATGATGAGCAAGCAATACTCAAACAATGTCGGCAAGTATCCTGCTAGGCCAAGTTGACGCGCAAACTGAATGAGCTTGAATCCTCCGCTAAGCACGAAGATACCCGCTATGACTTGCGAAGCTATCGTTAAGAGGTTTCCGCGATTGAAAAACATTTAATACCTGTTAGCAAGCAGCTGACCATTTCTTAGACGAAAATGGCGGTGACTGAACCAATTCCACGTAGCCGTATACCATACGATCCCGCTACAACTCATTGTACATCAACCAAATCGGAGTTTTGCGCAGTCGCCAGGGCAACAAGCGTTGCAGCATCGACACTCTCGCTAATGCTTCTGACGGCCCCATCGGTTAAAGCGAAATTGACAAGACCTACGTGCGCCGAAAACGGCTCACCATATTTGTTCGAAAAGTTCATCGAGCGACTTCCATCAGGCATTACAGTTCCAACACGAAACCCCGACCAAGCGAACAAGTAGGACTTGGTCGACGCTCGAGTTGTAGACTGAAGGGCGTTTGATGGGTTGTTATCTATCAAATAGCTGAACGAATCGGTTGCCCCAACTTTAATCGAGACTACCGATTGCTTAGATAGCCGAATTCCATCACCAACACTTTCCCAAAAAAGAAACGTGTTGGATGTACCGTCCGTGACCTCACCTAGCCTGCGCTCCTTAACAAGATTCCCTACTCGCAATCGAATTGTTCCGAAATACGGCTTGTTATTGACGTACGCGCCGTCATTTCCCGAGTAGTCACACGCTTTAGCGTTTAACCCAGTTACCGCAGGCCCTGAAAAGCGATCAGACAAATCCGTAAGTAGCTCTGAGTCTAATGTGCTCGGGCATTTAAGGATGACCAATGAGCGATCAATGTTCAGACTGTTCGGTTGAGAGTTACTAGGCACCGACTTGATGAACGCCTCGTAAAGGGCGTTTTGTTCGAAGTACGGCAGCATGTTAACAAAAAGGCCAACGTCGCTTCTATACTGCCCCGACGCAGGATGCGCATTCATTGCGGGGCCAGGCAGGTGCCGATGCGCCGATTCGAAGTTGATTGCAGCTAGGCCTAACTGCTTTAGATTCGAGAGGCAGTGCATTCGACGCGCAGCTTCACGAGCTGCTTGAACTGCAAGAATAAGTAAGCCGGCTAGAACTCCAATAATCGATATGACCACCAACAACTCAACGAGCGTAAAGGCAGGTCTGATTGAAGATGTAGTGGAACAAAAAGAGTTGCGCAAACTTCGGCTATATCGAGAAAAGTACGCGTTGAGCCGTTGAGCTGTTGTTTTTTCGCACAAGATGAACCCCTTCGGGCTGCTTGGACGTGGAGCGGCAAAGTTCTTTTGGCGTGATTTTAGCAAATTGGTTTCTGCTTTACAAGAAAATCCCACAGATGTTTAGAAAATATGTCTTCCATGTGGGGGGCGGTGATTCGGTGTAGCTATCGAGCCGATCGCCGAAGACAAAGTCGGTCGCGTGGTATTCGCCGGTGTGGTTGCTGCCCGTGTGAATGTTCAAGAGACCTGGCATCAGTATGCTGACGTTGCCGAATCAGGTGGCACGACTCTCCAGTCGAAGCCCAACGGGTCGGCTCAAATCCTGTGGCGACGTGATCCAAATCAATCGGGCATCCAGTGGGCTGTTGTTCGCGTTGGAAAACCAGCCGATCCCGCGTTCCTTGTGAAAGTTCCGAGCGGTGGTATCCCTGCTCGCTCTGGTCTTGCGACTGGTGCAGCCAATTGCGACCTCTTTCAGCTCGATGATTCTGGGACCATTGAACCAGTTCGAAAGCCGAACGGTCAAGGCGTTCGCATCATCGCTCGCAACCCTAGCGCCCAGCGCATTCGAGGTCCGGTTTCCAACTACGAAGGTGATCAGTATCTCAGCGTCACCTACGATGGCAATCGATCCTGGATCATCGACCCGCCCAAGCAAACGTTGCTCTGCAAGCCAGTATCTCGTCTTAAGGCGAAGAGCTGGGGCATGGCTCGTGAACTGCGATATGCCAACGGAATCTGGGCACCGATCGGAGTGAAGGTCGCGGTCTACAACGTCTGCGACTATGCACTTCTGACAAGCCAGCAGATCGTCTGCCATTTCCACGAGGACACCAACGCTTACCTAACTATTGGCTGCCGATGCTGTGAGGGAAGCAGTAGTTCAAGTTCCAGTAGCGGTTCGTCATCCTCGTCGTCTTCAAGCAGCTCAAGTAGTAGCTCAAGCTCGAGTTCGAGCAGCAGCATTTCGAGCTCGTCATCGCGTTCCTCGTCATCCAGTAGTTCGAGTCAATCGTCAAGCTCTTCTTCGGGCTCCAGCAGTTCGTCTAGCATGTCGAGCTCATCGTCGCCGTCGTCCAGCAGTTTGAGCATGGGCTCAAGCAGCAGCTCATCGAGTCCATCCTCATCAAGCAGTTCGAGCATCTCGTCCAGCTCATCGAGTTCTTCTAGTTCGCTTAGCTCTTCTAGCAGTAGCTCATCGCTTAGTTCGTCGTCAAGCGATCAGTCGAGTTCGAGCTCTGCCTCGTCGTCATCAAGTCTAAGTTCATCCAGCCTCTCGTCTTCGAGTTCTTCCGCATCCAGTTCGTCCGATTCCAGCTCGAGCGATTCAAGCCATTCCTCAAGCTCTGATTCATCTGCGTCCAGCGATTCATCAAGTGATTCAAGCGAATCGCAATCACTGAGCGAGCCTTCGTACTCGAGCAGTTACTCGTCGAGCGTATCAAGCTCCGCGTCGAGTGATTCAAGCCAATCGAGCGGTTCCAGCGGATCACGACCCCGTTGATGGGCCGGAAAATGTCGCGTTCGAATAGGTTTTTAATGAGCATGGTTATCTGGCATCCCTTGGCGACTACGGAACGAGCTTAAATGCGCGGTAGTAGTTATTGCTTTTGATCTTTCCGAACAATCGCAGCGATTGTCCGTCGTAGCGGCCTGGATAGAGCATCACCAAAGGTGTCTGTCCCATCACGGGCTGCAAGTTGTTGAGTAATGTGTGCGATCGCAAGAGCGGCCAAACGCTACCGACTCCGGAAACGATGACCAGATCGTGGTCTTGTGGACTTACCGCTTGAGCGAACACGGCACTGATTTTGGATTCGTGCAGAGGGCCTGACAACGCTTTCTTCAACGCTTCGTCCCCTTTTTCCTTTTGCATTTGGATTGCCTTATCGAGCAGATTTCGGCTCTTCAGGTAATCCAACACGAACGTGAAAAGATCGATGTGCTTGAATCGCAGGTCAGGCTTTTGCTTGGGGATATGCTCGAGCATTGTTCGGAGGTAATCGCGAACTTTTAGCTCGTCCTCTGGGGCGTAATCGAAGATGTAAAACGCGATTTCGTTTCCGATCCCGCTACCGCTAAGGAATTCGTCGGAAGTGATTCGAGGTAAAATCTTGTTCAGACGTTCGTTTAGATCGCTCATCGCTACCTTTCTTGGCGCGACCACCGAGTTCGGCATAGGCTCGGCGCAACGTTCGCTCCGAGATGCCGTGTTCCTTTGCGTCTGCGATGATTTGCGTCGAGGGGAAAGACGACTCGAATTTGGGTGCGCGACGCGAAAAACAACGCCGCAGGCGCCATGCACCGAGTTGCATGGGCGCTACAGAACTCCAAAGCAATTGGCCAGAAATGCGAAAACCCCTGGGGAAACCAGGGTTTTGCAGCGGAGAGGACAGGAACCGAACTTTTGTAGGTTTTACCTGTGTTTTTTTGAAGTTCGAAAAGGACCGAACGGATGCTTTCGGAAACAACCACACCATCACTGATCGGGGGGAACATGTAGACTTTGCGTCATTGTAACAGATCATCCTGCCTAAGGCGTTGATTCAGTATTGGCATTCACCGTTTCGCCACCGATTCCATGCGTCCTTGTGTTTAATGATGGAACTTCAGGTTCTCGCTTCGGCAGTCGCACGACTCTTCGGCCTGACTCCATTTGGCGGCGACGCAGTTCCTCACCGATGCGATGGACATCGTTACCCTGCTGGGCTGCAAGCTGATGTCGAATCTCACGAATTTCCTGGGTGATTGGGTTATGTGTCATCGGTCAATCCCATTAGTTCATCTGGCGTA
>CAIOHR010000105.1 GCA_903858115.1 uncultured Pirellula sp. | reverse complement strand
GTGCAGGGGGCTACTTGCCTTAGCAACACACGACAAATGACCATAGCATGGCACGCCTATGCCGGCGACCACCAAGATAAGTTGGCTCCGAATCCCGACGACGGGAAGATAAAACCAAACTACAATTGGTGTTCCGGGCAAGCTGGAATAGGGATGCAGCACGAGTTTGACACAGACATTTTGAGCGACTCGGCGTCGGCAATGCTGACTCCCTACCTTTCCAAAACCGTGTCACTCTACCGCTGTCCGGCCGATCGGCGCACGGGAAGGTCTCAGAATACCAATGGACCGGTTACTTCCCGAGTGCCGGCAGCTAGGTCGATTTCAATGAATCATGCCATCGGGACCGATCCGGAGGCCGGCGGTGCTGCCGCCGTGAAAGGAGCTTGGCTGGACGGCGAGCATAACCACACCACGGAAGGTGCCTATCGAACGTACGGGAGCATTTCTGATTTCACGTCCCCGGGCCCGGCAAATACTTGGTTACTCATTGATGAGTCATCGTACAATTTAAACGACGCCTCCTTCGCTGTTTCTATGGTCGGTGCATTCTGGCTGGATTTCCCAGGCCGCTATCACGGTGATTCATCCGGACTTTCGTTCGTCGATGGTCATTCGGAATACCATAAATGGTTAAAACCTCATAAACCCACTCCTTCACAAAACGAAAGTCTGAATCCGGACTGGGTTTGGTTGAGGGACCGGACTTCCGCCAAAAAATGAGGCGTGGCATGCCGCAATGCAAAGAGGAGCCGACGGAATTTGATGGATACGCTTCGCGCTACAACGACCTTCGAACTTGTTCCACGGGATCCGGTCGAAATGCCATCACGTACTACGATGAGTATAAGGTCCGGCACATCTCTCGCGATTTGCGAGTCCGGGCACGCGCTTCGCCGGTTCGCATCCTCGATTACGGCTGTGGCATAGGAAACAGCGCGCCTCATCTGTCCCGCCACTTTCCCGGGGCGCTGATAGTCGGCGTTGATGTGTCCTCCACCTCCATTGAGCACGCACGAGCGCAGTGCCGGTGCCTCGATAGGGTTTCATTCGCACACCTTGGGGACCGCGCTTTTGCAGGAGGCGAACTGTTCGACCTCGCACTCATTTCCAATGTGCTGCACCACGCCGCCCCTTCCACACACAGCGGCATCATTTCACTTGTCAAATCGCGCCTGGCTCCCGGAGGACACCTCTACATCTTCGAGCACAATCCACTAAATCCGCTGACACGTTTGGCGGTGCACCGCTGCCCCTTTAACGCAAATGCCATTCTATTGCTGGCGCGTCAGGCCTGCTCGCTCTTTGTTGGTTCCGGCTTTGAGGAGGTGGTAATCCAATACACGTTGTTTGCACCTGCCTGCCTGCGGTTCCTTGGATTCATTGAACGATACCTGCACGGGCTCCCCTTCGGTGCCCAGTACTGCGCCCGTGCCACCGCACCGCGACCGGCATAACCATGCCCAACCAAACACAGTCCCCGGTAGAAGGCCATCCATGCGAATCAACATCACCGTTCCAGTACTAAACGAGGAGAACAAGCTGGAGGCTTCGATCAGCCGGGTGGTTCGTTTTGTCGAGGAGCACCTGACGACTCACCGGGTCAAAATTGTGATTGCGGACAACGGTTCCTCCGACCACACCCCAGTAATCGGCCGGGAGCTTTCACGACGATATCACTCGGTCACCTATCTGCGGATCGGCGAACGTGGCCGCGGGCGGGCGCTGTCCCAGGTATGGCTGGCCTCGGATGCCGACATCATGAGTTACATGGACGTCGATCTCTCTTCTGATTTAGCGGATTTTCCAAGGCTGATTCAACCGCTTGTCTACGGCAGAGCAGACATCGCGATCGGTTCTCGCCTACTCCCGGAATCGACCGTCACTCGTTGTTTCCGAAGGGAAATTATTTCCAGGGCGTATAGCACCATCCTGCGGGCTGCCTTTCGCACCGCCATCCGTGATGCACAGTGCGGATTCAAGGCGGCCACGGCTGCCGCCGTAAGCCACCTACTGCCGCAGGTTGAGGATTGTTCATGGTTTTGGGACACGGAGCTGCTGTTGCTGGCTGAGAAGCAGGGATTTCGCGTTGAAGAACTTCCCATCCGATGGGTAGAGAGCCGGGATAGCCGTGTGGCAATCGTACAAACTGCACGCGACAATCTCCGCGGTTTGTATAGATTACGAAAAGCCTTTCGCGAGGGCCAATTCAGTGGCGTTACAACCTCATTGTCAGCGGGGGGCCCGAAGCCACCTCTAGCAGGCCGTTGAGATCCAACTTTGTGGTAGAACTTGGACGCCAACGGTGGCAATCGAAGAAAGTAGCCGAAAAAGAAAGTCCAAAAATCCGGGGATTGCACTGAGGCGGGAATCGATATCACTTTTGGAAAGGTTGCCAAAATCGGTTCACACTCACCACATCAACTCACAACAGATGAGTGGACGTGAGACATCCATTGTCTTACTCATCATCATATAAAAGTCGGAAAATCGTCTGAAATAGCGTGGTAGCGACTGCGCTATTTTATCATATAAATTAATAGGCATCGACTAATTCAATAAATTTTATTTAAAAATCTTTATATATGCGTTTTCGGCTGAAATCCCCACCAGTATGCTCTGCAGTAATTATTCTTTTATTCTTAACGGTTGGATTTTCATGCAACACCTCTACGCAAATCAGCAGTCAACAAGAGGCTACTCTCGATGAAATTGTTTCTGCGGATGACACTTTTTCGGCGTTGACGCCATCGGATGCTCGTGCCTATTTTATATATACTGCCCCCGGCACAAATGTGTTAGGGTATTGTACAGAGGATGGTAAATCTGAGATTAAAATAGTACCAGGAACCCAAGGCACATGGTCGATTTCGAAATGGTCGCCGAGCCAGCGCTATCTAATATTTCAAATCCGCGAACCTAAGTTCCAGGACTATCCCCGAATAGAATCAGCGAAACGTTCTTGGCTGATGTTGCTCGACGCCTCTAACCATTCAGTTCGTCGTCTGACGTCTTTTGATGCTGTTATTGAGAGCGATCCAATGTGGCTTGACGACACCTCGATTGTTTTTACAACGCTCGAATTAGATCGAGCTTCAAGCGTACCATCTCGGATGTTTTACGACATGCAATCGGGAGACGTTAAACGTTGTGAACAGATGTCGAAGTTTTCAGGCTGCGAACCAATCATTAACGCTGGTATACGGCTCATCAAGGCAACTCCGAAATGCTTGTACTTTGTGGACAATGGACAATTATACTTTCTTGACTGGAAAGTCAATCGAACAACACGTTTCATTCAGACGACTAATACGTTTTCCAGCGAATTCCAGTGGATGAATCCAAGCCCTTCTGGCAGCAATGTTCTCTTCTGCGCCACACCGTTTGGAGTCGCGTCTCGGTATCTTTTCAAATCGTCTTTTGGTGGCCAAGAGGCCAAACAAATGTCATCAGTCCACTCCTACAATGGAAAATGGCTTGCCGACGATTTATCTTTCGCTTTTGTCGGTAATACCAACAACTGCTTTTACCTAGCAATTCAGCCTACAGATTCTGACGCCGTTACAAATTTGTTCAACAGTGGCTGGTGCCGAACCTACACCCCGAGCCCTGATGGAGAAAAAGTGTATGCGGAGGCGTCGATTGATTCC
>CAIOHR010000104.1 GCA_903858115.1 uncultured Pirellula sp. | reverse complement strand
TTTCCCCATACTGCAGTTCGGATCGATGGTCATCCTGTAAATCCATGTTCATTTCTCCGATTAAGTTGAAAGGCAATGGTTATGCCAGTTTACGTACGTGTTGGTGATCATCGCCTATTTCTTCGATGCGAGGATTTCCACCACCGTAGTTGAGTTTCCAAAATTGTTGAAGTCTGTCCATGTCCAGACCACTTTTTTGTCTGGAGTGACTTCGATCATCTGAGGGTTCGACGGCCCGGCGTGACAATTGCCGATAAGAGTATTTCCGTTGGCCAGCCGTTCGACGCGCGTGACCCATGCCAACGTAATACCTGGAAGATCGTTTTGCTCGATCTTCCAAACAATCTCCTTGGAGGGTGTTACTTCGAGGACACTGTGTCCGTTCCCTGCACCGATCAGCGTGTTGCCGTTTGCTAATCGCGTTGCACTGAAGACAGAGTTACCAAACGCTTCGGGACCATGTCCTCCTTTGCGTGCTTTCCCAAAGAGAGGTACTTCGTATTCCCAAACGATCTTTCCCGCTTGGTCGTATTCGCGTACATATCCATCGCTTTCTTGCGCGACCAAGTAATTGCCATTTGCGAGCTTGCGTACGAGCCGGGTATCGCTATGTGCATTGGGTTTGTCGATCTTCAGTTTGACTTCGTGAGTAATTGCTCCGTTCTTGTCCACTTCGATAATGCGGGCAGGTCCCGATTCGGCGATCATGGTACTCCCATTCTCAAGCCTTTGAAATGCGTGTACCTCGACCCGTTTGCCCGAGTTGGCTTTCGCCGCGTCGTATTCCCAGACGGTTTGTTGAGCAGGGGTTATCTCCACAACCTTTGTCCAACCCTGTTGATACAGGATGTTGCCGTTAGGAAGCAGGTGTGCATCGTGGATCGCCCCGACCTTGACCTCCCATTCGAGCTTTCCATCTTCCGCGACGATGGCCAAACGACGTTTATCCGAATCCGCTACAAACAAACGCCGAGGCGTTCCCGATTGGTCCGAAAATGCAATCGATGAGACGGCAGTTGTAATCGCGACGGCGAAAAACAAGTTGATGCGAAAGTACTTTGACATAGGATTCGATTCTAGGAATGGTGGGCTGACCTTGGCCCTGGGAGGAATGTATCTAAGTTGATGGGCAACCATGCAACGAGCAATTAAACTTGCTCGAATCGCATTATAGCCGAGCCTTGTCATTCACGGTGCAATGCGAAACGAACGTAAGCAAAGTATCGGGAGCCTGCGCTTCGCAACTTGTGGAGGCGGGATCGAGCAATAGAAATACTATCGGTATCCACAAGTAACTACGAAAGTTCTGTGACTTTCATTGCAGATAGAATCCCCTCGCTAATTGTTTGCCAAATTCATCGACAAACCGTTCTGCCGGTGGGACGTTTGATAAGCCCCTTCATTTCCAACACACTTAACGTGCTGAGTACTCTCGGGATGGGTAGTCCCGAGAGTGCGAACACCGCATCGATATCGATGGGGATGGTTTCGATACATGCGAGGACTTGCTGCTCAATCTCGTTGAGCTGAAGTTCCGCAGGATGATGCACTTTGCTACCGTCATTGAGTTCCACTCGTTCGACGAGTGGCCCCAAATGCTCAATGATCTCTTCCGCATCTTGGATCAGTATGGCACCGTCGCGAATAAGTTGATTACACCCTCGCGACATTCGAGACGTGACAGGTCCTGGGACGGCGAAGACATCTCGTCCTTGTTCTCCGGCATGTCTGGCCGTGATCAGGGAGCCAGATCGGTCTGCCGCTTCAACCACGATGACTCCTAGACTCAAACCACTGATGATTCGGTTGCGCTGCGGAAAAACACCTGCCTTTGGCTTCGCAAAAGGATGTGTCTCGCTAAGCAACACGCCATGCTCCGTCACTTGTTCGGCTAGTTGTTTGTGCTCGGGAGGATAGATATCTGTGACACTGCTCCCCAAAACGGCAATGGTCCTGCCACCGACATCGATTGCCCCTCGATGGCATATCGCATCGATTCCTCGAGCCAAACCGCTGACGATAGTAATTCCACGGTTCGCTAACGCTTTTGCCAAACGCTCTGCCATCGTTTGCCCATAGGACGTGCAGTGTCGAGTGCCTACCATCGCAACACACAGCGCATCGTTCTTGGTGAACTCTCCGCGCGCGAATAGCAATACGGGTGGATCTTCGAGTTCATCGAGCAAACGAGGAAAGTCCCTATCGCCGGGAACCAACATGCGCACGCCGTTCGCTTGGCAATGGGCAGTTACTTGTTCCAAGAGCTCACTACTTCGAGCATCGCGAATCAAGGTCGCGAGCTTCGGACCGATACGATGCACTTGCCCCAATTGTCCGAGCGTGGCTTCGAGAACTTCGCGAGCGCTGCCGAAGTGCTCGACTAACGAAGCCAGAGTTCGAGGCCCAACTCCGTGGACCAAAGATAATCGAATGTATGCCTCGCGATCGTCGGCTGCGACCCGTTTGATCGGCACGACCGATACATCGAAGTCCTCGCTCGACAATTCATCTTCAAAGCAGGGACCTTCGTTCTCTGTCGGATCCCAATCAAAAGGTAGTTCAGGGTGAGCGTCCGATGGCATGGCTCATTCTTTGGCAATACCAAGGAGTTCCGCGACTTTCGGATCCAAGTTTTTCCCGCGAGTGTGAATCGCTGCAACCTTGCCATCCTTACCTATGATCGCAATAAACGGAATAGCGGAGATTCCAATCTTGCTTACCAGCGGAGTTTCGAAAGCGACTTTAGTAGCGTCTGAAGAAACGACCGTTTTCCATGGAAGCTTTTCGGTTCCCAAGAAAGATTCTAATCGACTGCGATCTTCATCGAGATTGATACCGATGATCTCCACCCCTTCGGATTGTCTCTTTTCCAACATTGATTTGAGGTTGGGGATTTCTTCCAAACAAGGACCGCACCATGTGGCCCAGAAATCAAGAACGACCACTTTCCCTTTATACGATTCGAAGCTGAATGGTTTCCCGTCCAGCTCGGCTAGACCACTAAAGTCCAATTCAGAACCAACGATATTGACTCGCTTCCAAAACTTTTCGCAGTTGGTCTTTAGTTCACTCTTCAGCTCTTCTGATGGCAGCGAGTCAATTTTCTCTTCGGCAAGCTTCACTAAGATCTTGGCCGCTTCGACGCGTCCGGAATACTCAATGTTGGTCGAAGAGGAGGCCAAAAAGAAAGCGGTCCAGGGGGAGGGGAGATCTTGGAGTACTGCTTTCGCTGCGGCTTCGATGACATCGTTTTCTTTGCCAAGAGCATCTTGAAGATCGGACATACTCTTCGTTCGCTGAGCCAGGACTTGCCATGCCATCATGGATGCATTGGAGTCTTTACTATCGCGGAATGCCGCTTCCAATTTCTTGGCTAATTCAATCTGAGGTGTCTTTGTTTTGTTTTCGATGGCTTCGATCGCGCCTGCCACACTGCTCAAAATAGCCGGGCCGAGCGATTTGGATTGAAGCGTTTTCTCAATGATCTCGATCACTCCCTCGGGTTTAGCGGAGCCTGACTCAAGATCGTTCACCGAGAGTGCCAACCAAATGGCAGTCGATTGCTCGGCGATTTCGGGGATGTCGCTATTGATTTGTTTCGAAACGAAATCTCGCAGATCGTCAGCGGAGATCACGTCCCCCATACCTGCCATTTGTGTCAACGCTTCCATTTTGGAAATGATTCCCATCGACTTTTGTTTGTTGTCGGAGGCGGCTGTAATCAGTTTTTCTGCGACGGCGACTTTATCTCGGCACAGTTCCATTCCGCGTTTCAAAACTGTCTCGCGAGTCAATGTTTTCTTCGAGCCCTCGGCAAACAACTCCCGCAATGCGCGGCCATTCTTCGCAAGATACGCAGCCAATGCATCCGGTTCCTTCGAATCTGGGATCGCCAGCTTCATGAACTCGCGACCTGCGACGGCCGGATCGATTTTTCCAGGTTCAAATTCGGGGAGTTTGGGAGCCTCTGGGAGTCCAGTGGATGACGCTTGAGCTCCGTTCGGACTAGTATTAGCAGGCGGACTTGCGGATGGCAGTGCTAGATTGCCAGCATCGGCTTCGTTCGCGTTCGATTTTCCTGTTTTCTCAGAAGAATTTTTTTTCCCATCAGAGGGCATATACCCGCTTGTGGCAGCCGATACTTCCTCTTTCTTCTCTGGACTGCATCCGGTGATAGATAGTGCGAAGCTCAATACGATCGTAGAAATAATCGATAAAGGTTGAATTCGGAACGCCACAGCGACCTCTTTAAATTTCTCGAAAAATCAACGCGCCCGGAAATAATCTGCTACCAGCCATAGACGCTCAAACAGAGCTTGACCGATAATTCCGTCAGTGACAAGTACGTACCAGCAAATAACGGAACGTGCTGTCACAAAAACTCAGGATTCCCTGTCTCTACGTTCCAGTTTGGGGGTAGTATTGGCATGTAAAGTGCTGCGACGTGGAGTACGCTCGGCTGGGGCTGCCAGTCATAGATTTGGATTGACGTTTTCAAGAAGGGTTAGTTTGTCATGTTGACTTACTTTTTGTTTTTGATTCCTCCGATGTTGCTGGCAATGCTTGCACAGTGGATGGTTCAATCCTCGTATCGATCCATGAGTCGCGTCCCTGCTCGTCTTTCCGGTGCCGAGGCAGCTCGCCGTATTTTGGATTCCAATGGACTTTACAACATCCCGATTGAGCAAACTGCCGGTCATTTGTCCGATCACTATGACCCAAGCAGCAAAGTGGTTCGGCTGAGTCCTGAAGTTTACCAGGGCTACACGATGTCCTCCGTCGGTATTGCGGCTCACGAAGTAGGGCACGCTATCCAAGACGCAAAGAGTTATGCACCGCTCGTGATTCGCAATATGGCAGTCCCGGTTGCCAACTTTGGCGGTTCGATTGCTAGCATGGTCATGATGGCGGCCTTTGGTGCGATGATGGTTGGGGCGTCCAAACTAGTGCCTATTCTCATGCTCGTCGCAATTGTTGGGTTTTCGGCGGTGATGTTTTTCCAGATCATCAATTTGCCAGTCGAATTCAATGCGAGTTCCCGTGCGAAGACAGAGTTGGTTGGCCTGGGGATCATTTCTCACCAAGAACTGCCGTACGTCAGCAAGGTTTTGACAGCCGCAGCGCTGACTTACGTTGCAGCGACGCTTCAGACGGTAGCACAGGTGGCGTATTACGTGTTCCAATTTTTGTTGATGACACAAAGCAATCGCGATTAATGCATCGATCTTGCATTACCCCCATACTCTTTTGCTAGAATTCGCACTTGTTTGCTAGAATTCGCACTTGGAAAAGTGCGACATTTGACTTTTTGAGTATGGACAATGACTACATCGATTCGCATCTACAATACGCTGACGAAAACTAAAGAAACTTTCCAAACCGTCGAACCAGGCAAGGTCGGTATGTACCTATGCGGTCCGACGGTCTATGCCGAGGCTCACATCGGCCACATGGTCGGGCCCGTCATTTTCGACACCATCAAGAGGTATCTTCAGTACTCAGGTTACGAAGTGACCTGGGTGGTCAACATCACAGATGTCGATGATAAACTCATCAACAAGTCGCGAGAGAAGGGCATTTCTATGTTCCAACTCGCGACGCAGATGACCGCCGATTATCTGGCCAATCTCCAATCTCTCGGAGTCGACCAGATCGACCATATGCCACGCGCAACCGAGAATATGGACGAGATCATCAAGTTCATCGTTGAGTTGATCGATCGCGGTTTTGCGTATGCTAGCCAGGGCGATGTGTATTTCGATGTGCTCAAAGACGAGGAGTATGGTCGGCTCAGCAATCGAACTGCGGACGCACAACAGGGCGAAGGAGGAGAGACCGCATCTCGTAAACGATCAACCGGTGACTTTGCATTGTGGAAATCGGCCAAACCAGATGAACCGAGCTGGCCGAGCCCGTGGGGGAACGGAAGACCAGGTTGGCACATCGAGTGCTCGGCAATGAGTCGGCGTATTCTTGGAAAAACATTTGATATCCATGGTGGCGGACTCGACTTGGTTTTCCCGCACCATGAAAACGAACTAGCACAAAGTCGATGCTGCCACGGCCAGCCGATGGTTCGCTATTGGTTGCATAACGGCCTAATGCGTGCGGACGCGGAAAAGGGAAAAGTCGGCGGGAAAGGCGATCGAGACGACGGTGCAGCAAAAGATGGTGCCGTAGCCGAGGCAGTATCGGTAGAAGAAGCCACGGCGGGAAAGATCTCCCGATCCAAGGGGGGTGGAGGTCTTGCGAAGCTGATCGAACGACAGACTGGAGAGCGTATCAGGTTCTTCCTTCTTCGATCGCACTATCGGTCGACTACGGTTTTTGGGGATGGCCCATTGGAAGAAGCCGGCGCTTCGCTCGAGACGTTCTATCGATTGATTCAGAGATTTGAAAAGATTTCAGGAGTCGATTTTTATGACAAAGATCAAATGCCGATCGGCAAGCGTCGCTCCGACTTCGTTGCTCCTAAGCTGCGTCATGCAGCGATCGACGAGCTCTTGAAATTGCGGGAAGACTTCTTGTCGAAAATGGATGATGACTTCAATACGGGTGGCGCCACAGGCGATTTGTTTGAAATGGTTCGAGCGTTGAATCGGTTCATCGATAGCGAGGGACTTGAGGAACCAGCCAAGAGAACTCTGGATATGATGGCAATGCTATCAACCGGCATGGCGATCTTCAAAGAGATGAGTTCGATTCTCGGTATCTTTGTTCGACCTCCGAAGCAATCGGGCGGCAACGAAGATGCGACTCAGCTTTTGGATGGCTTGATGCAATTGGTCATTCAGTTGCGATCCGATGCCAGGGCCAAGCGAGATTTTGCAACTTCCGATTCTGTCCGCAACGGATTAACGCAAATCGGAATCACGTTGCAAGATGGCAAAAATGGCACCACATGGGAAGTGAACAAGTAAGTGGTCTGTCTGAGTGCTTCTACCTCAGCTTGGCTTTATTGTGTTTGAGAGCCGACTGAGTGGCGGCGTTAGCCGCGTAAAGACTCGAGAGGTTTGAATCGCATGGCAGAAAGGGCAGGAATGAGTCCACCGATCAATCCCATCATCATGCTCAAGCTCAAACCGATGCCGATAACTCCCCAGTCGACGAGTACCCGAAACACGACAGCTTTCCCTCCAGGACCGTTGCCTCCGCTAACGATGCTGGTGACACGAAAACCATTGAACATATAGCCGATCAGGCAACCGACCAAGCCGCCGAGCAGCGCAATCAAGAGAGACTCGGCGAGGAAGCTGACGAGGATACGCCATCGACTGAAGCCGAGTAATCTTAACATCCCAATGTCGCGTACTCGCTGGCTGATCGCGGCAAACATGGTATTCATCACCCCCATCACGCCACCAAACCCCATGACCGCTGCGACAACGATCGTCCCAATCAGCAATTGCAGATTCGTTTGCCCGAGCGCTTTGAAGTAGTTCGTTTCCGTTTGCGCATTGACCTGCGATTTCTCATACGCATTGGTGGGATCTTTACCGCTGAAGAAGTCTTCTAGTTTTTGGGCAGACTCTTTGCTCGTTGCTTTCAGAACTAACGTAGTGTAGTTGGTTTTGCCCAGAAGAGGGCCTATCACGCTTTGCTTGGCCCACACTTCGGAGTCAAAAGTAGTCCCCTCTGTTTTCATAATCCCAGTCACCAATAGTTCCCGCGTATCCAACTGAATGGTGTCACCCACCACAAGGCTATCTGGGTCTTTCGCCGCCTTTCGAGTTGCTTCCGAGCGGTCGGCTCCTAGCCCTCGGGCGATTCCTTCCCCAAGCACCACTTCTACGATCGCCTGCTTGTTGGGATCCTCGGGTGGTCGAACTCCAGCTTGGGAGAACCAGCTACCACCCGGCAGCAATTCAAAACCGTGCACTTTCGCAGAAGCATCAGGATCGTATAGCCCACGCATCTGCAGAAGTCTACGGCTCGGACTGTTGGGTTTGGGTTCGGCGATTGGCAGGCTAAGTACGAGATAAACTTCACGACTGCATAGAGGTTCGTCGTTGAATCTCGCCACACCTTCTTGTTGTGCAATGTCCGCCATATTCTCAAATGGAAGATTGCTGACACCTTCATCGGTTGCACCCTGGGAAAGGACGATGACGTTTTCAGGATTGCCGCTGGATTGAGTCAATATTCTCAAGCCGTTGATGAACCCCATCAAGAAAGTCAATACTCCGATCACCATCGTAAATGCGACTGCAGTCAACAAAGTCGTTCGATAGCGGACCGTGAGATTGCGAATGTTGTAACCGATAGGAATGCGCGCGAAGTATACGACGAGTAAAACAAATGCAAAGAAAGCAAAACAACACGGGAGGAGCATCCACGCATTCTCGAAGCTCATCAAGTTCCAGAGATCGATCAAGACTTTCTGAAACATCGATTTTTCGGCTGTGTCTTTTGGAGGCATCGCGGTTTTTCTCTACAGGAATTCGAGCAGCTAGACGTTAAGCGACCTTGGAAAAAACATCTACAACCTTGATTGAACGGGTCGACAACGCAGGCAAGATGCTTCCAGCAAAGGACGTTGCAAAACCAATAGCAGCCCCCCACCAAAGCGCGCCGTCCAGGACAGGGAAGCTAGAAAAGAACGCGATGGGAAAAGGAATACCACCCATCACTCGATTGACAAAAAAATAAGTGCCGATGGAGCTTATCGAGCCTGCAACCACTCCCAACAGAATGGCCTCTCCCAGTACCAAAAGCATGATTTGGTTCGGTTGAAATCCAATCACTTTGAGGACTGCCATTTCTTTTCTTCGCTCCCGAACACTAATACTAATTGCATTCGAGATGACCACAGCTAACGTTGCGATAATTGACGGAGCTAGCGCCCAACGAAGTATAGTGAGCAAGTCCTTGTAAGCCGCTAAGAAATTGGCCACACCGGACGATGCCGTCTCGATCTTTACCGGAGGGGTGGCGAACATGGGGGAATTGTTGATTTGGTCGCTAACTTGGGCGAAAGACTCTCTATCCGGCACTTTGACCCAGACTAGGTTCATCGTTTTGTTTGCAAGCGGATGCGGCTTTCCTTGGCTCGATTTGTAAGCGTCCAGCGAAGCGTTCAGGTAGTCACGATTGATACATGAGTTGTTGTCGTAACGACCTAGCGGAAATGTTCCAACAATCTCGCACTCGAGTTCCAAATCACGGTAATTGACACCGAATATTTTGATGCGGTCGCCGACTCTTTTCTCGAGAGCGGCAAGTCTCTTTTGCCCGATAATGATCCCTTGACGATTCTGCTCCATTGCTTCGACGGCTTTCTCCAGTTCTGCTTTTGGGGCAGGAGCCAGCGAGTCGAGTTCGTCCATCATGGTGAGCAGTTTTTTCGGCTCCATACAAAAGGCAAAAACAAAGGTCTTCAAACTGAAGCCTTTTCCTTTTTCGGTGGTACCGATAAAAAACTGCCATGTCATCGAGTCCATCGGCTTGATATCGGTATCCTCACGTGCAGCTCCATTCTCTAAAGTGTCTGCGTAAGAGAATGGCATCTGACTCGGGATACTCCATTTCTCGGTAACGATGCCTTTGAAGTTACTCGTCTTCTCTGAAGTCACCGTATCGAGGAATCCAAGGATCGACCAAATAAGGGTGATAACAAAAACCAAAACCATCACGCCGGCACTGGTCAACGCAGAGCGAAGCATGTTTCGTCGGAGGTTCTTCAAAATCAACATCAAGAATTTCATGAATGGTCTCCTAACCCGCTTCGTAGAGTTCTTCGTCTGGTTGATCCACTAAGCGACCTTTGTCTAAATGCTGGATTCGATCGGCACGTCGAGCGGCCCGTAGATCATGCGTTACCATCAAGATCGTTTTGTTGAGAGCGCGTTGAAGAACATTTAGCAAATCAAGAATTTCATGCGCGGACTTGGCGTCCAAATCCCCTGTCGGTTCGTCGGCTACGATCAAAGTCGGATCGGTCACGATCGCACGCGCGATGCCAACGCGTTGCTGTTGTCCACCGGAAAGCTGACTAGGCAAATGCGAGTTTCGATCTTTGAGCCCCACGAGCTCTAAGGCCGTCATGACTTGTTCTCGTCGTTTCCTTGCGGTCAAAGGCAATAGCAAGAGAGGAAGCTCCACGTTTTCATATGCCGAGAGAACTGGCAACAGGTGATAGAATTGAAAAACAAATCCGACATGAGCATTTCGCCAACGAGCCAGTTGAGCTTCAGTCATTTTGGAGACGCATCGATCTCCAACCCATATTTCTCCCTCGCTGGGTGTGTCGAGCCCAGCGATCAGATTGAGCAAAGTTGTTTTGCCTGAACCGCTTGGCCCCATCAGTGCCAGAAACTGGCCTTCGGGAACAACGAGGTCCAAACTATTTAAAACGTTGACACGCTCCGTACCTCGCTTGAAGTAACGCGAGACGTTCACGACTCGAACGATGGATGGATCGGTCACGCGATGGCACCTGGGTAGTAAAGGATTCTTTGTATCGAGTCCGTGAGTGTAGCGTACGGAATCGACTACGGTTGCGGGGCGCTAAAGAAAACGACGATAGCGCTCATTTCCGGTTTTAGATAGACACCTTGTTCATCCTCGGGGACACGAACCGCAACACGTACCGGAACCGCCCCTTTGGCTCGATCCGCAATTGGCATCAGTCGCGATACCTTTCCTTTGTATACCCGTTTAGGAAATGCTTCGGAGCGAATTTCGCATTCTTGATCTACAAAGACCCGAGAGACATCTCGTTCTTGGATGTTGAGATCAATTTCTAAATCCGACAGATCGGCAATATCGCATACGCTGGTCGAGCCGCTAAAGGCTACGGGATTCACGAGGTTTCCCTCTTCAGCATTCTTCTTCAAAATCGTACCTGAGATTGGTGCACGAAGCGTACAGTTCTCCAACCGCCAAAGTGACTTCGCCAGATTTGCCTCCGCTTGCACGACAGCAGCACGTGCCATTTCGATTCGTTCTTTTCGGGGACCTTCTTTCATCATATCCAAAGCTTGTCGAAGTTTTTCTATACGCTTGCGAGTGCTCAAATAACTACTTTGTGTTTGTTCGAACTCCGTAATGGAAACCGAGTTTGACTTCAGAATTTCTTTGGTCCTCTTGAATTGAGATTCCAATTGCGACAAGATCTCCTCCTGCTCTTGCAAATCCGCCGTTGCACCGGCAATCTCTTGGGGCCTCGCTCCCGCCTCCAATTCACTGAGCTCTGCTTTGTTGCGTCTCAATACGCCTCGCATCTGCTCCACATCCGCTTGGTACTCCGTCCGCTCCACCTCCGCAAGTATCTCTCCTTTAGTCACTCGACGTCCCTCTTCGATATTGAGACTGATGATTCGACCACTGACCTGAGGGCTAACCAATACTTGATGTTTGGCGATGACATAGCCTCGCGATTCGAGCGCGATAGGATTCGAAGAACTTGATTTGGTAGCATTGCTCGGCGATTGCGATGGCGTTGATGCAGCCTGAGTTGTTTTCGATGAAGCACGATCAGGGGTACTCGCAACAGCACCACTGGAAGATTTGACTTGACTCCCAGGTTTGCCCTTTGCATCGACAACAGGTCGTGAAAAACCGAGCGATGCCATGATTTTGTCGTCGCGATAAAGCAACCATAACAAGGCAACTCCCAGTATCAGCGAAAGAATCCATGGAAATCGGCTTCCAGATTTTTGGTTATCGAGCCGATCCTCCTTTGCAATCTTCAGTGACCGGACTCTGTCTGCTAGCGAGCCTGCAGCAATCTCACTCTTCAGATCTTTGTCCCTGTGGGAGAGTTGTGGGGTGTTTTGAGTACTCAACGGCTCGTCCGAATTCTTTGGTTACGAGAGTAAAACTTATGCAATTTAGATTGTAGTTTAGCGCCCCACCTGAAAGATATACGCTAACAAACATAAATTGGTTTCTTACCACAGGGTAGGTTTTGCGACTGCACTACCGAAACTATGTCAAAAACGCATTAAGATTGAGACCTTGGAGATTTGCGGATCCTGAAGTTTGGAAGATGCGGTAGCAACGTCGAAGGAGCTTACCGCAAAACCGACGCGGGTATTCCGGTCTGGGATGGATCGCGATAGTCGTTGACGGGTGTCATGTTCCAATAGTTCGGTGGAGTTGTGTAGTTTGTGGTAGGGGTCGTTGGGCGGAAGGTGATACCGCTCCCGTTGTTGCCGGAATACAAAGGTGGATTGGTTATCCAGTTGGTGCTTCCTGCCCATGCGTCTGCGCTCGCCATGGAGTTCGATGCTACGTAGGTATTCGTCCCACTAAGATTGACCGAGCCGTTGGCCATTCCCGCTCCACCCGGAAAAAGAGCTCCAGTTTGCGAAAAGAAACTAGGCAATTGAAACGCAGGTCGAGCGGCGACCGAGTTTGTGTAGGGATTCGGGTAGCTATAGTTTGCCACTCCCGCATTCGGATAAGGACTATTCACGAACTGAGTTGAAGGCGGTGTGTAATTCGGAACACTATTTTGCGCAACCCAGCCACTGCTACTGGAGCCGGTGGTCGGTTGCATGTAATTTGTGGGTTTGAATCCGTTTGGACTATAAGCCGGCACCGAAGCTAAGTTGGCGGCTGACATTCCGTTCGCTGCGCTGGTGTTTGCATAGTATGCAGGTGGGGCGGGCTGCACGAAGGGTTGAGTGGGGTTTGTGTTCAGGGGACGGCTGGGGAAGTTCGGATTGGATGCGACCATCGTTCCGTTTGGATTGATTGGTCGGTCTGCATACTTGGGGCGTGATTGTTGTTCTGTTTTGAGAACCGGGATAATCTTACGAAATTCTTTTTCAACGTACTTTTGGTAGGTAATCGGCTGACTGACTTGTATGTTGTTCGCTTGGTACTGGACAACTGGTACGTATCGCCATTGCGGTTGAGACGTGGCGAATGGATTGAGGTTCCACGAGTTTTGGAGCTGCAATTGGTAAGTGACGATCGGTGTGTAATTTGTCTGTGTCGTGAGTTTGTTTTCGGTCACCCATTCCGGAACCCATTGCTTCTCGATCACTTCTTGCTGTTGGTAGGTTGCGACGGGCACTGTTTCATAAATGATGTAACGCCCGTACTGCTGACCTGTTGTGGGATCATAGAAGGTGGATACCGGTTGTTGATTCACCATGGCATCATTGGGGTTTGCATTGGTAGCCGACGGAATCGCATTTCCGGCAAAGGATTGCGCCGGATCTTGAGCGAATGCGATTTCCGAATCAACAGCAAAGAGGAAGATCGATAGAATGGAACAAATTGAGTACGTTACCTTTTGAAAACCTGCCATGATTCCTAGCTGGCTCCTTGCCATACTCCGTTGTCCGATCACAGAAGAACCACTCTCCTTGGCTTCTGACGAGCTCATTTCAAAACTGCAGATCGCCGTCAAAACGGGAGGTTTGCGGTCCAGGTTGGGTGTTACAATTTCTGAGGCATGGACGCAAGGTCTAGTGAACGAAAGTGTGACTTGGTTCTATCCCCTTTATGGCGAAACAATCGACTTATTGGCAGACAACGCAATTCCCCTTGCGAGCCTGTCAGTGGGATAGGCTTCCAGCCTGTCAGTGGGATAGGCTTCCAGCCTGTCAGTGGGATAGGCTTCCAGCCTGTCAGTGGGATAGGCTTCCAGCCTGTCAGTGGGATAGGCTTCCAGCCTGTCAGTTCAATTAGTATCTACCACTCGTTGCGTTCGTTGCTGGATTAAGAGGTTGATAGCCGTTGGAATAGCCGTATCGGTTAGGCTGTGCACCTAGTGAATTTGCCGTGCTACCTGCCGGTACGAATCCATTGAAGTTCGTACTTGCAGGGTTGAAATTCGCGGCGCTAGGCGGATAAGCTGCGTTTTGGAATTGCGAAGGATTCCCGGTCCCGTACTGGCCATATGCCCCGTACTGGCCATATGCGCCGTACTGGCTGACCGTTGGAAATTGCGGATTGATTGCGTTCGTCTGCAGATTGGCGGTAGTGGGAAACCCGCTCGAGTATCCACTATTTTGTTGTGAATAGGCGGAGGGGGAAGTACTTGGCCAATTGGAGAACGTCGATTGTGAGTTATATGGCGAGTTCAATGTTGCGGGCGGCACGGTGGTCGCTGGGGCGGTCGTGCTCGCAGGATATCCATTGTTCCAGGTTCCATTCGAAGTGGGTTGCGAGTTTTGGAGACCGGTGTTTATCGGATAACCCCATTGCGATCCGCTACTGTTTTGAGCCCCATAGTTGTACGGCTGTTGAGCTTGATTTTGCTGATTCGCGAGGTACTGTGGACTGAACAATTGTTGTGGATTGGCATAGAACGATGGGTCTGCTGTGTTTTGGAGATTGGTATAGAGTTGTGAATTGCTCCCTGGTTGGTCATGGGATCGATCGTAAGGGTTTTGGACAATCGGTTGCCCTTCGTACCCTCGGATACTCCCTTGATGGATACTCCCTTGGTGATTGTTCGCCTGGTGGTTGTATAGAGTCGGAAACTGCTGCTGGATGATGGCCGTTCCCTTGCTCTCCAAAACACTTGTAATGATGCTTGGATTCCAGCCGATGATTCCAAGAAGAATGAAGCCGAGTTCTAGCCAGTAGAACTTAGAATTTTTCTTTCGGCTGCTTGCAAAAACCATCGCCCGACATCCTTGATCATTTGATCATGTCCATTTATCCGCTAACGTGAAATGGTCACATTTTCAATCGATAGCCGCGCGATACTACAGAAAAGGTCAAGACCAATCCTAGGCCAATCTGCAAGAAAGATGTCCTGGGCGAAAGAATTGTGAACATTCTCGGCTTTTCCCGGGGCCCATTTGGTCTAGTCAATAAGCCGTAAGTTGTTGAAAATTCTAAGGTTAAACTTTTTCTGAGGAACGCGTTCCTCATCTTATTGTGCGAGCCAATTCGAGAAGCCTAAAGTGGACAACAAACGATTTTTTGCCTATCTCCTTCTTGGGCTATCGATCTTTTTGCTGTTCAACAGTATGCAGCGTCAGCAACTGGATGCGAAACGCCGGACTGACGAGCAAGCGGAAGTCGCGAGAAAAGCAAAAGGGAAACGCGAAGAGCAGCTTCGGGACATTCGAGCCAAAGCCGAGCAAGCGGCCGAGTTCGTTCCCCGGGCCGAACCGGCGCGTTCGTTTCATTTTTTGGGAACCATGAACCCGGAGGATGCTTATTCCCTGCTGGTTTGCCTCGACAATCGCGGGGCCGGCATCAACCGAATTGAGATCATTGAGCGCGAAAAATCAGGAAAACTCAAGTATCGATGGTTGCAAGAAAAAGAACGTCGAGGCTACGCAGGTTATCTCGCTCTCGACACGCAACAGGATGCATTTACGATTCGTTCGGTACCTGCTGGTAGTCCTGCCGCTTCGGCCAAGTGTTCGCAAGACAAAACACTAGTCGGATTGCAGCCGGGTGACCAAATCGTTGGCTGGGATGATCTTGAGGGGGAACCGTCGAAGTACCGTTGGGAGCAATGGGTTGACTCTTGGAGAGTCGGCAAATCAGTACAGTTGACGGTCGAGCGTAACGGTCAAAAGCTCGCATTCGACATTGTGCTCGGCGAAAAACCTTTGGATGTGGTGCGCGCGGAAGACGATTTTCGATTTGAACAGGTACAAGGAAACGATCCCGTTGCATCTTGCTTGACAACCATTGCTAGCATCAACGGAAAAGAGATTGACGATGGCGAGGCCGCGATATTGGGCCTGGAATCAACTCTGACCGGCAATTGGGATGTAAAGACGATCGACGTTGATAATGGCATGGGAATCGAGTTCACGATGCCGATTCAATCGAATTTGAAGTTGATCGGGGTGGATGCGGATATCGAGTTGGTGAAGCAGTATCGGCTGCATCGCATCAATGCTGAAGCAAAGCCGGATAGCAAAGACAAATGGCAATACCATATCGATTTAACAACCACCATCCGCAACAAGGATGGACGGGACCACAAGATTTCCGTTCGACAAGAAGGTTTGAATGGGATTTCGCTTGAGGGCTGGTGGTATCCGACAAAAATCTCTCCTTACTTTTTTAGTGCGGCGGGTGCTCGAGACATCATTGTCGGAGATGGAGCGGATTCCCATACTCTGACAACGACTCGTTCTGTCGTTTCCCATGGAATCACGGAAACGGCCAATCCAGAACTGGAACTCTTTGGTCCTGCGAACACAGACGCGAAACGAACACTGAACTACATCGGACTCGATACTCAAGCGTTCACGGCCGCGCTGTTGCCATCCGTGGATATACCCGACTCGATGAAACTGCTTCATCGTGGCAAGGCTCGGGTATTGAACTCCGTTTATCGCGACGCATCCAAATTACCAAGCTACAAACAACAAGCGGCCAACATTGGATACTGGATTGATTCGGACGAATGGACATTGAGTGCAAGCTCAGAAAAGAAGTTCGGATACACCGTGTTTGCTGGTCCGAAAGACCCGCAATTATTGGCTGCTTATAAGCTTGATGAAGCGATCGAATACGGTTGGCATATCTTCGGTTTCTTTGCAAAACGATTGGGTTGGATCCTTCACGGATTCCATTCTCTCGTCGGCAATTTTGGAATCGCCATCATGTTACTTACCGTGCTGGTGCGGTCATGTATGTTCCCAGTTAGCCGCAAAATGGCGTTGAACGCTCAGAAGATGCAATCCGTTCAGCCCCACACCGCAAAGCTGCGAGAGGCCTTTAAAGAAGATCCTCGCAAGATGATGGCCGCTCAGCAATTGCTCATGAAGAAAGCGGGTGTCAATCAATTTGCAGGCTGTTTACCTGCGCTGATTCAACTGCCGATTGTGATCGGTTTGTATCGTTGTGTTTCTGTCGACGTCGGCCTTCGCCAACAAGCGTTGATACCTGGCTGGGATTGGTGTTCTAATCTGGCGGGGCCAGACATGCTGGTCGAATGGCATAGTTGGATGCCTGACTTTATTGCAGGTCGAGGAACGGGCTACTTCGGACCCTACTTCAATATCTTGCCAATTATTACGATCACATTGTTCATCATCCAACAAAAAGTGTTGATGCCGAAAGCGACGGATGAGCAAACGGCTATCGCACAAAAGATGATGATGTTCATGACAGTAGCGATGGGGGTATTGTTCTTCCGTGTTCCTGCAGGTCTCTGTATCTACTTCATAACCTCTTCCACTTGGTCGTTGGTGGAACGGTTCTTGATCAAGCGGTACACGCCCAAGGGGACATCGATCGATCTTCCGGAGAACACGGCTCACGAGATCATTCAGACAGTCAATAAGCTTGGGACCGGTGCAGTAGCGCAGCAGCGAAGTGCGACCACCAATAGTGATAAGCCAAAAGAAAAAATGACCAAACCGCCAGAGACATTGGCAGAACTGTTTCCTGGCTGGTTTGGAAAGAAAGAATCCACGAACGGATCAACCGGTTCGTCCTCCAGCAAACCCAAAGGAAGCTCATCGCAGAAACCGCCCGAGCGTAAAGGGAAACGCCCAAAGCCAAAGTAATCAGGCCATAGTCTTTTCCTGGTTGCGCATCGGATTTCTCATGATTACGCATGGAATAGCAAGTCAAATCGCTTTGCAGAATGCTATCGCACAATCTCGTGCTAGCAAAAGGAATAACGACTAAATCTAGTGTGGGGTTTGCAAAACCCATTTTCGGAAACTAACCTTCTCGAACTTCAACCGCCGGTGAAAACGCCTGATCGTTGGGAATGATTACGTACACGTAACGTCTTTGAATGATAGCGTTTTTACCTCTCGTTGTGAGTACCACACTTTTCCTCGACTCTTCCCTCGACTTGCAAGGAATCGTTTCCCAAAGTACGCAAAGAGGCCCAGGAAGACTAGCCACAGTTTTCCCCTCGGACCTGGACTTGATACCTGAGATGGATTCTCGGGTCCTTTCCTCAAGTGACAACTCTTTGCACAGGATCATTTTGGGCGTTCGTAGCCGTGATCCATGTTGTGGTGTGACCCATCTGATTGTTTTCATATCTAGGAGGATCCTAAAGAATGATGAAACGGCCGCTCATTGGTTTGAATTGTGATTATCGGGGCCCGAACCAAGGCACTCCCGCATACTGTTATCTTGCAGCAGGCTACTTTGATTCCATTGCGAATGCTGGTGGCATTCCGATCATTTTGCCACCGATGATCGATCCAGAGAATTTGAGCACATTGCTCGATACCCTCGATGGTTTCGTGTTGGTGGGCGGGGGAGATTTAGACCCTCGCAATGATGGCTACATGTTGCATAGCTCCGTGCGTCCCATGGAAGCCAGACGAGAAGAGTTCGACCGTCGACTCGCTCAAGAGATCTCCAATCGCCGCATGAGCTTGATGGCGATCGGAGTCGGCATGCAGTTGATCAATATTGTAGAAGGTGGCAACCTCTTCTATCACTTGCCAATCGATATGCCTAACGCGATCCCTCACAAAGATCCGCATGATCCCAACCATCGACATTCCTTGGTCGTAGAATCCGATTCGATTCTTGGTCGTGTTTACGGTGAAGGTGAAATTCGCGTTACCAGTCGGCATCACATGGCGATCGACCGGTTAGCAGATTCTTTCAAAGTAACGGCGCGATGCCAAGATGGAGTGATCGAGGGGATCGAGAGCCGTGACGACGATTGGTTCGTGGTTGGATGCCAATTCCATCCCGAGTCGCCAGCAGCGAGCGCGCTGGACATCAGAATTTTCGAAGAGTTCATCGAGGGAATAACGGCCCGAACAGGCCAGATGCAACTTTCTGCCGCATAGCGAAACTGCTGCACGGATTCGCGGGGGTGCAGATTGAAGATGGAGCGGACCCAGTGCTCTATCGACGACCTCTACTTTGGGCAAGGAAGCCCAGTTTCGTTGTACAGTGGTTACAAGCTTCTAAAGAATCGATCCAATCGAGAGAATCGATCCAACAAAAATGGCGAACCAAACTCGACGCGAGTAGGGTTCGCCACAGGGGAAAGGGTTCGTGTCGGATGCCACTAGGCTGACCGACACTATTTTACAATAAGCTGTCTTTGATCGGCTTCCATTTCTCTGCGGCAATTCTTGGGAGGTCAAAATCTTTTCGGTATCGATTGAGCGGTTCTTAACGCTTGTACGATAGAAGTCGTTTCGCGAAAAACCGGATCCCGATAGAATCGGACGATCTTCTGCCCTGTGTTTTTCGTTCGATTCGATGCCATGATCCGAATTCATTACGTTCTGCTTTTCTGGTCTCTTTGTTTCTGCACCATTGGATGTGTTCCTCGGCCAGAAAATGAAGTTGTCATTTATGCCGCCGCGGATCGAGAATTTTCGACGCCGATACTCGACGGATTTGAACGAGGGAAAGAAAAGATATCGATCACGCGACAGTTCGATGTTGAATCGAGCAAGACGCTGGGCCTGGTCCTACGAATCGAGGCAGAGTCCGGTAAACCCGGTTGCGATTGTTTCTGGAACAACGAGATCCTGCATACATTGAGGCTGCAGAAAAAGGGTTTGTTGCAGGCGCGTCGTTGGCCAATTCCTGACACTTGGCCGAAATCGTATCGGGCCTCGGACGGTAGTTGGGTTGGGTTTGCGGCACGCGCGCGGGTGATACTCGTCAACAAAGACCGATTACAGAAGTCCGCCGAATGGCCCTCCAGCGTTCTGGAGTTGGCGAATCCGAAATGGAAGAATCGATGCGGAATGGCATATCCGATCTACGGAACCACGGCAACTCACATGGCGGTCCTGTCTAGCCATTCCGATAAAATTTCAGTGGATGCAAACATCGGCGTTGTTTCGGGAAAGCTGAATTTCGAGAGTTGGATCGCGGCCGTCTCGAAGAATGCGGTGGTTCTTTCTGGAAACAAACAAGTAGCCTTGGCGGTTGGTCGTGGGGACCTCGACTGGTGCATTACCGATACCGACGACGCCATCATTGAGAAGGAAAATGGTCAGCCGGTGGAAATTGTGTTTCCGGATCAAGAAGTCGGCCAGTTTGGAACCTTGTTCATCCCCAATACACTTGCCGTCCTGAAGAATTCGCCACATCCAACGGCAGCGGGATTGTTGGCCGATTATCTCATTAGCGAAAAAGTAGAAGCCAGACTGGCAATGGGAAATGGAGCCCATTTTCCCGTTTGGCCCAATGCATCCCAGACATCGCGAGTTTCCGGAGACAGGCCGATTCGTTGGTCTGAAGTCGATTTTGAACGTGCATCCCAAAACTGGGATGCATTGCAAGAGACTCTTCACAAGCAGTTTGAACAAAAATAGACTTGGCAGTTTCACGGCTACCAAAATCTTTTGAGTACAAACGCATGCGCTGTGTGCTATCATTGGGAAGCGATTGCAGGGAATTTAAACGCCCCTAGCTTCCCAGCGCCACTACTTTTGCCTCATAGATTCTCAGCCATACCTGGGCTGACATACTTTTCTCGTGGATAGGTCTTGGGAAACGGATATGGCACCCTCTGACAATGGATCAACAGGGATTGGCGGATTGACGGGGGAGGGCTCGCGGCTCCCTGAATTCGAGGAACAAAATCCGTTTAAGAAAGGACGCGTTCACCTCATCAAGCAAGCCATTCCGAGTTGGCTGGTCAGTACTTTTGTGCACGTCGCGGCCATACTCGTGCTAGGCGCATGGAACATCGAGCCCCTCAAGAAGGAACTCAAACTCATGCTGAGTTCCGCTGAGGCAATAGAAGAAGGCGAGGATCTGCAGGCAACGGCGATGGAGGAGGCTTCAGCGTCCGAGCTTCAGCCATCGGATTCTGCAGAGGCACCATCGGATGTCCCCGTTGTGGATTCCAATATCGAAGCGACGAGTGTCGATCTATCGCAAGTGGTCGTGGATGTGCCGCTGTTGTCGATGAATAGCATGGCGAGCTTGACACCCAAGAACGCGATGGCGGCCCAAGCCAACGCGACCATGAAACAGGCTCTAACGGGCAGGTCGAAAGAAACCAAACGAGATCTACTGCGAAAGTTTGGCGGTTCTGATGCAACCGAAAAAGCAGTTTCCATGGCCCTCAAATGGCTTGCGGAACATCAGAACAAACAAAATGGATCGTGGACGCTTGCGCATGGCCCCGACAATCCAGGTAATCGGCAATCGAGCTTCAATGCAGCCACAGGCATGGCATTGATGTGCTTTCTTGGGGCTGGCCAAACACACATGGAGGGTGAATACAAAGAAGTCGTATTCGGTGGTTTAAGCTTCTTGATCAAGAACATGAAGTTTCAAAAAGGCCTGGGATCGTGGTACGTGGGAGGTGGTAGTAAAGGGCTTGACGACATGTATGCCCATGGAATCGCCACCATCGCTTTGTGCGAAGCGTACGGCATGACACGAGACCCAGCTCTTGTGGAAGCCGCGCAATCTGGAATCAACTTCCTGGACTACGCACAAAACCCGACAACCGGTGGATGGCACTATTCACCGAAAGGGCTTGGGGATACATCGGTCGTTGGATGGCAAATGATGGCGCTAAAAAGTGCTGCGATGAGTGGATTGACTATCGATCTCGATGTTGTCCGTCGCGCCAATTTGTTTCTGGATGCCATGTCATGGGAAGAGGGCACCAGCTACCACTACAGCTTTGACTCGGTCGCGAAGAAAGCGAAGTACAACGCGAGCTGCACTGCCTGCGCTCTACTCTGCCGAATGTACTCCGGCATGAAAAAGGACCATCCGACGGTCAAGGCAATCGTAGCCAAATTTGATAAAGCCGGTCCTAGTCGTACCGGTACTTACTACAACTATTACGCAACACAGGTGATGAAGCAGTATGGAGGTCCGGAGTGGGATCGATGGAACGTTCGCATGCGAGACCAGCTCATCGGTCTTCAATCGCAATCAGGCCTATCGACAGGTAGTTGGTTTTGGGAAGATAGCCATAGCCACAGCACTACTTCTGGAGGTCGATTCTACACCACCTGCATGGCAACCATGATCTTGGAAGTCTACTACCGATACCTGCCTATCTATGCCGAACAAGGCGAAGAAGACGCCTTCGAACTATAAGAGCCTGTTGATCGTCTATCTATTCCCGTTAGGACCTTAGCCTTTATCTGAATTCATCATCTATTCTTAGGGACGGCGGTCAAGCTTATTCAACTTGCCAATGTTGAGTTCAAACCACTGTACTCCTCCATCGGGCCACCGAACTTCAGCCGTTGCTTGGGTGATATCTTTTGGGAAGCCAAACGAGATTCGTGATCCGAAATGCCCTTGATAACCTCTTCCTGCAATAACATCGAATCGCTGCAACTTGTTCGCGTACTTCACTGTCACCTTTGCCCCGACGGCATGAGCATTCATTCCAGGCTGTCGCAACTCGATTTGGCACCATTGGTTCACCGCAGGTGTGTCATTTCGCAAGATGCTGGGTTTTGCATCCGAATTAAGTACAACAACATCCACATCTCCATCGTTATCCAGATCTTCAAAGCAAGCTCCGCGGCTCGATTGAACAATTTCCAGCCCTGATCCGCACGTGCTGGATACATCTCGGTATCGACGCCCAATATTCTCCAAAACGACGTCTCGGACTTTCTGAGCGGTGCTATCGTCCATCAATTCAACGGGGTCAAAATGCCCGCACGCAATGTAGATATCGCGATCACCATCATTATCGAAATCGACAAAGCCTGTACCCCAATTCACATGAGGGGTTAGCGTAATTGGGATCCGAGCGGCCGCGGTTACATCTTCGAAAATTCCAGCGCCCAGATTTCTACGAAGTACGGGAAGCTCCGCTTGAAAATTGGTAGTGATCAAGTCTACGAGACCATCCTGGTCATAGTCGCCGATATCAACTCCCATATTCGAATTCTCATGCCCTTCGAAATCCAGCGCCACACCCGATAACAAACCGACCTCTTCAAACCGCCCTTTTCCGTCGTTTTGCCATAAAAAATTCGGCTCACCATCGTTGCAAACAAAAACATCGATGTCACCATCGTCATCAAAGTCGGCGGCGACCATTCCCATGCTCGGGCCGATCGCGGAAGTGATATTGGACTCTTTCGATACGTCCGTAAATCGACCGTTGCCATCATTTCGATAAAGAGTGTCTGCGACGGGTCGATAGTATTGTGGCCCTGCCGAAAACCGCTTACCAGCCCGAAGAATTTCGACGTGATTCTCGTACGTGAAGTCGATATAGTTCCCCACAAAAAGATCTAAGTCGCCATCACCGTCCGCATCAAAAAAACTAGCCCCTGCACCTACTTTGTTGCCATTGTCTACACCAGCTTCGGCAGTCACATTAGTAAACGTACGATCGCCATTGTTCCGATAAAGGACATTGGGCCCATAGTTGTTCAGATAGATATCCATGTCTCCATCGCCATCGTAGTCCGCTGTGACAACACCGAGCCCGTAGCCTTCACCTGATACACCAGCCTCTGCAGTGACATCGGTAAATGTAAAGTCTCCGTTGTTGCGATACAGCGCATTGCTGAGCGTGGACGGAGCTGTGCCCTTGAGTGGACGACCGTTCAGCAAGTAGATATCGATGAGTCCATCATTGTTGTAGTCAAAGGTCGCGACTCCTGCCGAAACCCCCTCGACAATGTATGCCTGTCCGCTGCCACCCGTGTTATGTACCCATGTAACACCACTTTCACGAGAAACATCCGTTAGGCGAATAATGCTAGGGCTGGTCGAACTCATGGCAGGGGAGCGATTGGTTTGTGCATCCACCTGGTCCACAGGAATGAAGGTCGAAATCAAAATGAGATAGAAGAGTATCGTTGGGTTAAAACAAACAAAGTTCATAGGATCTCTAATTTTCCAAGCGGCTGAGCAACACGTTCTAACGATCCGATTTTGATGTCTCATCATGGCTGCTTGAGGAGCCCCGGATTGGGTGGAATTGTTGACACCGATGCTTCCACGTTTCTCGCTTCCGATTCTTTACCTTGAGCACGTAATACTGTAGCCAAAAGTTTCGTACCAGCACTGCCTGGTTCTCTCTCGATGGCTCGTTCTGCAAACCATTGCGCGCGTTCAAAGTTCTTTTGTGATACCAAATACTCTGCCATTGCTGCGTACCCAAGTGCTTTGTGAGGAGCGATCGCGACAACATTTCGAATGCTTGCTTCGCAACGTTTGAAGTAGCCAGTGTCTGCATAAATGCGAGCTACCTTCAGTTGGTTCATCAAATCCGTTGGGTTGATTTCCAGCATTCGCAGCCTGGCGGCTAACTCCTCAGGAAGCCATTTTCGGCTGAGGTAAAGATCGGCTAGGAACTGGCAAATCGGGTAGTTGTTGGGTTCGTGAGTAAGAAGCCTTAATGCAGTGTGCTCCGCATCTTCGAGAAGACCAGCATCGCGAAAAACGGCACATGCTTCACCCAATACAGAAACCAAGACTCGTTTTGCCTCGCGATCTGATATTGTCTTGAATTGCTCGCGTCCATCCGTTACGACATCGTCCCCCATCTGTTCGATGATTTTTCGATACTTGAGCGTGTCCTCTTTGTTTCCCAAACGGACAGAAACATTGAGTAATGCTGAATACAATGCTCGGCTCTGACCGCCCAGTTCCATGGCTTTGACAAGACTCCGTTTCGCGTCGTCGAGCTGATTCAATTTGAGCTGGGATTGGCCGAGCAGCATCCAGTGCGCTCCAAGCGACGGGTCCTTTTGAACCGCTTCCTTGAGTACAGAAATCGCCCGCTCTTCTTCACCAAGTCGTCCTAACGCCAACCCAAGATGATGTGCGATGTCTGCGGAGTTGATACCATTGGCTCTAGCTTTTTCAAGATTTTCTAGCGCTGTATCAGCACCACCACGGAACAGTGCATTAGCCGCGAAGTTCAGATAGTACGTTTCCGTTTTCGGACTAAGGTCAATACACCGTTGCCATAGTTTCTCAGCCTCCGCTGTCTTGTGAAATTGCGAGTTGCACACCGCAGCAACATGCAGCGCCATTGGGTCATCAGGACGTCTTTGCAGCAGATGATTTGCGACGCGAAAGGCTTCAGCTTCCATGTCCGCCTTGTCCATAGCCAATTGAAACGTTGGGAACGTCACCGTCGACTCTAGCGATGATGGCTGCGATGCGATCGGCGAGGCATTCGCCGAGGCAAGCTCCGCTGATTTTTTGGCGTTCCTGTCTGGTTCAGGCGAGAAAGGCTTTTCCTCGTTTGTGACGTCGCTGGAGTTCATGGCGATGTTGGAGTTCATCCGCAATGCGAATGCAGCCGCAGCGAGAGCAACAAATGAAATCAAAATGGCCGCAAGTCCTAGGTGATTTTTGTGCTCTAAATTCATTTTTGATCAACTGCAATCAACAAGAGACTAGTGATAAAAGAAACAGGATCGTATAGCGTTTGTTCATCGATTGCATTTCTTAAGTGCGTACCCGTTTCAGGAAGCATCGGACTGGTGAAAGCTACTTTTCAAATGAGAAACATGCAAGTAGACGTTACCTTGCAGGCTATGTATTATGCTTCGAATTCCTTTCCACTCTTTATCTCTGGAAGTTTCTTCAAATGGTTGCCAGGTACATTGTTCCGCTGATTGCATGCCTTCTACTCAGTGTTCTAACGTGGGGATTAGTAGAAAAAGTACGCCCCAATTTCGGCGCCATTTTGCTGGAGGATGAAGGACGTCAGAAAGGTGGCTTTTCGACCGAAATGCATGATGCTTACCGATTCGAAAAACTGAAGTGCAACTCCGTTAGTTTTGGTATCTGGGGCGCATGCTTGGCAGGCTTTACCGGTTTTTTTGGGAATCCGCATGCAAAACGTCGTTGGCTTGGCTTGGTGTTTGGTCTTGTTTTGGGCGCTCTTAGCGGTCCGCTGGGAGCGTATCTTGGGCAACTCCAGGAGTTGCGAACCGAGTATTCAGGTGCATCGGCAACTTACTGGATTATTCGTTGGGGAGCTATCGCGGGTCCCATGGGCGTTTCCGCTGCTATCGCTGCTGCGATGTCAGGCTCTCCTAAAAAGCAGCTTGTCGAATGCGTTCTTGGAGGAATTTTGGGAATTGCCATTGGAGTTGTTTCTATTTCCTTATTGCATGGTGCCATCACACAACTCGAAAAACCGGAGAACATTTTTCCAGGTTGGACAGCAAATCGAGTCTTGGCAGTTTTCTGCGTGAATATCGCGGTTTTTGCAATGATTTTGCTGCAAGCGGGCAGGCATGGCTCGACAGATTTACCCAACAATATGAAGACCGTGGAGAACTAATCGCTGATATTGGGGCTTAACTGACTGATTGGGTTAAAGAACCCACCACAATTTTCACGAAAGCATTGCAAAAAAGGGATTATTTCGATAAAATGGATTTGGTCTCTAATTTATTATCTTTCCTTTAAGGAACATTACATGTCGAAAAGACGTAGAGGCTTTACGCTGGTAGAGCTTCTGGTGGTTATAGCCATCATTGGAATTCTAGTAGGATTGTTGTTACCTGCAGTTCAGGCGGCTCGTGAAGCTGCGCGTAGAATGCAATGCTCTAACAACCTAAAGCAATTCGGTTTGGCAATGCACAACTACGAATCTGCTTTCAAGAAGTTCCCTGCTCTCGGGCACTTGGGTGGGGACATGAGAGACACATCTCCTGGTATGGGGATGGATATTTGGGCACGGTATGCGTACACGATCTCCTTACTGCCATTTATCGAACAAGGTCCTCGCTATCAAGCGATGATGTCGCGAGCCAGACCGAGCGGACCTGGTTTGCCACGACCTTGGGCCGGACAAGTGGATTGGGCCTATGACGATACCGCAGCTCGAGTCTGGGGACTGGACCAAAAGAATTGGGCATCGGACGTTCCGTCCTTTATTTGTCCTTCGGATCCTCCACCACCGAACAGGAATGAAAGTCCTAGCTTGCTGAACTACAAGGTTTGCATGGGGGATCAGTACTTCCAAAACCACTTCCCGCCTTCGGCTTGGGGTAGTCGAGACAACCGAGGTATTTTCCAGGTCAACCGCTACCTTTCTATGGGAGCAATCTCGGACGGAACTTCGAATACCGTTATGATGGGTGAGCGAGCTGGTGGTGGTGGTATTGCGGATATCTTGGGAGGTGTTGCCCAAGAAATGAGAAGCTGGGCTCCATCAGACTGTATGGCGCGTGTAACGACTGTTAATGGACGTCGTCAACTAACCGCTCCAACTCGTGAAATTCACCGTCCACATACAGGACGTGCCTGGGACGGTAGACCATACTTCGTCGGATTTACGACAATGATGGCACCGAATTCGCCATCGTGTAATTGGGGATGGGGAGACGACAACGAAGAGATGAGCTCGATTTCTAGCTTTCACACAGGTGGCGCTGGAGTCGCGTTGGCCGATGGATCTGTTCACTTCATCTCTCAGTCGATCGACACCGGCAATCAGTCCGCTGTTCAACAAAGCCCTGGATTCCAAGAAATCTATGGCGGGCCATCAGCTTATGGAGTTTGGGGTGCGATGGGAAGCAAGTCCGGTGGTGAGACTGCCTCTCTACCTAACTAGTTTTGTTAGCTGAAAATACAAAAGCGGCCTCTGTCATCAGGGCCGCTTTTCTTTTTTTAATGTCATTCTACCGAGGAAAACATATGAAACCTTATAATTTTTTATTGCTGCTGGCTATGTTTGTCGGGTGCGGAGGAGGTGTTCCATTGACCTCTGTGACAGGTGTCGTAACACTGGACGGTAATCCCGTTGCGGACGCTGTTGTCACATTTGCACCCGATTCTGGAGACGTTGCATGCGTCGGCTCGACAGATACTTCTGGCAAGTACACGCTGGCCTGCCAACATGGAACAGGGGCACCCGCGGGCAGCTATTCGGTAAAGATCAAATCCCGAGAAAAGGCTAAAGAAGGATCTAATCCGATGGCAGGTCTTGCTCCAGGAACTCCCGAATACATTGAAGCATACAAGAAGCAAATGGCCGGGGGGAATCGTGCGGAATATAAAGCCAAACCTAAAGGTGAAATCCCTGAAAAATACAATACGGGTGTGGCACTGAAGGCAACCGTTGGCAAATCTTCTGAGACAATCAACTTCGATTTGAAGAGCAAGTAGAATTCCAAAATGAGCAAGCAGACCTTGAATCGTCGACTTCCCGTCAACGGAGGAGGTCTGGTTGCCAAAAAATCGAGGATTGGCAAAAGTGTTTTGCTCGGATCCATCGCGGGAGTAGTAATCTGCATTGCTGCGGCTTTTCTGATCCCTCTGAAAGACGAAGACCCGTTGCTGTCGACTGATGACGCTGCGCTTCGATATCTGCAAACCAATCCGGCTGAGAGTGAGCCAGCCGCTCCAGCCGTTAAGCTTGAAGCGACACTGCGGCTACCGCAGGTTTCTGTCGCATCCGAAGTTGACGTAGCAGCCCTTCAGAACGAACTGCGCATGCTCGGTGATCGCTTGATCGCAGACTATCCAGGCGAGACGGGAAGCTACCACGTTGCTGCTCAGATCTTTTCCGAACTCAAACAGTCAGAGAAAGCCGAGCAGTTGTGGAATCAGTGCATCGATCGCTCTCCTCAGCATATGGGACCATATGTCGGATTGGCGACGTTGTTGATGGAGAAAGGAAGAGACAAAGACGCGATCGAGGTATTGTCAAAAGCTGAGCGTCTCGGGGGCAACTCTCCGGAGATGCAACTCAAGCTGGGTGAAGCGCACGAGAATCTGGGAGAAATCGCGACCGCAGAAAATCGTTTGTTGTCCGCTGTGAAATCCTTCCCGAAAAGTGGAGAACTTTGGCAAGCATTGGGCCGGGTTCAAAACCAGAACATTCAGCCAGCCGCCGCAGAACAATCGCTTCGACGAGCTATTGAGCTGGACGGTGAAAAAGAACCAGTCCTTTTTGCGTTGAATGCATCATTGACGCGTCAGGGCAAAAACGATGAGTCGATGGCAATTCGGGAAAAACTCACAAAACTGAAACGCCCGAAACGCTTTGAAGACGATACGTTTCAACAAAGCTATGATTCTGCGCTGACCAGGATTGCAGGAGAGATCTTCATGTCCGCGGCAGCCATTGAAGAGAATTTCGAAAAATGGGACAACGCAAATCGCTTGTATCTACGTGCTTGCGAGATTTCGCCTGAGGTTCCAACTGCGTACCAGGGACTTTTGATGATGGCGAGACGGCAGGGGAGGCTGGCTGATCAGAAACTAATTCTTGAAAAGCTGCTGACCATCGAGCCAAAGAACATCATGCACTACACGAATCTAGCGAGTGTCGCAGTTCAAATGAACGACTTAGCGCTAGCTCGTTCGACACTCGAAAATGCCGTAGTGGCTGATCCCCAAGGGATACTCGCGCAAGCGGCTTCTGCCAAGCTTTTCTTGAATCTACGAGAGTACGAGAAAGCGCGCCAGATGGCATCGATTGTACTCGAAAGGCAACCTAGCCCCGCCGCGTATCGATTGCTTGCTGCGACATATCATGGCCAAGGAATGATGAATGAATTCGTAGCAGCCATCCAAAAGGCTGACGATCTTGAGAAGTCGAATTTGCATCCTGACTTGAGGCCTTGAGAACGATCACGTGGGACCCATTTTTAGAAGCGTTCGTTGGCTGATTGGGTTGAGCGTTCTGGCTCTTCCGCTCGGTACTTCATCGTGCGTTCGGGGGCAATCAAATCTCGAAGCTAGCGTCATTCGATTTGAGGATGCGACAAAAGCGTCAGGGCTGGAATTCAGACACGAAGATGGTAGCAGCGGAAAAAACTTCTTGGTCGAACTCGTTGGAGCGGGTGCTGCAACTATCGATGCTGATAACGATGGCTGGTTGGATGTTTATCTACTCAATGGTGCGGCATTGCCTGGAGCGACCCTAGACCAAATCCCAACAGACCGGTTGTTTCGGAATCGCCAAGATGGATCGTTTCAAGATGTCACCTGGGAAGCAGGCTGTGTCGACAAAAACTACGGACTGGGCGTAACGGTCGGTGACTTCAACAATGATGGACTTGAGGATATCTGCATTACCAATTTCGGCGAGGATGTACTATTGAGAAATAATGGAGACGGCACGTTTTCGGATGTGACATTGCAAGCTGGGATAGACGATGGAAATCGCTTTGGTGCTGGAGTCATCTTTATGGATATAGACAACGATAACGATCTCGATTTGTTTTCTGCTAACTATGTGAAGTTCGATTTTGAGCGTCATGAGCGACTTGCACCGAAGGCTTTTCCCTATTCACCAGGCCCGAAAGACTTCCCACCAGACTCCGACAGTTTATTCCTCAACAATGGAGATGGCACATTCACTGATGTAAGTGGTACATCTGGGATCTCATCGGTAGCTGGTCCCAGCATGGGATGTATCGCTGGTGATTTTGATTCGGATGGAGATTGGGACATTTTCGTATGCTGCGACGGAGCTCCCAACCTTCTTTACAGAAACAACGGTCATGGCGTGTTTACCGAAGAGGCTCTTCAGTTGGGGGTTGCCTATGATCTGAAGGGAGCAGCCAATGGTAGCATGGGCGTCGACGCCGCTGACTTGGATGGGGACGGACTCGACGATCTGATCATTACAGACTACTCGGACCAGCTCATGATGCACTTTCGAAGCCTAGGAGGTGGGCTGTTCGAAGATGTGGCACGCGTCTCGAAGATTGGTAGCGAAGTATTGCCTCACGTGAAATGGGGAATCGGACTTGCCGATTTCGATCGAGATGGCGATCGCGATGCGTTTATTTGCAATGGTCATTTACTGGAGAATGCGAAAGAGCTTGATCCGAGGACCGATTACGGCGTAGCCAATTGTGTGATGATGAATATTGGTAATGGAACCTTTCGAAGCGTTACCTCTTCTAGCGGCGATGCATTGAAGCAGATCGCGAGTAGTAGGGGTTCGGCAATGGACGATTTGGACAATGACGGCGATATCGATGTCGTCATTCTGAATTGTGATGCGGTGTCGCAGTATTTGAGAAACGTCACAGTTACTACTAACCCATGGATTTCTTTGGATTTACGAGGTCGCAAAGCGAATCGCAGTGCAATTGGTGCTCGAGTCACGGTCGATGCTGGTGGTAAAGAGCAAGTTTCAGAGGTCCGAAGCGGACGAGGCTATCAATCTCATTACGGAAGCCGTCTTCATTTCGGATGGAAAGACAACGAGTCGTTCGCGGATATCACAATCCAATGGCCAACCGGCGAACTACAGATGTTGAAGGGGGTTCGGCCCAATCAAATTCTCACTATCGTTCAAGATGTTGCGCAGGAATAATCTTATGCGTAGCTTTTTCTTTTGGGCTTGGATGTGCTTAACTACCATTGCGCAGGAGTTGCCGATTCAGTTTGAGGAAGTATCAAAAAGTAGCGGGATTCAGTTTCATCACTCGGATGGATCCAGCGGGAACAGGTACATCGTTGAAACCGTGACTTCGGGCTTGGCTATTTTTGACTATGACGGGGACGGGTTAAAAGATGTTTTCCTTTTGACGGGGCAGCCACTTCCTGGAAATCCTAATCAGAAGTCCGCTTGGAACGCACTTTATCGCAACAATGGCGACTGGACATTTACAGACGTTACTGCATCTGCAGGATTAGATTCGTTTGGCTATGGACTGGGAGTTGTCGCAGCGGACTATGACGAAGATGGTCATCTAGATCTTTACCTCAGTCATTTTGGCCCAAGCGTTCTGTATCGAAATCGCGGTGATGGTACGTTTGAAGATGTCACCAAAGCTAGCGGCATTGAGAATGATCAGTTTGCAGCAGGCGCGGTTTTCGCCGATGTAGACGGTGACGGCTTGCTCGATTTGTATCAAGCAAACTATGTTCAATTCTCATTTGATAAGCATCGAGTAAGAACGATCGCGGGGCATCAGTTTCACCCCGGGCCGCATGATTATCCGCCGGCACCTGACAAACTTTTCAAGAATCAGGGCAATGGAACCTTTGCCGATATCAGTCAGGAGTCAGGCATACAGAGTGTCGCAGCACCAGGCATGGGAGTGATCGCAGGTGATTTCGATGAAGATGGAGATTGCGATATCTTTGTAGCGAATGACAGCTACCCCAATTTTTTGTGGATCAACGATGGTCAAGGACATTTTACCGAGAATGCAGTCATTGCCGGTTTAGCAGTCGATCGATCGGGACGTGAAAACGGAAATATGGGTGTCGAATGTGCAGACTTCAATGGGGACTTGCTTCTCGATTTTTTTAGCACGACCTACCAAGATGAAATGCCCGTCCTCTATCTCAATCGCGGTAGCGGATTGTACGAGGACGCGACCAATGTTTCTCGAATCCCTAACTCACTTCATCCACATGTAAATTGGGGGGTGGGGGCAGAAGATTTTGACCTGGATGGCGATCGGGATTTGTTTATCGCTTGCGGCCACTTCATGGACAACATTCGCTTTATCGACGATCGAACCGAGTGCAAGGTTTCGAATTATCTCTTGCTGAATGAGAAAGGACGCTTTCAAGATGCGACAAAGATTGCAGGGGAAGGATTGCAAATCATTGAGAGCAGTCGCGGTGCTGCCTTTGACGATTTGGATAACGATGGCGACATCGATGCTGTCGTTCTGAATGTCAATACAACACCCTCGGTACTACGCAATAACCGAATCCGAGGTCCTAATTCTTGGCTGAGAGTTCGTCTGGTTGGCATAACTAGTAATCGATGGGGAGTAGGCGCACAGATTGTTGTTTCATCAAATGGAATCAAGCAAACAGCAATGGTCCATGCAGGGAAAGGCTACCAAAGCGCCTATGCGATCGAAAACACGTTCGGTTTGGGTGAGGCATCATCGATTGACTTTGTTGAAGTTCGCTGGCCAGATGGGTCGACCCAAAAGATTCAATCACCTCCTCTCGGAATGCTCACTATCATAGAAGAAAGAAAGAACTGAAGATTCGACGAAGCAATACCGCTTCACGGATGCAATAGAATTTCTATCTCCATCCTGTTTTACTGCGGTATGCCAAAATCTTCGACGAGACAAACGTCGATGCATAACAAAGAACTTGATCAACAATTACTTCGATTGGCTTCCATATGTCTTCCAGACGCTTTCGGTTGTTTGTCATTCTTGGCATCGGAGTAATGTCACTTCTATTGGCAATCGCATATCTACAGTTCTATATTGCGAGGCCCATTGGATCTGGTCCGGCTGGGCCGGCGGTCTCTCGCGATCCCTTTGAGAAAATGTGGACGGAACAACCCGTACTCCTCCTGGGTATCGGAGACAGTATCACCGCAGGATTGGGAGCCAAGAATACGAGCCATAGCTACTTTCAACGATTGATTTCAAATCCAACAGATGAATTCGAGGATATGAAGGGCGTTTGCCTTTCGCGTGCTTTGCCGAATCTACAAACTCGCAATCTCGCAATCTCGGGTTCGACTTCGATAACTCATGCAGAGATCGTTGGCGAGAAATTGGAAACACAACCGACGGATGTCTATGGTATTGTCGTAATGACCACCGGTGGAAACGATTTGATCCACAGTTACGGTCGATCGCCTGCTCGCGAGGGAGCCATGTTCTTGGCCACGATGGAACAAGCGAAGCCTTGGATTGAGAACTTTGAAAAGCGACTAAACACGATGCTCGATACGATTACCGCCAAGTTTCCGGGTGGCTGTGAGATCCATCTAGCAGATATCTACTATTGGTTCTACGAAAATGTAGAAGACCCCAACGATCGCGGATACGATGCAATTGGACGACTCTTTATGAATTCCATCATCACGCACTCGAAACTTCTACCATGAACCCAGGGTGCGCTGCGTACCGCTGCGACCCTGGGCTATGGAATGCAGCCGTTGGCGTAAAGGCCGATGCGTGGACTCGCCAAAGGAGATCCATGCATCGCAATACACCAAACTTCGGGATATGGTGGAACTCTTAGGATTCTACAAAGACTTAGGACAGGCCAGGTACTTCGAAGCCGGCACGGTAACTTCTCTTGAGAAGCTTGTTCGCTTCGGGCATGTTTTTGATTTCCAAACGCTTGGCATCGAAATCCAATTGCTGACCTGGATAACGGTTCGCAACAACACCTAGCAAAAGGGCTTCGGTCAACGGACCTGCATAACTAAAGCTCGCACTCGTGGATCCGTTACCCATACAAGCATCCACCCATTCGTGATAGTGATTCTTGTCTTCCAGTTTGGGGCGAACATAGTCGCTGAATTTCTCTTCAGGAAAGAGTATCGCCTCACCGACATGGGGCAGCAACAAAACGCCCTCTTGTCCGACGAACAAGGATCCTTGCCCCGGCAGCTTGAATCCCTGTGGCAATTTCAGGCTATCGACCGAGGGTGGAGCGAAACTGCCATCGTACCATATCCATTGCAACGTCTCGGTCGTGTACCGAGTCGCTGGAAACTGATACTCGACGGTATTCTTTTCCGGATGGCCGATTCCGGTTGCAGGTCGACAAGTTGTCTTCACCCAATTCGGGGCCGTCAACTCTAACGCAGCGTAGGGCGTATCGAAGATATGCACTCCCATATCCCCCAAGGTTCCTGTACCAAAGTCGATCAGTTTTCGCCAATTCCCTGGATGATAGATATCCTTGGAATACTCACGCGATGGCGTCACCCCCAACCACAAATCCCATTTCAACGTATCTGGCACTTTTGCAGGAGCCAGCGGGCCGCCGTCGTATCCCCAGTTTTTGTTCGACCACGCGTGAACCTGGCTCACTTTTCCAATAACACCGCTTTGAATCATTTGAACGGCTCGTCGATATTGAACCGACGAATGGACTTGAATCCCCATCTGTGTCACCAACTTTTTGCTTTCCGCAACAGCCCGCAGCTGACGTGCTTCGAACACTTCGTGCGTCAACGGTTTTTGGCAATACACCGGCTTGTTGAGATTCATGGCCGTCATGGCTGCCGGTGCATGCGTGTGATCCGGCGTGGATACCACGACCGCATCGATCGAACTGCCATAACTGGCCAACATCTCTCGATAATCCGAAAACAATTTGGCGTTGGGATGCTTTTCTTGAGCTTTTGCCAATCGAGAAGAGTCTACATCGCAAAGCGCGGCTACCTCGACCATCGAATGCGAAGCGATGGAGCCCAAATCGGAGCCCCCCATCCCGCCCACCCCGATATGGGCGGTTCTCAATTTTCCAATCGCAGATGCACTAGCTGATCGTCCGGATGCCCCGAACAAGGGTATAGCGGATGCAGCGAGCGAGGCTTGTACGAATGCGCGTCGTGTTTGTGGATGACTCATGGTGGTCCTTCGGTAGGCTGGTAGGTGAGATATCGGCAGAATGTACCTTTGCCAGCATAGCGGAGCGGTATGGCGGATGCAATCAAAAGGCACGCTTTCGCCAAGCATTGCATCGCATCGCATTGGCCAAGCACTTATCGACGTCACTGGCGTTACCGAACCTCACCCTTTCAATTTGATCCGACAAAGCACTTCCGAACCATTTTCTGCCCCGGCTGAAATTTGCGCACTCCTAAAATCGATTCCTCTCGCATTCGGTCCGGTGAGCCCGGCCCTCGGCTCTTGCCAAAGTACTTCTTGAAGTTCCATACCAAATCGCACCACATCCCCTCAGCAATCCCCAACTTCGCCAAAATCGGTGCATAGTCGGCCGTAATCTTGCCATTCTTATCTTCGCGTCCCTGCCTACCGGTCCAGTACAACAGCGCGAGGTAGTCTTCGAGACTCATATCCAAAAAGCCCTTATCGCTCGCACGAAGCCCCTCTTTGCTCACCGCCGGTCCCGTCACCCTCGGATTCAACTCAAGCGGTGCCAGCCACCCATCACGTGCAATTCGCGGTCCTCGCCTCGACTTGGCTGCTTTGCGACGTTTCACTAACTCCTCTTTCGTGCTGCTTTTCAGTATCTTTGCAGCCTCTTCTCGATTGATCGCCTGCATCGGAGCGGCTGCCGATTCAATGGTCTTACCTTCTGCAGCCTTAATTCGATCGTACGCGGACGTAAACTTCGAAGTTTCTGGCGATTCCGCCATCGCAGCCCGCACCGGATTCAAATCCACGTACATGCAACACGCCAGTAACGCAGCCTCATCGAGAAGCCGCTGCGCCTTGAACCGCCCTTCCCAAAAGCAGCCTGTGCATTTCTCTTGCTTATTCGCAAAACGAGCGATGGGTTCTGAAAGAGCCTTCATAAACCAAGAAACATCGGACAACCGAAGCCGAATGACCGCCATCCGCTCCGGATTATTCGCTAGCGATTCCACATCAGTCGTGGTAGGATCTCCCAGTTGTTCCTCGATTCGTTTTCCCGGGAAAACCTGCAACCACCGGAGAGCAACTTGTCGATCCGACCAAGTGGCAACAACATCGGGCCTACTTCTCAACACAACGTGCAGGTGATTGGATAGAATTGCATAGGTTAGGACATCGATCCCAAAAACCGACGCCAGTTTTTCAATCCGCTGTCGAATCCATTCCTTTCTGTAGGAATAGTCGGTTCCAGTGACGGAATCCACGCCACTGAGATAAGCACGCCGTACGCATCTTTGCGTACAGTGAAGAATTGCAACTTCCTGAGGTCGAAAAACCTCCGAACGTAGTGGTCTAGGCATAACAAATTCTCCTTTTCCCAGATTCTACCAGCTCCGCCCCCAATTGCAAGTGCCTGGTACCGTTATTATATCGCATCCGATTGTCCAATTTCTTGCCGACGGAAAATAGCCGCAGAGCGTAAGGCGCGGGCGTAGGCGAAGTAGAACTGTCTAAGTTCTATCGGATCGGCGGAGCGATGCTCAATTTTTTTCCTGGGATCGACGGAGCGATCCTCAACTTTCGATTAGCCAAATAGATCTTTTTCGGCTTGCTCGTCTAATTGTGCAAAGCGGTCGGCTGAGTGGGCGAGCTTTAGATCTTCATCAAAACTCGGGATCATCTCCTTCATGCGATCACGGCCAGAATCGGATTCCAACAAACTGCTGAAGCATTTGCGAATCACCTCTAGCATGACGTGAACGGAAACGGATGCTCCCGGCGACGCTCCCAAAAGAGCGGAAATGCTGCGTTCGGCATCGGTGACCACTTCGGTCCCATAGTGAACGATGCCTGCCTGACCATCCTCTTTCTTGATCGCTTGCACGCGAATACCAGCATCGATGAGACGCCAATCTTCATTGCGTGCTTCTGGATAGAAGTCGCGAAGGACTTCCATCCGCTTGTTCATGCTTTGCGTTCCTTGCTGGATTAGATATCGAACCAAAGGCAAATTATAGAGCCCCACTTTGACGAGCGAACCGATGTTGTCGAACTTGATCGAGCCGGGCAAATCGAAGAAACTGCCGTGGCGATGCAAAAACTTGGTGGTCCAGGCCGCATAGGGACCAAAGAGGAGCGATTTCTTTCCGTCGATCACTCGCGTATCCAAGTGCGGAACCGCCATCGTCGGCGCTGCACCGAGCGCTTGGCCATAAACCTTGGCTTGGTGCTTGGCGACAATGTCTGGCTTGTCACAAACAAGCCATTGACCACCGATCGGAAATCCACCGAACCCCTTGCTCTCTTGGATACCAGACATCTGCAACAACGGCAGACTGCCACCTCCAGCTCCAATGAACACAAACTTTGCACTGCTGGCGATTCGATTCCCTTTGTTCGAGCGAACGTCGACATTCCAACGGCCATTGACTCTCTTCAGCCCGACAACACGATGTCCGGTTGCAACTCCGCAATTCGGCTGCTGCGACAACCAATGGATCAATTTGCGTGAAATTGCGCCAAAGTTTACATCGGTTCCGCTATCCATCTTGGTTGCAGCCACAGGTGTAGCATTACGACCATCCATCAAGAGAGGTGCCCATTCTCTTACACGCTGTGGGTCGCAGGTAAACTCCATCGGCTTGAAGAAATGATGGGCAGCCAGCCCATCAAACCTTGCCTTCAAATAGTTCACTTGCTTCTCGCCATGGACGAAGCTCAAATGAGGCACCGGGTTGATAAACTCACGAGGTTTATCCACCATCCCTGTCCGAACAGCATACCCCCAGAAGAGTTTCGACTGCTCGAACTGCTCAAAGATTTTGATCGCATTGGACACGTCGACCGTACCATCAGCTTTCTGGAACGGAGTGTAGCTCAGTTCACATATACCAGCGTGCCCGGTACCTGCGTTGTTCCATGCGTTCGAGCTTTCTTGCGCAAGCTCCTCGGTGACTTCGTACAATTGGATCTTCAAGTTCGGTTCCAGCTTTTTGAGCATAGCACCTAAGTTGGAAGCCATAATCCCGCTTCCGATCAAAATAACATCCGGTTGGTCGACGTGTCTGTCGTATCGCATGTGAGGCTTTAGTCTAGTGGTCAAATCTTCAGTTTAATGGTGAAAAGAGAGCAGTCGCTCTTTCGATCTACTGACGCTTGGCAACGTGCGACTTCATGAACTTCAAGCCTTCTTCGGCGAGCTGTAGTTCGCTATCGAACATGCGTCGCCAAATACGAGTCGCAGCAGCGAGTTCAGGCAGCGCTAATCCGAACGCTTCGATCACGAGCCAGCCGTCGTAACCAATCGACTTGATCGCGTCAAAGTTTTCGTCCCAGCGGATATTGCCAGCACCTGGGGTGCTTCGGTCGTTCTCACTAATATGGATATGACAGACCATATCCTTGATCGCGTCGAATGCCTTAGCGATGTTTTTCTCTTCAATATTGCTGTGGAACGTGTCGTACATCATCCGGCAATGAGGATGATTGACTTGTCGGCAGAATTCCGCCGCGTCCGCTTGGGAGTTCAAGAAATAGACTTCGAATCGATTCAGCGGCTCGACTCCTAGCATCACTCCGACTTGGCCGGCATACTCTGCGGTTGCTCGCATGCTATCGAGGCCCCAGTTCCATTCGTTTTCGGTGCGGCCGGCTCCGGTGAAATAGCCAAGAGCGGAATGGAACGGTCCGACAATGGTCTCTGCTCCCGCTGCCGCGCAACAATCTAGTGTTTTCTTATTCAGCTCAACACCTTTTTGACGAACGGCTGCATCCGGACTAATCGGATTGTCGTCGTTCGTTCGGACCGTCACCGCGGTACGCCTCAACCCAAGATCGTCCAGTCTCTTTCCCCAGGATGCATAGTCAAGGTCTAGATTGAAGATCGGAATTTCTACCCCGTCGAATCCCATCACCTTCAGCTTTTCTAGGATAGGCAACATTCCATCGTTGAGCTCGCCAGACCAAAGGAGCAAATTCATTCCGTATTTCATGGGATCTCACAATCAAGGGTTTGAGGAAAGGAGAGGCCGGTTCTCGACCTAATCGGCCCAGGATTATAGTTGAGAATGAGGACCATTAGTAGGAGCGAGTTCTAGGATGTTCGACAGATTCATGGCCCGAAAAATCCTTTACGGTTCGACAAATTCCTTCACGGTTCGACCGTGATAAGAGATGCTCCGATTTCCATCGAACGTTTCTCGGACTGCATTGCAGAATCGTTCTACACCACAGGTGATCTCCATCCTAGGCTCCGAACATCCGATTTCTTTTGATCTGTCAATTTTACTCTGAAGGCCGTTTGGCTGTTTGCCTATCAGTAGATTGTCCGGATCCATTGCGGTAAACTACGGCGATGCAAACAACAATAACTACGAACGAACATGCATTGGATTCGAGGGGCTCGTCGGAGTGGGTTGTCCGGTGTGGAACTTCGTCGCAACTCTTTCGTGTGCGTCCAGGAACTAACAATTTAGATCGAGGGACCACCGTTCTTTGCAGAACCTCGAGGGGTCTGGAAATTGGCGAAGTGCTCGCCGAATGTCACTACACCTCGGAGATGTCGAGCGATTTGGCCCAAGCGACGCTCGTTCGTCTCTCGCGCCCCGAAGATCAATTGTTGTGGACGCAACTTCGACAGCTCAGCGAAGACGCGAGTCTTGCTTGCCAGTCTTTTTTGCAATCAAACGGTCTCGACGATGTATTGATCGAGGTAGAACCATTGTTCGATGGGAAGACTTTATTCTTTCATTTCCTAGGAGAGCCTGGCGAGATGACGGAAGCATATGTTGAAGAACTTGCGACGGTCTATCAAAAAAATGTCGCATCATCGAAGTTTGCCGAATTGCTTGAACACGGTTGCGGACCGGGCTGCGGTACGCCCGAAAAATCGGGATGTGGAACTTCTAGTGGTTGCGCCGTTTGCTCCATCACGGGTGCGTGCGGTTCCAAAAAGAAAAAGTAAAACCGATCAGACCTTCCCATGCGATTCAGTCAGGCATTGGCTTGAATCGTTCTAAGGATTCACTGTTTTGGCTCCACCAATTCTCTGCTTCCGAGCGGCTAAATGGGTAGGAGTCTGAGAGTCGCTCGAGAACTTGATTCACTTCGTTCATGCTGCTGGGACGCGCAGAAGGGGACGGGGCCGCGCAATCGACTAGCAGCGTTACCAATTCCTGAAACTCAGATTTGTCCATCACATCCAAGAGTGCTGGGTTTTGGATCAATGCAAGGAAATCGTCTTTTGGAGTGCCGATAATAGGCACTTTTCCCGAAAGCAAAAACAAGCCGAGAACGCCGAACGCAAAGGTATCAATTTTGGGATCGGCAATCCATGGACTTTCTAATCTTTCAGGGGCGATAAAGCCAGGAGTTCCCATGACGACTCGAGTTGCAGACGATGTACTGTTGATGGTATCGCTAATGTTCTTCGCGAGTCCAAAGTCTAATACCTTGACCACATCCGTTACGGGATAATGTCGACACAGCATGATGTTTTGTGGCTTGATATCGCGATGAACAAGTCCCAGATTGTGTGCCTCTGCCAATGCACTACTTGTTTGGCAAAGAATGCTTAGCAATCGCCACAAAGGTAGATTGGGGGCAAACGAAGTCAATTGCGCCAGCGTAAGCCCGTCGACGAGCTCCATCGCACAGAAGAGCATTCCATCTTTCGAGATCCCAAAATCGTAAATGCAAACTGCGTTTGGGTGATTGAGACCTGCTGCTAGTCGTACCTCGCGTTCGAACCTTCGTATCGAGCCTGTGGTTTCAGTCCCCTGCTTGATGAGCTTCACGGCGGCCGATCTCCCCAACATGCGATGCTCTCCTCGGTGCACCACGCCCAATCCACCCTCTCCGAGCTTTTCTTTCAGTCGATATGGACCCACGATTCGATTCACTAGCTCGATCGTCCGCAACTTTCGAACCAAGGATACTCCTGCAAGCGAAAAAGCACAGAGCAACGGGATGGACAACATGAAGAGGAAAGTGCTACTGACAAAATGAAGATTGCGAAACGCGATTTCTTTTGGTACTTCTAGAATCAATCCAGAACCAAGTTCCTCAATCCATTGCCAGGCCCCTACGACCTCTTTACCTCGATAATCACGATAGCCATCTAGGTTGTGGCCGTCAGCCTTCATGGTAACACTACGTGCTGATACAGTTCTCGGCCAAGACGTGTGATCCGAAGCCGGCTTTTTTCCGCGAAGCGCATCGACACCGGGGTCCAGGCAATACATGACAGGCTTGCCTCGCACTACACGCAGTTTGGACCAATGAGGCATTGCTAGAAGTTCAGCCGAATCCAGCACCATAGTCGATATAGCCGCATCCGAATTGACTAGATAGCAATTACTTTCCTCCAGGACTCTATCGGAAAGTATCTCTTGGAGTTCATGCAGAAATGCATCACTCCGAACCATCATGGCCCCAATAACTTCTTTGGAGCGATTCGATTTCTCCGACGCAACGTCTACGGTAGCCTCGGGATCCTGCCTCTTCGTTGGCGCAAAAATGGGCACAAAGTACATGACATACTGTTCATTTGTTTCGATGGGATAATCCGCCGAAAACGTCTCGGCGCTCGCCTGTGGAAGCACGACATGCGTCGTTCTTGTTTCAAACACTTTGCTTAACGACAACTTGCCATCGGAAGTAGCGGGACTCCCTAGATTGACCTTCGCAGATTTGTATTGCCAATCCGCAATTAGCTGAAAAGATGAATTCCATATCGCAAACTTCAAACTTGATTGACGCGATCGTAGAGTTGACGACTCCCCTGCGCTGGTTTCGATTCGCAACGGTCGGTTGGCAACCGCATCAAATACGCAGGAAACTCTTTGGTGTAGCTTTTCGGCTTCTTGCAGCATTTTGCGTCGATCGCCAATGTCTGAATTCGCAGAAGCGATGGCGTTCAGTTCTGAGACGACATTTTGTAGCTCTTCGTTTTCTCCCCAATCCTGAACTCGCAACTGATAACTCTCTGACCATTGCAAGACTCGCTCGACCTTTTGTCTAGCCAACGTGGTTAGTACCGCTCGATACTCCTCACGAGAACGCTTCGAGAGTTCTGCATTCAAGTACCAACCAATTATAGAAATGAGGATCGCTGCGCTCATAACAGCCAGGAGCGGTGTCAAGCCACCGAAGAACATTCGATTCCATCGCATCCAGCTGGCCGTAACGACACTTCGCGAGCCAGAGGAAGTACTGCCACTTTTTTGCGTCTGCCCAATGATGGTACGACTCGAGTGATTCGCCAAAAGAGATCGCACTTCTTTCGCGATCATCGGATCTTGAGATTGGATTCCATCCAGTCGGCGAACCTGCTCATCGGCAGTTAAATGCACAAGATCGAAAAAGAGCGATTTCGCTTGGGCGTACTGCTCCGAATTCACGTTATTGGCTTTCCTCAATCCGTTTTCGCAACCAAGCCCTGCACATGCGCCATTCATTCTCAATAGTCCGAGTCGAAAGCCCCAGCACCTCGGCGACTTCAGGAACGGTCATGCCACCAAAAAATCGCATCTCCACAATCTTGGCTTGACGTTCATCCAACTGCCCCAGCTCTTGCAGGAACTCCTCCAACGCGAGAATGTCGCCGTCCTTGGAAGTAGTAAGCTTTAAATCATCGTCGAAAACGACTCGAACCAAATCACCGCCACGCTTGATTCGCTTTCTGGCACGCGCATGATCCACTAAGATTCGTCGCATGATCGTCGCAGCGATAGCTAAGAAGTGGCCGCGACTCTGATAACGGTTCGAAACCTGCTTGGTCAGCTTTACATAGGCTTCATGAACCAGAACCGTAGGAGACAGCGTTACCGTAGCAGACTCAAGTTGCAGATAACTTGCAGCAAGACGCTTCATTTGATCATACGTCTCGTCTACCAGCGAATCTGCTTGGCGTTCGTCGACCATAATTGCGGCTGCGGCTAAAAAAACGGTTTGGGAAGGCCCAGATCTTAACATAATGACCATCGGATAGGCGGATACAATTGTAATGCACCTCCCGAAGGTCACGGATACCAGTTTAGTATCCCAGTTAGGCTAGAACCAATGTTGCTAGTTTAGTCAATGAATAAATGAACAGTTGTTGCAACCCTAAAAACTTACGATAACAGCCCGTAAGTTCGAAGAGTTCGGGTCAAAACCTCAAATTGGTCTGGTTCCAAAGCCGTCATGGGCAATCGCAATTCACCCATGTCCCGGCCTAGCAACTTCATCGCACCCTTCACTGGAATTGGGTTGGTCGACAGAGAAAGCATGTCTCGGCATAGCGGAAACAATTTATGGTGCCATCTCGAGGCCGTGACAAAATCACCTGCCAAAGCGGCCTTTACCATTTGCACAACATCCCCGGGAACGATATTGCCTGCCACGGAGATAACACCTTCTCCTCCGACGCTCATCATTGGAAGAGTCAGTGAATCGTCACCACTCAGAACCGTTAGATTGGTCGAATTCAAAATCTGAGAACATTGATCCAGCGAGCCTGTTGCCTCCTTTACCATGGTGATATTCGTAAGCTCTGCAAGCTTCGCAATGGTCTCTGGCTCGATGTTTTTGGCGGAACGGCCGGGGATGTTGTAGACGCAATGTGGTATACCGACATCTTCAGCAATCGCTTTGAAGTGCTCGTAAAATCCTTTTTGTGTGGGTTTGTTGTAGTATGGAGCTACTTGCAAGGATGCATCAGCTCCTTCTTTGGCTGCCCAACGAGTTAGGCGAAGGGCTTCTGCGGTGCAGTTACTCCCGGTTCCAGCCATCACTTTACACCGTCCTGCCGACAATTGGATGACTTCGCTGATCACCCGCTCGTGTTCGTCATGGCTCAACGTCGGGGATTCGCCTGTGGTTCCGACAGGAACTAGGAAATTCGTTCCAGACGCAATTTGAAACTCGATCTGCTTTTTGAGCGTTTCGACATCTAGTTTGTTATCACGAAAAGGTGTAACGATAGCGACACCCACTCCAGCAAACTCGCTCCCCTTTCGACCAGCCATCTCAATCCACTTTCAAATAGAACACCGTCGGAAAAAAACACTGCTAAACAAATCACCACTCTGAACAACAGACGGGGGCGAACAGTTTACGCGTATTGTCTCCAGACCCCAAGGGTTCGAAGGCGTTCCAAGCAAATTTTCGCGAGTATCACCCGAGCGAATACTTCTAGACGCGATCCTGGCGCCGATCGCGTGAACGCTTTTTGACACATTCGTCGCAAATGCCGTGAATAATGAAACGATGTTCTTTGGCTCGAAATCGGTGCAGCTTGGCAACGTCTTCGCGAATCCTAATAGTTTCTTCGCTAGTAAATTCGATCAATTTGCGACAATGGGTGCAATACAAGTGGTCGTGCTGCGGATAGCCGTAGTCGTGTTCATAGACACTTCGTCCGTCCAACTCAAATCGATGAAGCAATCCTGCGTCGACGAATTCCCTTAACGTTCGATAAACCGTCGGTCGAGAGACGTAATTTACCGTCCCCTTGGCAGGTAACTGTTCGATCAATTGATCTGCATCGAAATGCTCATGGCGATTGAAAACCTGCTCTAGCAATTGCCTTCGTTGATCCGTGTTTCTTAGCCCTTTACTCTGAAGATACTCCTCAAAACGCTGGAGCGGGGTCATCGAGACCTCGACGTTTTGAAGGGGTTGGTCGGTTGGCGTTAGTTCGGAAGACATTCAGCAATCGCAGGAAAAGGAGATAAGCACCCCGGCTAATTTAGATCTGCCCGGGATACCCCATTGTAACCTCCTAGGAGTTCGTTCGGCAAATCAGAAGAGATCGAGCTGTCGCAATGCTGGCGATTCGGGTTCGGGTTTCTCGAAAAGTTCTGGCAAATCTGGCAACTCACCCCGTTTTTCCCGAACCAACCGGTGCATCAACTTTACGAGATCCGGTGCGTATTGATCGTTTGGTGCATGCGTAAACACCCACGGTTGAAGCCCGCTGTCGATCCAACATGCGATTTGATCAGCCCACTGTCTCCAATATTCGGTAACTTCCCGCCAATCGTTGCGACCGATCAATCGTAACATCGGTCGCTTGCTTGTCGTTGTGGTTCGAAACGGACTCCTAGGCTTCCTTTTCTGGGAAGCCTCCTCGATAGCATCGGAGGCTTCGAGTGAATTGAGTGGTCGTGAATCGAAAAGAACGCGATCTATCTCCAACTCTCCCAATAACCCATCTAGCCTATTTTCACCTTCTGCAGCATCAAACCAGTCTTGGTGGCGGACCTCCACTGCCCAAGGCCAGTCTCTTGGCAGTCCTCTTAAAAACAACTCCAATGCACCGAAGCGATTGAAGCCGAAGGATGGGCCCAATTGAAGAAATGTTGGTCCTAGCTTTCCATCCTTGTACAGGATTTCTAAACAACTCAACCATTCCTTGGTTTCGCTATCACATCGCGTCAACATGCAGTCATGCGATATGCGTCTTGGGAACTTGAAACAAAACTGAAAGCCTGGGGCTGCTTGCTCGCTCCACTTTTCAAAAGTCGATTTTCCAGGAACACCGTAAAACGTACTGTTCCCCTCGACCGTTGGAAAAGCATGACTGTACCACGAAAGATAGTGCTCATTCGCAGTCCGTTCGGGATAGACCAGTCCGCCCCATTCTTTGCATCCCCAGACAGGGCAACCTATGCGGTACGACCAACTGTCCCAATTTGGTTTTTGCGTCGGAATAGCGACTTTTGTTGAATTCAGTTTGCCCATACATGCAGTGGTGTAAACTCTATAATCGTCACAACCCCAACTGGGCTCGTGAAAAAAGAACGGAAGAGAAGATTTGCTGTAATCTTTTGGTTGACCCTGGCCGCGGGCGTGGCATCCAATTACAGCGGATTGTCGAAGCGATGTTTCGGAAAATCTGTTTAACTCACTTTTCTAGGATACTTCCATGCGGATGCGGATTGCAAGTTGGATCGCGACGAGTTGCTTGACGTTGGGTGCCTTCACGCAACCTGCCAGTGCAGGTCAATGGTGGGACTCCGTGATGAACTCGCGTCGCCCACCCGCCTATCCAATCGGTGCACCGACTCCTGTTACGCAGAATTCTTCTGTTGTCGCCAATTATGGTTCCTATGCCTCGCGGCCACCGTCGGCTACTGGTTTGAGCGCGATCCCGCTCGGTGTTCCTCAGACCATGGCAGCATACTTGCCCACTGCATCTTACGATACCGTTTGGAATCAAACGCCTGTTACGTACTATCGTCCTGTGACAAGCTTTGATCCTCGCACGGGAACGACCGTTACGAGCCTACAACCGTGTACCTCCGTACAGTACCAGGCACAACGTCCACCGATGATTGCCCCTCGCCCGCTCTTGGGGGAATACGGTATGCAAGTCAATAAATGGCCTGGCATTACAGGTCCTGGCTATAACCCCACCGGTCTCGCCTATTCCGCAAACTATCCTGGTTTTCAGCAATTGCCAAACGGCGGCTATTTCCCGGCTACAGGATCTGCTCCACTTGGGACGTCTGGAAGCTCGATGGGAATGCCTGCGTCTTCGCTGCCAGTAACTACCATCCCCGCTTACGCCCCGAATGCTTTTGTATCGACACCGCTCTATGCACAACCGAATGTCGCTGGTGCAAACATGTTTGCACCAGCGACTTCGATTGCGCCGTACGCCACTTCAGTCCCATACGCGACAACGTATTCCTCGTCGTTGCCTAGTTATTCGAGTTCCAATGTCGTACCAGCCGCATCATGGACGAACGCGTATGCGCCTGGATATCAACCCAATCAGCCATCAAGCTCGGCTGCAACCTGCGCGAACGGATACTGTCAACCGCAGGCAGGAACATCCTCCGGGGCGAGTCCAACCCCAAACAGCGGATTTGTGAACCCAACAAGCGGTTACGCCAACGTTTTTTCCAACAGCAGCAGTGGTGCACCGAACATTCCAGGTGCGACCGTGACCCCACTTGGACCGCCTGTTTATTCGTCAGCCCCACCTGTTACACCCAATTACGGAAACCCGTCACCCGCAGGCAACATAATGCCTCCGAGTACCGGCATAATGCCTCCGAGTACCGGCGCGGGGAATCCGTCGGGGTTCGATCCAGAATCGATGCGGCAGCCTAGTTTGGGTGGTGGGCAAGCTTCGGTTCAACGGGCAACGACAGATCATTTGGTGAGTGGCGGCTCTGGAACCAGCAATACAACCAACCATGCTTGGAACGCTGCAAAGACCGAGACGTCTCCAACCTCGGACATTTTGCCCAGGAGCACGGCATCGACAGCTTCAAACGATTCCACCTTTGCCATGAAGGAGATAGATCGTCCCACAGCGAATCTGTTGCCAAGGCATGAGCCTTCAAGACCTTCCAGCTTTTTTGATCCCTCGAATTCCAGCTCATCGACGATTCCTGATACGCTTTCCGCCGGCAAGCCGATAGGAAATGCGAACGGCGCCTCGGGGAATGTTGGTACAGGGAATGTTGATACGGGCAATAACGGCAACACGGGAAACAGAGTCGCTCCTCTCGAAGCACCAGCAGGTGTTGATACTCGTGCCAGGAAAAACCCGAGTCTTTATGATGGCGACGACCCGATCGCCAATCGATCCACCATTCGCTCGACTCAGAGAATTGTTACGTTGGAAGAGACAGACGGTGCCAAATTAAGGTTTGTGGCTGGACCGTCTCGAGCGTACGCTGCAAGAGAAATCCCAAAGGAAACCGAGCCTTATGATGTCGTTTTTCGGCCCAGGTTTTCTCCAGAGTAGTTGCTCCCGCCGGTATTCGAGAAGTGGATCTGACAACAACGGCTTGAATGAGTAAACTGTGGCCTAGTCCTGCGAAGCCATCCCCTTGTAACGATAGCCGTTTTGATGTTTGAACATCGTTTTGTATCTCTTCTAGGTCCGAATCGATGGTCGCACGTCCCTATCTTGGAACTTCACTATCGTGAAAGTCACGCGTTGCAAACCGTGGCGATGGTTCCATCGATGAGCTCGCAGTTGTTGCAGTTTCTTGCAAGCAATGGTTATACAACAACTCACCCCCAAAGCGTACGAAACGCGACTGCGATTGCTGAGTCTCTACCTGCCCACAGTCATCACGCAGACGTTTTTTTGCTTCTAGCAAAATGGTTTTCTGCCATGGCAGGGGTGCCGACGCAGACGAACCGACTCGAAAAAGAACTTCGATCTAGCGAGATGGAGTCCGAGGCCACCATGGTGGTCGCCATGGAAATGGAGGAATGCGAACTAAGCCAGAGATGCTTTGAGCTTGCGGCTAGTTTTCTCGAAAGCTTCAAAGACAACCAAGAGTTCCCGCTGGCGTCCAAGTTTCGTGAGCTGTTCGACTACGCCGACGATGTTCGATTAGGGCCCAGTTCGCGAGCCATCCTTCGTGCGGCTCGAAGTCGAGACATCCCGTACATGCGACTCAACCGAGGATCGCTCGTTCAATTGGGTGAGGGGAAATACCAACGACGAATCTGGACGGCTGAAACAGATGCCACGAGCGCCATCGCAGAAGCCATCGCGAGCGATAAAGATCTGACCAAACGTTTACTACGACAAGTAGGAGTTCCTGTGCCGCACGGCCGGCAGGTTACCAACGCGGAAGACGCTTGGGTCGCAGCTCAAGAGATCGGCTTCCCGGTTGTGGTCAAGCCCGTCAATGCGAATCATCAACGTGGGATCTCCATCGAACTTTATCACCGTGAAGAAATCTTAAAAGCCTACGATTGGGCGGTACACAACGGTGAAACGCAGGACATCATGGTGGAGCAATTTGCCAAGGGGTACCATCATCGTCTGCTCGTCGTTGGCAATCGCATGGTTGCTGCAGCCAAAGGGCATTCAGAGACCGTTACTGGAGATGGAAAGCAGTCTATTACCGAACTTGTGGAGGAAGTGAATCGAGACCCACGTCGCGGTGAAGCCTATACCGACCCGCTTGACGTTCTGAAGCTCAATGCAGCCGTGATGATCGAACTCAAGAAACAAGGTTTCGACGCAGACTCGATTCCCGCCGATGGCCAAATTGTATTGATTCGTCGTACGGGTGATTTAACAACAGACTGCACCGATCAAGTGCATCCAGATCTTGCAGAACAAGCTGTGTTGGCAGCACGGGTCGTCGGACTGGACATTGCTGGATTGGATATACTAGCAACCGACATATCGCAACCCTTGGAAGCACAGTCCGGAGCAGTGGTCGAAGTCAACGCAGGTCCATCGCTCTCGCCGCACGTCTCACCTCTTTTTGGCAAACCTCAAAAAGTCGGTGATGCGATCGTAGACCTTTTGTTCCCGAACGATAGCCCTTCTCGAATTCAACTGATCGGTATCGTTCAATCGCGAACCTCCGATATGCTCGTGGAGCAATTATCCGCCCAATTGAGATTGCGCAATCTTGACTTCGGGATGGTGAGTCATGGTCAAGCAGGATTCAATGGCAGAATCGTCGACACCGGATGTGAAAACGATGCATCCCGAGTCGTAGCACTTCTCGGCAATCCTATTTTGAGTGCTCTCGTCATCCATGTGGATTTGGAGACGAGCGCCACGCTGGGAACGTGTGCACCTCGTTTGGACTGGCTCATCATCCCACGAGATGTTATTCCAGAACACCCGACAGCCGAGCAACAAGCAGGCTTGCGTGCGATCATCCATGCCGTCCCACCCGACGGCCACATCTTCTGCGACGGCCTACCTGAATCCGTTTGGCATTCCATCGTTGATAGCAAACAATCATCGGCAAAAGCGCAAAACACGCTCGATGGGGCATTCGAAGTCTGAACCTGGAAGTCTGAATGGACTCATAAGGAATCCACCTTGCAATATTTTTTTGTGATCTCTGTTTTTTTGCTCTCGGTTTTTAGTTGTGTCTATAACGTGGCCGCAGACAAGCCGAACATAGTCATCGTCTACGCCGATGACCTAGGCTACGGTGATGTCCAATGCTATAACCCGGAGCGTGGAAAGATAGCGACTCCGAATATCGACAAGCTTGCTTCACAAGGGATGCGATTCACCGATGGACATTCCTCGTCAGGTGTCTGCTCCCCGTCACGCTACACACTGCTAACGGGCCGCTATCATTGGAGGACGAAATTGCAGAGTGGAATCGTGGGCGTTTTTGGTGATCCACTGATAGCCCCGGATCGCATCACGATCGGCACGTTGGCGAAGCAGCATGGCTATCGCACGGCATGTGTAGGGAAGTGGCACCTTGGGAGCGAGTGGAACTTGCCAAAAGGCAAAGAGAGCCTATTCCGAGACTTTAAGGATGTTACCATTGCTACCGACGAGCATCGCGAAGTTTGGTCCGAGGTCTTTTCCCGTCCCATTAAGGGGGGCCCCACAACGCGCGGCTTCGACATGTACTTTGGTACCGACGTTCCGAACTGGCCGCCGTTCTGTTACATCGAGAACGACCGTACGATCGGAATCCCAAGCGACTTGTTGCCGGCAAACCTACTCAGAGACAAACTAGCAAGCGTACAAGGACCTGCTCTGAAGAATTGGACCCTCGAACCGATCTTGCCAACACTTGGCGACCGCGCCTCGAAGTTCATCGATGAGGCCGCCAAGGAACACATTCCATTCCTTCTCTATATGCCGCTCACCGCGCCGCACACGCCACTCTCGGTCAACAAAGATTGGAAAGGCAAAAGCGGTCTCAACCTTTACGCCGATTTCGTGATGGAAACGGATGCTTTGGTCGGGCGAGTGCTAGATGTTTTGAACAAGAGTGGTGTTGCAGACGATACGCTTGTCATTTTCACCGCGGATAACGGCTGTGCGCCGTACATTGGCATTCCTGAGTTAGAACAGATGGGGCATTTCCCGAGTGGTCCACTCCGCGGTGCCAAGGCAGATGCTTGGGAAGGAGGCCATCGCGTGCCATTCATCGTTCGCTGGCCAACAAAAGTCCAGTCGAGAACCATATGTAACCAACATGTGCATCAAGCGGACATCATCGCGACGATTGCTGAAATCTTAGGGACGAAACTTCCCGACAACGTTGGCGAAGATAGCTTCAGCTTGCTTCCTTTACTGCAAGGAAATGAGACGCCCATTCGCGAATCGAGTGTCAGCGCCTCCATTCAGGGCACTCCTTCGGTTCGCAGCGGTTTCTGGAAGTACATTCCTGCACCCGGCTCAGGAGGCTGGGGCAAAGGTGGTGATCAATCGCAGCCCGTGCAACTCTACAACCTCGCCGATGATCTCGGTGAAGCGAAGAACCTGGCCGCTGCGATGCCGAAGAAAGTCGCCGAGATGCAAGCACTTCTGGAAAAGCTCATCACCGACGGCCGCAGCACGCCTGGTGCATTGCAGAGAAATGATGTCGAAGTGAAACGCTATCCTGCCAGGGCCGTTGCAAAATAAAACGCTCCATCTAAGGCAAAACAGCCTGCTGCACCCGAGACTCTACCGCCTGCGGCACCCCTCTCCCTTTTCAAAGCAAAAGTGAGAAGGGGCAGGATTCGATGAAGAGGTCGACAGGTCGAGATCGCAGGATTTGATGAAGGGGAGAAAAGGACGGTTTTGCTGGTGAAGGGAAACCGGGATTGCTCGACCCTTGCGAGCCTCGTCCCGTGCAAGCACTTCGAGCCCGCATGCGAAGCGGCGCGATTCGAAGACATCACATTCATGAAAGCACTTTCGCCAATGCCATGCGACAGGCGTTAGTAATGTCCGGAATCGACAAGCCAGCAACACCGCATACGCTGCGGCACTCGTTCGCAACCCACATGCTTGAAAACGGTGCTGATATTCGAACCGTTCAAGAATTGCTGGGCCATAAAGATGTTAAGACGACGATGATCTACACGCATGTGATGAATCGCCAAGGGCTTGTGGTGCAAAGTCCACTTGATCGATTCTAACTCTGAGCTGGTTCACGACGCGACGGAGGGGCGAAAAAGGGCAAGGGGGCGGGGTTCAAATAGAGGCATAAGGGGCCGTTAATAAATCCTTCGTGCAAGGCCTTTGAATTTCAACTATATTAGTATTCCCATTGTCCCTCCCAACTTCCGCTACGATGAGTTTGCTTATGATTCTCCCTCTTTCCTTTGGTCGGCGCGCTAGCGCGATCGTATTGCTCGTTACGTGCATTTCCTCCTTCTTTGTTCCCGAAACAGTACACGCACAAGTTGCGGCTACCAAACAGAAAGTTGAATTGGGTTCACCTTCTTGGGTGTGGCTTGGAAATTCGGACGCAAATGCACAGATCCAATTGCGCAAAGAATTCACGCTCGACGGCGAAATTGAACAAGCGTTTGTCGCAGCAACCGCCGACAATCAATGCGAGCTGTTCATCAACGACAAGCGTGTGGTCCGATCGGATGCATGGGAAACACTAGAAACGGGAGACGCCAAAAAACATCTGAAATCGGGTGTGAACGTGATCTCAATTTCCGCCAAGAACGATGGCGGTCCAGCCGGCGTCATCGCGACGCTTCATGTGAAGACCAAGTCGGGGGGGACCGTGAATGTGTCGACCGACGCCACTTGGAAGGGTGCAGCGAATACAAAAGGGGCTGCATGGCGAAACACAGGCTTTGACGACAAAGATTGGTCGAATGTGCAAGTGATCGGAGCCATCGGAGATGCAAAACTTCCTTGGTCTGCCAGCATCAACCGAGAAGCTCTTGAGTCGGCATTCGGTGGTGGTTCAAGCGGTGAATTCAAACCGGAAATCGCTACCAACGCACAAGTGCCACAGGGCTTCAAAATTGAAAAAATCTATCAAGTGCCACGAGCGATGGGATCGTGGGTCTCTCTGACCACTGGTCCCAATGGCCGCCTCTTCGCTTGCGATCAAGGTGGAGCTGGAATCTTTATGATCACACCAGGAGATGCCAACCAACCGACGAAAGTGGAGCCATTGCCCGTGAAGCTGAGCGCAGCTCAAGGGCTACTCTGGGCGTTTGATTCGCTCTATGCGGTCGTCAATGGTCCGGGATCTGGATTGCATCGCCTTCGCGACACCGACGGTGATGGCCTGGTCGATAGCGATGAATTCTGCATGCCTCTTCAGGGGTCAGGCGAACATGGACCACACGCGGTGATTCTCAGCCCTGACAAGAAGTCGCTATTTGTCGTCGGGGGGAATCATACCAAACTACCAACGACGATTGCAGGCAGCCGCATTCCTCAGAACTGGAACGAAGATCACTTGCTCCCAAGACGCTGGGATGCGAACGGACACGCGGCGGGAATCTTGGCCCCAGGGGGATGGATTTGCAACGTCGACCCTAGCGGCAAAGACTGGACCGTTTACAGCATGGGCTATCGAAACCAGTATGACATCGCTTTCAATAGCGATGGAGATTTGTTTACCTATGATGCAGACATGGAATGGGACTTTGGTTCTCCATGGTATCGCCCCACGCGTGTATGTCATGCAACCAGTGGTAGCGAATTCGGTTGGCGAAGTGGGACCGGAAAATGGCCGACCTACTACGAAGACTCGCTACCACCCACTGTCGAGATTGGTCCGGGGTCACCCACAGGTGTACTGTTTGGGACTGGGGCTAAGTTTCCAGCAGCCTATCAAAATGCACTCTATATTCTCGATTGGACTTACAGCACAATCTACTCGGTCGAGTTGACTCCCGATGGATCCAGTTACTCAGGCAAGAAGTCGGACTTCGTGACTGGCTCACCTTTGCCAGTCACAGATGCAGTCGTGGGAGACGACGGTGCCTTTTACTTTGCTGCAGGTGGACGAGGTACACAGTCCGCGTTGTATCGCGTAACCTACGTCGGCAACGAGTCAACCGCCGCAGCGTCGGGCTCTATCGCGCAAGGGGCAGAGCTACGAGCGCTGCGTCGCCGACTCGAAGAGTTTCATGGCAAGCCCAATGGAGACTTACGCGTCATCCTTGAGAACCTTGGTCATAGCGATCGCTTCATTCGCTATGCGGCTCGCGTCGCATTGGAGAGTCAACCGTTTGCCAGTTGGAGTGATGCGGTTTTCTCAACCAAAGAGACGAAAGCTGTTCTTAATGCCATGCTGGCAGTGGCTCATCAAGGAACGGCAAGAGAGGTTAGACCTGTTGTCGATAAGTTGTCCACGATGGACTTTGAATCGCTCAGTGAATCGGACCAACTCTTTTGGCTTCGCGTTCTACAAGTGACGTTTGCTCGTCATGGTGAACCTACCTCGGAAAAGCGTGAGAAGCTGGTTCGACGACTGGATGCACTTTATCCAGCCAAATCCTATCCTCTGAACGCAGAACTCGTACAACTGCTCGTTTATTTGCAGTCACCCACGGTGATTGCGAAGACGTTGTCATTGATGGACAACTTGGGACCAGAACCGATTCCAGATTGGGGATACTTGGTGACTCGCAACGCTGGCTACGGTGGAACGGTTGGCAAAATGTTAGCCGACATGCCACCCGCGCGTGGGATTCACTTTGCCTTTATGCTTCGAAACGTGAAGAACGGATGGACGCTCGATCAACGTCGCAAGTATTTGCAGTTCTTTATCGATGCCTCCAAGAAGCCTGGTGGAAATAGCTATGCAAAATTTCTTTCGCAATTTCGAGAAGACTCGCTCGCTAGCTGTACCCAAGCGGAGCTCTTAGTGCTCGAGCCATTTGCTGGTGTTTCTCTCGTCGCAGCACCCATCCAATCCAAGCCGCCTGCGGGCCCCGGTCGTAAATGGACTGTGGCGGAAGCGTTGGCCGTAGTCAATTCGCAACCCATGAAACGTGACTTCCAAGTGGGCCAGAACTTGTACCACGCTACTTCTTGTGCAAAATGCCATCGCATCGGTGGTGAAGGTGGAGCCGTCGGCCCGGACTTGTCCACGGCTGGGAAGAAATTTTCGGTGGAAGACATGCTAACGGCAATCATCGAGCCGAGCAAAACCATCTCCGATCAGTACGGCTCACAGCAGTTGCTGACGACCGATGGCCAAGTGTTGCTGGGTCGCGCGGTGGAGATTGGTGATGAGTATTACGTGTTTACTGTCGATGTAGATGCTAAGCCTGTTATCGTGAAGAAGTCGGACGTGGAGAGTGTTGTCTCCTCTAAAGTTTCGCAAATGCCAATTGGATTGATCGACAGTCTCAACGAGAGCGAACTCCGCGATTTGATGGCCTACATCATGTCCGCCGGTGATCGTAAAGCGAAAGTCTATCGAGATTGATTTCGTCACCCTACCTCCTGGAGATCGTCCGGTTTAGAAACCCTCCCCCTGTGAGGCTGCTGATTTAGGCCCGGCTTGTTGGTTCTTGGTTGAGCCGTCGGGCGCTAGCTCCGGTTGTCGGCTGTGGCGAAGCCACTAAACCGGGGCTAGCGCCCAACGGCTCACTAAATCAGCAGCCTCCCTGGGAGGGTTGCTTTTGTTGAAAACCCCGCAACACAAACATACGATCTCCCAGGATGGACAAATGACGACAACGAATGAGGCAATGCGCCAATACACCTTCTTGGGCACCACGCAATGCCTTTGCCCATCCTGTTTGGAGGTTATCCCTGCCAAGATTATCGCACGCGGTGATCGAATCTATTTTCGCAAGCGATGTCCGTCTCATGGTCTGCGAGAAGATTTCATTTGCAGCGATAGAAAATGGTACGATCGATACGACTACGCGCTTCCGCCAAAGCTTCCCAAGAAGACGTTTGTCGAACCGAAGCGTGGATGTCCACTCGATTGTGGACTCTGTAGTGAACATGAACAACACACTTGTGTCGCGGTCCTTGAGATTACCGACAATTGCAATCTTTCTTGCCCGATGTGCTACGCAGACAGCCGGCCAGGTTTGAAACACAAATCGATCGAACAAGCTCGGGCTGCCATTGATGCTTTGGTCAGGGCAGAAGGCAAAGCCGACGTGCTTCAAATTTCTGGCGGCGAACCGACCACACATCCTCAGCTCTTGGAAATCATCGAGTATGCGTTGTCGCAGCCCATCGACTACATCATGCTCAACACGAATGGTATTCGGCTTGCGAAAGATCAGAAGTTGGTAGACTGGCTAGCGGGGCACCGGGATCGGATTGAAATCTATTTACAGTTCGATGGTACCAATGATGCCGTTTACGAATCGTTGCGTGGCGAGCCGCTTTACGAAACGAAACTACGCGCTTTGGATCAAATCGGGGCTGCTGGGTTGCATGCAACTCTCGTTGCAACCCTGCAAGCGGGCGTCAACGATAATGAGGTAGGGAATCTGGTTGAGATGGCCAGGACGCGACCGTGGGTCAGTGGTCTGAGTCTTCAGCCAGCCACGTACAGCGGGCGATTCTATTTGCAAGAAGAACTCGAGAATCGTATCACGGCTCCCGATTGCATTCGAATGCTTTGCGAACAATCGAACGGACTCTACGAAGAAGGGGACTTCTTCCCACTTCCGTGCGCTCATCCCAATTGCCACATTTTGTCATTAGCTTTTCGCGTCGGAGACGACCTGGTTCCATTGACGAGATTCATCGATGCGAAACTAAACCTGGATCTATTAGCAAATGGGCTTTCCTTCACGCGAGAAGAAGGAAAACGGCTGGTAAAGCAATACCTGAGCCGACAAGATTGCTGTGGTCCAAGTGGTTGTTGTGAGCCAGAAACACCTGCTGCTGTTAGTAGCCTTACCATTTTGCAAAGCGATTCGAGCGATGGTTGTTCAACTTCAGCGAACCGTTCGATAGCAGAACAATTTTTCGAACAAGCGTTAGCGAAGCAAATTGGTGGCGAGCAGCTATTTCGAATCACGATTACATCGTTTTTGGACGTTTACAATTTTGATGTCCGGCGAGTGATGAAGTGTTGTACTCATCATGTGCTACCGAGCGGTCATATCATCCCGTTTTGCGCCTACAACGTATTGTACCGAAACGGCCATGTCTCCTTGCCGCAACTCACAACATCGCCGCTACTGACATCACCGTCGTCATTGGCAGCGGACCGTCTATAGGAATCGCATGTCACTGCCGATTCGCTGGATATACATGGTCGTGTTGTTTGCGGCGGTATCGATCGCATGGTGCATTACTCGCCAGAACCAGAAACGACTTCCCCTTTCAAACATCGAACGCTGGTTGATCGGCGGTGCAGCTTTCGTCGGTTCCATGATCGGAGCCAAGGTCCCGTTTTTGATGGAGCAAGGCATCGACGCTTTCTACAAAGGGACGGTCTGGTTCGCTGATGGCAAGACCATCTTGGGAGGCATCTTCGGCGGTTATCTTGCGGTGGAACTCGTCAAATGGCTTGCCGATATTCGCATACGGACCGGCGATAGCTTCGCATTGCCTGTAGCCATCGCTGTTGCCGTTGGAAGAGTCGGCTGTTTCTTAGCGGGTTGTTGCTTCGGATGTGAAACGAATCTACCGTGGGGTGTCGCATTTCCAACAGCCCATGATCCGCCAGGAATCTTGCGACATCCGACACAGCTATACGAAGTGGTATTCCACGGATTTGCAGCGGTCGCGTTGGTTTGGATAGCGCACAGGAAATGGTTTGTGTACCATCAACTCAAATTATATTTGATCACGTATTTGGTTTACCGTTTCTTCTCCGAGTGGCTTCGTCCAGAATCGAAGGTTTTGTTAAACTTAACGTCTTATCAAATAGCTTCCGTGATATTGATTGCCGTTTTGGTCACTTTGTGGATCAGTACGAGCAGGGACGACATCGCCGGAGAAACCAGTTTGAGGAATGGTGGTACTACAGATGAACCAAGCAACCGCTTCGCAAGATAAATCGTGGTATATCGCGAGTCGTTGGCAGGAACTTGATGGCGAGATGCGTACAGCATTGCTGCGTGGTATCATGGTCATTGCATTCTATTCCGTTCAATTGATCAACTACGGGATGACAGAGTCGATACAAGAGGCGGGAAGAACGTATCATCGCCAAATCACGATGGCCGCGTTGGCTTGGCTCTGTTTGTCGTTAGCCATCTTCGTTACGCTGAAGGGATCTTACTTTCCATCGTTTTTGAAGTACGTCTCTACGACGATGGATCTTGCCATCATCGGAGTGCTCGCCTACCTGGGCAACGGCGCGGCGAGCCCATTGGTCTTCACGTTGTTCATCGTCATTGTTTTGTCGGCCCTTCGATTTAGCCTTGGGCTGGTATGGTATACGACGTTTGTCGCGATGTCCGTCTATATGCTTCTGGTGGGAGCATCGGACAAGAGATGGTTCGATGTCGTGCATGAGACGCCAGTCTTGACGCAAGCGATATTGCTGCTGTCGCTCGGTTCGTGCGGAGTTATTTGCGGGCAAATCGTCCGAGCCACGCGTCGCATGGCGGAAGAGTACCAGAGTAGGTTGGATCGGATGAATGCAGAGGCTAAATCATGAACGTTCCACCTGTTTTGGTTCATCGATTCTGTCCGTACTGCGGAGCGGAGTTACAGGACAAGAGTGGACGCTGCTGGCTATGCCACGAATCGAAAAGCGAAACCAATCCCTATGCTGCATCTGCAGCTCTTCCAGCCGACGTGAGTGTTCCAACAAGTTTCGGCGCCTGGGACGTGTTTTTTACAATCCTGCTCGCCGTTTGCGTCGTTTTGACAATACTTGTGGGCATAGGTTTTGCGGTCCAAGACCAAGGGATGTTAATACCTTTTGCGATCTTCGTTGGCCCACCGTATCTCATTACGATCGTGAGGGGATTGCACCGTATCGGGTCATCGAAACCGTTGAAGCCAGCCAGTTTGTTTTTGACGTTGATGATATCCGCAGTCGCAACGGCATTGGTAGCGATCATGCTCGCGGTAGGAGCGGTAATAGTATTGCTCATCATGTGCCTGAATGAAGTTGGCGCATTCAAATGATGTGGATAGTTTTTACCGGTGCAAACCACCGGCTTTTCCTGGTACGATGGTTGGTGAGCAATCGCGGCCCGACCTTTTTCAGTGATAATCGAAGATTTCAAAATGATGACAGGCCCTCTACAATTACAACAGATACGAGAATTCGAAGAGCACGGTTTCCTGATCGTGAAGAGTCTGCTCACCTCTGACGAGACGGCATTGGTACTTCAGGCCGCCAGGGAAGACGAAACCCTCAGATCCAATGCCATGGATGTCGTCGATACAAAAGGTCGAACGACTCACCTATCGTTATGGAATCATCCTGGTGACGATGTTTATGGCGCAATCTGCCGAAGCCGCCGTGTCGTCGAATCCATGGAACAATTATTGGGAGATGAGGTTTATCACTACCATTCCAAACTTAGTGCGAAACAGCCACGAGTCGGTGGCGCTTGGGAATGGCATCAAGACTACGGATATTGGTATCAAAATGGGTGTTTGTATCCCGACATGGCCAGCGTATTTATTGCGCTCGATCCTGCCACCCGAGAGAATGGATGCTTGCAAGTACTTCGCGGATCCCACAAACTAGGCCGTGTGGAACATGGTCGATTCGGTACGCAAACCGGTGCTGATCCAGAACGTGTCCAAGCGGCGATGGCACGCATGGAGTTGGTCTATTGTGAAATGGAACCAGGTGATGCAGTGTTCTTTCATGGCAACACGCTTCACAGCTCCGATGCGAATCAAAGCGAAAAACCCCGATGGGGTTTGATCTGTTGTTACAACACCAAACACAATGATCCGTACAAAGACTCGCATCATCCGCGGTTCACCCCACTACAGAAGCTGGAGGATTCCGCGATCCTTTCCATGGGGGCGAAAGGAAGTGAATCGGGCAAAGTCTTTTTGGAACGATCCAAAGACAAAACACAAGGGGCTGTCAAAGCATAGTGCCATGTCGCATCGAATTGGACCCTGCCGTCAAAAGTGGCAGGCACGCTCCGACGTGCCGTCCGCCATGGGCATTCGCTGGAATTCTAGATGTACGGCACATGGAGTGTGCCTACTACTTTAACTTTTGCCGGCTATTAAGGAATGGTTCCATGCGATCGAAACGAATACTGAGCAGGACTTACGATGTCTTATGTAGTGAACTATCTTCCTGAGTTGCCAAAAAATCGGAACGTTGGCATCGGATGCATCGGTTCTGGATTCATCATGGCTGACTGCCATCTCGTCGCCTATCGTAATGCGGGGCTAAATCCAGTCGCCATCGCTGGTCGTAATCGAGATCGATTGCACCAAGTAGCACAACGTCACAATCTGCCGGCCATTTACACCGACTATAGGGAGATGCTGGATGATGAGAGGGTGGAGATTGTCGATATTGCAGTACCACCGGATGTTCAGTTCGACATCATTCATTCCATTGTTCATCATCGAAGAAAAGTAAAAGGGATTTTGGCCCAGAAACCCCTAGGTGTAAATTACCAACAGGCGCTAGAGATCGTCCGTCTGTGCGAAGATGCCAACATCGTTTTGGCCGTGAATCAAAATATGCGATACGATCAATCGGTCAGAAGCATGAAGAGTCTATTGAACCAATCGGCATTCGGTGAGCCGATATTTGCGACCATCGACATGCGTGCCATTCCCCATTGGATGCCGTGGCAACAGCGGCAGGGCTGGGTAACATTGCGCATCATGAGTATCCATCATCTGGATACGTTTCGCTATTGGTTTGGTGACCCCATTCGAATCTTTGCGAGCACGCGACAAGATCCTCGAACGCTGCAGAAGTTTGCGCATACTGATGGTATCTGCGCATACATCTTGGAGTATGCAAATGGTCTGCGTGCGTGTTCGTGGGACGATGTCTGGGCCGGTCCAGCATTGGAAGGTGCGGCAGCAGATACCTATATTCGCTGGCGAGTCGAAGGGTTGTCAGGTATGGCGCGAGGAACGATTGGGTGGCCCGAGTATCCGAAGCCGACCTCTAGCACCATCGAGTATACGACTATTTCGACCGGTAACCACTGGATTCATCCGACATGGAAGGAAGTCTGGTTCCCCGACGCCTTTCTAGGAACGATGACGCAATTGCTTTGCGCCATCGAGCAAGGGAAGGAACCGGAAATCAGCGGCAGAGACAATCTAAAGACCATGGCATTGGTCGATGCTGCTTATCTTTCGGCCGCCGAACACCGAGCTGTGGATCTCGCTGAAATACAATCGAGCTAATGATTCGTCCGGGTTCGAAATTGGAATGAGAGAGTAGAGCGATTGTCCCCAATCGCCTAAAGAACGATTGAGGACAATCGTTCTACAATGGCAAAGCATTGAAATGGCAGACCACTAAGCTCAGTTTCGAAAGTCGACCACCACAGAAAACTTAATCACAGGGACTTATTTACTCGATGTCACTGGCAGTTCAGCGACTTCTACTTTTCGAATCTGAACTCGGCTGCCTGGATCATGTTGTTGAAATGCAAAGTACCCTTCCTTGAAGGTAAGTGCGAAATCCATGTGTTCATACAACTCGTTTCCGTTCACTGTGATCTTGATTCGGGTCAGGTTTCTCTTTCGCCAAACATCATCGCGAACTTCGATTTCATAGGTAAACCACTCATCGGGTTCGACGAGTCTTTTGTAGACATGGCACATGCCGTACAGTGAACCTGTTCGTATTGGGTCGGAGTGTGTGCTATCGATCTGAGCTTCATAGCCATCCGAAAAGCTCGGCTTGCGAGTCGTCCGAAAGTAGAGACCGGAGTTTCCCTTGTCGTTGATTTTGATTTCTGCACGATACCTAAAGTTCTTGTATGGCCCTTTGGTACAGACGAGCATCGATGCAGGGCCCGTTCCTGTGATCGCACCGTCTTGGACTTCCCATTTGCTTTCCTCTTTACCAACTTTCTCCCAGCCATTCAATGTTTTGCCATCGAAAAGCGGTACCCAAACTGGCTCTTCGGCACGAAGCAAAGAACTGCTGAAAGCACTCGCCATGAGAAATGAAATTGCGGGGATTAGAATCCGAGAGAGAATGGCCATTTCGGTTGACTCCGATACTTTGTAAGGAATACGATGCGAGGATACGCTGAATCGACAGCGCAACAGATTTGTTCGCCGTATCTTACCATAGTGCGGTACTAGTTTGTCCAATTCCGCCTACAATAACACATCCGACAAAAGCGGACACGCTCCGTCGTGCCGTCCGCTCTTGGACATTTGCTGGCTAGCTCTTGGACATTTGCTGGCTAGGTGGACGGCACGTGGAATGTCTACTACATTGACTTTTGTGCATTGACTTTTGTCGGGTCTGTCAATGATGCCGAGAAACCAGGAATGCCGAAGCGAGTATCGTATTTACTATTTTCACTACTCTGGGTTAGCGTCGGTTCTGCGCGCGCAGGCGAGCCAGTCTTTCCAGCGTTGGTCTCCGTCGACCGGAATGTGATCTACGGATCAGAACAGGAATTGATGCATCGTGCTGACATCTATCGACCTCGATCGATACGCGGTTCAACGGAATCGGTGAAGGAACCACTCCCGGCGGTTGTTTTCATCCACGGTGGTGCTTGGACACTCGGGGACAAACTCAACGACGCGGTCCATGCCAAGAAGCTAGCGGCTAGAGGCTATTGCGTCTTGTCGATTAACTACCGATTGGCACCCAAATACAGGTTTCCTGCGCAGCTTGAGGATTGCAAACTTGCATTGCAATGGCTAGCTGCCAATGCAGACCTGCTAGGTGTCGATTCGAAACGGATCGGAATATGGGGTTACTCTGCTGGCGGGCATCTTTCTGCTTTGTTGGCACTCGAAGCGGATGCAAGTACGCCTCGACCGGTTGCCTGTGTGAGTGGAGGAGCACCGTTTGACTTAACACGGTTTCCCCCGGACACCCAAACGCTGTCGGGAGTGTTCGGAGGAACGCCCCGATCGCTGCCAGATGTCTATCGCAAAGCCTCTCCGATTGTTCACGTTAGCGAGGACGACCCTCCTATGTTCCTTTTCCATGGATCGAAAGATTGGCTCGTTTCCGACGAAAACTCGAATGCCATGAAACAGCGGTTGGAAGAGGCCAAAGTGGCGTTTGAGTACGTATCGGTCCCCAATAAAGGCCATTTAGCTACATTTGTTGACATGGAGACAGTGGAACGATCGTTTGATTTCTTCGACTTGTATCTCCGGCCAGATTCGGCTTGGCGTCGCGATGGTTCCAGTTCAAAATAGGTGGATGACCAACTCGAAAACATCAGCCACTGTTCTTGAATCCGAAAGTGCGATCGACACCTACGTCGAGTCGCTCGCTAAACCCATTTGCATCGGTAATCTCAAGATCGACCCGCCGATTTTTCAAGCACCGATGGCAGGTTATACCAACTATGCCTTTCGGCAGATCGTCCGAGAGTTCGGCGGTGTTGGGCTTCAAGCGACCGAGATGGTCAACGCACGTGGATTTGTGTGGCTCGACGAACACGATTGCGAACATCCTGAGCGTCTTTGGGGGATCAAGGATGAGGCGCGACCCTTGGCCGTGCAAATCTGGGATAACGATCCAGACACGATGGCCAAAGTTGGTAAGCGACTGGTGGAGGAATACGAAGTCTCGGTTGTCGATATCAATTTTGGTTGTCCAGTGAAGCAAGTCACCGAGAAGGCTCACAGCGGTTCTTACCTGCTGCGTGATCCTGAACGCATGTACGCCATCATTTCGAGACTGGTGGAGGCTTGCTACCCAACACCCGTTACGGCAAAGATCCGTTTGGGTTGTACACGATCGACGATGAATCATATCGCAGTAGCTCAAACAGTAGAACGAGCTGGAGCCTCGGCGCTCACGGTCCATGGTCGAACGGCGGAAGATTTTTTTAGCGGATCTGCCGACTGGACGCGCATATCGGAGATCAAAGAACACTTGGAACGTATCCCACTGATTGGAAATGGTGATTTGCAATCTGCGGAGCAAGTTGTTCATGCGTTTCGCAATTATCGCGTGGATGGAGTCATGATAGCCCGCGCGGCACTGGGGCGTCCATGGCTGTTTGCTCAAGCGGCAGCGGCACTCGCTGGTAAACCGATCCCGCCAGACCCGACACTCGAAGAACAAAAAGCCTGCATGCTTCGACATTATGATTTGGTCTCTCATCGATTCGGATCGCATAAGGGAACGATGTTGATGCGAAAGTTTGCGTGCTGCTACGCGCAGAACAAACATGGAGCCCGACACTTCCGGACCCACGTTGGCAAAGTCGAAACTCCAGAACAGTTTTATGAAGTGGTAGAAAAGTATTTCCCGAAGTACATCGATCCGTCCGGTCCTGTCCAACATCGCGACGACAGCGCACACGATTCGATTGCAGAATCACACGACGCAGATTCGTCATGCGATGGGGATGTCTGTTTAGATAAAGGGTGCGATGAGTGACAACGCCTCGATTGCCTTCGGATGCGATCGTCATTCAAAGTACTAAGAATCCATGGGTTCAATCGGTGGTACGATTGCACAAATCTTCTGTGCGTTGCGAGAAAAAACGCTTCCTTATCGAGGGAGAGAATTTAGTCTCCGAAGGCATCCGCTGCGGCTGGCCACTGGACTCGATCGTCGCTACACAGAAATGGTTGGAGACATCCGCGGACTGGTTTAGAGAATTGGATTCGCGGACACCACAGTATTTGGTGAGTGACCAAGTGATGAAGGTCATGGCAACGACCGAATCGCCGGACGGAATCCTGGCAGTTGCAAGATTTCGAGATCCGCATCCGGAGCAAAGTGAACGGCCGAGCCTCGGGCTCGCGCTAGACGGATTGCAAGACCCAGGGAATTTAGGAACACTTCTTCGGTCCGCGGTAGCCTGTGGCGCGGATAGCTTAGTTTTAGGAGATGGCTCGGTCGATCCGTATAATGCCAAGGTATTGCGTTCCACCGCAGGTCAGTGGTTTCGAATGCCGCCCCAGCAAGTGTCCTTGGATGCATGGATCAAAGCCAATCGCAAGAACGGTTCTCAAGTGTTGGCCGCTTCGATGGGTGGCAAGTCGTTTTGGGAATGGGACCTTCAAGGGCCGACAATCTTTGTTCTTGGAAACGAAGGTTCGGGCGTTTCGAAACAAGTCCTCGATCAATGTGACGGTGTCGTTTCTGTGCCCATGAAGCAAAACGTCGAATCGCTCAACGTTGCGATGACGGGCACACTATTGCTATATGAAACAGTACGTCAACGCAATCAATTGCCCAGATCCCAAGATCACATGGGAGATTTAGGATTGCACGGGAGGTGTTGAAGAACAAAGAGTTCTTTTCTTGTTACAATTTCGAGCCTTAGCATGAGATTCGTTTTCATTCTCAGTCGGCACCTATTTGACTTCAACGAGATTTGGTATGGCAAAGAAAAAAACATCGGGCCCTGAGGATATCCTGGCCGCTCCTTCGACACCAGGAATGGTCCCGCCGCCCGCGATGATGCCAGCGCCTGCGATGATGCCGCCGATGAGCCCGGGCATACCGACAGCGGCAAATGCTTACCCACCGACGATGGCGTATGGGCAACCGGCCATGCCTCAACCGATGCAACCGAATCCGATGTTTGCGATGATGCAGATGATGCAAGCGATGATGGGAAACACGGGTCTTATGCCTGGTGGTTCCATGGACCCTTCGGCGGTTCCATTCGCAGGCGGTACACCGGCCCCTGATGCAGATGCTGGTTTGGATTCGGATATCATTCGACCTGTATTCTTGAAGAATCGAATCAAGGAGCAGCAAGGGTTACCTCTTGGGAGTGTTCTCGACTCGCTGTGTTTGACCAACGATCGAAACAACTCGCTGGGTGGTGTCCCGAAAGGGTGCACCATCGCATTGGCTGGGCCTCCCGGAAAAGGGAAGACTCGTTCGAGTCTTGCAGGCCTAGCAAAAGTTGCATTGAGCGGCATACCCGTAGCGTATGTTATTGCAGAAGAAGGCTTCTACAACCCACCGGAATTTGGTCGTGACGATCTATGTAGTCGCATGACCAAGATCGGAATGCAATCGACAGGGCTTGGGGAAGAAGAGTTTGCATCCAAAGTGCTCGCGAACATGTTTGTCATGCAAAGCCAGTACCATCGCGGTAAAAGTTGGGACGACTTTGTCGGCAAGTATCGCTATCTCGTAGAGAAAGAGAACATTCGATTTGTCGTTATCGATTCGCTCAATATGCTGGATCCATCTCGTAATCGAACGGCTGACAATTTGTCAGCGCTCAAGACATACAATCATGACAAAGGGATCACATGTCTATGTATCGGGCAGATTCGCGATACCGGCATGCCTGTGGGTGGTGAAGCATTGATGCATACAGCCGATGTTGTCTTCCTCGTGGAAGAAATGTCGCTGGGCTCTAAAGAGATCGCAGATTTCTGGGGCGGAAAGTATCGTGACAAAATTGAAGTGGTATCTGCGATCAAGAGTGTGACGACACCGATCCTGCCTTATCCGATTCGAACCGATCGAGATCCAGTGACGGGAGTCATGGTTCCGCATGCCTCGCAGCCAGCGGATTATCCAGTATTGCCTCCGAGGGGTTGATCGCAATCCGAGTTCTTCGATTAAAGTTCTTCGATACTATCCGCGATTCTATCGACCATCGCTTCGGTCGTCTTTGGGTTGAAGAAGACTGCTTTCCAAGCGGGAATATCAATACCGTGCGGGCAATATCCGAAGCTGGTGGTGAATCCTAATCTCGCATCGAGATTAGGGTCCATCATTTTGTTTCGTTTGTCAAAGAGACGACGTACTTCGGGAAGATAACGCAACTGTTGTTCGCGCGTTAGATCGTTATTAACCAGTCGTTGAAAGATATCTTCCGCATTGCGGCCTTTGGGTAGCACCCACCAATTGACGCTCGCGCCGGGTGTGTCTGCATTGAGAACTTTGCAATAGTCCAGCTTGGACAGTCTCGCTTTGAGTCTATCTGCGAGCTCTAACGATCGCGCAAGCAACATTTGCCATCCGGTCAAACCGATAGCGTTCAACGAAGCGATCACGCTGTAAGGACCCAAGGCAGGTCGCGAACATTCGAGTGTAAATAGAGCTGGATCTCTGCTCGCATTTGCGTCAGAGAAATAGGGGGTGTCGGAAACGGTCCTCGCGAGATACTTGAGATCTTCTCTTCGATTGACGATAAAGGCGCTCGATGGATAGTGCCCACGCCCCATCTTATGAAAATCGATCGTTACCGAATCAGCAAATCGCAGCCCTTTGTTCTTGGACTGAACTTGTTGTACCAGATCGATCAAGCGAGGCTCCATTTGCAGTGGGTTCGATTGAGTGTTGTATTCCGTAAGCATCGACAATGCCCAACCCACGGCGGCATCGGCGTGAAGCTGAGGCAACGGCACACAGTACTTCGCCGCCTTTTCGTGAATGAGGTGATAGGTAGCTTCGATATCATCGAATCCGAATCCGTCGGTAGTGCCGAACGTACAGCAGACATAAGCGACCTTGATTTTTGCGCTGTAGAGTTCGTCTAGTTTTGCATCCAGCAGATCCATACGCATCGAGAGATCGGCGTTTGTCGGGATCTCGATCAGGTTCTGGGTACCGATCCCAAGCCATCCCGCAACGGTTTGATTCGAGTAGTGGCTCGCTTGGGAGCAGATGCCGACGATTCGCTCTCCGCGCAGTCCTTCTCGCATCGTTCCGGGTAACACTTTTTCGACACCAATCTTTGCGCCGTAGAGGTTGGAAATGGTTCCGCCGATCGTAAAGACACCCCAGGGATCGTTTGTGTGGTAAAATATCAGGTTCGCAAGAGTCGTAATCGCCTTGACCTCAAGTTCGTTCGATCGCTGGCTGTACCTGTCTGTGCAAAGGTTCGGGTTCTTCAGCAAGCAGGCAAGCATTCCGATCAACGAAGCGTTATTGGCGGGACCTCGGACGTTTTCGAGATGGAGCGGGTTATTCCAGCTATCAGTCCCCCAAAAGTATGGAAAAATGACGTCTCTTGCGTCCTTGAGGTTGCCAGGTAGGTTGTGGATTTCGGGGTTGGCTCGTGCGGTTTCATAATTTTGGCTCATAATGCTGGCGGGCGAGGAGGCAGATTCCGCAGCCACGGCAGCTAGCAACTCGGTGAAAATCTGGGAAATCGCTGGCTGCTGCCATTCAAAGAACGTTTCGACGAGTTCTTGGTACTTTTGTCTGTCCATTAGCTTACAATTGTTCTGCTTGGGATGATTTTCTGGGCGAACCGTTGTTGGTCGGGGGAATCTTTGTCGATTGGATCGACCGTGCCGATTGTAATAAAGACTTTAACGAAGTCTTCGCTCAGCGAGACCTAGACGGCAGTGAGTTTTCTGACGATCATGGAATTATTGCGGTGCACGACTTTCCGGTCTGACGAACAGCAATCCAAGAAACTCATCGTGCGGTAGGGGTCTATGTATTTTCCTGTTGTTGCACTTACGGTAGCACTTTTCGTATCCCTCGTGACAACACCCCTTGCGCGACGGTTCGCTGTACGTATCGGTTTGATCGATCACCCGGACACCCATCGAAAGCTTCATAAAGAGCCAATAGCGCTCTGCGGCGGGATTGCGGTCTTGGTGAGCTTGATCATCAGCGTTGCTTTGATGATTGGCATTCGATCGGATTTCGCAGCAGCCTCATTTTCGAATATGCGAGAGACGCTCGCTCTGGCAATCGCTTCGATTGCGATCGTGAATTTGGGTGTGATCGATGATCGATTTGGCATGCGGGGTAGGCAAAAGCTACTTGGACAAGTCTTGATTTGCTGTTCGTTGATGATCATGGGCTTTACACTTCCAAAACTTAGCCTTTTTGGATGGGAAATCGAACTAGGACTATTGGCGATTCCGGTCACTCTCGGGTGGTTACTACTAACAGTGAATTCGGTCAACTTGATAGACGGCGCTGACGGTCTCTGCTCAACCGTAGGGTGGATAGCTTGTGCAGCGTTGTCTGCGACGGCTTGGATCACGGGAAACTACATCGAGTCGATGGTGGCTGCCGCGATGGCCGGCGCGTTGCTTGGATTCTTGTTCTTTAATTTGCCACCTGCCAAAGTGTTTCTGGGCGATGCTGGAAGTATGCTTGTTGGGCTGGTGTTAGGTGTTCTCGCAATGCGATGCACATCAAAGTCCGGGGATGCACTGCCTGTTCTGATTCCTGTGTGCTTGATGGCGATACCATTCTTTGATTCGTCCATGGCGATTATCCGTCGTAAGCTTACCGGCCGCAGTGTCTTTACGGTAGATCGTGGGCATTTGCACCACAACCTTATGCGATTGGGAATCAAGAACGGTTCGTTGGTGGGAGCGGTCACGGTACTCGCTTTGGTCACGTCGACCGGTGCCGTTTTGAGTGTTGCGTTCTCGAACGAGATCTTTGCGATCATTTCGATGTTTCTCTCGTTGGGATTGTTAGTTGCGACGAGAGCCTTTGGATTTGCTGAACTGGAGCTTCTATCAAAAAAAGGGGTCTCGTTCATTGCCTCCCTGATTTCACGACACGGCGTTGGCGATAGCAACGTTCGAGTCCAAAAAGTTCGATTGCAGGGCTCTAGGGAGTGGGAATTGGTCTGGACAACTTTGGTAGAGTTTGCAGAGAAGCATGGAATGTCAAAAGTTTCATTGGACCTCAATATGCCTTGGCTCCATGAAGGTTTCCACGCGAATTGGCATGTCAACAAAATGCCTGAAATTGCGGAGCGATGGATGGTTCGCTTACCCATTGAATCCGACGGGCGAATTCTTGGGCGATTGGAAATGGTGGGAAAACACCAAAGTAGTGAAACATACGAGATCATGAGCTACTTGGCCGATGTTTTGAGCGATCTACAACCGAGTATTGTTGCAGTCGTGAACGACTTTGAGGCTGTTCAAAACGATGCGATTCCATCCTTTAGCCTTGTCAGGTTTCGGCCCGAACCTATCATCAACAATAAGATCCCGAGCCTCAAGGCCGAGTAGATTCCTTATTGTCAATGAAATCGCTGGCCATTTGAGAAAGCCAGCAATCTTGAGTCGGCTCTCGATAAGTTTCTTGTTTACAGCAGATCTCGCGCAGCGTTTCGTGTGCTTTTCCAGCTATACTATTTCGCTTGAGACTTTCCAACCCAAGTGATCTTTTCGTATATGGCCACAGAAACGACAGCAGAAGTCGGTTCCACTGAACCGATCAAGCAATCCAAAGTAGAGTCGAGCTCACCAACGTCGCAAGAGCAACCCCCTCGAGGGCTAGTCGTTCGAGAGACCGTCGAAAGCCTAGCGGTAGCCTTTATTTTGGCGTTACTTTTCAAAGCTTTTATCGCAGAAGCATTTGTGATTCCTACTGGGTCGATGGCCCCCACGTTGATGGGAGCCCACAAGGATATCGCCTGCGAATGCTGCGGTCATCAGTTTCAATGTGGAGCAAGTGAAGAATTTGACCGGGAGACCGGCAAACGCATCAACCGTTCTGTGGTTGGCGCGATATGTCCATTGTGTCGCAAGCCCCAAATCATCGACCCGTTTCGATCGAGAAATCATGCGACTTTTTCCGGCGATCGTATCTTGGTTAGCAAACTCGCGTACGTTTGGAAAACACCCAGTCGTTGGGACGTGATTGTTTTCAAGTTTATAGAGGAAGCTAGACAGAACTACATCAAACGGTGTGTCGGTCTCCCAAACGAAGTGGTTCGTGTTCAAGGTGGTGATATCTACACTCGTTCGACTTTGAAGGAAGACTCTGCGTTCACTATTGCTCGGAAACCGCCTCATGTCGTCAACTCCATGTTACAACCTGTGCATGACACAAAATTCCCTCCCACTGAATTAATCAAGGCTGGTATGCCATCCGCATGGCAAGCGCTCAACGCGAGCGATTCCTCTTGGAGTGTTGTCAATTCCGAGAGCGAATGGAAGGCAACTGTCGAAAACAAGTTACCAAGCTTGAGTTGGTTGCGATTCTTTCCAAAGATCGTTGATACATCAGCGTGGAGAACAATCGCAAGCACCGGTGCTCTCCCTGCACCGATGGATCCGAGGCAACCTCGTTTGATCACTGACTTTACTTCATACAACTCGGCATACGCAGCCCCGATACAACCCTCGAGGGAACCAAAGGACAAGTATCGCGAAGCGGCAGAGAACACGCTTCGAAATTTGGTGGCCAGAGGAAACGACGGAATACACTGGGTTGGAGATCTTGCATGCGAATTCGACATCGAAACGACAGCCGGATCGAAGCAGTTGTCGCTATTGCTCGTCGAGGCAGGTGCCAAGCATCAACTCGACATCGATCTTTCCAATGGCGTTGCATCGGCATCCATTTTCATCGATGACCAGCCTGTCGCGGTGATAGAAGATAGTGATAGAAAAGTGGATAAGGCAACTGCCGAAACGGAAATGAGGGCAGGGAAAAAACATCGGATTCGTTTTTCGAATGTGGATGACCAGATCATTCTTTGGGTGGATGGGAGAGTGGTGCAATGGACTCCATCCGATCGCATCTATTGGGGAGTCCCCACAGCTCAAAAACAACGTAGCCCACGCCACTCCTTGACGGACCCGTTGGATGGTGCACCCGTTGGTATTGCTGTTTCTGAGGGGAGCGGGACAGTGCATCGCGCCCGCGTATTCCGCGACATCTACTACATCGCCGCCATGGGAGGAGATTTGACGGACTACCCTAACACGAGCGAAGCAATCCGACGGTCGCTTCCTGCTGGGGCTCTTGAAGACTACGCGAGGAAAATGCATAACGAAACGCCGAATCGATTACAAGATATCCATCCGGACGAGTTGAGTCGAAACGCACTAGCGATGCTGCCGAGCGCATGGGGAAAAGGGGAAATCTCCGAAAGTAGACGCACGCGAGATTTTCCTATGCAGAGCAAGTGGTACTTCCCAATGGGTGACAATTCCGCTGCGAGCTCCGACGCGAGGTCATGGGCTATGCATCATACTCCCGAGCGATTGTTGATTGGTCGTGCCGTCGTAGTCTTTTGGCCGCATTGCTGGAATGCACCTGTTCCTTTTTTACCCAACGTTCAACGTATGGGACTGATTCGATAAAACACGAGATGGATTAGAACATGGATGTTCTCCGCGTTGTCGGACTTGAAAAAACGTATGGTCGTCGCAAAGTGGTTAGCGACGTCAGCATGCGAGTTGGGGAAAAAGAGATTGTTGGTCTATTGGGCCCGAACGGTGCAGGCAAGTCGACGAGCTTTCGCATGACATGTGGGCTGATCCTTCCGGATCGTGGTCGTGTAATCTTAGGTGGCGAAGATGTAACTTTCTGGCCAATGTTCCGTCGCGCACGGGATGGCGGTATGGGCTATTTGGCGCAGGAATCGAGCGTGTTTCGCAAGCTCACCGTGGAGCAAAACATTTCTGCAATGCTCGAGTTGCTGGGTGTGGGCCGAAAGGAACGTCGTGAAAGAACCAACCAACTGCTGGAACAGTTCAAAATCACACACATTCGCTATTCGAAGGCTTCAAAACTGTCGGGGGGCGAGCGTCGTCGCCTGGAGATCGCGCGATGTCTCGTCTCCAATCCGAAGATCATCATGCTGGACGAGCCGTTTGCGGGCATTGACCCCGTAACGGTACAGAGCATTCAAGAGACCATCTTTGCACTTCGCGACAATGGAATTTCCATCTTGATCACCGACCATGCGGCGTTGGAAATATTGGGAGCTGTTGATCGTTGTTACGTTATCAGCAAAGGAACAGTGCTTTGCGAAGGAACGCCCGAGGAGGTCAAGAACCACCCCGAAGTGCGCGCGCAATACTTGGGAAACATCCAAGGTGAGAATTAGATCTCTCCGTGTCCATGCTACTTCGAGTTGTGGGTCGTCACCGAATCGATAGCCGCAATAAGTCCAGCCGCTTTCGTCCATGTTTCTTCTTCTTCCTGGGATGGGACACTGTCCGCAACAATTCCCCCCCCCACCTGAAATTGCCACCACCCTCGCGACGACGTTAGAGTTCGAATGAGAATGTTCCAATCCATCGCACCATCCGCGCTACAATATCCTATCGAGCCACAATAGGGCCCACGTACAGTTGGTTCTAGTTCGGCTATGATTTCCATCGCTCGAACTTTCGGAGCTCCTGTAATACTTCCGCCGGGAAAGACAGCAGCAAACAAATCGGACACAGTCACTTCTTCTCGCAATCGTGCCTTGAGTGCGCTCACGAGATGCATCACATAAGGATATTCTTCGATTTGGCACAACTGGGTCACTAACAGCGACTCGCTTTCGCAGACTCGAGAAAGGTCGTTTCGAAGCAGGTCAACGATCATAATGTTTTCCGAGCGATCCTTTTCACTTTGGTAGAGTTCATCAGCGACTTGACCGTCCAAGCTTTCGTCACCTGTTCGTTTGCGGGTGCCTTTGATGGGGCGAGTCTCAACCCAACGTTGCTTGACCTTGAGCAGCCGCTCGGGGGAGGCGCTCACAATTTGCCCTTGCCCGAAATCGAAGTAGGCTGCGAACGGAGCAGAATTGACGGACCTTAGGTTCTCGTATAGCTCACTCGACTCGCACCGCGCCGGGCAAAGTAAACGCTGAGATAGGTTCACTTGAAAGATATCACCTGCGTGAATGTATTCGCGAGCGCGGGCAACAGCCTTTCGATAGCCTTCGGAATCGAAATTTCCCAGCCAACCACCGCCTAGTCTCGTTTCGAATTGAGGCGCCGTGAGTCCGTGAGCAGTTGCATGAACACTAACGCGGCTCGAGTATGCGATGGTAGATGAAGAATCGGGCTTCAAAGCGCCCGTAGCGATTTGTAGAAACTTCAGCGCGCGTGACTCCGCTCTTTCCATTCGGCGGGTCATCGAATTCGACTCTGAAAAACCTTGCGAGATGATCCAGCCTCTTCCCGAGGAGTGATCCCAGGCGAAAACCACATCGTACAAACCGAGTACAGCCACGGGCAGCGCGAACTCATCGTGTCTAGCTAACGGTACACGCTCGTAACATCTTCCGAACTCATACCCAAAATAGCCAGCAACTCCCCCTTGGAACGGGGGAAGATCAGGTACCGTCAGGGACTGAAAAGTCTGCATCCATCGTTCTAGTTTCGCCAACGGATCAGCGACAGCTCTTTGGATTTCGAGTGTATCTAGTGGATCGGCACATAAAAATGAAAAGCTGCCGCGCTTTTCATGCGTTAAAGCGCTGTCAAGCCAACAGCAGTAAGGTTGCGATTTCACTCGCTGAAACACAGAAAGCGGGCTTAACTCGCCGGGAAGAGGTAGCACAAAAGGATAACATTTCAATGCATTCATCGGCGCATTGTAGATCACATCCGCCCATAGCTCCAACACCCTCTTTTCCGATCGACTGACAGAAGTTCGTCAGATTAGCTACAATGTCGTCGGTGTTGGAAACAAAAGTTCACAATGAGCAGAAAATATCTCCATGAGTTTGGATTGGGAATCGCTTCAAAAGTTATTGGAAAAACACCAACGGTTCGTTCTGACGAGCCACATCCGCCCTGATTGTGACGCGCTCGGAAGCGAACTAGGAATGGCCGGATTGCTTCAGGCGATGGGGAAGGAAGTCATCATTGTAAACGGGCATCCGACACCCCCCATATTGACCTTTTTGGATCCAGCTCAAACGATACTGGTGGTCGGGGATACCATTTCTGCATCCGAAGTTACCGGTGACTGCCTAATCGTTCTCGATACGAGCGCTTGGGCACAACTCGGCCCGATGGCCGACGTTTTGAGAAAGTTTGCCGGCCCAAAGATCGTGATCGATCACCATGTCGGCGAAGATGATTTAGGAGCGATATTCTTCAAAGACACGAGTGCAGAAGCGACAGGTCATTTGGTAGCAAAATTGGCTAAGCATCTCCAACAGCCAATCACACGGAACATGGCCAATGCACTGTACGCGGCTATCGCAACGGATACGGGTTGGTTCCGATTCCAGTCCACAACGAGCGAGACATATCGAGTGATCGCAGAACTCGTCGACGCAGGAGCTTCGCCTTCAGCAATCTATGGTGATCTGTACGAACGCGATACCATTGGTCGAGTTCGATTACGTGGCAGAATTTTGGCGAGGGCACAAGTAGAGTCAAACGGTCAGCTGGTACATACCTTTGTTCGCAAAGAGGATTTTATCGAATCCGGAGCACTCGCGAGCGATACCGAGGATGCGATTAATATGACGCTGGCGATCGAAGGTACCAAGGTTGCTGTCATTCTCATCGAGCAACTTAAAGGAGGATTCAAAGTAAGTTTTCGCTCGCGTTGCCATGTGGATTGCAATGAGTTGGCGAGATCGTTTGGCGGAGGCGGCCACCGGGCTGCTGCAGGTGCATTCGTTGAAGCAGACTTTACCGATCTTCAGATGCGAGTACTGCATGCTGCCCGAACTGCACTTGCTAACAAACCGACGCACGCATCCCTTTAAAGCGTATTTCGTTCGTTCCCATGTATGACCCACTTCGATTTGCAATCGCGATGATACCGATTGCAGTTTATTTGATCGTGATCGGATTGCTGCGATATCGCTCTCATCCGACCGTCATCAGCCGCTCACTCGACATCATCATGTTGGGGTTCGCATGTATCGGATTGGTTGCTATTGGCCCATTGGAGTTGTTTTTTCCACGAGCGGCTTATTCTGTTGTTGGGAATTGGGTGTGGTTGGTTCTTTTGAGTCTCTACGTTTTGATTCTATTGTTGATCGCGTTCAATATGCCGCCAGGTATTCTGGTCTACGGTATTCGTAGTGAACGATTCAAGAAAGAGCTTGAAGCGGTACTTCAAGAGCAATCGCTTTGCTATTCCTTTTTGGGAGAAACGGTGCGAGTGGACTCACTGCCGGTACATGGCGAGATACGTGAAGCCGGCACTCATGATATTGTTGGCTTTTATGCCATCGGCGGACGACAAAATCTGATAGAGTGGATAAAACTCGAACGAAGCGTCTGCGATCGAATCAGCTCTCAGGAAGTTCAGCGAAGCAATAGAGGAATCGTTTGCATCGGAATGGGATTGTTGATTGGCGTTTCTGCATTTATGTTTTTGGGACAAGATTTAGAGAGGTTGTCAAATACGATCTCTCTACTGTTGGAGTAATACTCTGGAGCCGGGAGGCGCACTATGAGTTGCGGTGGATTATCATGATTCGCGTTGGAATCCTAGGAGTGTCAGGGTACACAGCTGCAGAGTGTATTCACTGGTTGCTCAAGCATCCAGGAGCTCAAATCGTCGCGGCGACCAGCAGGCAAGCGAAAGGCAACATGATTGACGAGGTTCACCCTGAGTTGATTCGGAGGCTTCGATTGCCGGTAGAAGACCTAACACCAGACAGGATCGCCGAGAGGTGTGATGTTGTATTCTCCTGTCTGCCGCACGGGGCTTCTTCTCATCGTATTTTGGAAATATTGAAAGCGGGCTGTCGAGTCATCGACCTATCTCCAGACTATCGATTGAGTTCCCCCACAATCTACGAGAAGTGGTTTGGAGAGAAACATCCCGATCCCCAAAGACTCGGAAATGTCCCTTACGGTTTACCTGAACTGTTTTCAGACTCGATACGAGAAAGCGAATTGGTTGCGAACCCAGGTTGCCATGCGACAACGGTGATTTTGCCATTGGCACCGCTCCTGAAAGAAAAGCTAGTGTCGCCCGAGGATATCGTCATCGACTGCAAATCAGGTATCAGCGTCGATGGCCGCGCTTTGAAGATGAGCAATATGTACTGCGAATCCAATGAATCGGTTACTGCATATTCTGTCGGCAGTTGTCGCCATCAGCCTGAGATCGTCGACATTCTTCATCGATATAGCAATACGGAAGTCCAAATGTCGTTCACTCCCCATTGGGTACCCATGGGGCGTGGGATTTTCTCCACGATTTACCTTAAGTCGACGCATGGCACGACCCCGAATCAAATTCGGGAGTGTCTAAACTCATACTACAGCTCGACTCCGTTTGTTCGGGTCGTTTCACACTTACCTTCTACTCGATACGTATCGAATTCAAACTATATCGATATTGCAGTTCGTGAAAACGGACCAAGAATTGTTTTGTTTTCCGCCATGGATAATCTTGTTAAGGGAGCTGCGGGAGCTGCACAGCAAAACATGAATTGCATGTTTGGGCTCGAACCGACCATGGGACTTCTCGGATAACGTTATTCGCAATGGTGTTCTGATGGCAATGCTTACAGTTCTTCGAGGAGTGCGTGCAGGACAACGCTTTATGTTGTCCGAAAGCGAAAAGATCAAGGTTGGTCGCGAGAGCCATTGCAACATTCACTTCCGAGACTCCGAAACATCTCGTAACCATGCGGAGTTCTCTTTTCGCGACGGAAGGTATTGGGTACGCGACCTGGGTAGCAGCAACGGTACGTTCGTCAATGAGTTTCCCATCACTGAACAAGTCCTTGAGGGCGGAGATCGATTGCAAATAGGACGACAACTCCTACTATTTGCCGAGAAACCCAACTCGGGAAAATCGTTGGATGGCGAGGTTGCTATCGTTCCAGCCTCAGGCGAAGATGCATCACAGATCGTGGGCAGATTGCTGGCCAAGACTCCGTTGTCGGACAAAACTGAGGATTGGCACGGCAAACAAACTCAGGACTTTATTCCTGGCCCTCCTAGCACGATGATCGAGTCTCGATTCAGAAGCCACTGGGAGGTCATGTACCGAACGGCATTAGCCGTGAGTCGAACGATGGATATCGATCAGCTCCTGAACCAAATCATGGATCTCATTTTTCAATGGGTTCTTTGTGATCGCGGATGCATTATGTTGATAGACTCGACCACGGGAGAACTGTACCCGAGCTGTCGAAAGAATCGAAAATCACAAGCTATGCATCGAATGGCGATCAGTCGAACGATTCTCGACTATGTAACGAAACAGGGTGAAGGTGTTTTGACCAGCGACGCATGCGAAGACGATCGATGGAGCACCAGCGCCAGTATCTCCGCTGGCGGAATTCGAGAAGCAATCTGTGTCCCAATGAAAGGTCGATACGGTATCGTCGGAGCCATTTACATCGACACCACGACTTCCCCAGGCAAGTATGCTTCCCGATCAGATCGAGTCTTTCACGAAGAACATTTGAAACTCTTGGTAGCCATAGGACACCAAGCAGCCTTGGCCATCGAGGATACGAGCTTCTATCAAACCATGGTTCAAGCAGAACGATTAGCCATCATGGGTCAAACAATTGCAACATTATCGCATCATATCAAGAACATCGTTCAAGGGCTCAAAGGTGGTGGTTATCTTGTCGACGAAGGGCTCAAACGAGATGACCTATCCACAGTGAGCAAAGGTTGGCGCATCTGCCTCAAGAATCAGGAACGAATAGAAGCACTGGTTCTTGACATGCTCACCATGAGCAAAGATCGAACGCCAATTCGTCAATCCATTGACCTGAGAGACTTAATTGAAGACGTTATCGAATTGGAAAACCAACGAGCATCGGAAACAGGCGTCAACCTGGTTTGGTCTCGTCCGAGCGCGGAGGATATCCTGCAATTGGATGGTGAAGCACTCCATCGCGCGATTTTGAATCTGGTCGGAAATGCTATCGACGCATGCAAAGAAAAAGAGCAGGGTACTGTCAATATCACTCTGGCCATGTCGAAAGAATCAGCCCGTATCCTTATCGCAGACAATGGTACCGGAATTGCGAAATCCGACCTTGAACGGATTTTTTCGATGTTTGAATCGAACAAAGGGAGCCGCGGAACGGGTCTCGGGCTCCCTGTTAGTCTGAAAATCGCTCAAGAGCACGGCGGAACGATAAAGGTCGAATCGGAAATCGGATTGGGAACGACTTTCGTTATCGAGCTACCTCGCAAAGAAAACACAATCCCTGCTGCCGACAATCCCAAAACCATGGCTGAGTAAAACTGCACGAGCTCAGGCTAACAAGCGTACGCGCCCTACCCTATCAAATTCGTTCTACTTTCGTTTTCAATTACCTTGCTGTCTCGACGAATCGTGATTCCCGTACGACAGTAACTTTAATCTCGCCTGGGTAGGTTAATTGTTGCTCGAAAGCAGTCGCAATATCTCTACATATCTTCGCTGCAATCGTGTCATCCGTATTTTTCGAAGCAACAATAACGCGAAGCTCTCGCCCCGCCTGAATGGCAAACGCTTGCTCGACTCCTTGAAATCCCTTTGCGATCGTCTCCAGTTCTTCCATTCGCTTGATATATCTTTCTAGGGATTCGCGGCGAGCTCCAGGTCTCGACGCGCTGCATGCATCCGACGTAGCAACTAACAATGTGTAGGGATACTCGGTCGTCAATTGATCATGGTGCCCCAATGCGGCATGAACGACGATTTCGTTTTCGCCATTGCGTTTGAGGATATCCGCACCGATCTTAGGGTGCCCTCCTTCCAATTCATGATCGGCCGCTTTTCCAATATCGTGCAATAATCCCGCCCGTCGAGCGAGGCGAGGATCAAGTCCGATCATTTCTGCCATCAAGCCAGACAGGAATGCCACTTCGACACTGTGTCGCAAAACATTCTGAGAGTAACTTGTCCGAAAATGCAATCGTCCGAGCATATCAAGCGTACGATCATGCAACCCTTGAATATTGACTTCCTGAGCGGCTTCTTCTCCTTTTCGTCGAATAAAGCCTTCCATTTGCTTTTCGCACGCAGCGACGATCTCCTCGATTCGAGTCGGGTGAATACGTCCATCCGCCACCAATTTTTCCATCGCAGATCGAGCGATCTCTCTTCGAACGGGATCGAATCCGCTCACGATTACCACACCTGGGGTATCGTCGATGATCAAGTCGCAACCGCACGCTTTCTCGAAGGCTCGGATATTCCGGCCCTCTCGCCCAATGATTCGACCCTTCATCTCATCGTTGGGAATATCGACCGTACTTGTCGTGCTTTCGGACGTATGTGAAGAGGCGTAACGCTGCATAGCTGTCAACAAGATATCTTGCGACTTTTGTTGAACAATCTCGTTCAATCGCTTCTCGTGCTTGAGGATAACCGACCCCATTTCTCCCTGTAGCTCTCGCTCGAGAACGTTGAGTAATTGTTTCTTTGCCTCTTCGCTCGACATCCCCGTAACTCGCTGAAGATCCGCCTGCTGCTGTTGGATCAACTTGCTGAACTGCTCACTCTTGCGTTGCACGTCTTCCGTTCTCTCGGCAAGCTTTCGCTGATTGCTTTCAACGAACTTCTCTTGCTTGCGAAGATCATCGGATGATTGCTTGATAGAGGCTTCCCGTTTGTCCAACTCGCTTTCGCGTTTTCGGACTTCATCCTTGGCTTTTTGAATCTCGCTGTCAAATTTGCTCTGGAGCTGAAGAAGCTTTTCTTTCTTTTCCAGTTCAGCCGCCTTGATCATGTTCTCGCAATCCACTTTCGCTTGATCCGTGAGACGTTTCGATTGTGATTTCGCATCCCGACCTTGGAGCATATTGACGACGTAAGCAACGACAGCACCGACAATCAGACCGACGCCAAGGATAATCCAAGGGGATGACTCGCCGGCTGCAAAGAGCATTGGGAGTTCGAGAGCTAAAGAAGACACGAAGTTGCTTTCTATGGTAAAGCAACTGAATCGCTTGCGAAATTCGCCACAGCAGCCCTAACGCTGAATATTTCCCATCTCTCCAACAGGCACAAACCAAGGATGGTTACAGCCGATCGTTCACCATCAACAAAGCCAGGGCTTTACGAGTCTGGAGACTTCCCCCAGGCAACCAATTGCGATGAACGAACCCTGGCATAACCGAACTATGAGACCTCGACAAAAAGGTCGCAAGCGGCACCAGATTTTGTTCCAAAGCACAGCCAATTCCCCAACGAACGGCGTATTTGATTGCTGGAAATTGAAAAAATTTACGCAACAATCCAACGAACGCAATCCAACGAACGCAGAGAACAACAGCCAGGAAGCTAGAAAGAGAAGTGAAAACAGGGTCATAACATTTTTGCGCACTAGGAGCGAGCCAGCGGAGAATTGACTGGGAGAATTAAGTGGGATTCTACCAGAGCAGTTCAGTTTGCTTGGGGACTCATTTTTCCGAAAAGTGACACGTCGGAAGTAGCTTCCGACATGGAGTATGCTACCACATCCCCTAGATGCAGGAAACAACCCGACCAAGTGCGGTTGACATTATGGCTTAATCAGAACACGCTAATGCGTTTTCTCTTATGTACGGTCCTCGAAATCGGCGGCAACTCCAGTGAATTTGTTAATCGAATCCCTCGAAGCAGACACCGAATCCATGATTGCTCCGCCTTTGGATTGGCCAGCGGAATCGCTGGAGTCCTTGCCTCAGACCGAAAGGGAGCTCTTTTTCGCCAAAACAGATAGTGAACCGCTGATCATCCGCCGTCCTCTAGAAAAACCGGACACGACAATCGCAGCAAATGATTGGTTCGAAATGGCGTTGCAGGCAGAATTGCCAACCCGACCGGTTCGCAATTCTTGGGGCGACGACGATGAAGATGTCGAAGAAGAGATTCCAGACGAAGAGGTTGTTCCGGCAGACGATGAGGAACCAGATCCCTTCGATGATTTCGACGAAGAGGACTTCGACGACGATTTTGATGATGACTTTGAAGAAGAACTCGATGACGAGTACGAAATCGAACCAAAAGACGATGGATTTGTCATCGGTACGGATGACCCTGATCTAGAACCAGACGAAGAGGATATTGACTGATCTCACGATGTTTCATGCAGTCAAGCAAGATACGAAGTTCCCACAACTCGAAGAACAAGTTCTCACGTTCTGGAAGCAAAACCATGTCTACGATCGAAGCCTCGATCTAAGAAAGAACGGTAAGCCGTTCGTTTTCTTTGAAGGACCGCCAACGGCCAACGGTCTTCCGCACCCTGGCCACTGTCTTACACGAGCGATCAAAGATCTGTTCCCGCGCTATCGAACCATGCGGGGCTACCTCTGCGAACGCAAGGCGGGTTGGGATACGCACGGATTACCCGTCGAAGTGGAAGTCTGTAAAGAACTCGGAATCCACGGCAAAGAAGAGATCGAAAGCTACGGCATCGAGGGTTTCGTCCAAAAATGCCAACAAAGCGTGTGGAGATATATGCAAGAGTGGGAGCGAGTTACCGAACGACTCGGCTTCTGGATCGATCTTTCCCAAGCGTACGTCACATACCATCAGAGCTACATCGAAAGCGTTTGGTGGTCACTAAAGACTTTATTTGACAAGGGACTGCTATACCGCGGTCACAAAATCGTTTGGTGGTGGGCTCAGGGCGGAACCGCATTGAGCTCCGGTGAAGTCGGCCAAGGGTATCGTCAAGTTGCGGACCCTAGCGTTTACGTTCGTTTCCCTCTGGAAGGTGAAACAAACACGTCCCTTGTTGTCTGGACAACAACTCCGTGGACATTGCCAAGCAATCAGTTTGCAGCGGTGAATCCAGAAATCGAATACGCATACTGTTTAGATGAAACGTCCGGCGAGACAATTGTTATTGCCAAAGCGCTCGTCGAGAGCTTGGCAGAAAAAACAAAACGAAAACTTGCCGTAGTAAGGGTCGTCGCTGGAAGTGAGCTCGTCGGCAAATTCTATCACCCACCGTTTGATTGCTACACGAAACAACTGGGACATGCCGAAGCAGAACTGAAGAGCGGCGGATCACAACGCCCCAGCTGGAGAGTGGTTGCGGCAAACTTCGTGACCATCGACTCAGGAACCGGGCTAGTGCACTTGGCACCCGCATTCGGTGAGGTCGATTACGAAGTCCTTGCCGAAGAACGAATGCGATTCGTCGAGCCGAGCGTTCCTCCGCTATTGTGCGCAGTCGCGCCGAACGGCAAATTCACTTCTGACTTTCCTTCGCACGAAGGTGTTTGGGTCAAAGATGCGGACAAAACGTTGCAGCGCGTCCTCAAGGATGCAGGAAAACTATGGCATCAAGAGCAATACCTTCACGATTACCCGTTCTGCTGGCGGGCTAGCGAAGATCCACTCATTCAGTACCCTCGCGAAAGTTGGTTTATTCGTACGACCAAATTCCGTGACTCGATGCTTGAGAACAACAAAACGATCGGCTGGTTGCCGGAACACATCGGACCAGGTCGATTTGGGAACTTCCTCGAATCGAATGTCGATTGGGCTCTCTCTCGCGAACGCTATTGGGGAACACCACTCCCGATTTGGGTTTGTGATCAAACGTCCCAAATGGAGGCGATCGGTTGCTACGAAGAACTACTCGCGAAGCCTGGTGTTCAAGGTACCGAAGTATGGGCGAATGCGAAGAAAGCCAATCCAGAACTCGAAGATGATTTGCGAGTTCACAAGCCGTACATCGACGCGGTGACTTATAACTCACCGTACGCACCGGGTGCACGCATGCGGCGCGTCACCGAAGTTATCGATTGCTGGTATGACAGCGGAGCCATGCCGTTTGCTCAATGGGGTTATCCTCACAAGAACGCGGAGTCCTTTAACTCGCAATTTCCTGCGGACTTTATCAGCGAAGCCATCGACCAAACCCGTGGATGGTTCTATAGCCAATTGGCGATCAGCACGATGCTATTCGGTGCTTCGGATGAAGATACGAAGAGCGGAAAAACGGCAGTACGGACGTATCCGCATCCGTTCAAAAATTGTATCGTTCTCGGACTCATGCTTGCAGAATGGTATGAGAGCAAAGATGGTAAGCAACGCTTTCTTACCGAAGAGGAAGCCAAAACAGCGTGCGGCACAGACTATGTTGTGAAGACTGGAAAGATGTCCAAGCAGCTTCGCAACTATCGAAGCCCGCAAGAGATCTTTGACAAGTACGGGGCGGACGCGCTACGTTGGTACTTATTCTATAACCAAGCGCCTTGGAATTCTATTCTCTACAGCGAACGAGCCATTCGAGACAGCATCTCGGAGTTCATCCTCCGATTATGGAATTCTGTTAGCTTCTTCTCCATCTACGCAGAAATCGACGGCTTTGCAGGCCCGTCCGAAATCGCCTCTGGATTGGATCAACTCACGAGTGAGGAACTGAGTCGGGCTAAAACCTATCGACCCATCGAGCAACGAAGCGAGCTGGATCGATGGATGATGAGCGAGCTTGCTGCGACATGTCGAGATGTCGTGGAGAGAATGGATCGATACGATAGCTACGGAGCATGCCAAACACTCCATGCGTTCGTAGACGCAATGAGCAATTGGTACATTCGCAGAAGTCGTTCTCGCTACTGGGCGGCCGACAAACAGTCCGCGGACAAATTGGATGCTTATTGGACGCTTTATGAGAGCTTTGTGGTCGTTGCCAAACTGATCGCTCCGTTCACGCCGTTTCTCGCGGAATCCCTTTGGAAACTCCTGAAGGGAGATCTAGAGGGCGTACGTGACAGCGTTCATTTATGCGATTTCCCTGACGGTGGTGCAATCGCTCCAGACGCAGAATTAAACGCGAGAATGAGTTTGCTCCGCGAGATCGCTTCGCTAGGACGATCCGCCCGAATGGATTCCAAACTCAAGGTGCGGCAACCTTTGCAACGCGTTGAAGTTTCCTTGGCGGACGATTTGCAGATCCAGTGGCTTCGCAAACACGACGACATCGTGCGTGAAGAGTTGAATGTCGACGAGATTCATTACGCTAGCGGCGCTAGTCCTTTTGTCGAATACCAAGTGCAACCGAACTTTCGCCGCCTCGGTCCCAAAGTCGGCCCATTGCTGCCGAAGTTAAAGCAAGAACTCGGTTCTGTTTCCGGTGCGACGCTGCTCGAAGAGTTGACCGCAAAGGGCAAGATCACGCTGGTCCTAGACGGAAAGTCGCTCGAGTTAGATGGCGAAGACATTCAAGTTCGAATGCAAGCCAAAGCTGGCTGGGCGGCTGCACAAGGAAAGCTATGCGTTGTCGCATTGAATACGGAACTAACCGATGCGCTGATCCGGCGCGGAATTGCAAAAGACGCAATACGTTTGGTTCAGGACTTGCGCAAGAAACGCGATTGCAATTTTACAGATCGGATTGAGATTTGGATTTTGGATATACCAGTCGCGATGCGAGAAGCCATTGAAGAAAACCAAGAGTTCATTTGCACCGAAACACTTGGTGTCTCGATTCACTTCGAAAATCCGCCAGCGAATCTGGAGTTAGACGATTGCGAACTGGGAGACTCGAAAGTCCGGCTCGGGCTCCGTGTGACGACAGCAACGCGCGAGTAGTTGATTCCATCGACCGAACCATTCCAAAACGATATCTTTCTGCGTTAGATCTTTCTGCCAACTTGTCGGCCTGAAAAATCTGTGTCTCTACGTCGATGAAAACGCGACGGAGAATCGTACAGAAGATTCTTTGTGTCAATGCGACTCTCGCGTCTTTGCGCTTCATCTTGCCGACCCCGTGCGATCTCAACATGATTTGCCTAAGCGGTGTTTCTATTCAATAGGTATTTAGCGATTACTCTTTTCGTCTTTATCCTCTTCTTTCGGCCACACTACTCTGCCTCCATCAGTAACCAATTCCCTCATTCGAACGGTGGCATAGCATTCAGATACGTATCTTGATCGATCTCCTCGTTGAGGAATTGTTTGGTCAAAATGTACTTCTGCAAACGTTTCGCGTCCTGAGCTGCGTGCTCGATCCGATAAGCGACGCGATCTAATCGGTAATTGTCGTTCAGATCAAGTAACTTTACCTGGGTTGCCACTCGATCTGATTTGATTCGCACAACATATTCGGCGTACGAAAGATCGCTCGTATGTGTTAGCAACTCGATCGCATGAATTGCACGCGGATCTAATTGAGCCGCTATGAGGTCGTCTCGAGTGGCGACTGTATCCTCCAAGAGGTCATGCAATACTGCCGCTTGCTGCACGATCGGGTCACTTGATCGGAGCATCAATGTCAATGGGTGCAGAATGTAAGGCATGCCAGCTTTGTCGCGTTGACCGTGGTGAAACTTGACCGCCAATTCGATCGCATTTTCAACGGCGATGTCAGGAGTTGTAGACATAGCTTACTTCTTCATTCGATTCGTAGCGTTCAAATGCGGTTATCTTCCTCGTCCTCTTCGAAATCATCAAAATCAGGATGCATTGGATCGTCTGGGTCCAAGAAAAAATCACCTAAACCGTGTGGCAAAGTATTGGCACCTAGCGATCTCGATCGTCGTTCATGTGTTGCCTCGAGATCCAGTGCGTCTTCTCCCAAACATGCCATCAATGCTTTTTGCCAAACCTGATCTTTCGCAACGGGATGCGTGGAATCTTGCGACAACAACTTAATGGCATAGCGGAGCATTTGAATGCCATCGCGTGCGGAGTAATCCAGTTTGAGGGCATGGGATTGTTGTAGAAAATCAACCGTCAATGTGAGCATCTCGTCGCTGGCAAAAGGTAGGTGGTACTTTAATATTGCAAGCTCGTCTTCCCGGTTTGGGAATCCAACCTGCAACGTTGGCTGCAAGCGGCTCATGATGTAGTCCGGAATCTCATAGGTCGAATCATCCTGGTTCATGGTAACAGCGCACCGAAAATCCGGATGAGCCTTGATCGATACGCCGGCGACGATCGATTCGATGTAACGACGATGATCCAAAAGGGGTGCCAGTGATGCCCAAGATTTTTCATTCATCCGATTCCCTTCGTCAAGAATACAAACCGCTCCGCGAATCATCGCAGTCACCAGAGGTGAGGCGTGATACGCGATTTTGCCGTTACTAGCCAAGATGGGGGTGATGAGCAAGTCTTCTGGCCTAGTATCTGCCGTACATTGATATATGTACAACTCTTGGTCGCGAGCCTTGGCGGCAGCCATTGCCAATGCCGTCTTTCCAATACCGGGAGGTCCAACCAACCTCGGTGCTAACGGTAAATCGCTCTTGTCGACGACCAGCCAGCATGCCGCTAACTGTCGCAATACCTCCGTTTGACCAATCCACTGCAGTTCATTGGAAATAGAATTGCTCAGGGAGAGCGTGACGCCGTCGATTTGAACTGTATCCTGCATGGGTCGTTTTTATCAATGTGGTTGACGTTGGAATAAGAAAATGTTCAAACTGAGCAAGAATTGTAACAGATCTACCAAGAAAGGGGCTGATCATGGCTGATTGCTTTCGGCTCGATAACAAAGTGACTTTGCTCCCGGTGGTTCATCGAAGCGGTTCGCACGCGCGAGCCGTTGAGAACTGGCTGCTCGAACAAGAGATCGATTGCCTGGCTGTTCCATTACCACCCTCTTTCCGAGAAAGCGTCTTGGCTGGCATAGAGCTCTTGCCAACGATCTCGATCGTTGCTCAAGCTCCGGACACGGACTCTTGGTCCGAACCAGAATCAAGAGATTGGTCCGAGAAAAATCAGGAAGAGCTGGACGAAGACGAGTCTGAGGGTTGGCTTTTCGATGCTTCTTATAGCTACGTCCCGATCGATCCCTGCCAAAGCGTCATCGCGGCTATTCGATACGCCGTAGGAGAACGGATTCCTACACGGTTCATCGATATGGAAACACCTATATTTGAAGGTGAAGAGAGCTACGTCACGCCCGATTGTTTCGCTCTTCGCGAAGTCAGCCTCGAAGTTTTTAGTGCCGCTTTATTGCCAAGTATCCCAAGACCCACCTCGGAACAAACGCTCGATCGGATCCGGACGATGGCGTCGAGGCTGCTGGAGTTACGACAGCGATTTAATAAAATTGTGATGGTCTGTTCGATCGCTCACTGGCCGTGGATTCGCGAAGCCTATCAACAACTACTCCTTACGGAATCTTCGGAAGAGGAAAGCGTCACCAACAACACCCCGGCCGTCAATTATTCTGTGAATGAAAAGACACTTGTTTTCCTTTTGGGAGAATTGCCTTACATCACATCAGTGTACGAGCAGCAGAGATTCACTTTCCAAGAAAAGGACGCTGAAACCGCCATTGATGGGGTCAAGCGTTTGTATCTTTCTGCACGCTCTTCGTACATTGCCGACTTTGGCAAACGCGCTAGAAAGATATCCCCAATGCTCTTGGCGCAATGTCTTAAGTACGTACGAAACCTGACGTTGCTAGATCGTCGATTGACGCCGGATATGTACACGTTGGTGCTGGCTGCAAAACAAACACTCGGTGACCAGTTCGCCATCCATGTGGCTGAAACGATCCGAGACTATGCATTTCAAGAGCCGCTCCCATGGCCCAGTGTCGACATGGGACTCCAGGAAATGAGACTACCAGATGGAGATACGGTCCCTGCATTGAGCCGATTGGGTGAGTCCGATGGACAATGGCGATCACTCGAACTGAATCGCAAACCTCTCAAGGATGAATCGTTGCAGTGGCGCATGCAATGGAACCCTTATCAACAATGCTCCTGGCTTCCCGATGATGCCAAAATCGAAAGTTTCCGAACGCGAGTGATCGACCGCGCTCGAGCGTTGCTCGGCGCAGACTTAGCACGATCGGAAAAGTTTACAACGAGCATGATGGATGGCATCGATATTCGAGAAACACTGAGACATTGGTACGATGGTACGCTTTACGTCAAAGTGCAACCTCCCAGCGTTGGACATCTCGACGCATGCGTGTTCTTATTCGAAGCCTCGCCTGATCCATCCGTTTACACATGGCGGACAACCTGGTTTGCTGAGCATTCTTGGGAATCGACGTTGGCTTTTTACGCAACCGATTTCCACGACGAGATACTGGGACCTGGTGTTGCGGTAGCCACGTACGGCGGAGCACTCTTTCTCTATCCTCCAAGATCGATACCCGACATTTGGTCGGACAAGGAGTTGCAGTTTGCGGATACCCTCGAGGAAAAACTGATCGCCGCGGCCTGCTTGCATGCCAATTCAAAGCAAATCGCGTTACTTTCGCCTATCGCTCCGCTAGCCTCTTGGCGTCGAATTGCAAAGCGATTTGGCAAGTCCTTGGTTCACGTTCCGCTATCCCAATTCAGCGACGCGATGGTCGCTCAGTTGAGAACGGTGCACGTTCTCAATGGAAAGGAAGTTCGTAGTTTCGCGGCCCATTTTATTCGACAAGCGTAACATACGACGAGTGTAACAAAGTGATCGCTGTTTACTCCCGTGCAATCTGATTGATGCTGCTGAACTGATCTGTCCATAAACCAACATCGGATTGATCGGGCTCCTTGGTCGGCAGTTCGTTTCCCTCGGAATCATAAATCGGTGGATAACGATTCACGGTGCTATCCAAATAAACTTGATCATTCGTGATCGCGATGTAGAAGTTCTTTCGAATGAATTTCTCACTATCAAACGGAACATGGCTGCATCGAAATCCCATTTTCAATTCTTCAGCCTGCCTTTTGATCACCGGATACAGATTCAGATAGGAGTTGGTCGCATGAGCCACAATGAATCCTTTTGGAGCCAGTCGCTTTTGGTAGATCTGAAATGCTTCTTGCGTGAGCAAATGTACAGGCACCGAGCCTCCCGTAAATGCATCCAAGATAATGATGTCATAGGATGCAGAAGTATTCGCATCCATTTTCAATCGCCCATCTCCTAGCAACAGGTTAACTTTGCCTTTGCACTCCTTGAGAAACGTAAAGTACTCCTGCGCAATGCGAATCACCTCGGGATTGATTTCATAAAAATCAACCGTGTCAGACTCTCGACCGTACGATGCAATCGATCCGGCACCAAGGCCAATGACGGCGATTCGCACTGTCGGTTGTCTCTTCTGCAAATAACGAATTGCTTGCCCCATGCCACTTTCTTCGGTGTAATAAGAGAGAGGACGAAGCCGTATCTGCTGAGACTTGAACTGCATCCCGTGCGTTACGTTTCCACTGTAGAAACCGCGATAGCTTGAAAAAGGGTCTGTCGCATGGATTTGATCCTCGACCGAAACGACTCCATAGAAGTTACGACCCGTGTGGAGCACACGACTGCTGTACTCGTCCGAGACCTGCGATCTCCACTGCCACGGATCCAGGAAGAATAGAATCCAAGCTATGCTCGCGACCCCCATGATACTCATCGTATACATGCGTCGATGGCTCATCTGATTCCACTTTGTTGGTTGTGGCAAATGATTCGAGCCGGATGGAAGGCACAAAACACTGACGCAGACAATGAGGGCGAGAACTAAGCATAAGGGCCATTCGAAATAGTCATGAAACAGGTTGACAGCGACGAGAGTTGCGAACAATCCACCGCACGCCCCCCCAGCAGAAATACAAAGATAAAACTCCGTCAGGTAAGCATTATTCTTGGGACGCCAACGAACTAGCTCGCCGTGGCACAAGAAGCAGATCAAGAACATGACGACAAAATGACTCCAACGCAGCTCCTTCGCCCCAAAACTCCACTCTAGACCCACCAAATCGAGGATATCGGACTTCCCCGTCAAGAAGAGAATCGTCAGCCCACATACGATGGCTACCAAACTCCGCTTGTACCATCGCTCGTGATCAAACGTGATGATGAACGTTAGAAGATAAAGTCCGAGCGTCGTAATCCACAACCTAGGCTCAGGAGCAACATTGTGGCTCACATGATCAGTCGCCGCAATCATGGTTAACGAAGCGAGAGCCGGCAATCCTATCCACAATGCTCGCATGCATGCTGTAGGCATTTCTGACTTTGATGCAGAATTCTCGATTTCCTCTCGAGCGTCTGCGGCTGGAACTTTGCCCCTCGACAAAATCGCGAGCACGGCTAACGACGTGCCGATACAGGCAATCGCAAAGATTCCATAAACTGCAGTCCATGCCATTCCCATCGCAGGTAACGAAAGATACGGCTCGAACAAATACGGGAACGACAAGAGCGCTAAGTATGAACCAACATTGGACAACGAGTAAAGTCGATAAGGTGAAGCTCCCGGTCTTACTCGTGCAAACCACGCTTGTACGATCGGTCCTGTAGAAGCGAGCGTAAAATACGGGATCCCGATCGACACCGCAAGCAACATCAGAACGTAAAGAGTTGGATTCTCGTCTCCATCGGGTTTCCATCGATCGCTAGGATTAATGAGGAACGCGAGCAATGCCGAAACAGCGACTAGACCGATATGCACAAGCAAATGCGTTCGCGGTTTCAGTTTATGAGTAACGATGTGAGCATAGCCATAGCCGGCAAACAATGTGGTTTGAAAAAACAACATCGCAGTCGTCCAAACCGCGGGACTACCTCCGAACCACGGAAGTAGCTTTTTACTTATCAATGGTTGCACTTGAAACAACAAGAAGGCACTGACAAAAACAGTTAGCGCCATAAGTGCGATCTGCCATCGCGGTAAGAGTGCAGGTACAGATTCTGAAGAGGGAACAGCCGAAATCGCGGCTGGCGGCGGAACATCAACAGTACATGTGGTCACGATGAGAACTCTAAGACTCGGAGACAAGCATACTCGAGGGGTGATGCCCGGTGAAACTTGTGTGCCGACATCTCTTTCCTTTTTTTATTTATCAAAGAAGTGAATAGGCGAAGAGCTGGGCTTACTTCAAAAGGGAAGGAAGAAACTCTTAGAGTAAGCGAGCCACGATTGTAAACGAAGATAATCCACTTGGCGAAAACTTTTAGCATTTTTGGTAGCTACAGTTGTTTCAAAAAGCCGTCAATCCGAGCACAATGAGAACTCAATTTGATGTCGCTTAGAATAGGCTAGAATAATTGGGGCGATTCACGCGAACCAAAATCATTCGATGTCGACATTCCCGCCGTTTTCCAACTCACCTTCCTCCGATTTCTCCTATGCACATTCGCAAACTACTTTCACTTGGCTGTCTATTGTTGCTCTCATCTGCAGCAGAGCAGGGCAGGGGGGAGCCACAGGATTACTCTACGCAGCTCCCTCGAATTGCCCCCCAGACTCCCGCTGATTCGATCGCTACGATGAAGATTGCCCCGGGCTATCGAATCGAATTGGTTGCAAGCGAACCTCATGTATTCGATCCGGTTGCGATTGCATTCGACCAGTCAGCCCGTCTGTACGCCATCGAGATGTGCGATTATTCGGAGCAAGAAACCGAACATCTTGGAAATGTACGTCTGCTCGAAGACCGAGATCGTAATGGCACTTACGAGACGAGCATTCTTTTCGCGGAAAAACTCTCTTGGCCTACGGCGATCGCTTGCTACGACGGAGGAGTTTTCGTCGGCGCTGCCCCTGATATCTGGTATCTCAAAGACACAAACGGTGACGGCGCATCCGATATTCGCGAGAAGGTGTTTACAGGCTTCGGACGGAGCAATGTTCAGGGATTGATGAATAGCTTGTGTTGGGGGCTCGACAATCGGCTCTATGGACAAACAAGCAGTTCCGGTGGCACGATCACGCGCCCCGATGTCACTGATTCAAAACCCGTCTCCTTGGGTGGTCGCGATTTCTCCTTCGACCCGCGAACTCGCGACATTCGCTCCGAAAGTGGTGGAGGTCAGCATGGGATGTCGTTCGACGATTGGGGGAATCGATTCTCGTGTCAGAATAGCGACCATCTCCAATTGCATGTGTATGACGAACGTTACCAAAAGCCCGACAACCTTCTCCCTCTCCCCACCATTCGACAGAGTATTGCCATCGATGGCCCTCAAGCGACGGTCTATCGCCGAAGTGAAGTCGAACCATGGCGGATCTTGCGTACCAATCTGCGTGTAACGAAGCAAGTGCCGGGACTCGTCGAAGGGGGGGGACGTCCAAGTGGTTACTTTACCAGCGCCACAGGCGTCACGATTTATCGAGGGGATGCGATGCCTGAACTACGTGGCCTGGCCTTCGTCGGCGATGTTGGTAGCAATATCGTTCATCGCAAACGGTTAAAGCCTAATGGAGTAAGCATGGTCGGGGAACGGATCGACCAAGACTCGGAGTTCATCGCGGCAACCGATATCTGGTTTCGACCTGTTCAGTTTTCCAATGCTCCAGACGGCAGCCTCTTCCTTCTGGATCTCTATCGCGAAGTTATCGAACATCCGAAATCGTTACCCGAGGTCATCAAGAAGCATCTTGATTTGACTAGCGGTCGAGATCGAGGGCGACTTTATCGAATCATCCCCGACAAGGGACTCGCGACTCGCGACAATGATTTGAACGATGGGTCGACGGATGAACTGATCGAATTGTTAGGCCACTCCAATAGTTGGCATCGCGAAACGTCCGCACAGTTGCTGGTGAAACATATTTCGGATGGGAGCAAAACATCGCCAACCAACGCCAGTATCTGGCTCCAGAAAATCGACGCAGCCGCATCGCGCATTCCACAGGGCGAGGGGAAACTCCAGTGCCTCGGAGTCCTCAGCTACTTTCGTCATTTGCCGGCAAGTTCTAGTGTATGGCTAAAACATGAAGACCCTCGAGTCCGATCCTATGCCGTCCGACTTTTGGAACCGATGGCCAACGAGGACGCATCGCTTCGCAGTGACATACGAAAGCTCGCATCGGATGCCAATAGCCGCGTTCGATTTCAAGTTGCATTAACTCTCGCAGCCCTACCGCAAATCGATGCAGAGAAACAGGAGCAGTCCATTGCAGTAAAGTCATTGATAATGTCGACCAACAATGACTCATCGCTCGAATCAGCAGCAGCCAATGCTTCGCGCCCGTTTCTTGTTGACTTCTCCAACGAGATAATTGCCAGCGGGGCAGGGCAGGGGGGGCAATCCAATCCATGGTCCGAGTCAGCCAGTTTACTCGTTGGCCGGTGCTTTGCACTTGCTGCCAGCGAAGCCCAAATTCAAACAATCGACAAAGGGATGATGCTTCCATCGAATCCATCGACTGCCGTGGCTTCATGGGTGAAGGGCTGCCTTCGTGGACTTGCGACTCGCTGGAAATACGACCTCAAAAAGCTGGAGTCCTGCCCTCAGTTGGCGAAGGTCGTTCTGCAGTCTATGGAGCAAAGCAAACAGGCCGGTATCGCTGAGCAGCTATCTGTTTCTCAAAAACTAGATTCGATTCAATCGATTCGATGGAGTCGTTCGAATGAAAGTGCAGACTTATTGTTTCGTTGGATGGATCTGCGAGAACCTTCGGAAGTACAACTCGCCGCCCTCGATGGTATAGCTTCCTATGCGAATGAAGAAGTCATCAATACGTTGATTACCAAGTACACCTCCTTGTCACCGTCGATCCGCACAAAAGCTGCTGATTTGCTCTTATCGAAAAAAGGGTGGCTAGAAATTTTGCTGAGAAGGGCAGGGGAGGGGGGATTCGATTTACGGGACTTGGACGCAAGTCGTCAGAACGCATTGCAACAACATGCGGATTCTACCATTCGCGATAAAGCCAATTCGTTACTCGGTCGATCGACGAATTCGAATCGAGAAGAAGTGCTAGCCAAATACCGCGAGTCCCTCACACTTCGAGGGAACCAAGAGATTGGGAAACAGCATTTTGCGAAATCGTGCGCGGCATGCCATCGACTCGATGGTGTCGGATACGAGCTGGGACCAAACTTAGCGACGTTCAAGTATCGTGGCGCGGAGGCAATTCTCCAAAACGTGATCGACCCAAACCGCGAAGTGAACCCGCAGTACATCAGCTATACGATCTTGACCACGGACGATCGCACCATAACCGGGATGATTGAATCGGAAACAGCGACCCACCTAACGCTCGTCCGGGGCGACAACGCCCGTGATACCATTCCTCGCTCGGAAATCGAACAACTGAAGAGCTCGCGAGTCTCCATCATGCCCGAGGGGCTTGAGAATCAACTCAATCCACAAGCAATGGCTGACTTGCTCGCATATTTGCTGAATACTCCTTAGCAGCGATGTTAAACCTTTGCGCCTAGGCTGTTTTTGCTTATAGTGGGACGGGTAGAGTCATGGAAAAGCCTTGTTTTTCTTGCACCAGGGTAGGGCAGGGGGGCTACAAAATGCCTTCTCTCCGTCATCAGGCAACAAATGGTCAAAGTTCGCGACTTTCTCGGCCGCTATCGGCTGGCGAGACTTATTCGCCTCGGTAGCACCTGTCAGGTATGGGAAGGGATCAAGGATGATGGTAGCCACTACGCGTTAAAAGTCCTGCGACCTGAACAACGTGGGAATAAAACCGAAATTGGATTCCTCAAACATGAGTTCGAGGTTGCCAGTAATCTCAATCACAAAAACATCATCAAACTTATCGAGTATTGTACCGACTCGGAAACGCCATTCATCGTTCTGGAATTGTTCAGTGAAATCAATTTGAAGCAAGCGCTGCGACGCGGCCCAGAACCGATTTCTTTTATGCTGACCAGCATGGTTGAGCAAATCGTAGAATCGTTGTACTACTTTCACAGCAAAGGGTATGTGCATTGCGATATTAAGCCGGACAACATTCTGGTGAATCGAGATGGCACGATCAAGCTGATCGATTTCACCATTGCGAAAAAAGTCAAGACCGGAATAGGAAAGCTCTTCGGTGGTGGCTCAAAAGTCGAAGGCACTCGGTCCTACATGTCGCCTGAACAAATTCGAGGCCACTCCTTGGATGCGCGAAGCGATATCTACTCTCTTGGCTGCCTCCTCTATGAGTTGCTAACAGGGAAAGCGCCTTTCACAGGAAACACGCCAAACGACTTACTTAGCAAACACCTGTCGGCCACTCCTCCCTCGGTCCTCGTGGTGAACGACAACGTGACGCCAGAGTTCAATAACCTTATTAAGAAGTTAATGGCCAAAAAACCAGAAGACCGTCCGCAGTCTATGTGGGACGTGCTCAAGACAGTACGTGCTACCCCCATTTTCAAGAAGCCTCCACGCATTCCCGAAACTTCGATCTTCGACGACTTCCCCACTGGTGGTCGCATGGAAAATCCATCGTAGTTCTCGGTCCATCATCACAACATGGGCTGGCACCATGAACTAACGCCCTGCGGCTAATCAGTCGAAACACTTTAGCGTCCGGTTCGTCCCGACATCAACCGATAACAATCTTCAACCAAAGTAATCCACTTTCACGATCTTCAAAACCAATTATGGAATCAACTCCTCCTGGATTCGAATTCGAACAACCCATGCTGGATCTGGAGAACCAACTCAAGCAGTTGGAACAAAATCCAAGTCATACACCGGAGGAAGAGCAACAGATCAATGCACTTCGCCGTCAATGGACCGAGACAACTCGCAAAATCTACTCCAACCTAACACCATGGCAAATCGTTCAAGTGTCGCGACATAAGGATCGCCCCTACACAAAGGACTATCTCAACTTAGCATTCGATGAGTTTTTCGAACTGCATGGAGATAAGTTCTTTGGCGATGATCGGGCGATGCTCACCGGCTTCGCTAAACTTGGACGGCACAAGGTGATGGTCGTCGGGCATCAAAAAGGTAGGACCTACAAAGAACGAACCGCTTGCCACTTTGGATGCGCGCACCCCGAAGGATATCGAAAAGCGATGTCTAAAATGGAAATGGCCGAAAAGTACGGTCTACCCATCATTTGCTTCATCGACACGCCCGGTGCTTATCCCGGTATCGGCGCCGAGGAGCGAGGCCAAGCGCAAGTGATCGCCGAAAGCATGTTTCTGATGAGCCAACTCAAAGTCCCTGTGATCTGCGTCGTTATCGGCGAAGGTGGTTCAGGCGGTGCGTTGGGGATTGGTGTCGGCAACAAGATTGCCATGCTCCAAAACGCCTACTATTCGGTCATCAGTCCCGAAGGTTGCGCAGGTATTTTATGGAAAAGCCATCAGTTCGCGTCCAAGGCTGCTGATGCGTTGCGTTTTACATCCTCCCATCTTCTAAAGCTCGGCGTTGTAGACGATGTCATCGAGGAGCCACTCGGTGGAGCGCATCGAGATCATCACCAAATGGCTTCTCGACTGAAGAACTATCTTTCCCGAACTCTCGATCAGCTTCTCAAACGTTCCCCTGACGAGCTGGCAAACGATCGTTATGAGAAGTTTCGACGGATGGGTACCTATCTCGAAACCATGGAAGACGGCAGCGTGCTGACGCACGGTCACTCCGTTACTTCGTAAAGGACGATTTCACAGTCTGTTCCTAAGGCGTCGATAGACAATTACTGTCCAGATTTCCCGTTGAGGATCTGGATGAACGTACTTATTGAGTTATGACACTGGATGGTCAACTGGCGTTGGCTTTACTGTCGCCAAGGTATCGCACTTCAGCTACTCATGAAGTGCATCGTATAATCAAGATAACGTTTAAGTTTAGGTTGAAGATTAGGTTGAAGTTTTTGGAAGGGGAAAGATGAGAAAGTTGAGTCACGAGTCGCTTACTGTCTATCAAAGATCAGTCGGTTTCGTCGCTTGGTCTTCCAACCTTTGTCGTTCAAGACGTGAAATCGCGGGAGAGATTCAAAACCAATACAAGCGAGCTTTCATCTCGATTCCGCTGAACATTGCCGAAGGGGTGGAAAGCAGTCGGGTAAAGATCAGGCCCGATTCTACGATAATGCGAGAGGCTCGGCCCTTGAATGTGCTGCCTGTTTGGATGTTCTTGTCGCAATGCAACTTGTGCTACCGCACGAAATTGAGTCAGGCAAAGAGCAAGTCGCTGAAATCGTTGCCATGCTGACATCGCTGGCCAAAAGTGTAACAGGAGACCGAGTCAACGACGAGACCGTTTCCTATTCGACTTCAACTTCAACTTAAACTTCAACTTAAACCTAGAAGCGTCGCTAAACAACTCCATGGCAAGTGGAGCAAGGTAGACACGTTCGGTACGTGAAGGTAGCCACTATTGCCAGATCATGGATTTTCCCTGGAGCCATTACGCTCTGGCGATCGTAGCTACGCGTTCAGAAACAAAGCTAGAGCTCATCGGGGCAGGGCAGGGGGGCTTACCCTGCAATTGGCAGCTAAGAATGGCATTAGCACCATAGCCGCTCTCCGTCCTGTTCGGGCTCGCCCCGACCGAACGCAGCTTTGGAGTTCTAGCACCATCTTCTATCACTTCGCCGAGCCCAATGCCTTTGCTGCTTCATCCTGGAACACGCGTCTCAATTCCGAAGCATCCGAATTCGGGAAATTCGATCGCTGTGTCATCAAGATGTAGCAGCATCCCTTCACCGGATCGATCCAAGCTTGCGTGCCATGCGCACCACCATGACCGAACGATCCCTTCGATAGACTCGCGGTTACGCCAGCCGGCTCTTGCACGATGCAGCAACCAATCCCCCAAGCATTCCCAGGCGTAAAGCCTGTGACTACATTGCCGCTGGCTGGAGTGCTGAACACTTCGACCGCTTTCTGAGACAGAATTCGCTTCCCGCCAAACGATCCTCCGTTAAGCAACATAAGGCAAAAATTGACATAATCATTGGCCGTCGAAAACAGTCCTCCATTGGCTGCCGGCATACGATCCCGGTCGGTCGGCTGTTTGCCGGCAAGCAACCCAATCGGAGCCTCAACCAACTTGCCATCATCCGTCCTCTTGTACGACTTCGCCAAGCGTGCTGCTTGGGAGTCACTCAGATAAAAAGTTGTGTCGACCATACCAAGTGGCTTGCAAATACGTTCATTCACAAATTGATCAAACGGTACGCCGGATACGACCTCAACAATCCGAGCAGCCGTGTTGATCGACGTTTGGCTATACTGCCACTTCGATCCAGGAGGAAACAACACTTTCACTTGCGAGTACTTCTCGGCGGCTTCCGCAAGATTCTTCGAGGTATAGGCACTGGCTGGTGGGAGTTCTGCCATCCCCGAAGTATGAGTCAATATATGCTTCAAGGTTATCGTAGGGGACGTTCCATCAGCGAGCTTCAATTGGCTCATCTCGGGCAAGTATTTGGTGATCGGCTCGTCGAGGGAAAGCTTACCCTCGTCCACTAAAATCATCACGCAAACACCCGTGATAGGCTTAGACATGGAAGCGATCCAGAATATAGAATCAGCCGCTATCGGTTTCGCGTTGTCTATATCCGACAAACCGACAGCATGTAGATGCCGCGTCCCGCTCCGCTCGACGACCATCGTAACAACACCAGCGACTTCACTCCGGTGCACGAAATCGTTCATGGATGTGGCAATGCTATCGATAACCGGTGGACCTTGCGATCCCTTGGCTTCTTGCGAGTAAACCGAATCGCTTCCGATCAAGCAGATCGACAAGGCGGCGAGACACGAACTCAACCTTCTAAAAAAACTCATGGCTGCAAAATCTGTCTGGAGGATGGGGCAGTGATAACCAGGTTCAAGTATAGCGATTGCGTAGATCTTGAGCCCATCGCCCTACCCAAAAACCATAGAACTGCAGCCAAAGGAACGCAAGAAACAAAAGGGATTGCTGAACGATCGCCTCCATCCCATACACCGACCATGGCAATTGGCGGGGCAGGGCAGGGGGGACCGGGTAGGGTTTATAACTGATGGATTGATTTCTATTGGCAATCTCCATGCCTGTCACACCATCCAATTCACTGCTGATCTCATCTGCAAGTTTACTCTCTAGGGCGTCCGTACCGAGAATGGCAACACCTGTGCTAGTCTCCCAATAAAATTGCCCTGTCCCCCAACGAACGAACATCAAGCATGGGATCCACAAAATCAATGCCGCCAACCGATACGACTTGGCCCGGAGGATGGCCCATGTAATAAGCCATTGAAAAGGGAGAAGCAAACCTCCGATCAAGGCGCTAACGATCGGCCTGAGCTCGATCGGAAACCAATGAAACATGGATGCTTTTGGAGACTCAGCAGGAATCGGCGTGATCCAGATTCGATACGCAAGCGATCCACAGCCAACCATAAACATCAAGAACAGAAGCTTGCGAACGTTCAACTTGGCCGGCGGTTTTACTGCGCACCCCGCCCTCTCCTTCCTTGACCAGATCCCGACCGATGTACTCCATTGCACGTAGCGAGCCACCATCACACCCATCAAGAAATACAAACTCCAGTGAACGACGTTGGAAATCAATGCGTCCCTGAGAACGTTTCCCTCCAAGCCTCGAAGCATAATCCCGTTCCAAACAGCGAACGATACAAACGCGACCATTCCAACAGTGAGCAAATCCCTTAGGTTGATATTGTTTTTCCATCCCAACCACATGCACACGACAGTAGCTGGGCAAAACAGAATCATGCCGGCAAGCTGGGAGAGATGTCGCTCATCGGGATATTGCAAATTCAGCCAGCGAACCAAACCGCCGAGCATCCATATGAGACCGAGGGTTAGGCAAATCGTGCGGGCAGATGATGCAGCAGCAAGCGGGTTGGATTGGGAAGGCGGATCAGATGGCGAAATACGTAACCTCTGCGATGACTTGGGGGAACGCGTTACCGAATCCGATTGCGCCGTTCCGCGAACAAGAGCAAAGAGATCGACCTCTTGAAAGGATAACGATCTGGCAAGCTGTGTCGATTCCGGAAGATCTCTCCACTGCGGGAACTGAATGGCTCTTCGTCGAGTGTGGCTGAACCAAAAGGCTAGGGCAGGGGAGTTGGCGCAGTCTCAGCCGGCCGAAGAAAACGCGTTTTTCCGATTCGCGGAAAGTCGCAAGTCGCACGGCACCGGCCGGGAGCTTGAACGACAGAGCCGACAAAAGTAGGTGGACGGCACATGGAATGTGCCTACTACTTTGGCTTTTGCCAGCAGTGTCTTGAACGTCATTCAAGCCGCCAATAAAAGCCACTCCATGGAATACGGTGTTGCTTAGAAAACGAGATTTGTTGGAAGTCGATCGATAACGTGTATCCGCGCGGAAATTCGCCAGACCCACGAAAAACCAAGGAAAAACCAAACCCAAACCGAACATAAGAAACATTATCGGACGTAGTTTCGGCGGGATTTCGACCTTGGTTTTCATGGGGTCGCTTCCCTGTGCACTGTATTCGCGTTTGCAAAATCGAGATTGAACGGGTGCCGACTCATGAGCATGTCACTAAGTCTTGTCATCGCTGGATGACAAGAGCTTGAACCGCTCTAAACGACAATCACTTGAAGACTGAGAAGCATCGGAGCAACCGTCACAGGATCGAGGATTCGCTGGATCGAATCAGCTTGTCGGGCGAACTAGACAGCGGAAATGAACACGGCGTTTCGCTCGGAGGAAAAGGAATCGAATCGAGCCGGAGCCGGAAAAGTCGACGCGATCCCTTTTGTTCAAGCGGATCCGTATTGTTTCCCGAATCGGTTCTTTTTCCCAGAAACCAAACCTCCGAACGATTCGTAACGCTTGCCCAGTCCGATTTGTCCAGAATTCAACCGGCCAGGTTTTTCCTCCCGCCCCGCCCTGCCCTTACCGGGAAACGCAATTCCTTTTTTTGTACCCGTGTTTCATCGGTGTCGCATCCATGGCCAAAAGTTAGGAAACCCAACAAAACTCTTCCTCGTTTACGGTGATTCAGTGAATACAAATCGCGAGGGGTATTACTAGGCTACTGGAGTTTGAGTCGATATCCGGGGAGATCATTCCATACTCTTGAAGCCTTGTTTCCGAAGAACATCATGGTCACACTAGAAGCTTAATCTTCCCTGATCGATTAACTCGGTTGAAACCATGGCGACCAACGACACCCCATCTTCCTCGGAGTCAGTTCCGGAACGTCGAGAAGTCACCACAACGGAATCGGCACGGCGCGACAAACTTCTCAAGCGACTGAAGCCGTATTGGATGATGGAAGGTGCGAATGTTCTTCTCATGCCCTTGATCGCGTGGTTTCTCATAACGGTCGTTGCGGAAGGGCAAATCACCATCGCGGTCATTGCGGCCATGCTTGCCACTTCATTCCTGCTTGTTGTCGGCACCTTCGCTTGGAAAATGGTCGTCGACGGACTCGAAGGCAACTCAACGTCCGAAGAGCAATGGACGCCTTGGCTAGATCTCGCTCGCTGGCCGGCGATGTTACTTACGATCCTTGCTCTGATTGCCACGGTCGTTGAGGCAATCTCGACATTGCCGCGATTCTCCGCAAGTCTTATTGGTGCGAGCCTACTCTGCTTACTCGCCATTCTTGAGTTCGTGAACTACTACCACGTTCAGCTGCAACACTTCGATCATGCCGAAGACTTCCAGCGACTCTTGTCCGGCAAGGGCTTTCGGCAATCGCATCTCTCCAAGTCCATTCGCACCTACCGTCAGAGAATTCGAAAAGTTTAGGAAAATACGGTTCGGGGTTGATTCCAGTACAGTCGTACGTGTATCTTGACTCCAGTACAAACGTACGGTTTTTGAAACTTGTTGGCATCACGGAGGCAAAGCATGGCGAAAAGACCTGCTCTATCGAAGGGAGAGATGGTGGTGACACGATTGCTGTGGGACCACTCCCCTGCCACGGTTCGGCAGATCCATACCGCCCTGCCCTCCCCTCAAGATATGGACTTCTCTACCGTCCAGACCTATCTGCGTCGACTTGAGACCAAAGGCTACGCTTCGTCGGTTCTGCAAGGAAAAACTAGGATTTACTCGGCCAAGGCGAAAGCCGCTGCCGTCGTCAAGGCGACCGTCGATGAGCTCGTCTCTCGTCTCTTCGGCGGATCCACGATGCCACTGATGCGTCATCTCATCGAGGAACGGTCCGTTTCAGCCGATGAGCTTTCCGAACTTCGCCAGCTGATCGAGCGTCTAGAAAAGGAAAGGAACTCCGAATGATCCATCAAACTCTGATGCTCGTCTGGACACAAGCGTGGCAAATCGCTGTCTTGTTTTTTGTGACGCTCATCCTGTTTCGACTTTTCGCCCGCAATCGACCGCGTATAGCCCATCTGCTCTGGGCCGTACTACTGATCAAGTGCTTGATACCTCCTGTGGTGAGCAGTTCGTGGGCTCCGTTTTCTTGGATAACCCATTCCATGCAGCAATGGTTGCCAACCGAAGCAGTAGATTCCCTTCGAATGACCGAGTACATTACGTACTCCACTCAACCAAGAAGTTCATTTCACTCACAACCAACGGAAGAAACAGCTTCAACACAGCATGCGAACGATTCTTCGATGCTCAATCCTTCGTGGCAATCGTACCTTGCAAATGCAGAACGCTCGCTGATCGTATTGTGGATTGGCTCCATCACTTTCGTGATCACAATCTGGGTAAGTCGCTTCGTTCATGTCCTGCATCGGTTACGTTTGCATCGCATCGAGACACCCGCACGCGTGACAAAGATTGCGGATGATCTTGCGCAATTGCTGAAGCTTCGCCAAAAGATTTGCGTTCAGGTCAGCAACGAACGAATCGGGCCGGCAGTTCTAGGATGGCTTCGTCCGCGAATTCTGCTCCCTTCCTTCTTGATCGACCGAATGGACGATGAGGCGCTCCGCATATTGATTGCTCACGAGATGACGCACATTCGTCGAGGGGATCTGTTCTGGGCCTTTCTTCAAACGGTCGCCGGAAGTCTCTGGTGGTTTCATCCCGCCGTATGGATTGCGAATCGACAACTCAATCTAGAGTGCGAGCGAAGCTGTGACGAAGAAACCATTGCACGCTTAGAATGCCCTCCGAGCGATTATGCCAAATGCCTGCTGCAAGTATTGGAATGGAAGCATCAGTTGTATGTTGTACCCGCGCTACCGGGCGTACGACCGATGCAGATTACTAAGGATCGATTGGAAAGGATTATGAAAATGAGACATGGAAGTTTCAAGCAAAACTCTAGAGGACTTTGGCTCGCGATGGCGGCTTTCACTAAGATCGGACATGACCATGTTCGATGGAATCCGACTTGATGTACTAGGTATCATTCGCCCTAAGGATCGCTTGTGGATCGAAATTCGTCACACAGAATGTAAACCAATAGTAGCAGATACCGTTAAGTCAACACGCCCAAGGTCCTTCTTTATGGACTTCGCGGTAGAAGTTTCAAAGCCGAAGGATTTCGTCGCGGTTCGAATGAAATCTTCAGACAACGAGGATCCAAACAAGGAACGCAACGACTTTTTGTTGATTCACGCGGAGCCAGTTTCAGAAGTACGTTGAGTTAGCTGCTTCGATCGCCGTCGACGGGCGTTGATCCGTTCGCGAATCACAAACAGCCAGCATCCTACGTTGGCAAGCAACGCAGTGATGAAAATCCGTGCATCCCGAGTCTGGTTACAGCTATCGTCCCACGTTGACGAGCAACGTGGTAACGAAACATATGCCCCAAGAATACCAACTCACTTGCTGCCCCCCTGCCCTGCCCCGGTAGTAGCAAGCATTCGGAGGGTGCAAGGCTACCATGCTGCTCGTCAGCGTTGGGGCCATAGCCGCAACCAGAAAGAGCCCATTGTGTGTGACGCCACCGACGCCGCTTGCCGGCGTGGAGCGATGATCAGGCTATAAATCAACGCATCAAATATCCCAACTTTGGCCTGCAATCCGGTAAGGTGACTTGCCCTCATGTGACACTGGTCATATCTACAGTACGATGATGGCTTTCAACAAAACGGCTTAGGCTACTCCCTAATCTGAGCCGGTTTCATTCGCACTTCCCCCAACTGCATCACCACCATGAAGCCTATTATTTGTCTCCCCCCCTGCCCTGCCCTGATAATCGTTTTTGGACTAGCAGTTTTTTTAGGAGCCCATCTGCAAAGGACTTCTGCTCAATCCCCTGCGGTATCGATCCCCGAACTGGGACAAAAGCTGAGCGATGAACAAGCAGCTAACCTTTCGAAGTTGGCGATCGATGGATTGCATCGGGAGTATCCGAACAAACCGGGCAATGTTGTCACGAGTCCGGAAACGGTGCTCAGTCCCAAACAGATGCATCCTGCCTTCTACGGTTGTTTCGATTGGCACAGCAGTGTGCATGGACATTGGATGATGGTCCGTCTGCTAAAGACAAACCCAACACACTCGCTTGCCGATGCTGCCCGTAAAGGCTTGGCCATCAGCTTGACTCCAGAAAACATCTTGATCGAAGCCGCCTACTTCGATGAGAAAGAGAACAAGTCGTTTGAAAGAATGTACGGTTGGGCTTGGTTACTGCGTTTGGCTGCCGAGTTGCACACGTGGGAGGATTCGCAAGGGAAACAATGGCGAGTTGCACTCAAGCCTTTGGAAGCGAAGATAGTAGAACTGGCGATGATCTATCTACCGAAGCTCAAGCAACCGATCCGCACAGGGGTCCATCCTGACGCGGCTTTTGCGTTGGGGCAGTTTCTCGACTACGCCAGAATCGTTGGCAACCAAGAATTGGAGCAACTCGTGGTTGCACGCGCAAACGACTACTATGCGATGGATCGAAACTACAACTCTGAATACGAACCATCCGGCGAAGACTTCTTTTCTCCGAGTCTCAATGAAGCCGATTTGATGAGAAGGATTTTGCCTCAAGCCGAATTTGCACAGTGGCTTACAGCCTTCTTGCCTGATCTAAAAGTAGACTCGACGAGTAAACTGCTTCAGCCCGTAATCGTCAGCGATGTAACCGATGGAAAGTTAGTGCATCTCGCCGGTTTGGATCTATCGCGAGCTTGGTGCATGCAAGGGGTCGCACAGGGACTCCCGTTGACTGACCCACGCGTTGGGTTGCTCAAGCGTTCCGCAGTCGAGCACGCAAAGATCGGTTTAGGTTATGTCTTCAGCGGTCATTACGAAGGCGAACATTGGCTCGGCACCTTCGCCGTTTATGCGCTAACGATGCATTAGCACTTGAGGCTGCTCAGGCTACCACGCTGCTTGACATGCTGAGTCTACGCTCCGGCTACCACGTTGCTCGCCACGCTGAGGCCACCACGCTGCTCGCCACGTAAAGTCTACCGCGCTGAGGCTACCACGCTGCTCGCCAGCGTGGGGCCATAGCCGTAACCAGAACGCAAAAAATGCGAGGCGACGCCACGACGCTGCTTGCCAGCGTGGGGCGATGGTCAGGCTGCGTACCCCAACCTGACCACCATCCTACGTTGGCAAGCAACGTAGTGATGAAACCCCTCGCTTCCGCGAGGCTGGTTTCAACTATCGTCCCACGTTGACAAGCAACGTGGTAACGATGGGCCTTGCTTCGCAATGCGAAGGACGATACGGATCCGACTTCCACACTTTTTGCTATGGATAGGTCACCATACTACTCGCCGAGATCAGGCTACCACGCTGCTCGCCACGCCAAGGCTACCACGCTGCTCGCCAGCGTGGGGCCATAGCCGCAACCAGAAAGCAAAAAAAGTGAGGCGACGCCACCACGCTGCTTGTCAGCGTGGGGCGATGGTCAGCTAGCGTACCCCAACCTGACCACCATCCTACGTTGGCAAGCAACGTAGTGATGAAACCCCTCGCTTCCGCGAGGCTGGTTTCAACTATCGTCCCACGTTGGCAAGCAACGTGGTAACGATGAGCCTTGCTTCGCAATGCGAAGGACGACACGAAACCGATTTCCCATTGAGCGTGGAGCGATGGTCCGCCGGAGCACCAAACTCGTTCGCGATCCGAAAATTCGTCCTAATGGCAACGTCCTTCAAAATCACTTACAATTTCCACTTCGCTACGATCAATATAATTGTAGATGGAATTTCATCATGCCATCTCTTTCGACGTCAACTCAGATATATACACCTGGCAACTGCACATTTTCAGCACCGCTACTTTGGTCTGTTAGCTTGTTTTGGAACGAACCCGAGCCAGACGATTCTTGGACGGATGCGTTGGCTCGCGATTTACGGAAGGACGATATTCGGCTTTTGCGGCATCATTTCTCCGATAAGCAAACAAGCCACTTGACCGTGTCGACGAAGATCGGCGACGCGCCATCGTTTATCGTTCAGCGTGTCAAAGGCAGGCTCTACTATTTGGTCAAGCAACGTAAACCGAAGCCTTTTCGCGGAAACTTTGCTATTCGTTCTATTGGAAAGTCATCACTAGCAGAGACTCAACAGTATGTCATGAATCAGCTTGGGCATCACAAGATGGCTGATCCTGATCTGCAATCGAGCTTAGAGCCATTGCAGATTCGGAACGAGAATGTGGATCTCAGCCGTCTAGAAACTTCATCGCACGGAGCATACTGGTACAATTTGCATATGGTGTTCGTACATCGGGAACGATGGAGTACTTCGAACGTTTTTCAGTTGGAGCGGGTTCAGCAAAAGATTATTTCAATTGTAAAGCTGAATGGATTGAGATTAGCGGCTGCAGGTATCCTGACCGATCACGTTCATTTATTGGCGGGTTGTCCTTATGCCCTATCTCCACAAGACATTGCGATCGAATTTCTAAATGCGTTGGCAAGTGTATGGGATTCAAAGCCAGTCTATCAATTTGGCGGCTACGTCGGAACAGTCGGCGACTACACAACCAATGCGATTACGTAGCTCGCCACGCTGAGGCTACCACGCTGCTCGCCAGCGCGGGGCCATAGCCGCAACCAGACAGCAAAAAATGCGAGGCGACGCCACCATGCTGCTTGCCAGCGTGGGGCGATGGTCAGCTAGTGTACCCCAACCTAACCACCATCCTACGTTGGCAAGCAACGTAGTGATGAGACCTCTCGCTTCCGCGAGGCTGGTTACGGCTATCGTCCCACGTTGGCAAGCAACGTGGTAACGATGGGCCTTGCTTCGCAACGCGAAAGACGACACGTATCCGACTTCCCTGCTTTTTGCCACGGATAGGTCACCAAACAAAGGCTTCATTACTGCTCGACACGCTGATGTTGGCGCGCTGCACGCCGCGCTGTGGCTACCACGCTGCTTGCCACGCTCAGCAACGCTGTGAAGCATTTTTGTCAGTAAAAACTGGGG
>CAIOHR010000103.1 GCA_903858115.1 uncultured Pirellula sp. | reverse complement strand
TGGACTAGCAATGCCCGATAACGGCTTCGGCTGGAATACCGCTACTCGCCCACCCACATCAGATGAATTCAATGCGCAACAATCGCGTTACTACTTGCATGCGATCGAATGTTTTGGTCCATCACGATGCATGCTCGAATCAAACTTTCCGGTTGACCGATTGTCTTTGTCGTACGAAGTCTTATGGAATGCGTACAAGAAGATGACGAGCGGCTTCTCGGCCAGCGAACGCGCCGATTTGTTCTACAACACCGCCGCCCGCACCTACAAGGTCTAACTCCCCTTGTGTTTCTGGTGTCGTTTAATTCGCTATTACCGATAAAAACGACACCAGAAACACAATTGGCTAGTAGGCAAAGCCTAGATATCCACGGATTTTCAAAAGATCTCGTAGCGATTGGACGACATAGCGCGGTCGAGATTTCACATCACGCCATGTGAAATGGGCGACCGACCAACCATGCTTTTGAAGGTAGATGTCACGCTTTGCAAGACGTTCAAAATCTGAACGTTGTTCATACTTCCCCCAGCCGTCAGTTTCGCTAGCCACTTTCCACTCCGGCCATCCAAGGTCGACGACATATGGACCAACAGAAATCTGAGTATCAAATTTGGGGAAGTCATATTTTGATAACAACCGTTGCATTTCAAGTTCCAAGACCGAATCAGCAGGTTTATCGGCGTAGGGCCATGTCGCAAGGAGGTCTCGGACAGGACCGATGCCGGCTCGTCCTCGTTTCGAATGTCGAGCAACCGCAGCAACGAGGTGGCCCCGTGAGATGTGAGATTCCATCAGCATCCGCTCTGTCGTAATTGGAAGAAGATGAGGTGCGACAGCTGCAAAATCCAGCAATGTCCGAGTGGCGGTTGTGACGCGAATGCCTTCTCGCCGAACTGGAGCAATATCTAAGTGATCACGTGGATGATGGAATTTGACTCCCCTTTGGACTGAAGTCTTTTTCCGTCCTATTCGAATAATGTCAATGAATTCACTTTCAGAAGGCTTCCATACATTCCAAAGCGCGGCTGCCGTCTTGTGCGATGCAATGCCCTGACCATCACCAGAAAGAGTTGCCGCATGCACCTTTTGCAACCATGTCGGTTCGTACCCGAACACGGAAGACACATTCGGGTGCACATGGTTCAACAGTCCCTGTTCGTGGAGACGAAACCATTGCCAATTGCTGATTCCCGTTTCAAGTGCTTGAAAGCGAGTAACTAGACCGTGTTGTTTCGCCGCTTTTTCTTGTATGACTTTGAGGTCCATACCTCAATGTGGGTGTCGGACTCAAAACTTCGGCATCTTTTGTGAAACTGGTGTCAATAAATTCGCTATTACCGATTAAAACGACACCAGACTCATAGGGAGTTTAAGAAGTCGTCGAGGAGGACGACATGGCGCAACACAGTTGTTCGCCATGCAGTGATCCATTCGGCTGGCGAGTCATCAACAACTGATTTGAGATACATGCGCAACATGTCGGGCAAGTTCTCAGCCTGCGGCGCAAGTTCTGAATATAAACCAAAATCACTGGAAGCCTGATGACCTGC
>CAIOHR010000102.1 GCA_903858115.1 uncultured Pirellula sp. | reverse complement strand
GGACACGGACGAAGAAAAATGTAGGCCCAAACAAAAATCATCAAACAGTGGCGACCGCCACTTGCAAACCCAGGACTTCATAGTCGGCGGCGATAACCCAGCCCGAGTGGTTGAGCAACCCTTGGCCAAACGGCCCACCGAGGGCTTGGTGTTCATCGTTTTGTTCTGTTCCATTGTATAGGTTCTTCTGTCCAGTAGTCGACGAATTGGGTGATTTCACACTCTGAGTACTCGACGGCAACCATGCCAGCGTGCAATGGGTTGCCGTAGGCACCATCATTGGCGTCCTTTAAGTAGAGGGAGTCGTCAAGGATCAGTATGCATGAGAATACATCATCACGCCAGACATCAGTAATCGCCCTTCCAATCAGTTGGTCAATTGGCAATCCATCAGTTTCGCCGAGCATTTGAATTGCTGTTTAGTCAGAAAGAGTCAGTTCGGCAGTGAACAGGTCCAAGACAAGACCATTGTCGAGCATGACATAGTGTGATCGGAATGAGGCTGGACCTATGCCCTCAATCACAAAATCAGGTTTTGAATAGTTCGAGTGACCGATTCGGCTGATCCGAGCTCCCAACACTTGTTCACGAGTTGGTGAAACCACAGAAGGACATCCAAATTGGGAAGTGAGACGATCCGGGGGACAGAACGCCCGCATTGACCGAGTGCGAGCAGAAAATGCTTCCATGTCAGGGCGCGTCGATCGAGCACTTCGGTCCAATGCTTTGCTATCGGGCGTCTTCTGCACGTTGGGCTATCCGCCATAATGTGATGTGAACCAACTATGCGATTCACAATCCGCGAGCATTCCGGGAAATCGATTGCACAATTCGTTCAGGATATTTGCGGAACCGATTCTTGGCGATGCAGACAGGTCGAAATCACACGACGCGGTATTGTAATCGGATTCGTCATTTGAGTCGATATTGTATCGAAGGAGCCAATCAAAAGTTGGCGAGTAGATTGCAATTCGAACGGCAAAATCATCGTCGCGAGATTCATAGAGCGTTCGTTCATTTTCAATAATGGCGGTCAGAGATATCCACGAGGCGTCTTGAGCCGCAACGATAAAGCCATCATGTTCGTGCCAGTCATGAAATAAAGTGACAGAAGGGAAATGGGGCTCGAGAGATGCAAAAGCGAACGCCAGTATGTCGCGAAGTTGCGAAAGGTTTAGTTCGTCGATGTTGTGAATGCATCGTCCGTCGAAGGGTGGCAGCGACGATTCAAGTCGTTTTTGTAGTTCAGGAGTCATGAGCTCGATAACGACCCCGATGACCGAGCGGGGGCAAGTAAATTTTCCATCAGGAAGCGGCCGATCCCCCGCGTCGGTCCATCGGATTGTTATGGCCGTTCATGGGTAGTTCCTCAGCCACTGAGGAGTAGCCAGCAAGCATCAGCAAACCACCGATGAGCATTCCGACGCGCCCAGTAGCGTACCCGTCGAATACGAATCGATACGCCGAGAAAAGAATAATGCCGAATGCGATTGAGACGTACAGCATAAGTCCAATACGTTTTTGGAACAGTAAGAGTATACCCGCTGAGAATGCGGTAGCAGCAAGGCAAGCAGTAAGGATCGGGAACAATGTTGTTTCTGTCCAAACGACTCGGATGAGATACACGCATCCCAGTATTAAGGTACCGGAATAGAATGCAAGCCAAGCAGAAGGAAGACGTAACTTTTTGGGATAGCCTCCAATCTCGTCAGTCGCAGTTTCTTCGTCCTGATGTTCCATAAAAATCGTCAAGTCAGATTCGGAATTTTCCACCACAGGCCATAACGACCAAAATCACGCGGTTGCGGCCATGTGACTCACCATCAGGAAACGCGCGACCCGCAACTCGCGTGCATTTTTTTGTTATCCGACGCATGTAATTAGGTGTGAAGGAACCAGTCAGTATCTTTCAAGTAGTCGTCAAACGATGTGTGTATTGTATCAACGATCGGGTCATCGTGAGCGACGTAAAGCACAGGGCTATTCGGACCTGCAGAACGAGACAAACACAAGTAGTCGCCGTTTCCGATTGCATAGAACGGTACATGGTCTTTCGTAAAGTTGGGGTTGTTCTCGATCTCGAATCCATAGTCATGGATCATTTCGTTCGCTGGTAAATGGTCTCCGGGAATTGCATAATAGCGAAGTAGGCGTCGCATCGCAAGAAACAACGGGGGCAACGTATTGCCGAAGAATTTGATGATGCGATCAACGTCATCAGTGGGATACCGTTCCGCAGCAAAATCGGACGACGGGAATGACGACGCAACAATCGCGGTAAGATCATCTTCAGTCATCGGGCACGAACACATTCTTTCGGATAACGCTCGCGATCACCGATGTCGCGGCTAAAAAATTGACCATCAGGAAACGGCCGACCCGCGACTTCGGTGCATCGCATGGTTCAAGTAAGCCGCTAACGCGGCAGGGCATGCTCGGTAGCGATAGTGACAGTGTTCGTTGCCTTCTTTCACGGTCCAACCACTCTGGGAATCGACGTTGATCCTTGCTTCTGACCGTCCCTATTCGAACGGTCCGGGATC
>CAIOHR010000101.1 GCA_903858115.1 uncultured Pirellula sp. | reverse complement strand
GGGTAGATGTCCAGTTTCAAGCTTTCCGTCTTGTCCAATAGCTGGAACAGATTGCCGGACTGAACCGCCTGCCTTAGTACCGGCTCAGTGAATAAAAAGTCGGAGCAGGCCAGTTGGGCAATCAGGTCATCGATGCGAATCCTTGCCACATCCGGAGAAACAACGATATCGATGTCCTGCGTCAAGCGAGGCTCGCCATAGGCCGAGCTGATCGAGCCGCCAGTAATGTGGAAAGGAAGACGAATCGCCTCGGCGATTGCCACAAACTTGCCTATCGTGTTTTCGAATGCTTCAACAGGAAACATGGGCAAGCTGTTCCTGGATCAATCGGACCACTTCGGGATCGCGCTCGTAAAGTTGCAAAGCTACGTGCAACCTCACCTCTTCGTCTGAAAGACTAGGCTGAGTATTTCGAATCCGTATTGCCATCTGTTGACGAGTCCAAGCCAACATCGCAGCGCTTCGAGCGACTTTCTCTGCGGTGGACATCGCTTTCCAGCGACGTTCGTATTCAAGTTCGATTTCAGACTGTTCCACCCCGATCTCCTTCCTTTTGGACTATCCTCAGTATACAAGAATGTTCCGAATGGTCACAGTACGTCCGCTGTAAGGCCGCGTAGCTATTTGCTACACGCAAAACATCGCCAGAGAACTAAATGTCTCTCTGCTCGCAAATCCTTAAAGATTCACGTGGTAATTCGCCTCGGGTGATAACCCGAGAAATCCCCATGAGCTAGAGCGGAGTTTGGATCCCGCAACTGAATAAGGGAAATCGAACTCAGTTCGACCCTCCGGTTATACCAACAAGCCGACGCCTCAAAACGTCGGCCTGTTTGCGTTTCTACGCAGTATTTTCACGGGTTTGCACCGTTGGCCCAGTCTTAACTCTCTATTGTGCGATGTCTCTACCAACCCAATCGCGGATGGAGTCTCAAAGTCGCGCGAGCTGGAAGGTCAGTTAGGGAGGTTATAAAAATGTCTCAAGCTACATAACCCGGACGAAAACGGGAAAACCAAACTGACCTCCAGGTTATGCCACGCGCGATAAAATCGCGAGTTTTTGAGCCTCTTTTCTATAACCGGCGGGTCATGCCCGTTAGCTCTTGGGCGGTTTGAGTTCCCTAGCCCGACGATTTCATTGGTTTTTGTGTGGCTACGGTGCGAGAGAGTCGCATTTTCTCTACTTCATAACCCGCGAAACGCATCAAAGACAACTGACCTGCTGGTTATGGCCGGCGCGAGTGGGGCGTGAGGGATTGGCGTTCGAAGACACTGAGTTTTCCGTTGCCAAGCAACCTTGCACGGAAACAACAGACGACCTCGGTCGAGTACATGCATTTCGCTGGTGTCCGACAGTTCTTGTCTATCGCAACCTTCCAATCGCGTGAAAAACTGAACTTTGCAATTTTTCACTTTTGCATATAGGATAATGCCATGAGCAATGTGACAGAAATTCCGATTGAATCGTTTACTGTGGCTGAAAAGCTTCTGTTGATGGAACGTCTTTGGGAAGATCTCTCGAGGCGTCCGACGAACGTCTCGCCACCTGAATGGCATGGGGATGTACTTGCAGCCCGAATGGCTGCAGTCAAGGAAGGACAGACAGAATTTTCTGATTGGGATGCTGTCAAGGAGCGACTAAGGAGTCGGCTCAAATGAGGATACGGCTTTTGCCGGAGGCCGAAAGAGATCTTGAGATAGGCGCTGATTTCTATGAAGCACAACGACCAGGTCTTGGCTCTTACTTCAGTGATTGCCTTATAGCTGACATCGAATCGTTGCGGATCTATGCGGGCATCCATGAAACCTATCGTGGTTTCCAGCGGTCTCTTTCTAAGCGTTTCCCGTTTTCGATATATTATATCCTGGCTGATGACTGCGTGGACATTTACGCAGTTCTCGACGCAAGCCAAGATCCTCACAGCATCGACGCCATGCTCGATTCGCCGCGACCGTTACGATGAACCGAAGTACAGCAGACGACCTCGGCTACGTAAATACATTTCGCTGATGTCCGCCGGTCCAGCGTTGTCGCAGCTTCCACTGCTGGCGCAAATTGCAGAACATTCCGAAGATGCTCGTGCAAAGATTCTGAACCTTGCACACGACCGGAAATCAGAAAATCGGCGAAGATCCATCCAATACTTGTCGGATGGCTTCCCACGGAAATTTTGCATCGCATTACTCGCTGAACTGCTGATGGATAAGATTGCAAGAGTCCGAGGATTTGCGGCTGGACGTTGCTGTGGCCTAGCGCTTAACGAACTTCTTCCATCGATAGCAATATCTCGTGCTACCGAAAAAGCTCAGACGACGAAGTTTGAACTCGATCTTACTTTTCATCTGATGCGGGACAACTTCTATGAGTATGAAGACTGCAATGGCTACAATATTGTGCTGAACTTTCCAGAGGAGTATCCTGCACGTCATGTATGGCCCGGGCAAGTTACCAAGGATATGGTATTGAGTGAGGGGGTGGAGGCAGTTCGAAGTCGTATTCTAGAGATACCTATCTCGCACAGGGGACTTAAACCCCACAAACCAATGCCCATGACGGGCGTACCCAAGCGATGCACCCTAGTCGCCGGTCGGCCGTGAATTTGAATCATATTGTTTT
>CAIOHR010000100.1 GCA_903858115.1 uncultured Pirellula sp. | reverse complement strand
GTACGGCGAATACTGTTCCAAACTTCAAATCGACGTTCATCCGTGAACATTGCAGCCTCCTTGTTGATGTAGTACGGTCTAGATAACCTCTATTTCAACGGGAGGCTGCATTACAAATCAAGATCAAGGTTAGTGCCATTGGGACAAGCCGACCGGGGACGCCTGGTGCAAGGTGGACAATACTAGCCGCGAGTCTCATGCAACAGTTGGACGAGCGAACGAGCCAACTGGAGGCAAAGCGATCTTTGAGGAACAAAACAACTTGTCGAATGCATGTGTCAATGCCGAATTTTAAAACCCCGGGGCTAGCGCCTAACGGCTCACTAAATCAGCAGTCTCCAAGAGCAGGGAGGCTCAATACTTCCGATGACATCAGGAACACGTTGGGTACGAAGAACTACCTACGAACACTTTGGAAATACCCGTATGAAACAAAAGACGAAGATCAATCTACGACGAATCCTGCTGATGTTGCTCCTTGCATTGCTGCTTCTTGTCGGCGTCTTGAGCTGGAACTACCTGACGTTTTCGTCCAAGCAACTCGATATCGATTCCGTTGTGAAGCAAAGAATCGATACAGCTTCGTTTCAAAAATCGGATAACATCACGTTGATACTGGACAGGTTCGTTCAAGCCATCCAGATCCGGTCGATCTCGACACCGATGTCTAAGATAACGAACGACGACGAGCTTTACCGGTTTCGAGAATTCATCCAAGCGTCGTTTTCGAATCTGCATCAAGCACCGTTTGTTTGCAGAACTGGAGTTGATTTTGGCGATGGACGAAACCCCAGCATGCTTCTTCAGTGGCCGGGCCAAGAACCCGAACTCGGAGCCATTCTCCTGATGTCGCACTTCGATGTGGTACCAATCGAGGCAAGCTCGCTTTCCCAATGGACACATTCACCGTTTAGTGGACATCGAGACAATCAACATGTTTGGGGACGAGGTACTCTAGACTGCAAACATGGTGTGATGGCTATACTCGAAGCGGTCAACCAACTCGCCAACGAGGGTTTTCAACCTCAGAGAACGATCTATGTCGCCTTAGGTCATGATGAAGAACTAGGTGGTACCGAAGGCAATAGCAAAATGGCCGCATGGTTTCGCAGTCATGGCATACGATTGCATTCGATCATCGACGAGGGTGGATGCGTCTTTACACAGTTTCCTGGCTTGGAACGGCCAGCAGCCTTGGTCGGTGTTGCAGAGAAAGGTTTCTTGACCGTCGAAATGACGGCCAAAGTGGCTGCGGACAAGGTCGGACATTCTTCGATGCCACCAAGAGAAACAGCAGTGAGTATTCTCGCCAGTGCCATCCATCGCGTTCGATTGTCGCCCTTCCCAGCTCGTATGGACGGTGGACTTCGAGATACTCTAGCCTTCCTAGGCCCGAGATGCCGTTCGATAAGAAGTTGGCAATGTCCAACATGTGGTTATTGGGTTCACTTGTCAAAAACAAATTGAGCAGCACGCCCAGCGGCGATGCTTTGCTGCGTACGACCATTGCCCCGACGATGATCGAAGGGGGAGTATCCGAGACCGTGCTTCCTATACAAGCGACCGCGAAGTTAAATCTAAGACTACTACCTGGCGACAGCATCGAGAGCTCGCTCGAATATCTTCGCAAATCCATTGACGACCCTCGCGTCACTTTGAAATCGATCGACAAACCGCGAGAAGCGTCGCCGGTATCGGACATCGATTCGGAAGCGTTTCGAGTACTTCAGACATCGATTCATCATGCTCACACTTCGGAACAAAAAAGGACATGCACAGCATATTGCATTTGTTTTGCAGTTTGGTAAATTTTGCGAACTGAATCGAATGTTCCTTAATGGAGATTTGCGATGACTAAAGCTCGCTGCCGACTGGTAGATACGTCCGTAAGTCGTTGGTATCACTGCCTTTCCAGATGCTGCAGGAAAGCCCATCTGCTCTCCGATGAGAACGGTTTCCAGCGGAAAGAATGGATCGACCAACGACTCAAAGAACTGAACCAAATCTTTGCGATCTCCGTTGGTGGCTTTAGCACCATGGACAATCACCTTCACTTGCTCTTGCGTATCGATTGCGAAGAAGCCGAAAATTGGTCTGATCAAGAAGTCGTCGAACGTTGGTTGCGCCTCTATCCGCCTCGCGGTGCAGATCGCAAACCGATGAAACCGTCGGAGGAAATGATCGAAGCGAAATTGAACAATTCCGATTGGATTCGCGAGACTCGAAGTCGTTTGTCTTCGCTCAGTTGGTTCATGAAGTGCCTCAAAGAACCACTCGCTCGAATGGCTAATCAGCAAGATGGATGCACGGGTGCTTTCTTTGAAGGACGCTACAAATCGATCGCCATATTGGACCAAGAATCGTTGCTTTCTGTGGCAGCGTATATCGATTTGAACCCGGTGTCTGCTGGAATTGTCCCATTGCCAGAACAAAGTCCACATACCAGTATCAAGGAACGTGTCGATAATGCTGTCGCACAAGGTCGTATGGAAGACGTTGAGCAAATTCGCAACGGCAGTGTCGCAGCGCAAGCGGTGAGTGGCAATGTCGAAGATGCATTGTGGTTAGTTCCGATCGAAGATCGCCAACGTCAAGGTTCCCTACGGAAGGGGATCGTGGAAGGGTTTACGTTAGGCCAGTATCTATTGCTGGTCGACTACACAAGCCGCGTGGTTCGCAAGGGGAAGGCTGTCGTCTCCAGTGAGTTGGCTGGTATCTTCGAGCGGCTCCAAAGCAGCGCTGAGATTTGGAGTCAGCGTATCAAGCGGTTGCACGAAAAGACGTGGGTAGGTCGCTTTCTTTCAGCAAGTCGCGATCGACTGCGAGCGTTGGCGGGCAAGTTGGGTGTTCGGCATCTTGCGAACATCGGCTGACGGCAGGGTAGCATTCCGCCTTCAGGCGTCTCTCAGTCGGAACGAAAGAATTCGATCGAGGTAGCGGTACGTCCCAATCGATCGGATTCAGGTCGAATTCTTCAGCGTCATTCATGGGAAGCCCCATCTTTTGATGCTTTTGCTGTTGTTGAGAAGTCAAACTCTCCATCGGCTGCCATTCGATCGCCGATCATCTTTGCATTCGATTCTGAATTCCGTTGAGACCATCCCAATTGCTGTGCATGTCCTTAATTTGTTAAACGGTAATCGGCAGTGCCCTAAACGGACAAGGATGTCCGTTAGTACATTTTTTCAGTACAGTTGCCTAACGGAACGCATGGATCAGCAGGCGTATGGCTTAGGGGATGAGAGACTCATCTTCAACATCTTCGCAAATGGCGTAGGAGCATTTACACGTTTGAACACCAAACCAATTCGTATCGAGACCACACCGACCCTTGCCGAAAAGACCACACACCTGCCCACCGCATGTCGCGACTGGCGGACAGGCCTCAAGAGCCATGTTTCCAACGATCATCACAACACTAACCATCATTAGGCCGACAAATCGCTTCATCACAATTCTCCTCCGGGCAGGTAAAAACGTTGACCACAGGTGCCCGCGCAGCGAATGATCAACTCAATGGTTCGTTATATGCCGGGGACCACCCGAAACTTGAGCAACCCGCCTAACTGCGGCTGATTTGCTTCGTCTAAATACAATTGCCTTGGGCCCGCTGGTAGAGCTCACATGAACCTGCGGGATTGGTCCAAGTTCGTTTTGCCATTTGCAAAAGAAGATGGATACCGGCAGCTGCAGATTTCGAAAAAGGTCTGGAACGAAATGTTAACGCCGATCCAATCCTCGAAGCCCAACGAATCGTACGCGGCCGGTTGGGTTCTATTCGATAGACCTCGATTCAACGGCCAAGCCTTCTTTCACAACGGAAGCAATACGACCTGGTATTGCTATGCGCTCGCTTTACCTGGGAAACATCAATGCATCTTGGTTGCTACGAATGTCTTCAATGATCGAGCACAGAAGGCGTGTAACGACGTCGCCGAATTCATAAATACGTTTCCTGCGGAGTAGACGTAAAGGCAAAAGTGTCTTGATACGAATCTAGCTACGAAATGATATCTCAGATCAGTTCTGTCAAGACGCGCCCATGAACATCCGTCAATCGACGATCGATCCCGTTGTTACGAAATGTGAGCTTCGTATGATCCAGCCCGAGTTGATGCAGTATGGTCGCGTGGACATCGTAGACTTGCGTGGGATTGCTGCGATCCAACGGTTTGTATCCTAAGTGATCGCTCTCTCCGTAAGTAGTCCCTCCCTTGATCCCGCCACCACACAACCAATTGGTAAAGACGAATGGATTGTGATCGCGTCCCTTTCCACCTTGCGTCGAAGGCATCCGTCCAAACTCGGTCGTCCAAAGAATGAGAGTGTCGTTCAGCATGCCGCGTTGCTTTAGGTCTTGGATGAAAGCTGCGCAGCCGCGCGCCATACCCATCGCCAAAGGCCCATGATCGCGATGTACATCTTCATGCGAGTCCCAGTTTCTGCGAGGGAAGCCGTTGTCATTGCCACTCCAAACTTGGACGAATCGAACGCCTCGTTCCAACAGTCTTCGCGCCGCCAAACATTTTTGCCCGAAGTGAAAGGTCTCTTCTTCGGCATTGATCTCTTTGTCCCATGCGCGTGCACCACCGTCCAAGCCATACGCCTTCATGATGTAGTCAGGTTCCGTTGAGAAGTCGAGCGCCTCGGGAGCTGCTAACTGCATCTTGGCCGCCAGTTCGTAGCTTCGAATCCGGCCCTCGAGTCTAGCGTCACCTTCGCGCATGGCTGCGTGCTCTCGATTCAATTCAGCCATCAACTGTTGTGATTGCTTCTCCCCTTGTTGTGTAATGAAAGAACCGCTGCGATGGGGAAAGAGATCGGCAATAGGATCTGGTCTCCCTGGATGGATGATCGTTCCAGAGTTCTGTGCGGGCAGAAAGGCGGCATCCCAATTCTTGACACCATTGGACGCAAATCCACGATGGTCAGGAAGAACAACGAACGCCGGTAAGTTCTCGTTGATTGACCCTAGACCGTAACTCACCCAACAACCTGCACCTGGAAAGCCTGGTATCAAAAATCCGGTCGTTTGTTGAAGCGTAGCAGCGCTATGAACGCCCGACTTGCTCACCATGTTGTGAATGAAAGCGAGCTCATCGGCGACAGCCCCCAATGGTGCCACCGTATCGCTCAACATCTTGCCGCACTCGCCATACGGTTTGAAGTCCCACACTGGCTTTTTCCAAGGCCCCAGTCCATTTTGAAAGGCTTCGACGGGCTCACCAAAATCGCTCGGTTTGCCATCGAGCTTGATCAAATCCGGCTTGTAATCGAACAAATCGATGTGGCTCGCCGCTCCAGCCATAAAGAACTGAACAACACGTTTCGCGCGAGCTGGATGGTGAGCCTGCGGCCCATCGGCCTGCAACTGTCCTTCATCCGCCAACATGGATGCCAGTGCGATGCCTCCCAGTCCCCCGCCGGACTCCATCAAGAATGATCTTCGTGACTTCATGTGTGCTCCGCTCAATCCACAAAGGTGAACGCGTTAAGATTAAACAGCAACCTGCATAAATAGGGTAATCCGTTCTCTCGTGCGAATGCAATCAATTGCGAATGTTGCGATTCCGGTGGATCGCATCCAAAAGCCAAACGATAGGCCGTATCCACTTGCACGGAAACGTCATCCGAGGCTTGCTCTACACGTTCCGCAAAGTGTTTCGATTGTGTCAACATAAAACTATTATTCAGTAATGCGAGCGCTTGAATCGACGATAGGCTTTCATTGCGTTTATCCACACGCATCGATGGATCTGCACAGTCGAGCGACGTCATCCAAGGTTGCGTCTGGGAACGCACCACGAACCGATAAACTGATCGTCGCCATGTCTTTGCGTCTTCAGGATCGGCCAACGCGTATTCGTAGTGAGGCGAATGCTCTGGATGCTCTACAACAAAGTCTTGCCAGCCCGGTCCTCCCATCGACAAGTCCAGTTTCCCACTGACTGCAAGAACCGAATCGCGAATCGCTTCGGCCTCCAACCGCCGTCGATTTTGTCGCCACAACAAGGTGTTCCCGGAATCGATTTTGTCAGCCTCTGCGTTGTGTAATGAAGCTTGTCGATACGTTTTAGAGGTAACAATCAATCGATGAAGTTGTTTGAGCGATCCACCGTTATCCCGAAAATGCAAAGCCAGCCAATCGAGCAACGCACGATGGCTTGGCAAACTGCCGTTATGCCCGAAATCGTTCGGAGAATCGACGATGCCTCGACCAAAGTGATACAACCAAACACGGTTTACGATGCTCCTCCAGGTGAGCGGATTGGCTGGATGGGTAATCCATCGCGCAAGCGCAACCCGCCTTTGGCCTTCGCTGTTATCGCTGTCTGTTACAAATTGAAAGGGTTGGAAATCGAGCGAGGAGATCGCCCCGGGTGCAGCCTCGCGCAATGGCTGTGTCACTTGTCCGCGAGCTAACACAAATATCGGACGCGGTTTGCCTCCCGCTGGCCCAGTCCCGACAAAGTTCCCTTTGCCATGATGAATTCCGCCAACATAAACCATGCTAGGAGCTGGAAGCTTCTTTAACTCAGCCTCCACGGCGTTCAACTGATCTTTCAGCTCAGCTCGCTGAAGCTTCGTAGCAGGATCGATAAAACGCAACAACAGTGTCTCACGTTCTGCAATCAGTGCCGCGCGATCTTCTTTCTTGGAGACCGCCGGAAACACACCGTCCGTTAAGTTCGACTTGCGCCATCTCGGTGGTGCTTCGACGGAGTCCAGAGCCGTGACTTCTTTTCCCAAGGCAATGTTATTGTCTGCGGCATCCATGACCTGCAACTCCGCCAGAGCCAGGTTGAAATCGTTCGAGCGTTTGGCAAGCTTGGTAGCGGTCACTCGAACGTATCGACCAGTCGTTCGACCAGACGTCGAAGCATGGATGGTAAACGGCTCCAGGCCTGGGTTCTTCAAGTCCTCAGCGACTGTCTCGGCGTGCCTTTCCATCAGGGCGACAACATCCAACTCAAACGATGGATCGTCGCACACCTCCACTCGGAAGCGAATCGGAAAACCAAATCCTGCACCGATAGAGTTGAAGTCATCGTAACACGGTCGTAGAACAATACGACTTAGTTCTTTGCGATCTCCAAGATCGACTTGAACCCATTTTTCAACGGTTTGCGATGAAGATATGGCAGCGTGATAGCCGAATGCATCGCTTGGATTTGCCTGTTTGTCTTTGTCCTTCTGGGCTTCATCGATTCGTTTACTAAGGACATTATATTCATCGCCTGCGGCTCGTCTTAATGGTTCTTCGATCGCTGTGAGCGCCGTTTGCAATTCCGATTTCGAACGCGTTAGTGCGATCCATTGTTTCTGCGTTGCGTCATCGCGATAGTATTGCCGATCCGTGCGATCCAATGCGGAGAAGACAGCTTGCACGCGGTAGTAATCTTCTTGCGTGATCGGATCGAATTTGTGTTGATGGCATTGGGCACAGTGGATGGTCAAGCTGCAAAATGTCCCGATCGTGTTCGAAACCATGTCGTCTCGATCGAGATGTCTGGCGATTTTTCCATCGGTTTTAGATTCAGGAAGCTCCGCATGCCCGATGAAATCCCAAGGACCTGCAGCGATAAACCCTAATGCTTCGGTGCCATCCACCGTATCTGGCCAGAGCACATCACCCGCGATTTGCTCTTCAACGAATCGCGAGTAAGGCTTGTCGGTGTTGAGTGCTCGAATCACATAATCACGATACGGCCAAGCGTTCGGACGAGGCTTGTCTTTGTCATAACCATGGGTGTCTCCGTAATGCACGACATCAAGCCAATGCCGAGCCCATCGCTCTCCGTATTGTGGCATTGCGAGCAGTTTGTCGACCAGCGCCTCGATCGCTTTCTCGGCATCCCGCGTATACGCTCGTTCAAAATCATCCAAGGCTTCGGGTGTGGGTGGCAGTCCTACAAGATCGAAATAAAGTCGCCTTGCTAAGGTGCGTGGATCGGCGGGTGGAGCAGGTTTCAAGCCAACGCGAGCCAGTTCGGCTTGAATAAATCGGTCGATGGGATTGGACGCTGTGGATCGATCGCTCCGATCGTCCGTCGGCAGCGATTGCTTCAGAGGTTGGAAGCTCCACCAATTGCGAGGGTCCTCGATTACCGTGTTCGCGGAATCAGGCCAAATCGCACCGGCTTCAATCCATTGCGTCAGGCTTTCAATTTCTCGTGCGGTCAATCGAGATACACCACTATCTTTGGGAGGCATAGCCATTTCCGAGTTCGCATCGGACACATATTCCAGCAAAGAGCTTTCGCGGGCCTTGCCGGGAACGATCGGAGGTTCACCGTGGTCGCCCCCAGCGAAGGCTATCTCGCGGACATCCAGTCGGAAGCTACTCTTTTGCGACTTCGAACCGTGACATGATTGGCATTTCGATTCGAAGATCGGCTTGATGGTTTCCTGAAAGAAAGACTCGCTCTGTTTACCTTGTTTGTTGTCCTGGGCGTAGCACTTTGAACGGAGCAGCATGCAGTCGATAGCGGCGACGATCCATAACACGACGATCTTTGCCATCGCATGCCGTGCAGGCAGATATTCGGTTAGTTGTCGAATTCCCATAACGATACCGAAAGCAGACCAGAGGATTCTGAAATGGACGAATGCACATAGGTTGCCCTCCATTATACTCGAAACTCATCGAGGACAGTCACCCTTCCGCTGGGATAGCCAAGCGAAGCATGGGGGAAACGAGGGGTTGGTGGAGAATAAGCGGCAATGGTACAGTTCAGTTCTCCCTACCCGGCCTTTGGCCGACCCTCCCAGTGCGAGGGTGTTCCATCACTCTGTTTCGCCCGACGCGGCATTGAAGTATCATGAGACTAACCGGAACAAGTGTTGATGGGGTGTTTCATAGAAGCGGAAAAGGGCCAAGTCCCGATGTATAACCAGTGTTTCGCAATCTTCGTACTAAGTTGGCAACTTGTGTTACTAGGTCTGTGCGATTTTCTGAAGGCGTCTGCTCTCCAGGATGGGAACGACGCGTTGTTTGTCCGACGCATCCAACCGCTCTTGCATGAAAAATGCTTGGCGTGTCACGGCAATGATCCAACGGATATTCAAGGTGGACTGGATATGCGTTCGTTGGAATCGCTCCTTCGAGGTGGCGACCAAGAGCAGCCTGTCGTCGTGCCGGGCAAACCAGAAAAGAGCCCGATTTATTTGGCTGTGCTCCGATCGCATGACGATTGGCAACCGATGCCACCCAAGGAAGCCGACAAACTCAATCAGCAACAGATCCAATGGATAAAAGAATGGATATCAGGGGGAGCTCATTGGCCAGATCGTGAGCGGGCGGAAGCGATTGCCACGGCCAATGCAGATCAATGGTCCAAGGAAGACGGCATCGTGGTGCCTACGGTTGGTGCATTGTCTGCCGAGTGGGCAAACCGCCGTTATAAACCAGAAGGATTGTGGGGTTATCAACCAGTTCAGAAACCTAGCATTCCGCCTTCGATCGATCAGCACCCGATCGATGCGTTGATTGCGCAGCGAATGCCAAAGGGATTGAAGCTCGCTCCCGCGGCCGAAGCGAGAGTCTTTCTTCGACGGGCGACTTTCGATCTGACAGGTTTGCCACCAACTCCCAAAGAGATAGACGCATTCGAGCAGGCATTCGCGACAAACGAAGAATCGGCTATCAAGGCGCTCATCGACCGATTGCTAGATTCACCGCACTACGGTGAGAGAATGGCGCAGCATTGGTTGGATGTGACTCGTTATGCAGACAGTTCTGGTTTTGCCAACGACTTCGAACGTGGTAACGCGTGGCGGTATCGAGACTACGTGATTCGTGCGTTCAACGAGGACAAGCCCTATGACCAATTCATCCGAGAGCAGATCGCGGGTGATGAAATGGATCCGAACAACCCGGAGTTGATTATCGCAACGGGTTTTCTGCGCATGGGCCCCTGGGAATTGACCGGAATGGAAGTTGCCAAAATCGCTAGGCAACGATTTCTTGACGACGTTACTAATAGCGTCGGCGAAACGTTCCTGGCACATTCTTTGCAATGCGCTCGCTGCCACGATCACAAATTCGATCCGATACCTACACATGACTATTACGCGATGCAAGCGGTGTTTGCGACGACACAACTGTGTGAACGCACCGCACCGTTCTTGGAGTCGGAGAATACCGATGGCTTTGACGAAAGACGATATCTCGAACTAGCTGCCGCCGAGTATCAATCGACGTTGGCAAAACTTGATAGCATGTTGCTTGAAAATGCACAGAAGTGGTTTGCCGAAAAGGGGCTCGATCCCATCGACTGGAATGCGGCTGTTGATTCTGCCAAGCAAGGTGACACAAAGGCAAAGACAAACAAACGCAGGAATTACCCCGACCTGTTTTCCGCTGCCCGCAATGCCTTGCTGGCTAAGAAAGTACCGGAGAGCGAATTTCCACCGAAGCTCGTCGGATTTACTACCGAGCAGTTTGGATTGGAGCGAGTCGCTCGCAAAGGATTCGAACGATTGAAGTGGGAGCTCGAGCGATACGAACCGTTTGCATTGGCGGTGTACTGTGGTCGTACCGTTCCGACAAAGCTGGTCAATGCACCCACTCGCGTTCCAGCGGATCGCATGACAGCGGGGGAACTGGAATCGTCCTGCATCTTGATCGGTGGTGATCCATTCACCGAAGGGACCAAAGTAAAACCGGGAGTGCTGAGTGTGCTCGGTGCCATTCAGCAAGTGGCCATTCCTGAAGGCATCGAGGGACGTCGACTCGCGCTCGCGGAATGGGTCGCGAGCATGAACAATCCGTTGACGACTCGGACGATTGTCAATCGAGTTTGGATGTGGCACTTTGGTGAGCCCAACGCTGGCAATCCGAACAACTTCGGTAGCACGGGCAAAAAGCCGACTCATCCTGAACTGTTGGATTGGTTGGCTGCGACGCTTGTCGAACAAAAATGGTCGTTGAAAGCATTGCATCGAACCATCATGACCAGCGAAGCCTATCGACGCAGTTCCAAGCATCCAGATAACGAATCATTGCGAGAGAAAGATCCAACCGGCACGAGCTATGCGGTATTCAAACCGCGACGTTTGAGCGCCGAAGAGTTACGCGATGCCATGCTCGCGGCCAGCGGTGAGCTCAATCCCAAATTGGGTGGTATTCCCAATCGCCCTGAGATCAACTTGGAAGCGGCCCTACAGCCTCGGCAAGTGATGGGGACCTTTGCCGCCGCTTGGACTCCGAACCCCAAGCCGGAACAACGCAACAGACGATCGATCTATGCTTTAAAGTTGCGCGGGCTCAGCGATCCAGCGATGGAAGTGTTCAACTCGCCAGCTCCTGATTTCTCTTGCGAGCGGCGTGAGGCGAGTGTCGTCTCGCCTCAAGTATTCGCGATGTTCAATGGAAAAGCTATCCATGTCCGCGCCCTGGCACTTGCACATCGAGTGACAAAAGAAACCCAAGATGACAAGGAGGCAATCGCTCGATGCTTCGAGCTTGCCTTTGGCCGTGTTGCTAATTCAGAAGAAATCGCCTTCTGTCTCGAACATTGGCGCGACATCGAATCGAGTATGGGGGATGAACCATACGTGAAATCGAAACCGCCTCTCGAGGTACGCCGCGAAGCCGTCGAAGAGAACACCGGGGAGCGGTTCTCGTTCAACGAGAAACTTCACGCTTATGCAGACTATGTACCCGATCTACAAGGTTCGGACGTATCTCGTCATACCCGTGCATTAGCTGATGTCTGTTTGTCTCTCTTCAATGCAAACGAGTTCGCTTATGTCTATTGAAAGAGAGTCGATGGCAATCCGCTCTTCGCCATCGCGGCGCGACTTTACCTTTAGTCTTGGTGCCAGTCTCGGAAGCATTGCCTTCGCTTCGCTATTGTCGGCAGAAGAGCAAGCGAATCCGCTAGCTCTCAAGCCATCGCATGAATCGGCAAAAGCCAAGAATGTCATTTTCTTGATGATGGAGGGTGGCCCTTCGCATATCGATACATTTGACCCGAAGCCCGAACTTCGTAAATTGCATCTGCAGGAGTTCACTCGCGAGGGTAAACAAAAGTCGGCGATGGAAAGTGGGAAACGCTATTATGTTCAGAGTCCATTCACTTTCAGCAAATATGGTCAAAGTGGTGCCGACATAGCGAACAATTGGGCGCACTTGGCCAAAGTGGCGGATGACCTTTGTTTCTTTCGCGGTTGCCAAGTGGATAGTGTCAATCATCCGACCGCCATGTATCAGATGAATTGCGGGAATCGTTTCGGTGGCGATCCTGGTCTCGGTGCGTGGGTTTGTTATGGACTCGGTTCCGTCAATCAAGATCTCCCCGGCTTTATCGTGCTTCCCGAGGTCAGCTATCCGCAAGGAGGTGCTGCTAACTGGAGCAACGGTTACTTGCCAGCCCACTACCAAGGGACTCCACTACGTCCCAAGGGATCACCCATTCTCGATCTTACGCCTCCCGAAGGTATCGCTCGCGATCGACAACGCAAGAATCTTGATTTGATTGCGAAGCTGAATCAATCGCACTTTGCCGAACATCGAGAACACGAAGAACTTCGGGCTCGGATGGACAACTACGAATTGGCTTTTCGTATGCAGATACAAGTTCCAGAGACATTGGATCTTTCGAATGAAACAGCAGCAACTCAAGCGATGTATGGAATCGGCAACGATGCCACCGATGCGTTCGGACGCAAATGTTTGTTAGCCCGAAAGCTGATCGAGAAAGGAGTGCGTTTTGTGCAACTTTACAATGGATCGTGGGACAGTCACGATTACATCGAGCGAGCCCACGGCAATCTAGTGCGGGCTGTGGATCAGCCAATTGCGGCATTGATTGCGGATCTTAAGCAGCGTGGATTGCTGGAGAGTACCTTGATCGTTTGGTGCGGCGAGTTTGGGCGAACGCCTGACAATGGAGTTCGTGGCGGAACGGCGTATGGTCGCGATCACAATCCGAATGCGATGACGATCTGGATGGCAGGTGGAGGTTGCAATGCGGGGCACACGATCGGAGCCACGGATGAACTTGGTATGACCGCCGTGGAAGAAGTACATCACGTTCGCGACTTCCATGTGACGTTGTTGAGATTGCTAGGTCTCGACGACAACAAACTGACCTACTACCATGCAGGTCGCTTCAAGCAGCTCAGCCAGTTCGGCGGCACTGTTATCAAGAAACTGATCGCTTAGAACCGATCGGGTAGTTGATTTCCCGGATCAAGGGTCACAACATCAGCTAAGTCTTTAGGTCGGCCACTAGCACGTTTGTTGATTATTAGATCTTGCCGTCCAATTACATTAAAGCAAACATCTTCCATCTCAATCAATACTCTGTTTTCCCAAGCGTCTTCAAACTGGACCCCCGAAATTGCTGTCAAGATGTCGATTCGAGATGGTTCTACGCCTATCTGAAAAACGATCCCTGGTTTAGATAAGTCGTCGATGGTCAAATCATCCAAGGGCGCACCGAAAGCGGCAAGAGAACAAAGGACTCTTGGGGCATTTTCAATATCGGCCCGAACCCAGATATCCAAATCTCCCGTCGCTCGCGGATGTCCATGCACGGCCATCGCATATGCACCCACTAACAGGAAATCAGCTTTTGCTTCGGATAATGCGAACAACATGTCTTTGAAGTCTTGGTTGAACAAAATTCGGCTCCTTGAATGCCCACGCCGTAAGGGTCAACGGCCAAACCATCATTATCCGCTCTACCAATGTTGCGGCATGTACACCACTATCACGACCTTGCAGTTCGAGTGTCGTACGTTTTACAATCGTTCGGTCCATTCGCGGGAGAGTAGACATAATGAAGGGCTCATGTGTTGGAAGCTATATGCTGAACAGTGGTTCAACTCCATTGCCTGCAATTGTACCAGACGAAATCACTTTACGTAGTCCGAAATGCAACAAGTCAATCGCTACGACAAAGCATTGCGGCCGTAGAAAACCGCTAATCTGAACCCCATTTCATAGTATCAGTCGCACTCCAAATTGATCCATTTATTAGACTATGCAGAGTTCCAAACGAGATTGTGATGCAATTGGCAAGTCGAGTCGCAGAGGAAAGAATTGAAACATGAAAAAATCTTGGACGGTGTTCTTTCTGTACTTTCCTCTAGTAGGACGCATTGTTACCGGATTTCTTGATGCTGTTCAAGCGAGCGATGCTATGGTTCGCCCGAATATAGTACTGGTCGTTGCAGATGATTTGGGTTATGGTGAGTTAGGGTGTTTCGGAGGCAAAGATATTCCGACTCCCAATCTCGATGCGTTGGCTGCGGGCGGAGCGAAATTTACCAACGGCTATGTTACCGCTGCATTTTGTGCCGCTTCTCGTGCCGCATTGCTGACGGGTCGATATCAGACGCGTTTTGGATTCGAGTTTAATCCGATTGGTGCCAAGAACTCTGCACCTGGCGTTGGATTGCCGGTCGAAGAACGGACGATAGCCCAGCGACTTCGAGACTCTGGTTATGCCACTGCGTTGATCGGCAAGTGGCATCTTGGCGGAACGGCACCGTTTCATCCTCAACGGCGAGGTTTTGATGAGTTTTTCGGATTCCTACATGAAGGGCATTATTTTGTACCTCATCCTTGGAGTCAGGTTACAACATGGCTACGCCGAAAATCACTTCCCGACGGTAGCAGCAAGGGACGTTGGACGTCGTCCGATGGTCGCATTGTGTGGAGCACGCATCTTGGCAGCAATGAACCGGACTACGATGCAGACAATCCGATCTTGCGAAGTAGCCAACCTGCGGATGAGCGAGCCAACCTCACAGATGCATTCACGCGCGAGGCATGTAACTTTATCGATCGACATCGCGAACAGCCATTCTTTCTTTACCTGGCATACAACGCCGTGCATAGTCCGATGCAGGCATCGGACAAGTACATGAAGAAATTCTCAGCCATCCATGATATCCATCGCCGCATTTTTGCGGGAATGCTCTCGCATCTGGACGATAGCGTCGGCGAAGTGCTACAGCAGATTCACCAAAGTGGGATAGAAAATCGCACGATGATCTTCTTCCTCAGTGACAACGGAGGGCCTACCAAAGAACTCACTTCGCGCAACGATCCATTACGCGGCGGTAAAGGGGAACTGTTCGAAGGTGGGATACGCGTACCATTTATTGCTTCCTGGAAGGGGCGCATACCTTCACAAGTCATCGAGGCACCTGTGATTTCCATGGATATCGCGGCAACGTCGCTTGATATTGCTGGCGCATCAACAACCGGGAAAAACAAACTGGATGGCATCAATCTATTGCCTCTGTTATCTGGTTCTGCAGAGGAGCTACCGTCACGCAATTTGTATTGGCGAGTTGGTTCGAAGCACGCAATACGAAAAGGCGATTGGAAAATCCTTCGCGACAATAACGATTGGCAACTCTACAATCTGGCAAAAGATGCTGGTGAAGACAGTAACCTCGCTAGCACTGAACCGACACTCGTGAAGGAGCTTTCCTCCTTATGGGATCGCTGGAACGCCGAACAGTCGGATCCACTTTGGAAGTGAGGATGAAAGCATGTCAATCAAATGGGAAAGAGAGTAATCATGAGCCGAATTGAAATCGAAACGTACACTGCCGCTTGGAAATTTAACCGAACGAAGACACTTCAATCGTTGGAGCAAGTTGAGAAGTTGCCGAATCCGTCGGCGATTCTCGGTTGGAGACCCGGAGCAGGTCGTGCGCATTGTGCTTGGCAGTGGATGCATATCGCAGTGACCGAAGAGCTGTTCGCCACATCTAGACTCTTTGGCCAAGAGCCTGGACTAAGTCCGTTTATAGAACGATTTCGGGGCGGAAGCACACCGGATGATGAAATTCCGGATCTATTGACACTTCGGGAATCTCTGGAGGTTTCACGGAGCCATTTGCTGAAAGCGATCGAGTTGTTCAACGACGAAGATATGAACATGATTCCGGAACCCATCAAAGACCGCGGTTGGTCCCTTCGAACGGTGATGCAAGTCCTCGCTTGGCATGAAGCGCATCATCAAGGCCAAATACATCTCACCCTAAATCTTTGGAAGAACCGACTGTAACATGGTCGTTGTTCCGTGGACAAGCCACGAAGAAATGGAACTTCATGTTGACGGTCATCATCCATAACATGACGGCCTGTTGCTTATTGGATTTGCAGCAGGCAAAGGGATTCATCTCAACTCGAAGCGTGCGCGAGGGACGGAGAATCCCTCGCGCACGCTTCGGGTTTGGATGAAAGCAACAAACTGCGAAAGCGAGGGATTGCCTAAGATACCGCGGTTTCGTGGAAGAAGTCTGCGGTGATCGATACGAGTTCGCTCTTGTTGGTTTGCTTGTTCTTGATCACATGCAAATACGTGCCGACATACGGTTCACATACTCGTGCTTTGGCATCCAATGGTGCGACGATCAATAGTTGCAAACCGAATCGATCGAACAAATCGAGTGCATACTCCGCGTGTGCATCATCGCTTCTCGAAAACATTTCATCGACCATCACAAAAGCGAATTTATCACTCGCGGGACCATCTGGGTCGATATCGTATTGATACGCGATCGCGGCAACCAAAACGAGAAATGCCAGTTTTCCCTTCTCGCCTCCGGATTGCCCCGTTCCTCCGTCGTAATAACTTCTCTGTTCGCCAGTCTCTTTCACGATCTCGCGTGCACCGAAGTTGAACCAATTGCGAACGTCGATCACCTTTTCTCGCCAACGTGTGTTACCATCGTCGCGGAGCTTAGCCACAAACTTCTCGATGCGAACAAAGGTCGATTCATTCGCTTCGGGCGATCCGTCCAAGGTACCAGACAAGCAGCCTGCCAGCTCTCGACGGAAATCTTGGATCTCTCGGTCTTGAACATCGCTCGGTTCCAAACGCATGTAGGTTCCGATCTTCCAGTCGAGCAGTTTTAACGCGGCGTTCAATTGCTCGATTTTGTCTTTGATCTCTTCGCGTTCGTCTTCCAAGCTTCCATGCAACAACCCGACTTCGTTCAGCACATTCTCATTCAATCTGCGTTTGAAACGTTCTTCATGTTTGGGTAAATCATCGATCGAGATTCGTTCAAACAGAGCACGGAAGCTGCTCAACGATTCGATATTGGGATCTAGATCCGCTTGTTCATCGGGAAATCGTTTGAGAAAACGAGACATACCACTGATCAGCTCGCGCCCCAGCGGTGCCAGCTTCTCCTGCATCTTCTCGACCGACTCGCGCTGTGTTTGCATGCAAACCGATGGCAAGACGCCGATGTTCGCGAGTGAGATAGGCTCCGCCAACCCTGATGCAATTGCCTCGTATTGCGATTGCCATTTTTCATAATCTTCTGAGTCCTTGGCTGATGCGAGTGAGCGCTGCGAAGCCTCTAGCATGCGACGACCATCGCGAAGCTCACGATCTTTCTCGGTTCGTTGCTCGATCGCTTTGTCGCGGTCTTGTTGGTAACCGTCGACTTCCGCGCGACGCGACGCTACCTGTTTTTTGAGTTCACGAATACTGTCGTCCGACTCTTCAAGCCTCTGTCGTTCCAGCTTGAGCTGGTTGGCTTCGAACTCATGTCGATAGGAATCGATCGAATCAAAGTCCTCCACGAGCAACGCTTGGTCCAATGCTTCGATAGCTGCGGTTGCGGAATCCATCTCTTGGTTCAACCGATGCGAACGTTCTTCCAGTTGTGTGAGGTTGCTTTGCGAGGCTCGAATCGCTTCGGCGAGAGCCAACCGCTTTTGGCGATTGTCCCATCCCAAAACGTAGTGACGTCTATCGTCATGAATCTGTCGGTCGTCTTTCTCGTGCCGTTGCGACCCAGACTTGATATGCCGATTGCGCGTCATGGCAGCCGCATCGATCCGTTGAAACTCTTCGATCGATTCGCATGCGACATAATCGAATCGATTTTGAATCTCCGATTTCACCCACGGACTAAGGGGATGATTCGGAAACTCCAGTTTGGCTAACAACGTCTCGTGACTGCCAGTTTCTTTCGAACGCGGATTGGACGCGTCTCGATTCTGTCGTGACACTTTCAAATAAACAAGCCGTTGCCCCTGACCGCGACCGTCTACCAAACGCGTTCGCTCAACGTACCCTGAAACTCGCGAGTAATAATCGGATGGGACCAACAAACTGCGTGCAAAGGAATGGAGCACCTGTTCGATCGTCGATTCCCATTCCCGCTCTTTTAGTTGAACTGCCATCAATTCGGCAGCGAACGGTAAGTCGCTCGGTGCCAATTTAAGCTCGCGGCACATGCTGTCGCGCATGGCGATAAAGGTCTCTGGCAGGTTGCCTTTTCGCTTCTCGAGCGCTTCGAGCTCAACGCGATCTTCAGCAAGTTGTCGAATCAACGATCCCACTTCAAACTGAACTTGGTCATTCAACTTGCGTTTTGCAGCGCGCTCTTCGGCGAGAGCCGCGCGTCGCGAGTAACCTTCTTTTCGCACTTTTGCAAATTGATCGGGTGACGTGATCCGAACTTGAACGCCAGCCATCGCAAGTTGACTTTCGAGCCTTGCGCGAAACTGCGATTTGAACCGGGCAAGTGTCTCCGATTGCTCAATTAATCCGGGAAGCTGTTTCAGACGTTCTCCTCCCGCGTTCTCGATATCGATTTCGAGTCGTGCAATTTCGCTCCTGAGTTTCGATTGTGTTTTCTCGAGCCGATCGATTTCTTCGTTCAGATTGATGATCTGTTGCGTCCATTGATCGCAAATCGGTGCCAAGAGCTGGATCGTTTGTTCATCGAAGAATGGCTTCATCGCTTCGAGCTGAATCTTTGCCAATTGCACTTCCGAGTTTCGAGTCTCGAAGCGATCTCCCAACTCCACGACGGGTCGCAGCAACTCGTCTTGTTGACGGACGCGAACGAGCATGCGATGTGCTTCGCTCAGTTCGTTAAAATGGTTGAGCAATCGACCGACCCGTTCGTTCCACGGTTTTCGCTCCAGCATATGTTGCCGAATAAAATCGTCGAGACGTTGGACATCCTTCACGGCCACGGTCTGATTGAAGATATCCATCGCTTTGGCTTTGAAGCTCGTTTTGCGTTGGATCCAACTGAGGTACTCTTTGTAACTTGAGGTCGTTCGGAACCCTCGATCTTTGAGAGAACGCGCAATGGAACTGCCTAAACCTAATTCCCCCAAGTCACGCACGATACTCCGCTCGTCGTCGCTGTACGCATATACTTTTTCGACGGCATTCTCGTTGTTCAAGTAAAGAACTTGAGCGATCGTAAAGGCGGACTTCGAGCTTTCGTTCGAGAATGTCGCGAGCAACGCGGTATAGTGTCCGCTGCCCGAACGGAGGTATTGGATTTGAGGCCGCCCCGATTCGCCAACCGTTCGATCGTAGGCACCGCGAATGTATGTTTTCTCGTCGCGTTCGTTTTTGGTTGCGCCTGCTGCAACGTTGTAGTTTCTGGTTTGTGGACGTACGAGCAATGTCAGAAGCGCATCGACCACCGTCGATTTCCCAGAACCATTCTCTCCGACCAGTAACGTTGTAAGTCCACGCGGTTGTACAGAGTAGACCGATCCGTCGAACGTTCCCCAGTTGTAGATTTCCAACTTTGCAAGTCGATACCCAACGAGCGCTGGTCGATCTGAATCGGGAGTTGTATTAGTGGGTTTACGAATCATGCGGACTCTTCTGGTGTCGCATCGGGTTGTTTACCAATCATTGCCGCCAACGACAAACGGAGTCGTTCAAGATCTGCCAATGGTACGCGGGCTTTGAGGATTCGGCGAATCTCCCATGTTGGTGGCTCTTTCTCAAACGGTCGAACGAATTTGAGTTCTTCGAGCTTCCGCAATGCAGATGTCAAAGTTCGGTTGAGTCGAACCGTATCTTCTTCGTTCGGAAAGAACGCTTCCCATAATGCCAAAAGATCCGACTGGCTGATCACGCACCTTTCGTTATGTACATCTTCTTCCTCATACTGCCGCAATTCATCTCGCAGCAACACGCATAACAATGTCGTGTCGTAACCTAAAGGTGTACGACGAAAGAGGCGTGGAACCGCAGGATAGTCCGGGCATATCTCATCATCTTCCAATTGGCGTAAATAGGCCATCGCGTCGGGCTCATCGACGATCAACAGCAGTCCCAGCTTGGCAAAGTATTCGCTGAGCGGCGAGACATTTTCTAAAAGCTGTTCCCAGAGCTCTAGGTTATCGTCATGGTAGACGACACCTTGCAAAAGTCGGACCGCAACGGGGCTCCAATCGGCGGGAGGGGGAAGGGTTGGATGGTTCATCTCGGTTTCGTCGCCATATCTCGGGTCAACGCTTTCGGCTGAAACGTGATTCTCGGAATCGACAATGTTAACGGGCCACTATGCCCACGCACCTCGTCGATAACAATATGATCGATGGTCGTGCGGTCGATCGAATGGGAATCGTCGTGAGCGATTTGAAGATAGCCCAAAAGTTCGACAACTCCACCGGTCACTGGATGACGCGCTAACAACTCCGTGAGCCGAAGCTCTTCGCCATCCAAAGTAATCTCGCGAATAAACCGGCGGAGTTTGCGAAGATCCAGTCGATGCAGTTTCGCGAAGGCGCTGGCAATCGCTTGCGCTTGCCCCGGATCGATCACTTGTTCGGTAAGGGCACGTTCATCAAATGATTGCGGTGCCACCCAAAAGGTTCTAGCCATGGGGGATTGGATAGCAGCTTCTGCTTGGATCTGAAGCTGAATCGTGCTTAACGCTGGGTTGCCCCGAAGCTGCATCGCCATTTGGCGAATATCTCGAAGGACCGATGCCAGTCGAACACGATGCTCCGCGGCTTGGGCGTCGAGCAACCTGCGTAGTGTGGCGGAAAGTCGGGCAGTCGTCCGCATGACCTTGTCCGCTTCCGCGAGCAGTGCGGGAACCATGCGACGCACCCGTTGCATCGACTCATTTTCATCCGACAATGCAGTGAGACGTTGGATCTCTTCGATATTCTTGCGAAGCTGGGCTTGTTGTGTGGGGGAGAACAAGAAGCTAACAAAGGCAAAGAAACTGATCCCTTCGTCCTGTTGTTTGAGAAGATCTTCGGAGTCGAGCGCGTGGCCAAGAATGTTGCCGCGAGAATCATGCCCCGACGCTTGTAGTTGCTGAACCTCGCGCGCGATGTTTTGAAATCGCTCTTCGACGGCTCGGAAGTCGGATTGCAAAGCACGCAACAATTCCACGGCGGTTTGGAATCGTTCGCGAATCTGTGCAGGTCGATAAACTTGAACCGATTTTCCAGATTGAATCGCTTCGATCTCCGCATCGATGGTCGCGCGTTGGGCTCTCAAATATTCAAGTCGGCGGTCAGGATCGGCCGAGGCACCGCGCACGATGTCTTCCAAAGTGTCCATGACCAATCGCAATCGGCTTTCGGTGCCAACCATATTCCTACCGCGTGCCATGGCGGAATCTACAAATTGAATCGCCTCTTCGGCATAGCGGGTGAGTTGGAACTGAGGCTCGACAGAAGCGGCTTCGAGAAATCGTTGCAACCAGCCAGAATCCGCCCACTGCGTGAGATAACGTTCCGACGGTCCCTTGAGAAGATCCGGTTCCGTCTCGTGAATCTCTTCTTGGAACGAAGCAAGCCGTGTTCGCAAGTCGGTTTGTCCAATCGATATCAATTCGCCAGACTTAAAGACTCGCTGGAGAAAATCGATCACCCAAGGTGCGTTATCCGATCGGAGCAACCTTACCGTAGGGGATGCTTCGAAAAAAGTTCGTATGGAATCCCTTCGCATCGTCGTCAAAAAGCCACTCGTAGACATGTACTATCCAAGGTAGTTAGGGCCCTGGAAAGGTAAACGAAGTCCAGACACCTGTGGTCACAGATTGACAAAAAAGCCACTTTTTCTGGAACCACTGCGATATGCCCCACCCCCATTAAGGTAACCATTTTCCGTGTCGCGAGCACAAAAGAGGGCCCTGAATCTGAATCGCAATGGTTTTGCCCGGACCCGCAAAACATCCACTTGACAAGAAAGATCGTCTTGTACATATTGAGACTTAGTCTCATTAGAAACCTTTTGAGCAATCGGCCGTCACCTTTCCGAGTGGAAAACGTGTCCCCAGCCGAAGCAAGCCACGGACCCCTTGCGTCCTTTGTAGCCAGCCACAATCGGGTTTGACCGTTTCGAATCACTTCGGAACATCGACTACCGTCCTAGGAAACGGGTTGGCTTATGTCTGTTGGTAGAGCATCACGGCAATTTCATCGAGGATTTACGTTGGTTGAGCTTTTGGTGGTGATCGCCATCATTGGCATTTTGGTTGGGTTGCTGCTTCCCGCGGTCCAAGCGGCCCGCGAGGCGGCTCGAAGGATGAGTTGCTCGAACAATTTGAAGCAGATAGGACTGGCGCTCCACAATTACGAGAGTGCCATGAAGTCGTTCCCCCCGTCGACGATTTCGCTTGGTGGATCAGCTCCACAACCATGGTCGGCTCAAGCGTTTTTGGTTCCGTTTCTTGAAGGGGGAAACATCTCGTCGAGAATCGATTATTCCGTTGGGTATCATCACGGGACGAACAAGTCGAACTTTCCACCGAATGGTGTAGCGACCATTCGTGTCCCTGTTTACATGTGCCCGAGCGAACCGAACGATCGGACCAGATTGGATGCCAACGGAGTTCCAGAGCATTACCCGATCAACTATGCGCTCTCTATGGGGTTGTATCTTGTTTACAACCCAGTCAACCGATCTGATGGGGGCGCTGCCTTTGCGCCCAATCGCAGAAACTCGGTTGGAGGGTTTGTCGATGGACTGAGCAACACGATAGGTCTATCGGAAGTGAAGGCGTTCACACCTCGGTTTCATGATTTCGTTGCCATTCCTACGGTGCCGCCAGCAACTCCCATGGAAGTGAGCAGTGCCTATGTTGGCGGCGCATGGTCTGCCAATAGTGGACACACCGAATGGGTTTGCGGTCGCGCAATTCACACGGGCTTCACAACGACCTTTGCGCCCAATACCAAAGTTCCTCACATGGTAAGCAACATTCTTTACGACATCGACGTTACCAGCAGCCGCGAAGGACGAAACCAGACAGATCCAACCTTTGGTGTTATCACTTCGCGAAGTCATCATGCTGGCCTGGTGAATGCTGCATTTATGGATGGTTCTGTCCGTGGTATCCCTTCCGCGATTGATTTGATGACTTGGCGCAGTCTCGGCAGTCGAGCGGGTACCGAAGTGATCAACGAGTTTTGATAGCAAAAGGATTGCTGTAGTCTTCGAATAGGGAATTTGGGTATTCTCTGAAATGACTTACCCTATTCGATTGCCTGGACATGGATGCCCTAAAACGTATGGTTTGGCTGGCTGTTTGGCTTGCTTCGCTCCGACTTGGTCGACGAGAGTCATCGATTTCGATCGGCTCGTTCGTTGCTGCGCATCTTCGTATTGTTGTTGTTCTCTTGGTATCTTGGTTCATTGCAAGCGATTCACTCTATGCTAGCGAACAATCTGCTGGATCGAATCCGTACGAAATTGGAATTCGCATCGTTTGGGGGCATGACATGCCTCGAAACTACGTTGGCGAAATCGAAGCTGTTCAGTCGAGCATCAAATCTGCCATCCAAATAGGGATCGACCCACACGATTCTGGATTGCTCCCCAAGGACTCGAAGGGCAAGTATCTGATTCATGACAATGAGACTCGTTTCGGCGGTTGCGATCTCGTGGTGCGAGGGGCATTGAGTGGTCAGTTCATCATTCGGCTGCGTTCGGAATCGGCCGATCGTGCAGTCAACGACTCGGACGTATGGCAATCGCATGAGGAGGTTCGCGTTACTCTCGCCGAATGTATCGATGGCGCGAAGGAACTCTCTTTGGCTTCACCTGCACGCGTGGTGGTGGATCGAATTCCGGGAGACCGACTACGCGTGGTTGCCGAACAAGACGATTGGATTTATGCATCGAACGAGCCTCTCGCATTCCAAGTGATTCCGTCAGCAACCGCATGGAAGAATCAAGCTGCGAATCTTGCATGGAGCATGATTCGCAAATCCGACAACGCTACGATCCTCGAACAATCCACAGTGGTAACTTTAGATTCTGTTGGAAACGCTCCTCCTGTATCCTTTCACTCGATGGCCGCACCGATGTCGCAGGGAGTTTATGAGCTGCAACTAACACTCGAACCAAAACGCTTCTTGCCTAGCTTTGGTGCGCCACGTTCCGCCGTTCGTCGCAATATTCAATTCGTCGTCTGCCCTGCGTCGGATTCTTCAAACACTGGCGCGGACACCGAAGCCGTCGCCGCCGAGATCTATTGGAACCAGCGGAGCTATCTCAAGAAAGACCAGCAAGGTGAGTCGGCGCAGAACTCGCGTCGAAGTAATCCGGTTTGGGAGCGATTCGCATCGACGATTCCGTTATGGAAAGGCAGTTCTCGAAATCAGGAAGAGCCAATCGTTGAAATTGAACCCGGTGGATCCGTTCGAGTACCCGTCGAATTCGCGCGGGACAAACTGCCGGTGTTGCTCGGATTGGATTTCCCTGTGCTATGGGACGACTGTGAGATACGTATTCTCCAACCAAGCAGAAAAAAACCATCTGTTGCACCGATCATAACAGCCCGCTTGTCACCAAGCAACCGAGAGCTTCTCGGGCCTTTCTACCAAAAGACAGGAACACGTTATCGCAGGGAATTGCAATTTACTTCATCGATCAAGAGCGTGATTTTGGAGGTAACCAATCGTTCCAAGACAACTCCCCTTCGGCTGGAGAACCTTCAATTCCGCCAAGCAAATACTCCACAAAGAATGCAGACAGACCAGACTGCAGCCAGCGCGTGGATGACATCCGTCCTCTCGACTGATCAGCTTCGCGGCATGCTAGCGCATGGGAGGAAGGTGGCAGGAACGCCGTACGACACATGGGAGTCCGTAGAGCTCGCATTCACTCCTTGGCTGGAGTCTTGTCAACGCGAAGGCTACTCCTGCGTTTCCGTTCCCGTTTTGTCGCAGGAATCGACGATCTATCCGTCGAACCAATTCGTATCGGTCCCATGGCTGGACACAGGCCGATTCGACCAGTTTGCTAGAGACCCCAATCCGAAAGACATCGTTCGCTGGCTCTATCATCAAACACATGCATTAGGGCTCACATTTCTTCCAGTGTTTGAATGGAACGGTTCTCTGTCATCGTTCGCGTCGAATCCCGAAGCTACAGAGGAGATATTGCAGTCCTCAGACCTCTCCTCCTCCAGTCCACGCTGGAATCCGCTGCATCCGAGGATTCAAAAAGAGATTCAATCGGTGCTCATCGAGTTTGAGCAAAGGTATCGCAATGCACCAGGCTATACGGGCTATGCGCTGCATATTCAACCAGATTCCCATCTGAATATCTCCGTGTCCCTGAGTTCACTGCCAGACATGATTCTCGACCGGTTCGCAACAAAGCTTAAAGGGAACCTACCTTCCGACCCTGTGCTTCGTCGCGAAGCGATCCTAGGTGTTGGGGCGAACGCATTCGATCTGTGGCAACGGCAACAAGTCTACGATTCCATCATTGCATGGAAGCGTGATATTCGGCGAGTTTACTACCAACCTACTACCAATCTTAGTGGCTTCAAAGTGGAATCGATCGATGTTATGACGATCCTCCCACCTACGAAGTCACCTATGCACCAAGTTGTTGCGCAATGGTGGTCGGATGGTATCTCGAAATGTTCCCAGCTAGCGAGTTTCGAGCCTTCGCATCAAGACTCGCAGGAGCTTCTCATTGCTTTGCGGGAACCGTGGCTGAAGCAAGCTCAGAGTGTACCGCGATCTTCTTTGCAACGAAGCATGGACAGAATCAAAGTCTGGCAATCACCAACGGTGTCGAGAACAGGCCGAGCGTTGATCATCAATGCGAACCCGATCGATACGGTTGTCGAACTGAAATGGGATGCAGACCCAGGCTCCGTTCAACGCCGCTCAACGCAGTCCAACTCCCTTGATATCGAAGAACGTGCGTCCGAACATGCACACCTTGTTCCCGCACACTCCATGATTGTGTTGGAATGGCGGAACCAGAACGCATCGCTCGTGAACTGGATTTCAGATGAGAAAGCGACAGAGCAATCGATTCAATCCGCGATACTGGCACTTGAGAAAGAAGTCAACCAACGAAGTGTATTCACGCCGGAACCGGAACTCCTATCGAACCCGAGCTTTGAATTGGGAGATGGAGAGCTAGTGGATTGGGCAACCTCTCTCAATCCAAAAGTGATCTTTCGATCGGATAATACCAATGCAGCGAATGGAAACAAAAGCCTGCGAGTCTCGTTTGAGCCCGCGGGTGGATCGGCATGGATGCAATCCGCTCCTTTTGAGTTAGAGACAAATCGACTTCATCTTTCTTTGCAAACGATCAACGCCGCTGGAGCCAAGGTGGAGATTCAAGTCAGTCTGCTGCTATGGAACGAAGAAGCCCAGCGATTCGAACGGTTATCCACGCAAGAAGGAGCTGTGCAACGGACAGCCTCAGCCAAAAGTAGCTGGAATCGTTGGTCCTTTGACTTCTCTTCCGATCTGGCAAAGTTAGAAATGACGAAGTCCGACACGTGGGATGGCCTGCGTGTACGTCTGCAAATCGATCTGAAAGGGGATGGCGAAATGGCGATCGACAACCTTGAAGCTTGCTCCAAATTCCTGTTAGAGACAGAACGTGTTGATTTGCGAAACAGACTCTTTGTTGCAAAACGTGAATTGGCTGAAGGAAACTCCGAGACCGCCATTCGTTTACTGGACTCGAAATGGTTTCGGATCGTCCCGTGCGTTCAGGTCGACACTTCTGGGGATCGTGAGTTAAACTAACACCTCGCGTTATTCCCTCCTACCAAAGCTTCTTCGATGAACTCTCCCGCCAGTACGACTCCCATTCGACCTTGGTATCGCAAGGAAGACTACATTGCGATCTTTATAGCCTTCGGATTGATCGCCATCATCGGTTTCTGGTCTTATGTCTTGAGACCCGACAACATGGAGGAGTTGAAGGCAAACCATACCATGACCAAGGAGCAGATAAAGCGCCTGGACAAAGCTTCGGAGACATTCGCCGAGAGCAAAGAGAAACTGAACAAGCAACTGACAGAAATAGAATCGAAGATCGCTGTCATGCCTCTCAAGACTTGGCTTGTAAAGCCGAGTGATTGGAGTAATGATCCCCGCGACGCTTTCGTTCGCAAGAGCAAGTCGAAAGACGCTCCACCGAAGAGTACTGGAATTATTGGCTCGCTCGTCGTTACCGGTATTGTGTTGCTCATCGTATTTTCCATTGGCGTTTTCGTCATGGGAGATTCGACGTTTCGTTTTGCCGTTGCGTTTGTCGCGGTATTTGCGATGGCCTTGATCGCCTACACGCTCGCTGGTCAGTCTGTTATCAAGAACTATAATTTGGAATACGTCCTATGGGCATTGTTGCTGGGACTCCTCATTAGCAACACGATCGGATTGCCCAAATGGCTATCCTATGCCGCAAGAACGGAACTCTATATCAAGACAGGGCTCGTGCTCCTCGGGGCCGAGGTGTTGTTCAACAAACTGTTGGCTTTGGGTATCCCTGGCATTCTCATTTCTTGGGTGGTCACTCCGATTGTTTTAATCGCGACCTATGTGTTCGGGCAATACATCTTAAAGATCCCCTCGAAATCGTTGAATATGGTCATCTCGGCGGATATGTCTGTGTGCGGAGTCTCAGCGGCTGTGGCAACGGCTGCGGCGTGCAAGGCGAAGAAGGAGGAACTTTCCCTCGCGATCGGCCTTTCACTGATATTCACAGTCATCATGATTGTCATTCAACCCTACATCGTTCTTTGGTCTGGTATGGGGGAAGTGATCGGCGGTGCATGGATTGGAGGAACCATCGACTCGACGGGTGCGGTCGCCGCGGCAGGCACATTAGTGGGTGGAGTCGCAAAGGATGTAGCCGCCACCGTGAAGATGATCCAAAACATCTTGATCGGAGCCGTTGCTTTTGGAGTGTCTCTCTACTGGGTTTCGTTTGTCGAACGAAATAGCGACGGAGAGCGACCGAAGATCTCGGAAGTATGGACTCGGTTTCCCAGATTTACGCTGGGTTTTATCGGGATCTCGCTGTTGCTATCTGCCATTCAGTCCCCAGGTTTAGAAGGTCGTATGTTCGTATCGAGCATCGTCGATGGAGCCACGAAACAATTACGAGAATGGATGTTTTGTCTGGCGTTTGTCAGTATTGGCTTAGAGAGCAACTTCCGTGAATATCGCCACATGCTCGCTTCGGGGAAACCGGTTGTTCTTTATGTTTGTGGGCAAGCACTCAATCTAATACTTTCCTTCCTAATGGCTTGGTTTGTATTCACGTATCTGTTCCCCGAAACGGCAGCGGAGCTGATGTCCAAGTGAAATCAAAAGCATCACGATGGGGAATGTTGTTGATTGCAGTCGCTGCGATTGTGGCATGCTGGGGATTTGTATTACCTAAACTAGCGCAATTGCCGGCTGTCCGAGATCGAATGGAGCAATTCGAACAAGCCGGTATCAATCCATCGGCCGTTTTCTATACGGACCATCCCAAGATGGCCGAAATCGAACGTCGCATCGATCGTGTCGTCAACAGCGAAGAAAGCTCTTTCTGGGGCCGGTAGGCGGCTTCTAAGGTAAGTCGCATCTCGCGTGCTTCGAGGCGTGTTAAGTCCGTGCTAGGTACTGCTCGCCTTCACGAATCGACTGCGATAAACCGGCAGTCCATTGAGTCGAGTGCGTCGCTCAAAGTGGGTACGATAGTCCATGTCATGGTTCGACGGTGGCTCGCTAACAAAGAGTGGGCCGGTTAGCGTTGTCACCTGATCGACAGCTTGTAGCGTCAATTCGTAGTAGTCCAAGACATCGGTCCAAAAATGAAATTGCCCTGATGGCTTGAGCACTCGTTCTATATTGCGAAGAGTCTGTTCACTCAGCACTCGACGTTTTTTGTGTTTGGCTTTCCACCATGGGTCAGGAAAGTAACAGTGGACCGCATCCACCGATTCCGAAGCAATATCTTGATCGATGACGGCCACCGCATCACAGGCAAAAAAATGAACGTTCGAGAGTCCCAAGCGTTCGACTTTCGTTTGGGCTTCCCACGCATATTTGGCTGCCAACTCGAAACCTAAATAGGTCGTATTGGGGTGTACCGGCGAAGCATTCAACAAGAATAATCCTTTGCCGGATCCGATCTCGATTTCGAGCGTTTTGCCTTTCGCGAGCCATTCACGAAGCAATTGCGGATCCTCGTCACGAAAAAACCGACCTCGTGTTGGTTGTGGTAAATCCACCACTTCGTCGTTCAAATATTCGTCTTCGTTGTTCAATTGTAAGGCCGCAAAGTTGAAATTGTACGGCTCGTGATTCGAGCCTTGTTGCATCTGGGAACGCTTGGGTTATAACCGGAAGGACCCGATGCAACGATGAACACGAGCAAAGAACGCCCTTCTCGGTCGAAACCCATCGCTGCAATGTAATAAACACTTCTACTAATGCCAACCTTCATTCGGCCACTTACCTCACTTTTGGGAACCTACCTATGACCCACTCCTCGAATTCAAACCCAGCCGACAACACAAAGTCAGCGGAACCACGACGCACTTTTTTGAAGTCGACGGCAGCAGTCGGTGCGGTTGGTGCAACGAATGCTTTCTTGGCCCGCTCGGCACATGCAGCCGGTAGCGACATTATCAAGGTTGGATTGGTGGGGTGCGGGGGCCGCGGAAATGGTGCGGCGAAAAATGCCATGACTGCCGATCCGGGTTGCCGACTGACCGCGATTGCTGAAGTTTTTTACAACCGCATGGAAGAAGGGAAAAAACAACTTCGAAAATCGCTCGGCGATCAATACGAAGTCCCAGACGATCAATGCTTCACCGGCTGGGAAGCATTGGAACAAATTCTGGCAACCGACATCGATGTGATTTTGCTCGCGACTCCTCCAGGCTTCCGCCCTGCTCAAATGGAAGCGGCAGTGAACGCTGGCAAGCATGTCTTTTGCGAGAAGCCTGTCGCGGTGGACCCCGTTGGCGTACGAAGAGTGATGGCCGCATCCGAGAAAGCAAAAGAAAAGGGCTTGAGTGTCGTTTCCGGTTTGTGCTGGCGATACGATCTCGGGGTCAAAGCGACTATGGAAAAGATCCACTCCGGTGCGATCGGCGAGATCGTTTCGATCCAAGAGAACTATCTCACCTCGACCTTGTGGCTGAGGAACCCACAACCCGATTGGACGCCCATGCATCGTCAAGTTCTCAATTGGCTCTATTACAAATGGTTGAGCGGAGACCATATTGTCGAGCAGTTCATCCATTCGTTGGACAAAGCGATGTGGTTGCATCACGATGTGCCACCGATCAAATGCTATGGAAGTGGTGGTCGACAAGTCCGAACGTCGACGGATTACGGTGACATCTACGATCACTTCTCGGTCGTCTACGAGTGGGCAGATGGCACACGCTGCTTTGCATCCACCCGTCAAATGTCGGACTGCTTCAATGAAACCGAGGACTTTGTCTTTGGAACGAAAGGGACGGCCAAAGTTCTAGCGAACAAGATTTCCGGTCAAGAGACCTGGAGTTACGAAGGCAAGAAACCGAGCATGTATGATTTGGAACACGTCGCGCTGATGAATGCTATTCGACGCAATGAACCTATTAACAATGGGGACTACATGTGCAAGAGTACGATGATGGCTATCATGGGTCGTGAAGCGGCTTACTCAGGACAAGCGATTACCTGGGAGCAGATGATGGCCAGCGAAATGAAGCTCGGGCCGGACAAACCAACTTGGGGTGAAGCACCAGCCGTGGAAGTGCCAATGCCCGGTCGTTACCGATTCACAGAAACCTAAACGGAATGTTCAAGAATCTGACAAACTTTGCCAGCGCCATGAAGAACTTGACCCAACTCGGGCCTCAAGTTCGCGCGATGCAATTGAAACTAGAGTCGGCTCGTGTCTACGGCTCGAGCAAGGGAATCGACGGAACAGTGAATGTCGAAATGAGCGGACTCGGTATCGTTACGAACGTCGACATCTCGTCCACGTTGTTGCAACCGGAACATAAGTCCACGTTAGAACATCTCACCAAGGATGCGATGAACCAAGCGAACCGAGCCGCAAAAGAACTGCACATCCAGGCGATTCGCGATCTCACGGGTGGTGCCGAGATCTTCCCTGGATTCAATGATATGCTGAAGAATATCGCGGGGTAGTTTCACCATGCCAACGCTCAACGTCGTACTTTTCCAGCCCGAGATACCACAAAACACGGGCAACATCGGCCGTACCTGTGTCGCGCTCAACGCAAAGCTCTGGATCGTGAAGCCGACTGGCTTTCGGATGGACGAAAAGCAATTGCTTCGGGCGGGTCTCGATTATTGGCAACATCTCCAATGGGAAGCGGTCGACTCTTGGGAACACCTGCTCCCGGTGATGGATCAAAACCGAGCTTGGTTCTTTACCAAATTTGCGACCCGGTCGTATACGACCATCGCTTATCAGCCAAGCGATTGGTTGGTATTCGGAAGTGAGACTAGTGGACTACCAGAATCGATTCGGACCAAATTTGAAGCGCACTGCGTCAGCTTGCCCATGATCGGGCCCGTCAGAAGCCTCAATCTTGCTGTGTCTGTTGGAATAGGTGTCTACGAAGCCTACCGACAGATCGCTTAACCGAATCGACCTGTGATGTAGTCTTCGGTTTCTTGCAGTTTCGGCTTCGTAAAAATGGTTGACGTTTGTCCGAGCTCCACGAGTCGGCCGAGATACATGAACGCGGTGTAGTTGCTAACCCGCGAGGCCTGCTGCATGTTGTGGGTCACAATGAGGATGGAGTAGTTTCCCTTGAGACCATCGATCAAATCCTCGATCTTGCCCGTCGCGATGGGATCGAGTGCCGAGCAAGGCTCATCGAGCAACAGTACTTCGGGATCGCTCGCGATGGCACGCGCGATACATAGTCGTTGTTGCTGGCCACCCGACAATCCCAGACCACTTTCATGCAAACGGTCTTTCACCTCTTCCCACAATGCGGCACCGCGGAGCGAATGCTCGCAGACCTCCATCAAGCGTTGTTTGTTTCTTTCGCCATCGATTCGCAGCGGGTAGACAACGTTTTCAAAAATACTCATCGGAAATGGGTTCGGCTTTTGGAACACCATCCCCATTCTCTTTCGAAGCTGGATGACATCCACGCCAGGCGCAAAGATCGAATCGTTGCCCAAGATCATATCCCCTTCGATACGAACGGAATCGATCAAGTCGTTCATGCGATTTACACTGCGTAGCAACGTGGATTTGCCACAACCGCTCGGGCCAATAAGAGCAGTCACCTGCCCTTTGGCGATAGGCATGGAGATATTGTGCAAAGCCTGTTTGCGTCCGTAGAACAGATTGAACTTCTGAATTCTCAATACAGGTTCAGCGGCCAGTACATCTTCATGCACGACCGATTCGACGGCTTTGCCATCCGCTATGGCTTTGAGTCGATCCATTCCGGTGAAGGCCTTTCTTAGAACTGACTACTTTGGAATCGTTTTCGCAACCTAGCTCGCAACCAAATCGCAGCCACGTTCAGCAACGTGACAATCGTAAGCAACAACAATGTGGCGGTGAAAACCATGGGCTTCGCTGCCTCGCTATTCTGACTTTGAAAACCGAGTGAGAAAATTTGGAAGCCGAGATGCATAAAGGAACGGGAACCGTGAAAAAACGGAAACTCGCCATCGAGCGGCAACTCCGTTGCCAATGGAATCGCTCCGACCAACATCATCGGTGCGACCTCGCCTGCACCACGTGCCATGGAGAGAATAAAACCGGTGATGATCCCTGGGCGTGCATAGGGCAATACGATGCGCTGAAGCGTTTGCCATTTGCCCGCACCGCAAGCATAAGAGCCTTCGCGGAGTGAGTTGGGTACCGCGGACAATGCTTCTTCGGTAGATACAATCACCACAGGCAACGTCAACAATGCGAGTGTGCAGGATGCCCACAACAAACATCCTTTCCCGAAGGTTGGGTTGGGTAAACTCGCTTGATAGAAGCCGTCGAAGTAAGGTGTCTTGACTAGCAACAAAACAAAGCCAACCAAACAAAGCACCCAGAACAATCCTGCAAAAGATGCGATGCGTTTTCGCGACGCGCTCATTTGTGCTGGGGAACCAGAACTCAAAAACGCAAAGAAAAACGCGGCGGTTCCCGCCAATACGGTCCCTGCACATGCTGCAAACCAGGTCACTGGCGGCCATGGCGTAAACCCAGCCTTCACCGGCCCACCATCGACATAACCACCGATCGCGTAGCAGAAGAATGCAAGTCCGAACACACCGTAGACAATGCTAGGGACACCCGCGAGATTGTTGATGCTGATGCGGATCAAGCTCAGTACCCAACCGTTCTTGGCATACTCGCGCATGTACAAGGCAGCCATCACACCAAAAGGCATCACTGCGAGAGACATCAACAGCGTCATCACGACTGTTCCGAAGATTGCAGGGAAGAAGCCGCCTTCTATCCCAGCCTCCCGCGGCTCTCCGAATAGAAACTCGAACCAACGCGAGAAATAAACTTGCAACTTACCAAACCAACTGATGTTGTTGGGAGGGAACCAGCGAACCATATCGGCAACCGCAATACTCTTGGTAGAAAGCGCCAGGGGTTTCGCCCCGTCTGCGGGTACCCATGCATACTGCGTTGAACGATCGGCGAGTTCCGACGTCGCGATGCCGCGCTTCATAGATTCGGGCACCGACTCTAAAACATTGCCGGCCATGAGTGGAAGCTGAAACACGATTTGATCCGCACCGCGTACCCATTCCAATCTACCAATCTCGGCATTCAATAGGATTTGCTGCGCGGCTGTTGCTTCAGCCACGCTGATCGCTGCGTCGATCGACTGCTTCGATCGAGCAGGGAGCTCTTTTGTTGTCGCTGTCTTCCATTCCTCAACGGCTTGAACGAGCGGCTCTAGCTCTGCGGTCTTTTCTTTGGCGAGCGAAGCATCCAGTTGATTCAGCAAAGTGGTTACCTCGGTGGACTTCGAGGTAGCGGCTTTGCGCTTCCATACTGCCAAAGACTCTTCCAGGTCCGTCCATTGCTGGCGCAGTGTGCCCAGCGATGCAGCCAGTTGCAATCCATCGTCGAGCGTACTAAGCAGGTCTGTTTTCTCACGAAGCTCGGCCATTCGAACCGTTAATCTCGCTTTGGCCAAGTTGCGATCGAGCCGTCCCAATGCTTCCTTCGCGTGCTCCATTTGTTGCGAGTAGAGACTCACTCGTCGATGCGATTGAGCGACGATGGAATCCAGTTCTTTGCGATCCACAACCTCGGCTGGAATAGCATCGGAACCATTTCGATGTTCGTCGGTCAATTGTGCATGCTCGGCGTCTAACAGCTCCTCTAGTTTCGGAACCGATTCGTCAAACGTCTTGGCCAACGTTTCCTCCGTTGGACGGAATCGGTCGATTTGTTGAACGAGTGTTTGAAGCAAAACAAAATCGTGATCCATCTCCGGTTGATACTCATGGGTGTACTTCACTGGGAAGCCGAAGAGGACTCCCCATTCCAAGCGTTCGACGAGCCAAATATCGCGAGGCAACTCGGGTTTCGGATCCGAGAGTGTTACGTTCGGTACATAAGCGAAGTGTCGATTTCCAACATCGAAGTTGCCTGTTCGAAGGTAAAGCTGTTTCGATTTTGTGATTTCTGCCTTGCCCAAGATCGCTTTAGCTTTCTCTCGCGATGCTTCGGGTAAATCGGAAAGTCCTGATTGTGAGAGTGTAAAGGTCGAATCGCCAACCAACTCGCCGCCAACCATGGTCCCGTCGTCGAGACCGTAAATCACAAATGGGCGAGGCCAGAGTGTTGAAAGCCCTTGATAGAGGATCAAGCTAATCAACGCAACGATCATTGCGCAGGCGATCGCAAACATGCCACCGCTGAGCCAGACCATCGGCTCACCTTGGGCGATGAGGCTTTTACCACTGTTATGACTGCGCGTGCTCGACTTCATAATTGAAATGCTCGTTTACGAAATCGCATGCGGACCAATTCCGCTAAAGTGTTCGCCACTAGAGTAAAGCAGAACAGCAACAAAGCAGCGAGAAAGAGCCCATGATAGTGTGTCGAACCTCTGGCGGCTTCGGGAAGCTCGGTTGCCAAGGTCGCAGACATCGTGCGGTATCCATTCATCGGGTTGATATCCATCAACGGTGTATTCCCTGCAGCCATGAGCACCACCATCGTCTCCCCAACCGCTCGCCCAAAGCCGATCATGAGCGCACTAAAGAGTCCGCTCATGGCTGTCGGTACAACGACGCGAATCGTAGTCTGCCACGTGGTCGCACCACACCCGAGCGATGCGCTTCGCAAATGCTGTGGTACGGATTGCAACGCGTCCTCAGAAATAGTGTAAATGATCGGGATGATGGCAAACCCCAGGATACAACCTACCAAAATTGCATTCCGCTCCTGATACGGCCCCACCAGCGAACCTCGCGGATCCCAGCCCATCGAGCTCAGTGCAAAGGCTACGATTGCAGACAAAACAAAGACCATTACCGTCGCGACCAGGAAGTAGCCGAGGTTGAAAACGCTAAAGCGGGCCGATGTCATGCGGCTCGCTTTCTGTTGTAACCATGGGCTAATAGGTCCCGCCGCCAACCAAGCTACCAACATGCTCAGAGGGAAAAGCCCCAAACAAAACCACCCCGACCAACCCGATCCATTTTGACCTGAAAGCCACTGTGTTAGGCTGCCATTGAATAACAGTTGCTCGATCGGACCGGCGACAAAAAATGCAGTTGCCAAGCCGATAGGAATCAACAGTATCAGAATTGGTAGCCGTCGATGTCGATTCTGAATCGCAATCGTTGATGGGATCATCAACCAGAAATGAGCGCCCAACAAAAAGAAGAAGAGCACCATCGGCACAGAGATCAACGCTGCCATCAAATTGTCTCGCAGCAAAGGCGCTAGCACCAACGCGCCAATGAATCCCAAAACTACACTCGGCACGCTCGCCATCAATTCGATCGCTGGCTTGATTCGCATCCGCCATCGACTACTCATGAACTCGCTGCCGAAGATCGCGGCCATCAATGCGATTGGTGCACCGATGAGCATTGAATAAAAAGTTGCCTTCAACGTTCCAAAGATCAAAGGCATGAACCCAAACTTGTACTCGCCTTCGATACTACCAGTGCTACTCTGCCAGACATGCTGGGGAGACGAGTACCCCTCGTACCAAATACGTCCAAAAAACGCCGACCAACTCGCTTCCGGAAATGGGACATCAATGTTCCATAGTTCGATTTTGTTTTCGCCGATCAAGCCGACGATCTTCGCGTTGGACGAGAAAAAGACATCCCCTTTGGGCGACTCGTTTGTTTTGGCGTTCCAACGAATCAATTCTCGATTGGTCGGAACATAGTAGAGAGCTTGAGTTCCACTTTCAAATTTTGCCGCGACCACTCTAGCTTCGGTCGAAGATGCGAGCGAAACCACTTTTCCACCCGCGCCTAGAAAGCGATGGATCGACATCCATTCTTGATTGTCACCCACGGCGGACATAGAGACAGTCTCAATATGACCAGACTCAGCGCCGATCATTAGCGATGTGCGTCCAAGCAATGGTGTCGAGCAAGTAGATTTGCTTTCGCTACCTGCTAAAGATAAATGCGATTGACGAGCCTCTAACGCACGATCTCCAGCAATTCCCCAATAGCGAATCTGCCCCGCGGCGTTGAGTGTGCTAATATGCTCGCCGCGCGAATCAATCATCAAGGTCTCCACCGGCGACTGGCTCTCGTTTTCGAGCGGCGTACTTTTCCATAACTCCGTGGCTTGACTGATCTGACCTGTCAAGCTTGCAGTGTTTTGGATGCGGGACAACGCGACTGATTTACCATCCGTTGCACCGAGGACCCATGTCATCGACTCGTCGAAGCTCGAGACTGCTTGAGGCGTTTTCCAATCGACGGCCTTGATAGAGGAGTCGAATAGCGGAATCGCCGGATGAAACGTTACCGATTCCAGGCTTTGTTTGCGAATCAAACCTGTTGGCAATTGACGTAATATCGACCCATCTTGCACAGCGACGCCATCGATGAATCTGACGTCAGTCAAATCTGCCGCTTTGAAGAAGGTTACCTCGCGCTTCAAAAGAACAGGACGCACGGTGCCATCTTCGTACCCTAGGAGCAAGCTCGAATCGTCGTCGCCAATCGCGACACAAGTCACATTGACTCCTGATCCCGACGAAGTTTTTTCTGTCGCTGAGGCGGATGGCTCTGGGCGATGTTCTGACAACAACTCCCCAGTCCGAACCGAAACCATTCGCAGCGTCGAATCGCGTTGAATGGTCCAGCACGTATCGCCGTATTCATCCACCCCCGCGCCCAAGATGTTCGCCCCATCGGAAATCGGGATCGATGCGAGAGATTCAATCTTGTTGGGTTGGAACATCGGCAATACATTGCCGATCAGAACAAAAACCACCAACATGACGACGAAGATCGTACCGATGCCACCGACCGTGATGATCTGTTTGGCGATACGATCAGACACCCGTACCCAGCGAGAGGAATTTCGATTTCGATGGAGGCGGATGGGTTCAGTTTCTTTTTGATTCACGTAAGTTGCCACTCTTGCGTACACCATGCTTCATTCGCATGATGGAGGCGTGTTTCGTGTTCGCAATCCATCCGTTGCATCAAATCTGAGAACATTCCGTCGATGCTCGACCGGGGGTTACTACTGAATGCCGACCATCTTCAGGGCTTTCGCCGCGATGGTGGCATCTACTGGAAAGTAACCGTCCTTGACCGCTAACTCCTGGCCTTCTTTGCTATAAATGAACCGGATAAACTCTCGTCGAAGAGGTTCTAATTTGCTGGTCGGTTTGTAGTTTGTCGCAAGGAACAAGTATCTCGCGAGCGGATAAGTTCCGTTGTAAGCATTATCGCCCGAGGGTTCTATGGCCTCACCACCTTTTTTCGCAGCGATCTTCAACGCCTTGACGGCTGCTGTTTTGTAGCCGATGCCGCTATAGCCTATTGCAAATTTATTTTCGCCGATGGACGAGATCACCGCCGTACTTCCCGGCTGTTCGTTCACCGTTTCTAAGAAATCGCCATTCCCGAGGACCTTCTCTTTGAAGAACCCATAAGTTCCGGACGCTGCATTCCGACCAAAGATCGCAATCGGCCGCTCCTCATACTCACCCTTGAGTCCTAATTGCTCCCAAGTGACGATGGCTTCACCACCAAGCTTTCGTGTGCTGGAAAAGATGGCGTCCGCTTGCTCCATCGAAATCGAATCCAAAGGACAATCGCGATGCACGTAGATCGCAAGCAAATCGATGCTGGTTGGAAGCAACGTCGGTTTGTATCCGAATTTCTTCTCAAAGTCGGCAATCTCGTTCGACTTCGCATCTCGACTCATGGGGCCAAAGCTAGCAGCCCCCTCGATCAACGCCGGCATGGCCTTGGATGATCCTTGCCCCTCAACCTCGGTTCGAACTCCTCGGTAGTAGGTCTTAAACTTCTCTGTCCACTGCAACATCAGCGTGTTCATCGTGTCGGATCCGACAGATTTCAACTGTCCAGACGGGCCCGGAACCGCCTTGTAAGATGGCAATTTGCTATCAACCGTCTGGCCGACGACTAGATTCGAGCAGGCAGTGAAAGAAAGAACCAAACCAATCGCAATGTATGAAAGACGCATGAGAGGTAAAATCCTGGAAAAATTGCTAGGAAGTCCGCATGTTATACCCGAATCTGGGCCGAATTGTTCCAGAAATCCGAGTAAGCTGTAGGTACGTATTGTTAAGAAACGATGAAGTTAGCGACGCAGGTTCAGCGAAAGTAATGGAGCAACAATCACAATTCATCGCATACCCCTCTGACTTGTCTGGAGGTAGAATACTAGGCATCGAGCTTTCCCACCCTTTTGCTCATTCCCACCCACAGAATCTTGAGAACTACTCTGGTATATTCCGAACAGGCTCTACGATTCGTTGCTAATCGTTCGGCTCCCTTTCTTATTTCCAGTCTGGCCCTATGGTTCGTCACAGTCGATACGGACGCAGCGCTGAGCTTTGAGGAAAGTACTGCCTCGATCAAACCGACGAGCCAAGTGGTTCAGGACATTGACTTTGGCCGGCAAATTCGGCCGATTCTGGCCAAGCATTGCTACTCGTGCCACGGCCCGCAAACGCAAGAGTCCGGTTTGGCGTTGCATGAGTTCGCCTCGGCAACTCGCGATCTCGACAGCGGGTCGAAAGCGATCTTCGCTGGGGATCCGGACAAAAGCGAAATCTTAAAGCGAATCCGAAGCACCGACCCTTCTGAGAAAATGCCGCCAGAAGGTGAGGGGCTTACCGCGACCCAAGCGCAATTGCTCAAAGATTGGATCCGATCCGGAGCCGAATACAAAGCCCATTGGGCTTTCGAGCCTCTATCCAATCCCGCAGTACCCGTTGCGCCGCATACAACACCTCAATCATCTCAGCCTCAATCATCTCAGCCTCAATCATCTCACGCTGCCGCAAATCCCATCGATGCGTTCGTTGCCAAAGGATGGCAAAGTAAAAATCTAGCCGGTGCGAAACGAGCTGATTCACGCTCCTTGGTCCGACGACTCTATTTCGATTGTTTAGGAGTGCCACCAGATCTGGAAACGGTCGAAGCATTTGTAAAGGACCCATCGGAAACAGCCTACGCAGAGCTTGTGGACAAACTTCTAGCGGACCCTCGATTTGGCGAACGCATGGCTCGCGGTTGGCTCGATTTGGTTCGATATGCCGAGACCAACAGTTATGAACGCGACGGGCCCAAACCGAACGCTTGGTATTATCGCGACTACGTTATCGATTCGTTCAATCGCGATAAGTCGTATCGCCAATTCCTCACGGAACAAATCGCTGGCGACGAAATCGATAACCCAACGATCGAAACGTTGACCGCGACTGGTTTTTACCGATTGGGCATTTGGGACGACGAACCCGCAGACCCCGAACAAGCTCGATTCGATGGCTACGATGATTTGGTCACGACGATCGGACAAGGTGTGCTCGGTCTGACGATGAACTGTGCACGTTGCCACGATCATAAGATCGATCCGATTCCTCAAAAAGACTACTACCAACTCGTCGCGTTTCTCAGGGACGTAACCCCGTACGGCAATCGAGGAGACGAGAGGGGCAACTCCCAAATCGATGTCTCTCCTTTTCCGGTGCGCGGCAAGCTGGAAGCGAACAAGAATCGGATCAAGGCGATTCAAAAGCAGTTGAGGAAAATTGAAAACGATGGCATCGCAAAGATGTCAGAGGAAGACAAGACCGCTGCAAAGAGTCCCGATCGTAACAAAGTACTCGAGGTAAAGCTCAAAGACCACGTTTCGGAAGCAGAATGGAACGAATACGAAGAGCTCAAAAGGGAATCGGAAAAACTCAACAAAGAGTCGGAAGCGATCTCTGCCGAATACCGGCTTGGATTAGCGAAATGCGATCCCAAACCACCTGCGACTCACGTTCTTATGCGAGGTTCCCCTGCTGCTCCGGGCGATGAGGTTCAACCAGGCTTTCCGACCATTTATCGAGAGGCTGCACCGAAGATCCCCGAGGTCAGCGATAAGGACACGACCGCAAAACGTCGAACGGTCCTGGCGAAGTGGTTAACCTCGGATACCAATCGATTGACTGGCCGAGTGATCGTGAACCGACTTTGGCAACATCACTTCGGACGCGGCATTGTTCGCTCATCGAACAACTTTGGACAAATGGGAGATGCGCCGACACATCCAGAGTTGCTCGACTTCTTGGTTCAGCAGCTTAACGAAAACGATTGGCGATTAAAGCCACTGCATCGTATGATGCTCATGAGTGAAACCTATCGCCAAAGTTCCGCTGCCGAGCAAGCAGTGGTCGATGCGGACCCTGAAAACGATTTGTTCGCACGCTTCAATGCACGGCGATTGAGCGCCGAAGAGATTCGCGATTCCGTTTTAGCAGTCTCTGGCCGTATCGCTTACAAATTGCATGGGCCCAGTATCTATCCCGAAGTGTCGGACGACGTCAAAGCTGGCCAAAGCGTGCCAGGCAAGGGATGGGGAAAATCCTCCGAAGCCGAACAATCTCGTCGCAGTATCTACATCCATATCAAACGGTCATTGGTTCCACCGGAACTATCGGTGTTTGATTTTCCAGAAACGGATGTAACATGCGAAGCCCGGTTCCTCACGACGCAGGCCGCCCAAGCGTTGAACATGCTCAACGGTTCCTTTATGCAGAAGCACTCGAATCAGCTAGCAGAGTACGCTTCCCAAAACACGAATGTATTGAAGGACAAGCTAGCCAGAGCTATCTCGAGCGTCTACTCTCGGCCAGCGACCGATAGCGAATTGGACCGTGGGTTGGCTCGCATTCAATCGTATCAATCCAAATTCTCTGTCGACGAAGCGCAAGCGTTTCGTCTCTACTGCTTGGTTTTGCTTAACAGTAACGAATTCGTCTACCTCGATTGATCGAGAAACAAATCATGACAAAACAAAATTTCTGTGGTCGAACTCGACGCGAATTCCTATGGCAATCCGGTTGTGGATTCGGTGGAGTCGCGCTCAGTTCCTTCTTGTCTGCGGATGGCTTTTTCTCGAAGGCACAGGCTGGCCAATCCCCTTCACCGACCTCGTTCCTTCCTGCTGCGGCTGCGAAAGCGAAATCGGTTATCTTTTTGTTCATGTATGGAGGCCCCAGTCAAATCGATACGTTTGACTACAAGCCCAACATGATCGGGATGGATAATAAAACGATCACTGTGAAAACGTTTGGACGTGGAGGGCATCGCAACGAAGGTCGCGTCGTAGAACCGCGTTGGAAATTCAAACAGTACGGACAGTGTGGCAAATGGGTAAGCGATCTATTCCCGAACTTGGGTGAATGCGTCGACGATATCGCGTTTATCCATTCGATGACGGCAGATTCTCCTATCCACGGTTCTGCGATGTTGATGATGAACTCAGGAAAGATCTTGAGTGGTTCGCCATCTCTGGGCTCGTGGATCAACTACGGTTTGGGAACCGTCAATGAAGACTTGCCTGGCTATGTCGTGATGTTGGATCCATCCGGTGGGCCGATCAGCGGTGCAAAGAATTGGTCGAGCGGTTATATGCCTGCTAGCTTGCAAGGGTCGATCTTGCGAGCCAAAGGAGCTCCCATCCTCGATCTTCAATCTCCAGACGGCGTTTCTCGCGAACTGCAGCGGGAACTGATCGACTCTATCGCAGAGAACAACGATGCTCATTTGCTATCGAGACCAAACAACTCCGAATTGAGTGCGCGGATCAAAAGCTATGAGCTCGCATTCAAGATGCAACAGTCTGCACCGGAGTTAGTCGATCTATCTCAAGAATCGCAAGAAACGCTCGATCTCTATGGCGTTGGGAATAAGCAAACGGACGATTTTGGTCGACGCTGTTTGTTGGCCAGGCGCATGGTGGAGCGAGGTGTCCGGTTCATTCAGCTTTACTCGGGTGGCTCCCACAACGATGCCAACTGGGATGCACACGGCGACTTGGCAACCAATCACAACCTGCACGCAGGAAGAACGGACAAACCGATCGCTGCCTTGCTCAAAGATTTAAAGCGCAAGGGGCTTCTCGACAGCACCTTGATTGTTTGGGGTGGTGAGTTCGGTCGCCAACCGGTTGCCGAGTATCAGCAGTCGACAGGGCGCGACCACAATTCGTATGGCTTCACCATGTGGATGGCAGGTGGCGGGATCAAGGGAGGACAATCGGTAGGTACGACCGACGAACTAGGTGCCGCCGCCGTCGAGCGACCGTTGCATGTTCGCAACTTGCACGCGACCGTCCTCACGCAAATGGGAATGGACCCGAACAAACTGTCTTATTTCTATAGCGGTCTCGATCAAAAGCTAGTCGGCGTCGAACACGTCGAAGCAGTCAAAGAACTGATTTAGTCCCCGCCTGCATCGTGTAGCACTCTCTGGCGAATGAAGTTCCGATTAGGCAGCCTTCCATCTGGGCTTGCCCCGGTGGAGGCAGCAATTGGCAGCTACAACCAAGCTAGCTAGCTTATTTGTACTCTCCGTCCGGCTTGTCCGGGCGGAAGCGGCGTTTTTCCCGTCTAGGCTGTTCAAGCCCGGAGGGCGAAATATCTCTGCCGGTGGCGTAAGCCACCGGAATCATGCAGAATGTTCCCAAGCCCAGAGGGCGAAACATCGTCATCAGCAACGGAAACTATTAGACATGTCTTCTCATCAGCAACTTCTCTATCATATTGTATTCAGCACAAAAGAGCGGCGTCCCTTGTTGCGAGAGGATCAATTTCGAGAGAGCGTTTGGAGTTATATGGCTGGAGTTGCAAAAAATTTACATGGACACGCTTTGCGAGTTGGTGGCTACTTTGATCATGCTCATTTGCTCCTTCGTATTCCTACCAAGATTGCCGTTGCAGACTTTGTTAGACAACTCAAAGCGAGCACGAGCAAGCACATCAATGAAGAGAAAGACTCGCTTCTGAATTTTCACTGGCAGGATGGCTATGGCGCATTCACCGTGAGTCGTTCTAAAGTGGATGCTGTGTTGGTTTACATCGACCGCCAATTGGAACACCATCGCAATAGAAATTTTCAGGAAGAGTACTTGAAGATGCTTGCCGATCATGAGGTTGAATATGATCCAGCTTACCTCTGGGAATAGCTTCCTCCATGTGTCGCCCTCCGGGCTTGAGCTGTAGCAGGAAAGAAACCGGTGGCTGACGCCACCGGCAGAGATATGTCGCCCTCCGGGCTGTTGTCACTAGCCTCTAGTCTCTAGTCTCTAGTCTCTAGTCTCTAGGCGACAGCAACCCTACGAATGAATGACAATCGTCTTCATCTCGGTCATCTCTTCAATGGCGTATCGTGGTCCTTCTTTCCCAAGTCCGCTGTTCTTTAGCCCACCATAGGGCATCATGTCGGTGCGCCACGAAGGACCCCAGTTGATGTGAATGTTGCCGCTACGGACTTCTTTGGAAAATCGGATGGCTGAATCAAGGTCGCGAGTGAAAACACCTGCACTCAGGCCGAATGCGGTGTCGTTCGCCATGCGTATCGCTTCATCCTCGTCTCGGGCTCGCGTGACCGCGACACCTGGTCCGAACAACTCATCGCGTACAATCTTCATCTCCCGATTGGCACCCAACACCAAAGTCGGCTGTAGAAAAGCTCCTGAGCGCTGGCCGCCACACGCGAGAGTCGCACCCTGGCTAACGGCTTCGTGGATCCATGATTGTACACGTATGGCATCCGAGTCCCGAATCATCGGTCCCATGTCCGTCTCGGGGTTCAACGGATCCCCAGAAACAATCGACTGCACCTTAGGGATCAAGATGCTCATCAATTCGTCGTGAACGGACTCCGTCACAATCAATCGTTGTGCCGAGATGCACACTTGACCTGCGTTGGCGAATCCACTCGAAACGGTTGCATCGACCACTTTATCAAGATCCGCATCGGGCAGCACGATGAGCGGGCTGTTCGAGCCCAACTCCATCGTAACTTTCTTGATACCGGCCATCTTGCAAATTTGTTCACCAACTTCTTGGCTCCCCGTAAAGCTAATCTTGCGAACGCGTGCATCGCTACAGAGCATGTTGCCAACAACCTGACCACTCCCGGTAATGCACGAAATCGCCAACGGGGGCAACCCTGCTTCGAGCAATATCTCGATCAATAGCAATGCGATCAACGGCGTATCCGATGCTGGCTTCAAGATGACCGCGTTCCCGCCTGCAATGGCTGGTCCGACTTTGTGGCAAACCAAAGCGAGTGGCAAATTGAAGGGAGTAATCGCAACAACAACGCCACATGGAACGCGCAGAGTGAAGCCAAGTTTGTTGAACACACCCTTTCCGCCATCGAGTGGCAACACTTCGCCACCCAACCGTTTGGCTTCTTCGCCGCTCAGTTCAAGAGTTTGAGCAGAACGATCGACTTCGACGAACGCTTCGCGAAGCGTTTTTCCTTGTTCCCGGCTAAGTGAGCGAGCGAGAGATTCGCGACGCTCCGTGATCAAATCGGCCGCACGTCGTAGGATACGAAATCGTTCGTAACCCGTCAGTTTCTCCATGATCTCTGCGCCGCGAACTGCAGTCACCAATGCGGACTCCACATCCTCCGCCGATGCGATGGGCACGGAATCGATGATGTCACCGTTGCTCGGGTTGGTTACCTCGATGCGTTGGTCGCGATCTTGCCATTGGCCTGCAAGAAAAAACTTCATGCGTTTGCTTTCTCTAGTTCAAGTGCATTGATGTTGCTTACGACTTTGCTTTCGCATTCCCCTTTTGCTTCTTCGGTGGTTCTGGCTCATCGTGCTTCCCCATCTTGGCGCGACGATCTCGTTCATGTCGATCGGTACGCGCAAAGGTTCCTTCCTGAACCGGTTCGTGCGCCTTAGTCGCCATCGCGACCAACGATTCGAGCACTCGAGGATTGGAGGACGCAACATCCTGCGACTCGCTAGGATCTTTGGCCAGATCGTACAATTCCCAGTTCGTGGCCTTCGCGGGCTTCACGGCTCGCCAGTTTCCCTGGCGCACGGCTGTCCAGCCTGTAAACTCCCAGTAAAGAAACTCGTGCTGCGATTGTTTGCGACCTGCCAACGATTCCCCGAGGAGCTCAGGCAGAATGGAAATTCCATCGATACCCGCGGGTAGTTTCGCACCCGTGGCCTCTGCAATGGTTGGCAAGACATCAGGGAAGTAACCCAGATGATTGCTTACTCGATTCGGTGCAATCTTTCCGGGCCATCGAACGACGAAGGGAACGCGAAGCCCGCCCTCGTAGAGTACTCCCTTTTTGCCTCGATACTCCAAACCTGTCTTGGGGTTCTTGTTGGCCTGATGGATGCCACGTGGATGATCGTTGGAAGCAAAGTAGTCTGCACCACCATTATCTCCACTGAAGAATACGAGTGTCTTCTCATCCAACTTGAGTTCTTGGAGCAATTGAAAGATCTCTCCAATTTGCCGATCGACCATGGATGTCATCGCCGCATATCGTCGGGCGGGTTCTGGCCAAGGCTTATCTTTGTAAATGGCCCACGATGGATCCGCGTCGGGGATGTCAAACAGGCCATGCGGCGGAGTGTAAGGTAGATAGGCAAAGAATGGCTCTGTCGCATGCTCCCGAATGAAAGTCTTCGCGGCATCATGAATGACGTATTGCGAGTAAGTCTTGCCACTACTGCCACCATTGTTCCCTTCCAGAGGAACTTCTTCGCTATTACGTATCAAGTAAGGTGGATAGAACGAGTGCGCATGCACTTGGTCGTAGTAGCCGAAGAACGTATCGAAACCATGCTTCTCTGGAACACCGGTTGAATCTCGACCCCCGCAACCCCATTTGCCAAAGCCACCGGTTGCATATCCTCTGTCTTTGAGCATCGAAGCGATCGTAATCTCGTTGGATCGCAATGGTGTACCACCACCGTTGGCGCGAACCGAGGTATGGCCACTATGTTTCCCTGTCAGCAGACAACAACGCGTCGGCGCGCAGACTGGAGCCCCCGCGAACATGTTGTTCATCCGAATTCCTTCCGAAGCCATTCGATCCATGTTCGGGGTCTGCATCGTCACCCCTCCCATAAACGCTGGTTCGTAGTACCCCAGTTCGTCAATGATGATGTAGACAATGTTCGGTCGTTTTGAATCGGATTCAGACGCCAAGAGCGACATCGAAGCGTAAGTTGCAAATGCAATGGCGAGAAATAAGGTTCGCATAGATTCTCAGCGGTTTCACCTGGAAGGAAGTATGGTTCGCATGCTCGGAGTATTGTAAATTACCTTGGTGTCCATGAAGTAGGATGCATGTACGAATTGGTAGCGATTCTAGAATGCGCGAAGAAAAGAATGGTTCTGAGGGGAAACGTAGCTTCCAACCGGGCGAAGCCCGACGGATAGCTTTCATAAGGGATTGTGGATGGTAGCTGTCAGATGCTCCCCCGGCGGGTAAAACCGACGGAAGGACAGCGGTCTCGTAAACTTTCCGTCGGGTTTCACCCGGCGGAAGTGCATCTGACAGCTACCAATTCGATTCAAAGAATCCATTCAAACTTCTTTTTGGCTCTCCGTCGGGCTTCGCCCGGTCGGAAGCTGCGTTTACCTTGTAGTAGAATGCACGCTTGTTCCCAAAGTTTCACGAAGACTCTCCCTTGAGGTGATCCAATGCCATTCCAACGCAATTTGCTCTGCCGCTCCTTTCTCTGGTTGACGTTGTCTATTGTTCCATTCTCTCATCTTGCGGCGGCTGAACCCAAAGAGATTCTCCTGTGGCCGAACGGCCTGCCCGCCGGTGCGAAATCGCTAACCGCTGACCAGATCGCAAAACTAAAAGCTGCACCGGTCGATCCCGAGCGTATCAATCTGGTGGAGAATCCTTCGATGATTCTCTATCAAGCATCAGCCGAGTTAGCGAACGGATGCGGAATCATCGTTTGTCCAGGCGGTGCTTACACTCGCCTCGCATGGGAGAAAGAAGGTATCGAGGTGGCTCAATGGTTGAACAGCCTCGGAGTTACCGTCGGCGTGCTCAAGTATCGTGTACCGCGGCGCGATCCCGACGAACCGCACCGAGAGCCACTTCAAGATGCACAACGAGCGATTCGGATCATGCGAGCCAATGCTACTCAGTGGGGAGTCGATTCCAAGCGAGTAGGTGTGCTCGGTTTTTCTGCAGGAGGACATTTGGCAGTTATGACTGGAGTGCATGGTCCTAATGCAACCTATCCATCATCGGATGCTATCGATCAACAAGACTGTCAGCCACAATTCTTGTGCCCGATCTACGCTGCTTACTTGGGTGAGAAATACAATGATCGCGATACTGTTCCGTTAGGCGAGTCGATCAAGATTACTTCGAAGACGCCTCCGACCTTTATGGCGGTTACGGCTGACGATGCTTACCGCGGTGTCCAAGCGGCGTCGATGTTCATTGCCCTCAAGCAAGCCAATGTACCAGCCGAGTTGCACATCTACTCTCGAGGGGGGCACGGATACGGAATTCGATCTACCGAAGGCCCCATTGCCAAATGGCATCATCGATTGGCAGATTGGCTTCGAGACTCGGGCTATTTGACAAAATAGAACCCGGCAGGCTGCTATACTGCTCAGGGTGACGATCAAATCGAATCAGGTTCGTTTGCAAAAAGGAGAGATGGCGATGCTGCAGGAGAATGAGTTGCCTACGCTGGTTGTATTGGAGTCGTCGTCCTATATCAAAACTGGCGAAATCGAGAATGATACAGCGATCACATTGCTTGCGTTAGCTTCGGATGACCCATCCAGTTGGGAAGAGGCCATCAGCCTCTGGCCCCGCTATCGTACTCCGGCGGTTTGTGAGTTCGCGAGCATTCTCCCTCTTGAGGAAACGGATCGTGCTTCTGCAATGCACGCTTTGTTCGATGCCGAAGCTTGGATCGTGATCAACTTTGACACGAAGCAAATTTTTACCGCAGGACAACTGCAAGAGATTGGCCGCGACTCGGTATTCGCCATGGAGGTCGACGAAGATGGCGAACAACATTCTCCTCTTTGCATTCACCTGCCACCTTGGTGGGAATTGCACGAAGGGGCAACGGCGAACGACGTCAACCAACCTCGCCAATCGCCAATCAACAAGCCGTTCGTGAACCGTGATGTCCTCTACGGCGATCCGTTTCTGACCGAGATCGCAACGATGATTTTAAAGATTGTCCAAAGGGATGACTGGCTGCTTAGCGAGAATGGCAACGAGGAACACGATCACTATTCATTCACGATCGCGGTGCATCGCGATTGGTTGATGACTCCTCGAGAAGACTTGGGAGGGCGCATGCCACGTGAGCTATTGCATGGTGCGATCGAGTGGAGTGAAAAAGTTACGTGGGGGCAACGCCTTCGGTTTGAAGATGGCGAGCCAATGATTGCTGTACCAAACGACTGGGACGGTTTCGCAACAGCACCGATGGGCAGCCAAGAGCTTTGTCTTTACTTTGACCTCTGCCGCGAGGTGATTCGTGCGGGCTGGTTCTGGTGTGAGAAAGAAAAGGAAAAGTTAGCGATTCAAGAGAATTACTCAGTGTTGTCGCAGTTGATTGACTTTCTTCGAGACGTCAAAGAGAGTTGGTTGAATCGCCCCTTCGAAAGGGGCTCGCCACCGAGCTTTATCATCGAATGCGACCGACTGCGTGTTCCTCGGGGAGTAGGCGTAGCGATCGAAGGAATCGACGCAGTTCAGGCCGAGCAACACATTCCCGATTGCGATTGTCCCATTTGCAAAATGATGGCCGATGGCATGTTCGGTGTCGGCTTCACTAGCATCGACGGCCATCATTTAGAATTGGATGATGAGTTCGCGTTCTCGATTCACGAAACTCGCGAAGCATGGGAGGAACAACAGAGTGATTTTGCCAAATTCAGCGCAGCGATCGATCGCAAACAGGCCGAAAGAGAAGCATCCCGAGAAGAGGATTCGTTTTCTTCAGTATGGTCTGTTATCGGTGATGACTTGCCGATCCCGGGAGACCGCAATGGGCATCTCAAGATGGCATTCATGGTGAGCGAACTGATAGCGGACCTCCAAATCATGAATGCGCCTCAGGAGGAAATCAAAATGCTCAGCCAAGTATTCGCAGACTACCGGCGTTCTGACGATGAGCGGAGATCACAGTCCGTGTTTCGATTCAAAGAATTCTTGCAGACGGTTGGCGATCAGTATCCTGACTTGATCTCGAAATCTGCGGACCTGCAAAGCCGACTCGATGAAGCGGTGCGGGCTGTGGCACATACCGACAACGATCTCGATTTTCCTTGATGACCCGTCTTGCGTTACTTAGGTGACAGGGTTGCGATGATTGGACGGTGATCGCTGGTTTCGTTCGAGTCTGGAAAATCGCCATCACGAACGATGACCGAACAGCGACCGTTCCACTCTTTGGCTTGATTCGCAACGAAGATGAAGTCGAGGATGGAATCCGGGTATCGGTCGACTCGCTTGTCGTTCACACGCCGATCGTCTGCCCAATTCGAATCGATCAATGGATCCGGCTTGAGCCAACTCCAAACGCCCCCTTCGATCATCGCTTTGTATCCATCGTTTCCTTGCTGTGTCTTAAAATCGAAATCAAAGTTGTGATCGCCTGCGCTGATAACTGGCTCGCTTTTCGTTGCGGCCCATTTGACCAGCATCTTCGCTTGGTCCGTCCGCAGGTCTGCTTCGCCACGAGCCAAATGATTGACGACAATCCAACATGCTTTCGAAGTCGTCACATCGACAAGCTTCACCGCGAGCGGCGACCTCGCGCGAAGTGTCCCAAGCTCGTTCCCGGAGTCGGATACGCAAAAATTGGCAGCGATTCCTGCAAAGCGATGCAACTCGAATGTCTCTTCGATACGAAACCGCTTCTTGTCCACGATCAACATCAGTGTGTCGGAATCTTGAACCCGCCACTCGCTGAAGTTACAAAATCGACTTCGTTCCCAAGCCCTTTGGCTGCCGCATCGCGGAGAATAAAAACACTCTTTGGCTCCACTTCGCTCAAGGTGATTAGATGAGAACGAGTGTTCGCAGCACTGAGCAATTCCGTAAGCTGTTTGCCAATCACGACATCATTGCTAACCGCCGGCGAATTGGGTCGGTTGCTTTCGACATTCCATGCCAAGATACGAAAATCTTCCGCAAAGAGTGGAGTGGTGCAGCAAAAGGTGAAAGCAAAAACTCGAAGCAGGATTTTCATGTGGAATCCAAAGAGACAGAAGCACAAAAGGGCAAATTCATTGTATTCCAGCTAGGACAATACGAGAAACGGTTTGTCCCAACCGCAATGGACCATGTCGATTCGGTGGAATGAAACTCCATTTTTTCGTTCCAGATACTTACGCAATGCCTATTGCAAACTGATTTCCGAGCCCGTGTAATGAAACGTACATCACATGCTTGTTCAAAAGATCACCTGCGCCAAAGGTCTTTCCTATGCCCCACCAAGCTACCAAGCTACCAAGCTACCAAGAGTTTCCCGATAACTTGGACGGTTGGAATGTCATCAACTTCGAGTCGAATGTTTTTCAGACTCACTTCCCGAAGCTTGTGAGTTACTTGAGTCGTATGTGTCCCAACCAATGTCATCGAGTGCTTGATCCTGAACAAATCGCCCTTATGTCAATTTACCAGTATCTAGCGAAGTGCAGATCAGAAACTTCTTACCACTTACTTGATTCGATCCGTGTTTGGAGAATGTTGCGCCGAATTGCAAAACGTCGACTAATCGATGCTAACAATCGCATGAGTCGTTCAAGGAGACCTGACAGGAAAACGGATTATCAAGCAAATATCGAAAATTATGGGCAGCCGTTTTCTGCTGTTTCTCAGGATGAGCAACTCGAAGAGCTGAGTTCGCTGCTTTCGAAAGGTGAAGCATCCACACTCCGTATGCTTTACGCTGGGTATTCGTTGATAGAAGTTGCGACGGTAATGGGAGTCACCGTGAGAACAGTTTCGCGATGGCGTAAACGAATCCAAGGGGTTTGGGTTTCACTGAGGATTGATTCTTGTTCCTACTCGCAGAAATAAATATTGAGAAAGTTGAAACGGCATGTCTCGAATCGAGGATTTTTCTCGACTATTAGAATAGACCAGAGACTACCAAAAACAGAACTACCATGAAAATCGAAAAGATACTCGCCGCCATCTGTTTCCTTGCGTTCCTAACACCACTTTACTCGATGGTGTGCCGTGCGGAAGAGAAGTCGATTTCCGTCGAAACACGGTATGCGAATGTGACGCTGCGGAGGGCCGCAGGCCAAGATGAGTTCGTTTCCATTGGCGACGTTCATCCGGGTGAAGAGATCAAGATTCGGGTTGCATTAGCAAACCGAAGTTCTGAAGAACTGGTTTTTGAGAAAATGTCGATATCGTGCAAGTGCCTCTCTGGCACCATGGTAGACAAAATTATCCCAAGTGGAGGGACCGGTGTAGCGGATTTTCGTTTCGTTGCCGACAAGAAGCCTCGATCATCTTCGGATAGTGTCTCGGCGACGTTATTCTTTAAGGATGCAGGAGTTCAATCGCTACGATTCGTTGCCAATTACAAGAACTCCATTTCTTTCCCATTTACCTCCGTGGATATCAATCATTCGAAAGGCCAGGAGATTGATCGAACCATTCCTTTGTTTGTCACCAAAGATATTGTGCTCAGTGATTGCAAGGTCAAGTGCACGGGCGATGTTCCGTTCTTGACTGTCGCAATTGAGAAGAATAATGGAAACCCTGTCGTTCGCCTTAGGTCGAAGGTAAGCGAACTTGATAGAGCAGAGTATAGCGGAAAGATTGATTTGTACTTGAATGACGAGTTGGTGGATGAATGTCGCGTTCGATTGCTTCGGCGCGAAGCCAATCGTCTGAGCCCATCAACACTTGTTTTTACCCGAACGGAGCAGCCTGGAGTGCTAGAAGCGTCTGCTGTTTTTAGAATGGAATTGGATCAAAATGCTTCGGAACCGATGATCCGATCGTTTGCGTTCCGGCAAGTCGATGCGACCGAAGGTGGATTTAAATCCAGCTATACCCGAATTGGTCGCGGTACATATCGAGTCAGTATCAGTGTCGGGAAAAAGGATGTCCAACAAGGCGACATTGAATGGACTGTTGATTTCTCCACAGCCCACATTTCGGTTGCTGGTGCTTCCAAGGTTTTGGTTTCCAATTAATTAAGATTAAGTAAGAGGTGTAAATTGAAGAAACTCAAATGGATCGTTGCGTTGATGATTGGTACAGCACCTGCGGTGACAGGTGGATACCTAAATTCACAGGAACACGCACCGTGTGCTGATTTCTATTATGTTTTGTGTGATGACTGGAATCAACAGTGCAGAGCCAAACCATGCTCCTTCAATACGCTTGGCGCTCTCTGCGATCGCGGATGGGAAGCAACTGGATTTCCTGGGATAGTCCTCTCTAATGCCCTCCCCAACAGTGGGCTTGGGCTCCATATGGGTCATGTTCAAGGCATTCAAGAAGGCGAGTATCGATGTGGAGATGAGTTTGACTGCAAATGCAGCGCTCGCTTCGTTTCCATCTTTCAAACTGTCTATGAATGTAAACACAAAGAAGTAACCGGGCCTTGGAATTGGCCAGATTATCCATACTTGGAAGTATGCCCATCGCCGCCAAATGCTCCGTAGAAAAGAACCGTAGGTTGGCACAGTATAAACCGATTTGTATCGCGACAAGTGACCTTTGTGCGACTGATTGCTGATCACCACTTGAGAATTGCTGCGTTAAAATTGAGGAATGCGGAGATGATTCGACTTTACGGCATGATGGTCGGCACAATCATTGTCTTGATGGGATATGTCGTCAAAGCCGATGACAGATCATTTCCTCTAACTGCAGCAATTGATAGCTGGAAAGCGATAACGAGCTACGAAGTCCGTTTTAGTTGTACTTCTTCCGAGTTTTCTCAAAAGGAAGACGGAAAGTCGACTGAGCGAGCGATAACGACGCATCACGCAATTTGGGTAGATCGGACTGCCGAGAAAATGGTTTACCTGTCTAAAAGAGAGATCACACAGGAGGGCAAGAAGTATGCGCCGTGTCGCTTCTGTTTTTTCGAAAACGGGATGAGCCAAACTAAATCAAATAGTGGCCCGCCGAAAAAGGAGTCGATGACCTTTGATCGTTTTGTCACTTTATCGGAAGTTCCCATTCCTGAACTTGCGTGCTTAGGCTCTTTCCCGTCGGGAATGAGTGAGCCTCTCAGTTCATTTCTCGATAGCTTGACACCTAACTCGACACAACCTTACTCACAGAAGCGATTTGAGGATGGGACTATTCTTCTCTCAGTAGCGTTTAACGATCCGGAGGGAATCGAATGCAAAAAGTCCATATTCATCGACTCGAAAACTCTTATGCCTACGAAGGTTTCTTGGGATATAGGAGGAAAAGTCAGTGAGTCCAGTTCCGTCGTATCAACGGAGGAAAATGGTTTCTATTTGCCCAAACGTGTAACTGCGAGAGCAACACAAACAGTTCCAGAGAATGGTAAAGAGCGTACGAAATTCGAGGATCGAGAAATCGACTTTGTTTGGACATCGATCAATGAGCCCGTTCAGTTCCCACCTTGGCATGAAATTGCGAGCATGGATCCATCCGCAATCGACGAGCGGTTTCTGAAGCCTTACGCTACGGAAGACAAATAGCTCCTGCCAGTCAGCCTGGCCTCGGCAATACGAGAAACAGTTTGTCCCAACTGATCAATTGCAAGGTATACTGGTGGCGTTGAATCCCACCCATTACCGTCTCATCATCCCTCGAGACCTGCAATCGGCCATGAGACCCACTTTTGCTTTTCTCCTTTTTCTTTCGACTGCATTCTCAACGAATGCTGAGGATTCTCAATCGCTGTACAGTCGCCATGTCAAACCGATCCTGGCAGAAAAATGTATCCAATGTCATGGACCAGACGCTGCAAAACGGGAAGCAGATTTACGACTAGATATCGATGATCCGAGAGATCGCCAGTCTAACCGATTGGCAAAAGTCTTGTTGGAGCGTATCGACTCCACAGATCCGGACCACCGCATGCCACCTCCCAGTCTTGGGAAACCACTCAGCGATGCCGAACTCGCTCATCTTCGGACTTGGGTCGAAGCAGGCTCTCCGTTCGAACGGCACTGGTCCTATCAGCCGATCAAGCCCGTAACGCTCGCGGCTGGATCGGAGCCACACATCGATTCGCTGATCGAAGAAGCTTTATCGCAAAAGGGACTTCATCGGGCTACACCCATCACCAAGAGTCAATGGATGCGTCGCGTTTACGTCGATTTGATCGGCGTTTTCCCAACGTGGGACGAAGTACGGGCGTTTGAAGAAGACAACTCCTCGAATGCGTACGAAATGGTTGTTGATCGATTGTTGTCCTCAACTCAGTACGGTCAGCGTTGGGGAAAGTATTGGTTGGATGTCGCTCGATACGCAGACACGCATGGCGGAGCTGCAATCGGATTTACTTCCTTTCCGTTTTCCTATACCTATCGCGACTATGTCATCGATGCCTTTAACAAAGACCTTCCGTACGATCAATTTATCGTCGAGCAATTGGCGGCAGATCAACTGAATCTTTCGCCGAACGACCCGAAGCTCGCAGCCTTGGGCTTCTTGACGGTCGGAATGCGGTATCGCAATGAACATGACATCGTGGATGATCAGATCGATGTTGTCTCGCGTGGCCTTATGGGTTTGACGGTGACCTGCGCTCGTTGCCATGACCATAAATTTGATGCAATTCCAACTAGCGATTACTACGCTCTCTATGCCACTTTATCTGCTAGCGAGACACCTCCCGAGCTTCCAACGATCGGGATCAACGGAAACGACGAAGCAAATCAAAAAAAGAGCGACGAGTATTTCCAGCAACTCGACAACCTGCAGACGAGATACGATGAGATGGCAAGAGACCAAGTGGAGGTGATGAAGAGCCGATTGCGTATGCAGTTCGGTTTGTATCTCCGAGAGATTGCCAAAGGAACTCCAGAACAAGATGTTGCGACATCGTTTCTCTCTTATAGAACAGACGACATTCGCCCGATCGTTTTCAATCGATGGCGATCTTACTTGGGCGGTTTAAAAAGCAATGATCCTGTCTTTGGCGTTTGGCATCAACTGGCGGCCTTACCTGCGGGTGGCTTTACAGAAGCGGCAAAAGCACTGATTGAGGAGCGAAGCAAAGAGAATCCGGACAAGGCGAAATCGAAAGACCAGAATGCACTAGGCGGAACCGCACCCAAATGGAATCCGCTGGTTCTCGAAGCGCTTCAATCGAAACAACCCACCTCCATGCTCGATGTGGCAGACGCCTACGGAGCGCTGTTTTCGAAAGTTCATCAAGAGTGGTTCAAGACGTTGCAAGAACTATCGCTTGAGGCTGTGTCTTCGGATCGAATTATTCCGGACGAAGATGCCAAACACCTAATGGCAAACAGTCCCGTCTATCGTCAACTCCGTCGACATTTGTATGGAAATGGAACTCCGACGGACTTACCAGACGAGGTCGCCAGTCATTTGCTCAATCGTACGATTCAAGATTCGCTGGGTGGCAAGCGATCTGCCATTCACAAACATCACTTGCAATCTCCTGGCTCTGTCCCGAGGGCGATGGTACTCGAAGAGTCGGAGCAAGTGCGTGATGCATTCGTGTTCCTGCGAGGCAATCACATGACACGAGGCGAGAAAGTCAAACCGGGTTTCCTCACCGCGTTATCCCGCGGGAAGAGCGAGTTGAACTATCTTCCAGGTAAACGCCGATTGGCATTAGCGCAAGCCATCGTGTCGAAAGAGAATCCATTGACCTCGCGGGTGATCGTGAATTGGATTTGGCAACAACACTTTGGCCAAGGGATCGTGCGATCGTCCGATGACTTCGGAACACGAGGTACACCTCCCAGCAATGCCAAGCTATTGGACTATTTGGCGGACATATTCCAAAAGGACGGTTGGTCGATCAAGCGAATGCACAAACGTATCGTGCTATCCCAAACGTACCAGCAAGCATCCATGGAAAACGCAGACTTTCGGAAAATCGATCCAGAGAACGAGTCGATGTGGCGGATGCCGAGACGAAGACTTGATCTTGAAGCGATGCGAGATTCGATGCTCTTTGTGGCTGGCGAGTTAGACACGACCGTGGGTGGAAGACCCGTTGATCTGTCGACTACACCTGCTATTCCAAGGCGCACGGTTTATGGATTCATCAACCGGGATATTGTTTCGAATCTTGCAAGCACTTTCGATGCAGCGAATCCCAACGCGTGCAGTTTGAAACGCCCAGATACGCTCGTTCCTCAGCAAACATTGTTTGCCTTGAACTCGGAGTTCATCCAAGACCGAGCGAAGAGCCTAGTAACGCTCATGAAGTCCTCAGCAGGCAGTGAAGATTCGAATGAGCGAATCACATGGTTGTATCGTCGTCTCTTTGGACGAGATCCGTTGTCCGATGAAATGGAATCGATGCTCCAATTCGTTCTAAAAGTAAAAGCAGATAACGCTGACAGTACGACAGCAGATCGATGGCAGATTTTGGCTCATGCCATGTTGGCTTCCAATGAGTTTTCTTTCGTAGACTGAGGTGAAAAATGTTCGAGCCCATCGTTGAACGACGCGCTTTTCTCCGACGCAGCGGAATGGGAATGGGTGCATTGGGGCTGGCTGGTCTGTTGCAGGCGGAAACGGAATCCAAAGGACCAGGCATTCATTTCCCTCCCAAGGCGGAACATGTGATTCACATCTTCCTGAACGGCGGTATGTCCCAAGTCGATACGTTTGATCCCAAGCCGGAGCTCACCAAGCGAGGTGGCCAGATGCTGCCGTTTGACAATCTTCAGACGGAACGGAAAACGGGCGTTGCGTTGCCATCGCCGTTCGAATTTGCGCAGCATGGGGAGAGCGGGATACCGATAAGTGATTTGTTTCCATCGGTTGCCAAATGCGCTGACGATCTTGCGGTGATTCGATCGATGCATGTCGAGTTGCCAAGTCACGAAATGTCTTTGATGTTGATGAACACAGGGGACATGAGACTTGTTCGACCTAGCGTCGGCTCATGGCTCACGTGGGGGATGGGCTCGGAAAATCAGAATCTACCAGGCTTTGTGGCATTGTGCCCCGGCGGGCTTCCAGTCGGTGGCGCTGGGAATTGGCGTTCTGCGTTTTTGCCAGGAGCCTACCAAGGGACCCATATCGATACTTCGAACTCCGACCCGTCAAAACTGATCGCCAATTTGAAGAACAGCCGGCTCAGCACGTCCGAGCAGCTTGAGCAGTTTGAGTTGCTCAAGCAATTGAATGCCAAGCATCTCGAGTCACGACCTGGCGAGCCAGCGATGGAAGCGCGCATTCGCTCGTTTGAGTTGGCTTATCGAATGCAGCTCGAAGCCACCGATGCATTCGATACGACACAAGAGCCCGAGCATATTCTGAAACTTTACGGCGAAGGGCCACAGAATCGGCAATTGTTGATGGCAAGAAGATTGGTGGAACGAGGTGTTCGATTCGTTCAAACATGGCATGGCAATCTTCAGCCTTGGGATAGCCATTCGAACATCAAGTCGGAGCATCGCAAAGTCGCCAACGAATGCGATCAAGGGATCGGAGCGTTGTTGGTGGATCTCAAGCAACGAGGGCTATTGTCAAAGACGCTGGTCATTTGTTCGGGAGAGTTTGGTCGAACGCCATCGGTGGAGTTAGGCCAAAACGGTTCAGGTGCCGGACAAGGCCGCGATCACAATCATTGGGGTTTTTCTCTTTGGATGGCGGGTGGCGGTATTAAGGGAGGAACCATTTACGGGGCGACCGACGAGTTCGGATTCAAGGCTGTTGAGAATCCTGTCTCTGCTCATGATTTGCATGCCACGATACTGCATTTGATGGGAATCGATCACGAGCGGTTCACCTACCGCTACGCTGGCCGTGACTTTCGTCTCACCGATGTCTTCGGCCGCGTGGTGAAAGAAGTTATCGCTTGAAGGCAGGTTGTGAAGGCCCGGGTAACGCCAGGATGTTGTCGCTCGCACGATCGAGCGAAATCGATCGACGACAGCCAACAGGAATCCATCACCAGCTAAGCGATAAGCATCCCAGCGATGCATGCGGTCATATTCGCGGCGAGAGTACCACCAATGAGGGCTTTCCAGCCAAGTCTCGCTAAATCAGCCCTTCGTTCGGGTGCCATCGCGCCGATGCCGCCGACTTGGATACCGATCGAACTGATGTTCGCAAAGGCTGCGAGCGCATAGGTCATGATGATCCGAGTACGTTCGCTAATCGGGTTCTCCCCGGTAAGCATCGGACCGAGTTGACTAAAGGCTAAGAATTCGTTCGCAACTGTTCGCAGTCCGAGCAATTTTCCTGCGGCAAGGCAATCGCCACTTTCGATTCCCATGATCCAAGCCATCGGCGCGAAGGCATACCCCATGAGGTAAGCGAGTGTTAGTGTCGGTTTGTTGTCGGCATCCTTGAGTGAAAAGAGCAAGCCGATATTCCCGAGAATGAGATCACACAACGCGACCAATGCTAAGAATGCGATGAGCATGGCACCGATGTTGAGCGCCAAGAGCAAACCATCAGATGCTCCTTGGGCAGCAGCACCAACAACATTCGGACTCGTTCGTTCACTGGATAGTTCCAGCGACTTGTTGACTTCGACACCCTCCTCTTCCGGGTGCATGATTTTGGCTACGACCAATGCCGCTGGAGCCGAGATGATGCATGCGATCATCAAGTGACCAGCCTCTGCTCCAAAGTTAATGTAACTGGCCAACAACGAGCCCGTGACGGTTGCGAATCCCCCAACCATCATGGCGTTCAATTCGGAGTTCGTCATTTTGGAGATATAGGGCTTCACCAAAATCGGAGCTTCCGTCTGCCCTACAAAAATGTTCGCTGCGACCGATACCGTTTCCGGACCACTGGTGCCGAGTGTAAATTGCATCAACCAAGCGACCGCTCGAACGAGGAGTTGCATTATTCCCAGGTGGTACAGTACTGCCATCAATGCCGAGTAAAAAATAACGGTGGGAAGCACGGCGAAGGCAAAGGTTTGCAGTACTGGCCCGCCGTCCTCGGATCCGAAAACTCCGAAGACGAATTTGGAGCCTTCGCGAACGCAGCCGGTTACGCTGCTGACGGTGTCGTTGATGAGTTGAAATCGCGATTGAGCCCCTGGAGTTTTAAGGAGCACCAATGCCAGGACAAACTGCAAAGCGAGTCCTCCAAGAACGATCCGCCATGGGAACCGACGACGATTGCTGGAAAGAGCCCAAGCAACAAAAACCATTACGAGAAGGCCTAATCCGCTGATCGCTTGCAATTGCACAACATCCTCCGAGTCTCTTAAATTCGATATGCGGCAAGATGATAACTCATTCGAGGAGCGGTTTGAACGATTTGTGGAAAGAATGCTTTCATTACCTAAATGTCCAAAGTCCTGTAGAAGGGAACTTTTGCCAGCGTCCCGCAATCCAAAACCGTTGGCCGATCGGAATAGTCAACGTATCCCAGGCAACCGGAAGATAACGCAAAAGGATTTGGATTTCTATTGAGTGTTGTAAGAATTGCTCCTTCTGCGACGATAGCGACAATTCTATCTTGAACATAATCTCGTCTCTTCGCAGGCGAAACGTTGAAGGCAGATTGAGAATCGTTCGATGGTTGGTTGTCGAACACCGCGTGTCATTTCCTCCTTTCCCTTATTGATCCCGACTATGTCCTCTGGCCCATCGGACGAAAACGTAGAGCAGACCAAACGGCGAATTCGTACCTTGGTGAACGAGGTTACGGAATTGTCCAAGTCGGATATCAAGGCCGGAGAGTACTATCCTGCCGTTTTGCAAAAGATCATTGCCGCCCTTGCAGCCGAGGGTGGAGCGATCTGGTTGGTCGAACAGGATGGTGCGATGCGATTGGCGCATCAAATCCAGCTCGATCCTATACTCATGCAAGGTGATCGCGTCGAGGCGATCCAGCATGGGCGTTTGCTCTCACGACTCATTACGCAGGGAAGAGCGGAGCTAGTGCCGCCACTTTCCGGGACCGGGGACCCCGACGGCGAAGCCAATCCTACGCCTCACCTTTTGGTGACGGCCCCGTTGGTTGCGAACAAGCAACCTGTCGGACTTTTAGAGGTTTTGCAGCGGGCAAATTCCCCGTCGGAAGCTCAGCGCGGTTATTTGCGGTTCTTGGAGCATATGACCAAGCTGATCGGCGATTGGCTTCAGAGTCATACGTTGCAGCAAGTGTCGACTCGCCAAGAGATGTGGCAACAAGCGGATCAGTTTGCGCGTTTGGTGCACGACAACTTAGATTTACGAGACACGGCCTACACGATTGCTAACGAAGGTCGTCGATTGATCGAGTGCGACCGAGTTAGCGTTGCGCAAATTCAGGGTGGTAAAGCCAAAGTCATTGCCATATCGGGGCAAGATTCCATCGAGAGCCGATCGAATATTGTTCAATCGCTTACTAATCTCGCAACTCGCGTGGTTCGGAGTGGCGAGCCGCTATGGTACGACGGAAATACGGAAGATCTGCCTCCACAGCTTGAGGAGGCGATCGAGGACTATGTCGATCTATCTCACGGTAGAACGATTACCGTCTTGCCGCTTCGTCAGCCCGAACGGAAGACCGAGGGGGATGTTCTCGCCTCGCGTAACGAAACTAGCGAGACACGCCAACGCCGCGACATTATCGGCGCGCTGATTGTAGAGCAGATCGAAACGCAACTATCCAAGCCGATGCTAGAAGGACGCGTCGATTTGGTTTACGAACATGCTTGTCGCGCGATGTCGAACTCGCTGTCCCACAGCAACATTATCTTTATGCCCGTTTGGCGGTTCCTCGACCGCGCACTTTGGATGTTCCGCGGCTCAACGATGCCCAAGACTTTATCTGCATTGGCGGCGCTGACCCTTGGGCTCATTGCCATGTGTATTGTTCCCATCGAATTCAAATTGAAGGGAAATGGTGAGCTCAAACCCACGGTCGAACGAAATGTCTACGCGCATGCCAACGGTAACGTTGAAGAGGTGTTGGTGGGGCACGCGGCCATCGTCAAGGCGGGAGACCCGTTAGTCATCATGAAGGATGACGATCTTTCCAAGGAGATCAAGAACCTCGAAGACCAGAGCGCACAGGCGCGAGTGTCCCTTTCCAACGCACAGATTCTGTTGAATGAAGGCCGATTGGATGATGCGGAAACGAATAGAGCAACGCAAGAAGTAACGAATGCAAAGAGTAAGCTGAACGAGCTTGCGTCGCAATTAGAGCTGAATCGCCAAAAGGAAGCGAAACTGATACGGACGAGTCCCATCGATGGCGTTGTGACAACCTGGGACGTTGAGCGAGTTTTGAATCGTAGGCCTGTGGTCATGGGTCAGGTCTTGATGACGATCGCTGATAAACAGAAAGACTGGGAAGTCGAGGTTTTGCTTCCGGAAAAGAGGATGAGGTATCTGGACTACGCATTCTCACAAGACAAAGAAAAGAATTACTTGCCGGTTGATTTCATCATGATGACGGATCCGTCGGTTGGGCACACTGGAAAGCTGTATATCACGGGTGTGAGCGCTAGAGCAGAGCTTCATCCGGAAGACGGTCCTGTGGTAAAGTTAAGATGTATTCCTGATGAGGAATCGATGAAAAAACTGAGTCGCGACCCAGGTGCTCGTGTCATCGCTAAAGTCAGGGCTGGCCGCCGAAGTGCCGCTTTTGTATGGTTTCATGAAGTTGTCGAGTGGGTACGAGCCTACTTGTTGTTCTAATGTCCGAGTCGAAACAAATGAAAAGATCACTTTGGATTGGTTGTTTTATTCTTTTGATTGCGGGAGGCGCGCTCAGTGCCACCCCCTATGTTCGTTCTTGGTTTCATGAACGACTTCCTTTCTTGGGCATCAACGGGCCGCAGAAGCAGGAACAAAACCCATCGGCAGTAGATGCAAGGGTTTCGATCCCTTTGGTAAACATCGACCTGCCGAGGAGTGGTGAGGCTTCCATCCTCCAATCTCAAAACTCCACCGGCGGATCCGAGGGTGAAGTACGTTTGGCTCAGGCACTCTTGCCTGTACCGCAACCCGGAACTGGGCCGTTGGGATCGCTGCGTGAGGCTCGTTCACCAGAGGGAGTGACGCTTCCGAAGTTCGCTCCTCCAATCCCGGGCGGGCCAATAGCTAGGCTGGCGCAGTCGGGGGGGATTGGCGCCGTACCTAGAGAAGGGGTTGAGGTTCCGCCAGCATCATCTTCCGGCCGGATATTGATTCCTCAAGCGAGTTTGATATTCAAACGTGACATTCCTCTAGCTGCTCCGGTGGATGGAATCATCATGAAGCTCAATGCGGATGATGGCGTCAGTGTGAAAGCAGGCGAGCCGCTTGTCATCATCGACTCGAGAATTGCAGAAGCGGAAGTGAAGGTACAGACACAAGAGTTGGAACAAGCGAAATTAAAGGCGAATGACAATAGCAGCGAGCTATTCGCGGAAGCCGCCTACGAAGTGGCCAAGGTCGATTTTGCAAGATCGAATGAACTCTCAGCCAAGGGATCCGAAAGCGATTCCGACAATGAGAAAAAAGGATTAGAGCTGAAAAAAGCAGGATTGCAGATCAAAGTAGCGAAAATCGAGAGTGCCAAGAACCAAGCCGCTGTTGGTGTTGCAGAAGCGAAACTGGATGCAGCGTTTGTCCAGGTGGGGCTTCGAACTATGAATGCGCCGTTTGATGGACTCGTGTATGAAGTGAATAGGAGGCAGTTCGAATTCGTCCGTACGGGAGATCCAATCTTTAGGCTTACCGATATGACACAGTTGAAAGTCCAGGGACAAGCGCAAACGACCGTGCCACCCAACCAGCTTCTCAATTCCAAGGCGAAGATTACGATCGAAATCGCACCTGGCGTTACGAAAGTTGTCGAGGGGGTTGTTGGTCACGTTTCACCCAAGACGATGAAGGTAGCCAATGTGTATGCTGTTTGGGTAGAGATTGCCAACGAGCAGCTTCCTGATGGACAGTTTTTGCTGCGAGGTGGGATGAATGCATCGATGGAAATCCTCCTGACACGATAACTGAGCAGCCGTTCCGTTGCTGTTTGTTTCGTCGAGTTGATGTTCAGCTCCATGGCAGCCATATATTTACGACGCAGTGATCCCCTTTCCAGAACTGGTTAACTTATGACGACGATGGCTGATTCTCTGGTCAACAGCGCGATGCGACCGCTCAGGTTGCGTCGTCGCCCGGACCTGGAATCTCGTCGGCATCGCTATCATGGCAGAGCCTATTGGGTGGTGAAAGAACCTGTGGGGCTCAACTACTTTCGATTCCATGACGAAGAATTTGCCATCCTGAATATGCTGGATGGCCAGACCAGCCTCCAACAAATCAAAGAAAATTTCCAAGCCGAGTTCGCACCGCAGAGAATATCGCTGCAAGATCTTCAGCAGTTCGTAGGTATGCTCCACCGAAGCGGGCTGGTGATTTCCCATTCGGGCGGACAAGGTCGACAGCTTCGTCGGCGCGGAGACCAGAAGAAACGGAAAGAGCTGCTCGGGAAATTTACTAATGTCTTTGCGATTCGTTTTCGAGGTATCGATCCGGATCGCATTCTCAATCGCTTGCTACCGTGGTTTGGTTGGTTGTTTACCGTTTGGTGTTTGATCGCCGCAGCCTGCTTTGGACTGACAGCAATCACTTTGGTTTTGCTCAACTACCAAGAGTTTAAGACGAAACTACCGACGTTCGAAAGTTTCTTCGCGGCCAACAACTGGGTTTGGTTGGGGCTAACGATGGCGTCGGTCAAAGTATTGCATGAGTTTGGCCATGGACTGAGTTGCAAGAAGTTCGGTGGTGAGTGTCACGAGATGGGAGCGATGCTGCTAGTATTCACTCCGTGCCTTTACTGCAATGTCTCCGATTCCTGGATGCTTCCTAATAAGTGGCAGCGCGTTTTTATCGGTGCGGCTGGAATGTATGTAGAGTTGATATTAGCCTCGATTGCCACCTTTTTGTGGTGGTTCAGCGAAGATGGCTTCTTCAACTTTCTGTGTCTCAGTGTGATGTTTATCTGCTCGGTTAGCACCGTCGTCTTCAACGGGAATCCGCTTCTGCGGTTTGACGGATATTACATCACGATGGATTTGCTGGAGATCCCCAACCTTCGTCAAAAAGCCAATGAAATTCTGAAGCGTTGGTTTCAAAAAAACTGCCTGGGTTTGGAACTTCAAGACAACCCGTTCCTTCCAACGCAGTACCGTTTCTTGTTTGGTGTTTTCACCATAGCCTCGTCTGTTTACCGTTGGGTGGTAGCTTTTGGAATCATCATGTTCCTGAACCAAGTGCTGAAGCCCTACGGATTGCAATCCCTCGGAAGAGTTTTTGCTGTTGCAGGTGTTGCCGGGATGATCGTTCCCGCAGTGATTTCGATTGTGAAGTTTTTCCGAACCCCTGGGCGAGCGCAGAAAATGAAACGTGCCAATGTTCTGACGAGTGTGTTGATCGCCGCGGCCATACTTTCTCTCTTTTGTTTCTTGCCACTGCCCTTCCATGTGAATTGTGCAATTGAAGCTCAACCCAAGGACGGGAAAGAAGTTCGTACCTTTGTTCCCGGGAAGATTGTCAAGTGGAACAAGAGGCCTGGAGATACGGTTCGAGCGGATGAAGTCATCGGAGAATTAGAAAACATCGACCTGGAAATCCAGTTGCAAAAGGCCAGGGGGGAACAGGAAATGGTCCTCGCTCGATACAAACTCATCCGCTATCTCGCAAGCCGTGATCCAGGTCTTGAAGCCCAAGTTGCAGAAGAGCAAAAAGCACTACAAACCGCCATAGGAACGGTCAAAGAAATTGAAAACCAGTATAAGCGGTTGATTATTCGAAGCCCAATCGATGGGGTGATCTGTCAACCGCCGGAAAAAGAGGACAATAAGGCCGCAAAGGCACAACAGCAGCTTCCGTCGTGGTCGGGAAGTCCGTTTCATGAGAAGAACGCCGACGCGGTCTTCGAGGAAGGGGAGCTCATTTGCATTGTCGCTCCTACACCCGAACTCGAGGGAGTCCTCGTCGTCGATCAACACGACTTGGGACTCGTCAAAGTAGGGGACCAAGTGGAGGTGATGTTCGAGGCAGCCAAGCTGGAGTCATTTTACGGCAAGATTCGAAGCTTCTCGGAAGCGGAAATGAAGGAAACTTCAGCCAGCCTTTCTACGCAAGCGGGCGGCTCGCTCGATACGAAGACGGACGAAACCGGTAGAACACTTCCGATGAGTACGTCTTACCAAGCGAAAGTGGACTTTGAAAACCTTACCATCCCGTTACGAGGCGGCTACCGTGGGCAAGCTAATGTTCATCTTGCATGGAAGTCCCTAGGATGGCGATTGTATCGGTATGTTGTTAAGACCTTTAACTTTGAATTCTAGTAACTCGCTCGTGCATGTCGCCGGATTCGTGGTACATTGACCTTGATATCGGGAGGCTGCGAGCTTCACCAACCCAGTTTGTTTAGGAGAAGAGTATGGCATCAGAAATAGAAAACCCAGAAACCGCAGAGGCTCAGCGTCAACAATCTCAGCCGGTGCAAGTGCAAGTCAAAGATGAAGATGCGATTGCATGTTATGCAAACTTTTGCCGAGTCACCGGCTCCCCAGAAGAGCTCATCGTTGACTTTGGATTGAATCCACAACCCGTTGGCGTTCCAAAGGATCCAATCGTTGTCAAGCAACGGATCATTATGAACTTCTACACATCGAAGCGACTGTTAGCAGCTCTTCAAATGTCGATTCAGCGCCACGAAGCAGTCTTTGGCGTTTTGGAAACCGACATTCAAAAGCGACTCCGCGTACAGCAGTAGTGTGAATGCTCCCAAACGTCTAGATCGCACTTGCCAGTGCGACTGCGTGAAGGATGAAAGAAAAATCAATAATCGCCGGTGTGCCTTACGGGTACATCGGCAATTTTTTTGATTGTAGTTCAATTTCACTGTCCCGCACTTTCCTGCTCACTTTGCGGGACCATTTTTTGACTGCCTGTCGACGATTCGCTTGGTACTCGTTAACGAACCCGGGTTCTACTTCTTTTCTTCGAGATCTCCTCGAAATAAGCATCTAGAGACAAGAGGTCGTGAGACAACTCAGATTGGGACTCCTCCTCTGAACTATCCTCTCGCACTTCCAATAAATTCGGTCCCATGATTGACGATGCAACCTCCACCACCATGTCTAGAGGGAGAGCCACATCGAACAGATCATCGATTACAAACTCATGATTTGAAGTAGCTGCGACAGGATGGTCGGAGCTTTCACACACCTTGCTAAGGTTTACTTCTGGAGCGCCGAATTCCCCTGCGTTCTTTCCGATGCCGGGGCTACTAAAGCTACTGAAACCTCCGAAATTCCCTTCGAATGAAGATCCTCCAATAGGAATAGTAATCAGCCGAAGACTTCTACCGATCGCACCGGCAGCAGCAGCTGCATCCAGAGTTCTAACTAGACCATCCT
>CAIOHR010000099.1 GCA_903858115.1 uncultured Pirellula sp. | reverse complement strand
TGATCGTTTTCACAACTGCGTTTTGATCACGACCGCTTAACGCGCCGCCGAAGGTAACGCGTCCTTGCAAGGCAGATGCTCGGCTTTGTGATCGAAGTCTTGTCCAACATTCGCTGATGTAATCTGATACCAGCCCAAAATGATTCGTCTTGATTGGCTCGGCAATCTTGGGGACATCCCAGCCCGGTAAGTAGCAATGAATGCGATCCATGAGTGCTGTATCGTTCCGCATCTCGGCTGGCATAGGACCAAATAAGTGTCCAATGCGTTGTTGGTGTTGCACATCAACATCAAAGTTGCCGACCATGACGATGGAGCCGTAGGCCCGAATGCTTTCCTTACCTCGACTGAATTCGCCCGATTCCATGTAGCCCTTCATGATGTTGACGCCATCTTTCTGATCGAAAGATACGCCGGAAACTTCATCGAAGCACACAACATCGTATAAGCACACAAGCCCGCGTTGCCCGCTGGAGTTGTTCACAAACATTCGTGCAACAGTCGCCTTACCGCCTGATACCAAATGTGCATAAGGTGAAATCTGCTGGTACAGGTGCGATTTACCTGTACCTCGTGGACCAAGCTCAACGAGGTTGTAGTTGTTCTCAACAAACGGAACCATGCGGAGCAGCATGGCATCACGATTGCGTTCTGACATTGCCAAAGGTTCTAGGCCCACGCTACGCAGCAAGAACGATTTCCAATCTGCAGTGCTGAACTTTCTACGTCCAGCATACAGAGCATCCAACACGTCACGTTTGGACAGTTGAATTGGTCGAAGCGATGACACCAAGAAGGGTCTACCATTTTTCTCTTGAGCTATCACAGCATCGTAGCTGAGATCAACCTCGGCGTAGAAACCACCTGTCAGCATTCGTTCATTATCGCGAACGAGCTTGTCATCAATCCCCACATCCTTCAGTTGCAGGCTGGGCAACGTGGCTACGTAGGAATCCGTCTTCGCATCCAGGCGTGCCGATATGATGTCGATCAACTTGACCGAGCCAGTTTCACGAGCGCGTGCCTTGAATAACTCTTCTTCGCCGCTGCGTACTGCTCGATCTCGCAACTGACGTTCAACAATACTCAGTCCTTCTTGAATTTCGTCATCGTTGGTACTGGCGCAGTATCGTCCAAGCAAAAACTCGCAAACATAGGTTGGCACAGGATACTGGCGAGCAAAACGGCGGACCAAATCCTTACGGACGATGTATCCATCGAAGCCATCAGCGGCGGCATGATCCAAATTGTCTAGTTGAGTATCCGACATCTATTCTCCCACCGTAACTGGTGACTTATCCAGCACATTGCCGACCTGATCCAATAGGACCAACATTGTAGCGGTCCCCACTCGACTTTCGTTGGTGACGACCAAGGCAACCGAGCCATCTTTACCGACTGATTTCGGACTAACCAGCGACGATCCCGGATCAGCCGCTTTATCACGCAAGTCCACCAAACATCCTTCGTAATCACCGCTGACCTTAATCCGACACCGCAAGCCGCCCCATTTGTACGACTCGATTTTGGCCGATACTGTTGCCGTACCACCGGGGAAAATGGAGATTTGGGGAACCACGCACTCTTGCAAACTAAGACCTCCGTGGTTGTACTCCTCGCCTGCCATGAAGCAGTCAATTCCAGGTGGACTTGCAACCGTTACGTTGTCAGCCCAGAACCATGAGAAAGTTGGAACATCGACCGAGGCACTTGGTTTGACGACCGCACATCGCCGCCATCGGGTTGCCGTTAAGAACTTCGGCAACTCGGACTTTGGAAGTCCCTTGGGCATCAATAACCATCCGTGATCGGTAACAACGCGCACTTCTTGCCAGCCAGACTCAAGCAAAGACTCGACACGTTGAACAAGCGTTGCCAGTAGTTCTGGAATCCTACGAGCCATACCACTACCTTCGTTATGGCCAGTCGTATCCAGATTTCCAAACTCAGTCCAAGCCCTTCCGCTAGGATCGCCAACCTCCTGTGATGTCAGGTATTGAATACCGTCATCGGCAAGCAACTTGCGAAATCTATCTGGCGTTAGGTCCTTACCGTCATTCGCAACGCATGGTCGAAACTCTTCACCCGCTAATGATCCTTTGATCTTAGCTGCAACAGGAGATACAGCAGGTTTTGAAGTTGGAGTAACCGAGGGCAACGCAACAAAGTGATGACTTGATTGCACTTCACCAACACGTCCAACAAGCATTTCAAGAAAGCGTTGCCCTACGTCGTATCGAAGTCCATCGGCAAACAAGACACAGGTTCCAGTAGGCACAGAATCGAGCCGTGGCTTTTCGTTACCCGGCAATGGCGATTCAGAAACTCGTTGTTGGAACAGTTCTGCAGCATCCCTCAGCCAAGGTTTGTAAACATGCGCAATTGCGGTACTGACCGCCTCTTGGTCAGGAGGCTTGTTAACCGATGCAAGTGCATCCATAACTGCCGCATCTGCCTTCCAACCGTTTTCGGTGTACGACTTCACCATTTCCGAGAGAGTAGCGCCCGTTAATGGTGAAGTCGTGGTCGTGGCCAAAGTTGCCAAATGTTGAACCGCAAAAGCCATCGGCGAAAGCCCTAGTTTCGCCCAAACCCACTCGCGCCGGCATCCATGACGCTTATCGAGTGCAAGGATTGATTGACGTGCTGAAGCCAAAGGCACCGATTCAAGATTGGTCAGTTCCGTGCGAAGCTCGGCTTCTTCGGCTTCGTTATCTTGCGGCCAAAACTCTTCACCAGAATTGAGGAATGGCAATCCACCTTTTGGATCAGGCTTTGCCTTACGCAGCAATGATTCTAGTCCTGGGTATCTTGCCGGAGCTACCGAGTATCGCTTCCACACAGTCTTCCAAACTGCTTTGGGTTGTAAACCCAATTTTTCCGCTGCCACGAGTTCGCCATCACGAGCAGGATCGAATCCATAGTCTGCAAGGCAACGACTACATAATGTTTCCCAGCGACCTGATTCCCACTTTGCACGCGTCTCTTTCGGTTGTGACATCCATGTAAGCAGATCATCAACGACATCATCGCTAACCAACGAGTCAAAGAACTTGGAGTTCAGTTCACCTGCCTTGGATGTCGACTGCAATTCCGATACGGGAACATCGGCTAACTTTTCAATTGCCCTGCGAAGCGAAGTCGATGTCGCTTGATCCTTAGCGACCGTTAGATGCAAACCACCTTTCTCTGTCTGAAGGTAAGCCGAGATCGTCCAATCTTTGGCGTTTACTTGCGACCAGATCACTCCACGATATTGCAACTCAGCAAGTGGCTTCAATTCTTGCGGACAGTCTTCAGTGGCTCTAAGAGTCGCGCGGCTTACACCGGGCATATAAATGATCGGGACCACTCCATTTGGAATTGCAGCAGATTCTATCTTTCCGGCCAGGACACAACGTAACCAAATTGCTGGGCCAGTTCGATGAGTTGCATCGTAGGGGCCAAAAGT
>CAIOHR010000098.1 GCA_903858115.1 uncultured Pirellula sp. | reverse complement strand
TCAACACAGTTTGGATTGCCTGCAGCTACGCCGACAATCGCTTTCAAGATCTACAACGTAGTCAACGTGCAATTTTGCAAGATCGTTGTAGACATAGATAAACAAGTCAACGCGATACTGCAGGAGTAGTGATGGCCGACGCAGAAATGACAATTCGGCTAGTCGACGCTTCCGAAGAGGAAAGCCAAGCGTTTAATGCCGAGCCACAACGACCACCGGAACAAGTTGCGGCGCCGCAAACTCCAGAGGCGACCACAAGAGCGGCAGCCGAACCACAGAAAAACGAAGTACGACAGTCCGTCGAATCTCGCGAATCAACTACGGTTTTGGAATCGCTACGTGATGCGCTCGTGTCGCTTACGGAACGTTTCGCGCCTGAGTCGTTTCAACGACCGATTGAGCGATTGATTGAGGCATTGACTGGACGCAAAGAGCCGGAACAGCCACCAGCAGCAAACGACCAAAAAACCGTGGAAGCCCCACCGGTCCAAGATGCTGCACACCTAAACGAGTCGCTTGGGAAGTTCGTAACTCCTCCACCGGTCCAGCAACCAAAAGAGACGAAGCAACCAAAGAACGAAAGCACACAGACCAAGCGAACTGGATTCAATTGGTTATTGCGTGGACGTCAGTTGCTCGAGCGTACCCGCGTTGGACGTAAAGTCGTATCGACGTTTGATAAAGTCAGACCGGCAGCCACAGCAGCCGCGAAAGCCGTAGCAGGTACTAAGCTTGGTCGACGCGTATTGTCCGCAGCCGCGCCGATTGCTAAACGTTTTGGAATCTCAATTGGAACAGCCGCAGCCACGACGGGGGCAGCTAGCGCCGGTACCGCAGGAGGGGCGGGAACTGGCGCGGCTGCAGCCGTTGGCGCTGCAGCGATGGCTAATCCGATCGGTATCAGCGTGGCAGCCGTGGTAGCGGCATTTGCGGGACTTGCCATTGCAACCAAAGCATTATCCGACGTGTTTAGCTCGCAGTCGGAATTGTTGCGACGCGTTTCACCGCAGATCGAGATTGCACTATCTCGACGGCAAATGAATACCGAGCTCAATCAACTCGAACGAGCAAATCGAATCGGGGATGGTCTAGGACGATTCGAAAACGCTAAGACGAACCTGCAGGATCAACAGGAAAAGTTAATCACTCAGATTCTTCAATTGTTGATGAGATTGGAACCAGTAATAACGACAGTCGTTGACGTTACAACATACGCCGCATTAAACATCCGAGAAAGACTAGCAAACGTTGATCTAAACATAGCTGCAATCAGTGGCATTGTTGCGGCATTTACACCGGATCCTCAAGACGATATTGACGCGAAAGCACAGGGATTGGCAGCGGCTCAAGCGCTTGGTGATGTACGTCGAGAAATGGCCGATTTCCTAAACAGACAGGGCATTCCAACCGGACCGGATCCTTTGCTGCAGCAAGTCATGGGGATCCAGTTTGACGCGATGGGAAATCCGATCCCGCCTGGACCTGGAGGCAAGCCATAATGCCGAAGAGCTTTGTCAAGTACAACGGTTTCACGTTTCCAGACCGGTCGAACATTCGAGTCAACAGCAACTTCGTTTACGATGGCGCGGGACGTACTGTCATCGGTACTCGATACGTTTTAACCGTGTCGACGATCATTACGGATGATGCGGCAACGCTTACCGATTTGAAGACGTCCGGCACGATCGTTGAGGATATTCGAAAAAAGCTGTCTCTCCCTGGGAAGACTCTCGAGATTCATCACGATGGATTTGCCGTCGGACCATTGCAAATCAATCTTGGTCAATCGTCACCAAGAGATATCGAGTGGGGACCAAAACCACGTGTTTTATCTTGGGTGCCGATCGGCGACACCATGTCATGCGAGGTCGTGTGGGAATGCGAGTTCATGCTCAAAGAATGCGAGAGCGGCGGGCATGATGGCGTGAAAGAGTTCAACTATTCTGTTGCATTCTCGATGGATTCCATGGGATTCACTGTTCGCAGAATCAGCGGACATATATCGATTGCTAACACTCGCGTCGATGGCAACAGTAACGATAATACGATCGTTCACAACATCGACACTTACCGCGACTTTGTTGTCATCGAGAAGCCCGCAAATTTCATGCGGACTACAGCCGATTGGGAGGTCTCTGAGGATCGTTCATCGGCTCGGTTCACG
>CAIOHR010000097.1 GCA_903858115.1 uncultured Pirellula sp. | reverse complement strand
GTGTCTATGCATGTGGTTTTGCTATCGATACCGAAGACCAGTTCATAACGAACTGCGTCAATGCTTGGGATTCATTTCGTTTAGCTCGCGGCCTTTGAACCCGAAGCAAGAGTTGCAGCCATGCGTTCGCGCGCTGCCTGCGCTTGATCGGCTTCGATTTCGGAGCCGATGAATGAACAACCTCTCATAAGGGCTGCAATGCCCGTTGTCCCTGAGCCGGTAAATGGGTCAAACACAACTACGTCGGATCCAGTTCGGCCGAGTGCGTCAATGCACCGAAGCGGAAGTTCAAGAGGAAAACGTGAGTAGTGAGGGAGGCCATCAATCTTTTCGCTTCCGAAGTTCCAAACACTTCCGACTGGTGGGCTCACTCTGAACTCGTGGCGCTCATCTACAGCAAGCAAGTAGATCGATTCATGCTGTCTGTGAGGACGCCGGCAACGACCTTCGGGCATGGGGTTGGACTTATTCCAAATGACTTCCCCGCGGTAAAGGAAACCTTCGTCGCACAGTCCTTCGACGATGCGATACGGGAGTGCTAGAAGATTTCCATAGGTGAGCCAGGGAACATCTTTCTTGGTAAACGCCTTTCGCTTATGTCGAGGTTTTACGTAAGCGGAGTTATGTTCGGACAAACCAGCCTTGTCCGCACCCAGGCTGCTGTATTTCCTGTCCTCGCCAGACCAGTTCACAGGGGTGTTGTAAGCATCGCCAACATTGAGCCAGAAGATGCCGGTCGGTTTCATCTTGGGTTTCATTGCGACAAACAAATCGACCAACGATGCGACATAGTCGCGCGGATCATCCTCCACCCCAGTTCCATTGCTCATGCGTTGGCCCCAGTAGGGCGGGGAAGTTACGACAACGTCCAATGATTCATCGTCCAGCGATGAAATAACATCGCGGCAGTCGCCAGTATGGACAGTGAAGGTAGGACGCTTTCTCGGCACTCCTTCACTCTACTTACGGGGTGATTCGCAGTCCGATTGTAGATAGCCCGGGCAAACTAGAAATGAAATCCGTAGGTCAGGCACCTCGAAGAACTGAACTGGCTTCGCTGGGCCACCATCGGACCAAAGCGCACGCCCAACTGAAGCGCCGATTAGGTCTCCTGGTTGAATCGTACCTGCGCTAAGAATCGCTTCTGCTTGATGGCGGTCACCGCAACGGAGTGCAAAGCGTTCGTTGAGAAGAGTTCGTGTTCCAACGTCGATAACTTCGCTCGTAGGGCGTTGTGTGCAGAGAATGGCAGTGCATCCAACGGCGCGTCCGAGGCTGACGTATCGACGAAGCAGCTCATCCGCCCGTGCTCGTTCCTTTGACGAACCACCAGCAGCGACCTCAGCCCATTCATCGACCACAAGAACTATCCACGGAAACTCTTCTGACGGCAGCAACTTGGCACTGCCCAAAGTTGAGAGATGCCGAGTTCGGCGATTGATTTCCGCGTGAAGTGATTCGAGCAGGTCAATGGTTTCGGTTGCGTCGTTTCCTAACACGAGATCGGTAAATCGTTCCTGCCACAAAGTGAGCTCAACACGTTTCGGATCGATGCCGAAGAGCGCGACATTTCGCGACGCGGATAGATGTGAAAGAAACACTCGAAGCGCATTTGATTTGCCGGAGCCGGGGATACCGCCAACAAGAATGTGATGACCGTAGAACTCACCGCTCACCGTTCCTCCGTCATCGTCAATGCCAAGAGCGAAAGAGCGCAAAGGATCAAGGGGTATCCCTACTGGGTGATGAAAGTCAGGGAGTGGCACGACTCCGATTGAGCGTGTGTAGTCGATAAAGACACTTACTAAATCAGCTCGAAGTTCCGACATGCGCACGCGAACTCGGGCTGCTCCGTAAGCAACCGCAATACCCTCAGCGAGACGTTCGATCGTAGAACTGGTGGTTGGAGGCGCAAGCCTCAACTCAACTTCAGAGCCAAGCTTTGTTGTCTTGATTCTTTTGACTCTCGTTCCGGACAGACCGAGTTCGCGTGCGACTGTTGGCCATGTAAGGCGAATCGGAATGCGCTTGCGCAACCAAGTCGCGTGACTCATCGAGCAGGCTTAGAGTCGCTCTCAATACCGTCAGCACGAAGAGTGACACCATGGCGTTCTTTGCCATTGGCATCGCGCATGGTCCAAGTGGTCAGCGACAAGTTTCGAAAACGAACTGTCTGACCTTTTGCGACGCCTTCGACCGGACCTGGAAGAGTGACCGTAGTAGTCGGATCGACAGAGTCGGTCGTTCCTGAAAGCAACACTGGAAGGCGGTAC
>CAIOHR010000096.1 GCA_903858115.1 uncultured Pirellula sp. | reverse complement strand
TTGGCTAGCGCTGTATTGTTCGATTGGCTAGCGCTGTATTGTTCGATTGGCTAGCGCTGTATTGTTCGATTGGCTAGCGCTGTATTGTTCGATTGGCTAGCGCTGTATTGTTCGATTGGCTAGCGCTGTATTGTTCGATTCGCAACCGGTAGTTGGATTTTACTCGCTACACTCATTGATGAACGGCTCTAGCAGCAGTTTTGGAACAGGTGTTTTTACGAGGAAGGTGTGGATTTAGGAGCGAGCCACGTTTTGCTGGTATCGTCTTCGATTTGGATTTCCACAACACCGCGGGCCCCCGACTCCATTTGAGCAAAGATCGTTACCAAGGAGATGGGGCGCGTACCGACTGGAAACCGAATGCTACCATTGCGAGCGATGAAGGTTTCGAGAGGAATTGCAACTTCTTCGTTTCCGCTGAGACGCATGTTTCCAGTGCTGTAGAATTGTTCATTGAGTCCGATCGAGAGTTTGCCCCAATCGCTATTCGAATCATTTTTGATCATGATGCACGGGACGAGGCGGCGTTCTTCATCTTTTTTCTCAATCCAGGTCGTATCAAAGCGAACTAAGGCAGGAAGCTGGGGCTCGGGGAGAGGAGCAGAATTCCAAAACAAGAGCAGACCGCAGGCAACCGGACCAAATATTAGCCCAAGCATCAGGAATGTGAGCTGTTTGGCTGAAATCGTGCGGTGTTGTTGCATATGCGTTTTCACTCGAAAGGTTAGAATCGGACGAAAGAGGTATTCCGTTCGGGAAGCTAACAAATTCACAGGATAAGGATCGAAGGGCGTGGAGCCAACCCTCAATAAGGAAACGCGACTATTAGACCAATTGACGCAATTGAAAGATTTTTTGGAGAAGGAATCGACTGAATATTCGCTGGTGGAGTACCAATCTGGTTCAGAAAACACCAAGGTTTCTATTCGGGAAACGATGGTTTCTGGGCGGGAGGCGTTGTGTTCGCTAGGCGAGATAGGGTCAAAGGCTTGGAGTTCGATCCATTCGCTATTGGAAGATTGCCGACTCTGTTGTGCAGCTCCGTCGGCACCTATCGTTGCTATTCTTGGGTTGCTGAATGCCGGGAAGAGTTCGCTTGTTTCTACCTATTTATCGGATGAAGGACGTCGTCGAGTCCTGGTGGGTGCATCGAACGATCAAGGCACACATCGATTTGTACTATGGTTGCCAAGTGCTTGGAAAAGTAATTCTGCGCTTTGGGACAATATCGCTTTCCGGTTAGCGGCGATTTTTGGCCATCCACCTGAGTTGTTGTCGGACGGTCCCGTCGAAGCATCCAAGCAATACAACGATACCGTTCCTCGCGTGGCTATGAATGTCTCTACTTTGGACGCTTTCACGGTCGATTCCTCACGAGAGCAGCTTTCAGGGCGGAGTGCGATATCCACAATCGAGATCCCGTTGGTAGCATTCGATAGCGGTTTGGATCGATGGGGAATTGCATTGATGGATTGTCCGGATGTGCAAACTGGATTTTTGCCAAATGGAAACCAGGGGCTGCAAGGTGATCGATTAGCGTTCGCAGCCGATTCGATAGCGCAAGCTCGATTGGATTTTTTGGTACGTGCGGCTCCTATTTGTTCGTCGTTTGTGATTGTGCTTCCGGCGAATGCGATGCATGACCAAAAAGTAAGTCAGCTCATGAGATTGCTTCGCGAACGCATGCCACATACGAAACAGATTGCGGCGGTGAATCGGGTACCGCGACGATATGAATGCGAGACGATCCAACAGGAATTGGTCACTCTTTATGGGAGGGAATCGCTCGACCGTTGTTATATGGCATATGGCTTCGATGGGCCGCAGATGCGAGATCGGTTGCCAGTACCCGACCCTGCATGGAACATCGGTGACAACGATCCCTTGCCTTTGTTTTTTCGCATTGATCGTTCCCCTCCAGTTCAGCCACCAGCGATCATCCCAAAGGCGGATTGGTTGTTGAACATCGGCACACAGTTAGACTTCGAAAGCTTGTTAGCGGACTCTATCCGTTCGCATGTCTCGAGGTTACAAAGCGAGCTGTTCTCAGCATTGAGCATGTTGAAGAGGCAATGCGAGACGAATCTCTATCAACGAAAGGGAATGCGAGACTCGTTGGTGCATGCGTGCTTGCAGTTTTCCTTAGAACCGAACGCACCGACGAAGGTGCGGATGCAAGCGTCGCGAAAGATTATCGAGCAAGTTTCTCATTCGCTAGAGCGCACCGCACCGTGGTGGGCAATGCCAGGTCGTTGGACAACGCGGATGGCGGAATACGGAAAGGCACGAGTTAGCCAGCTTGGCCACTGGTTCAAACTGCCAGCTTGGCTTTCCGGTAAAACCGAAGGATTGGTACAGTTCATTCGGTCACGTTGGAGTTCTGGAGACGCAGCCAAAGTCGTGACGGCGGGTTCGTTGGTCGATTCCATTCAACGTTTCGACAAGTCGGGGCATTGGGGGTTGGACGATCCGTATGCGAAATCCGATGATGGCGTGCGAACGAAGCTAGTCAACATTGTGCAAAGGTCGATCGATCGATTCCAAGAAGAGAGTATCATCGAATTAGAAGTCGCGGAACTGGACGCGGTCACATCGAAGATGTGGGAGCAAATGCCATGGTCAAAGCGGATCGCAACGGGCTTGGCTCCTGCTGCTGTATTGTTTGCACCGCTCGTTGCAGTGATGTTGTTGCCACTCGATTTTGGTGGTTCCAGTGTATTGGTTTTTGCTTCACTCAAAGAGTTGCTCGGGGCTGGTGTGGCAGGACTGGGGATTGCTTTGTTGAGTCCTGATCGCATGCCGAAGATTGCAGAATCGGAGGCAGCATGGCAGCAACTCGGTGATTTGGTTGCAACGTTGTGCGATTCATTGGATCTAGAGCGGCCCTCGAAAGATCATCCTGTCTTCGTATCCTTGGGAGGCGAGCAACGAAGTATTGCGATCAGCAGCCTTTCGATAAAAGCACCATCAAGATCAACAGACGATGTACCATCGCCAACGATGGTTCCGCGTCGTATGCAGATGCGAAAGCCACAGTTGTTGCGTTTAGAGACATTCCTTCAATCCTTGAACACATAAGCATTCATGCAATCTTACGAAGTGTTAGCAAATCGTATTGAATCGGCAGCCGAGTCGCTTCTCGGTTCACAGCCAGCGTCATTACAAATTCACGAATGGGTTGGGCAATTCCGAGCGCAGTCAGCATCGATTATGGACGCGCGCGGAGTTGCATTGCCTAGCATTGCAATCGTTGGTGCGAAGGGGCAAGGCAAAACGTGGGTTGCTCGACAGTTCGTATTGGACAAGAGCATCGCAGCGCTCTTGCCTAGCGGAGTTTTGTCGCAAGAAGCAACGACCCAACTCTATTGGTTGGGGTCGCGATCTCCCGAGGGGATGGATTCCGCTCGAGAGATATACATACCTTGCCGAGCTGAAGGTATGTTGAATTTGAATCATCCGTATATGTTGCTCGATACACCAGGGACCACCGACGACGATTCCCAGGCTGCAAAGATCGCGAAGGAAGCGTTGACATTATCGCCGATCAAAATGCTCGTGATTCGTCGTGATCAATTGCGAAGCGCCGTTGTCGGGAACATTGCATTGCATACGGAAGGCTCCATCTGTATTCCGGTAATTACCTGTGTCCCTCGCAAAGAGTGTGGCAACATGAGCGGTTCGTCCGAGATCGTATTGAACAGTTCGTCGCTCACTTCGGATTTAGCAACGCTGGACGCCGCATTGCGTGGCGTCGCACCGGGCACACGTTTTCTTCCGGCTATTTTGATCGAGGACTTTGAAGCGACTGGCGACGAAGAGCAAAGCTCCGTTCGATTCCGTGTTGCAATTCAAGCGAGGCTTCGAAACGAATCACTCGATAGTATTGCAGCAACCCGAACAAACCGATTGACAGCAGCCAGTCTTCGATTGCGAACACGCATTGAGCAGTTGCTCGAATCGCAATTACCTAACCTTGCCAATGCCGTTCGTCAGTTGCATCAAGAAGCGGATTCTCTACCGACTCAGACCATCGATGCCGTATTGGGTTCTACCGAAGTATTGCAAGCGGCAGTACGAGCTAGGCTCCGAGCACAGTTGCTGAACAACACCGCGCTGATTTGGTTTCCTTATCGAACAGTCCTTTCCGTGCTGGGATTTACGAGTGGGGCGTGGGATCGATTGATCATGTCCTTTACCGGAAGTGTGCCATCCATCTTTGGAACATTCGTAGCCTGGGCAAAAAATTTGCAGCAATCACGATCCATGCAATGGGATTTGAACGAGGGGATACGCGACAGGCTTCATCGACAAATCGAAGATCGGCTCGCTCCTGTGCAAGCTTCGTTTTACCGAAGCATCGCCCGTCTTCGGGGTGAAAATGTTGTAAGCAACGAGCGCGAACAGCAAATGCAAATACGTCTCACTGGGGTTGAGGAGCTTCAATCGCGTGCCCGGACGACCTTTGAGACTTGTGTTGACCGAGAGTTGGGATCTCGAATCTGGCTTCAATGCTTGGGACTTTTCGGAACGTTGCTGTTCTGGGGGATGTTGGCCGGTCCGATCGTTGCGATCTACCGGCTGTATTTCCAAGCTAGCTGGCAAGCGCTCTCGAGCAAAGTCGAATCCGTCGACGGTTTTGCCTTTCGTGCTTCGGTCATCGGCACAAGCCTTGCGTTGTCCTTTTTTCCTCTTTTGGTGTATTGCATGCTGGTGTTCAGTTGGCAGCAGAGGGCGGCTCGCATCCGTCGGATTGCAGGAACCACGCTGGCTGAGGAGCATAAACTGGTCGAAGAACTCAAGAACCAAGGAGTTATTCGGTTGCAATATGACGACCCAATGCTCGAGCATGCAGAATTCCTGGTAAATCTCAAGTCTTGATCTGGCGTTCCTATTAAGATTGCTTATTTTTAGTAGTGAGTGTTTTTTGCCGAAACCGAGCACTCAGTGATGGGTTTGTTGTTTATCACATTTGGATACCCTATTCGGGTAGCTATTATAGATAGCACGCCTTTATCATTCCCACCCTTTACTTTAGTCGCCCCCCTCCAAGCAATGCCCAAATACGGGTAAGAGCAGACGATCATGAAAAAACGATATGGCAGTGTTTCGCAGGCGAGCATTCGATTGAATCGAGCTCGAAATCATCGTCGTGGATCTGCAAAAGGCTTGATCGCTGTATTGATCGCTGCGGCTGCCGTTGGGGGAGTCGGATATTACTGGTACCAGACAAAATCGACCGGCATTTACGCGTCTAGCGACGGGAAACCGATGCTGGAGGAGGTTGCACGGGCTCCTTTTGATCATGTGGTCCTCGAGCAAGGAGAGATTGAAAGTAGCAGCAATAACGAAGTCAAATGCGAAGTGAAGGGGCGAGGTAGCAGCGGTACACCTATCCTGAACGTGGTAGCGGAGGGAACAATTGTCAAAAAGGGAGACAAGCTCTGCCAGCTTGACTCGTCGGCCCTTGAGCAGGATGCAAAGACGCAGCGAATTGTCGTTAGTGCTGCGGAGTCAACGGTCATTTCAAGTCAGGCAACGGTAAGCAAAGCTGAGATTTCTCGCCAAGAGTACTTGGAAGGGACCTACTTGACCGAGCGCAAGGCTATCATCAGTGAAATCTCTGTTTCACAACAAAACGTTCGGAAGGCTGAACTAGCTCTTCAGAGTGCGGAACGACTGGCAGCCAAGGGAACGTACAAACCTCTGCAGATCGAAGCGGAGCAGTTTTCTGTGGAGAATGCGAGGAGCACGCTTGATTCTGCCGAGGGTCGACTGAAAGTTCTTGACCTGTTGACCAAGGCCAAGATGTTAGTTCAGTTGGATAGCGATATTGCGACAGCGAAGGCAAAACTGGACTCAGATTTGAACACGTTGGCAGAAGAGAAAGATAAGCTCGAGGAAATACAGTCTCAGGTAAAGGCGTGCACGGTCATAGCTCCGGCAGATGGGCAGGTGGTGTATTCCAACAAGTACGGCAGTCGAGGCGGAACAGATTTCGTCGTTGAGCCTGGAGCTGTTGTGCGCGAGCAACAAACGATTTTCCTTTTGCCCGATCCAAGTCGGATGCAGGTCAAAGCAAAGATCAACGAGTCTCGTGTGACCCTTATTCGCGAAGGCATGCCTGTTAAGATTCGAGTTGGCGCTGTTGAAAACGAACTGCTCGGTCGCGTGGTGAAGGTGAACAAGTATGCGGAGCCAGGAAATTGGTTCGGGTCTAACGTCAAGGAGTATGCAGCGTTCGTTCAGATTATCGATCCACCAGAGACGATACGAACGGGAATGACGGCCGAAGTGAGGATATTCGTTGAGCAATTGCCAGATGCTATTCAGGTACCTGTTCTTGCGGTTTATGAAACCAAGCGGCATCATTTTGTACTGGTGAAGAAGGGGGAAGAATTTGAAACCAAAGAAATCAAAATCGGTGGGACGAACGAGAAATTCGTGACAGCCGAATCGGGTGTCGATGTAGGCGACATGGTGGTACTAAATCCCCGCAAGCATCTCAATAAGATGGAGATCCCTGAAATCGAAGAGGCCGACGATCGTGATAAGTTGGCAAAGATCGCGTCAGAACCTCGGCCTGTTGTGAAGGATTCCGGTCGCCCTGAAGGAGGGGCATCCGCAGGAGGTGGGGGGATGAATCCCGAAGCAATTGTTGGGATGATCATGGGGCGAGTCGACACCAATTCCGATGGAAAGATCAGCAAGGATGAGGCCTCTGCTGATGAGAACATGAAAAAGTTTTTTGACGAATCCGATTCGAACAAAGATGGATCGCTGGATCGGGCTGAGCTCACTGCAAATATGAAAAAACGTATGGCGAACCGAGGCGGTGGAGCTGGAGGCCCTGGCGGTCCCGGTGCAGGCGGACCTCCTGGACCGCGTGGGGGGCAATAGTCGGAATGTCCACTCCTAAATTCGAAACGGATGGATTCGCTTGTCGCGTCGTCGACATGAAAAAAGAGTACGTTTTAAAGAGCGAGACGGTGCGTGCGTTGCGGGGGGTCTCGTTCGATGTGCCGGAGGGCGATTATGTTGCCATCATGGGGCCATCCGGTTCCGGCAAAAGTACGCTTCTGAACATGCTTGGATGTTTGGATAAGCCGACGTCGGGTAGTCTTTGGTTAGGCAGCGATGACGTAGCCACCATGAACGACGATCAACTGGCCGACATTCGTTCGCAGCGAATTGGATTTGTGTTTCAATCGTACAATCTGATCCAACAGTTAACGGTTGTTGAAAACATCCAGGTGCCTTTGTTCTATCAAGGCAAGTCGTTGTCCAAGGAGCAACAACTTCGATCGATCGAATTGGCCCATATGGTTGGACTTGCAGAACGATTGGATCACCGACCCACGCAACTCAGCGGTGGTCAGCAACAACGGGTTGCGATCGCCCGATCGTTGGTGAACGATCCGTTCTTTATTCTTGCGGACGAGCCGACAGGAAACCTCGACTCACGGACTACCGAAGAGATTTTGCAACTATTCGAAAAGCTGAATAACGAGGGGCGAACCATCATCTTGGTAACCCACGAAGATGAAGTCTCGAAACGAGCGAAACGGGTTGTGCGTCTCAAAGACGGCAGGCTTCAATGGGATAGGCAAAACTCGCAAGAAGTGCGAGATGCAGCAGCAAAATACGCAATAGACAACATGCCGGTAGAAGTATGAACATTTGGCTTGGAACAATACAGTTAGGTGTAAAGAGTCTCTGGCTTCACCCTCTTCGATCGCTATTGACGGTCCTAGGTATCTTTATTGGCGTCGCTAGCGTTATTTGGCTGTTGGCGATCAGCAAGGGGATTGGAGACGAGGCGCAACGCCAAATCGAAAGTCTTGGCGCGGATACGATTATGATTCGCACGATCAAGCCTCCGAGCGAGAAAATGTCGGCACAAGGGCTAACGCCTTACGGTTTGACTCGCGAAGAATTCGACTTGCTTTCGACAAGCATTCCTACTGTGAAGAGTGCGCTGCCGATTCGTGAGCTGCGCCGCCAATTTCAGTATCGGGATCGAAAGCTGGATGGACGATTGGTCGGTTGCACTCCAGAGTATTTTGAAGTGAACCGAATGGAGATGGCCGATGGACACTTTATCTCCGATGCCGAAAACTTTTCGATGGCAACCAATTGCGTTCTCTCGGCCAAGATGGCGGAGCGATTATTCTGGCACGAGGATCCCATAGGCAAGCGGATTTATCTGCCGGAGAACCAGGACTTCTATTTTGTGGTAGGAGTCCTGAAGCCAAAGGGAGCAACGGCTGCGGTCGGCGGATCGATGGCTGCACAAGATTTCTCCAATGACGTTTACATTCCTATTCGAACGTTGCATCAACGCATCGGCGATATGGTGATGGTGAGTCGTTCAGGCTCGCGTGAAGGGGAGATCATCGAATTGAACCAGATCACGTTGCGAGTGGCTGAAGTTTCCGATGTGAAGCGAACTGCGGACTTAGTGGAATCTGCATTGTCGACCCATGAAAAGATGGAAGACATTTCGGTCGTGGTCCCTTTGGAATTGCTTGAGCAAGCCAGAACGACGCGAGCGATGTTTATGTTGTTCATGGGAATGATTGCGGCTATCTCGCTGTTAGTCGGCGGGATCGGCATTATGAACATCATGTTGGCAACAGTCACCGAGCGAACTAGAGAGATCGGTATTCGACGTGCACTAGGTGCAAAAAGGCGAGACATTATCCGACAGTTCTTGGTCGAAACCAGCGTTCTCAGTCTGGCCGGGGGCATCACAGGGATTCTTTTTGGATTGCTATGCGGACCTGCAGTCAACGGGGCTCGAGCATTGGCAAACATTTGGTTTTCAGAACAGATGGCAGACTTGCCGGAGGTTGTTCGTACCGTGCAACCGTCGATCGTGCCTGAAAGCATTCCCGGTGCGTTTCTTATCTCGTTGATCGTGGGATTGGTTTTCGGTATCTATCCAGCCACACGAGCCGCGAAGATGAACCCGATCGAAGCCTTGCGTCACGAGTAAGTCGGACCAAACACGGCCGTGATCAATACTACGCTGCCGAGAATGAAGTAGATCATGAAACCGGATGACGAGTTGTGTCTTTGCTTTCATGTAACTTGGCGCAAGGTGATTAACTATATTCGGGTGCACGGAGTTACGAGGCCCAGTCAACTCTCCGAATGTGGCGGCGCGGGAACAGGCTGTGGTTGGTGCCGAAAGCAATTGACTCGATTGACCGAGCAAGTCCAAGAAATTCCACCGTCCGCAGCAGAAGTAGAATCCTGGCTCGCCGATCGTTCTCCGAATAAAGAGGTCTACGCTTCAGGCCGCGAGAAGTATCGAGAATCGTTGAAGGACAATTGACTCGCTAGTGCTTTATAGGTTTGGTATATCGTAAAGACGTCGAACTTCTACAGTTCCTAAACGCGCTCCAGGGTGTTGAGCGGCGATAGGGATGACTGTGTTCAAATCGCGTGCTTGCACCATGTCAAAGCCGCCGAGGAATTCCCTAGTTTCAGCAAAAGGACCATCTGTTACGAGTCGTTTTCCTTCACGAATTCGAACACATGTCGCCGTCGAAACAGGATGCCATGGCGAAGCGCTGATGTACTGACCTAGAGCATGGAGCCGATGCGTTAGTTCGACGGCTTCTGATTGGGCAGCATGAATCGCTGCAGATTCAGAGGCTGGCAAAGGAAACATCACAACCCGAAGCGTAAGCGAGGGGCGGAAAATCTCAGAGAATCCCTCGCTTACGCTTCGGGTTAGGATTAAATCAACATTCGCAAACACTTATTTGCGAGTGTATTTACTATGCATGAATTTGAACCAGTTTCCTTCGGCATCCTGAAACTGGGATGAAAACAGATAAGTATTGGAGTCCACCAGTTCGATAATATCTTGGTACTTGGCCATGCTACCGTCGCCGGAAAAACTTGGGCCTTCTGCGTTCAGTGTCAAGATTCGGTGCGTTGCATCAAGCGAGCCAGTGTATAGCCATTGATAAGTCATGCAGGATGCGACAAAGGAGCCGACAAAACTATTGCGACTGGGGTCGTAGCCTAATGTAATCAAGGATCGCATTGGTTCGTCCCCTGGTCCGGGCCCTTCCATCTCACCGATGGTCCAAAGCGCCCCGAGTGATTTTGTCGATTGTCGTCCTGAGCTTTTCGACGCTGGCTGGTCGGGCCCCATATTGAATTCGCTATCAAACTCCCATTCACCTACCAGTTGGAGTAGCCATTGGTGTTCGACCGTCGATTCTGGAATTTGCATTTTGTTCCTTTCATACTGTCCTGGTTTCAGAGTTTCAGTCACGATTTCGTCAATCGCTCGCCACTGTTCTATTCGACTTCATTGTGGTCCTGGTACCATGCCCATCCAACCTACATTGAATTTGTCGGTTACCATTCCATAACATGGCGACCAAAACGTCTTCACGAGCGGCATCTCCTCTGGCGGCATGTAAAAAGTGTTAGTCTCTCAGCTTCTGTCGCCAATACGCGTCGCGACTCGTTTTTGTAGATTTGTGCGATTCGATCGGTTGTGGTCATTCAGGCCGCAGCAAGTTCTAATCAAAGGCTATAACACGAAGTCGTTTCGCTACAGTGGTATCTTAACCTCTAGCTGACCGGCGTGAAAAAACTTTATGGACAATATGCCTTCGTCGTTCACCACCCCACCTAGCGATCACCGATCGTGCCAAGAAAATCTTGGGTCCTATCGTTTTGCGTTAGCCATGACCGCTTTGCTCTTTGCGAGTGGCATGATTCACGCTGCGCTTTATGCGATTCAAGGAGCGAGTTGGGAGGGGCCCCTATCGCTTCGCAAGCCGATTTTATTCGGTATCTCTGGAGGCATGACTGTACTCTCGATCACATGGCTGATGACTCAGCTTAGGCGGCAAAAGTTCGATCGATGGATCGCCAACGCGTTTGCGTTCGCGTTGTTTGTGGAAGTTGGGTTGATCACTCTTCAGTATTGGCGTGGCCAAGCGTCGCATTTCAATCACTCGACCGTTTTCGACATGCTGATCGAATTGGTCATGCTCGGATTAATCCTCTTCGCAACTGCTCAATTGATGTATTTGACCGTTCGAACCGTTTGGCTACGGGATATTGATCCAGGGATGGCAGTGGCTATACGCGGGGGAATGTGTTTGCTTCTCTTGTCGTGCGGACTGGGTATAGCGACATCTGTTTTGGGTGAGATCAATATCTCGGCAGGTCGTTCCGCTGAGTATTGGGGCACGGCTGGAGTATTGAAGTTTCCGCATGGCGCAGCGCTCCATGCAATCCAGTTACTTCCGTTGATTGCATGGTTTGCTCGTTACGTTGGAGCGATGCATCGCGGTCGCATGGTTCGGTTCGCTCTTGGATCCCAATTTGTTTTTTTGGTCTATTCGGGTTGGCAAACAAGTCGAGGACTAGATCGATTTGAATGGAACACGGTAGGCGTCTGCATCCTTGCGTGCTCCTTATTCTTGGGGATGTTAGCCGCTCTTCCGTTGTTCCAAGGGCTTTTCGCGAAGTGGTTCCATGGCGAAAAGCGATGAAAATCGCGATATGGGATCTTCTTTTTGGGCGGTTGAGCATCGATCCGAAACGGTGAACAAAGCACCGGTTTGAGAAGCAGAAGAGACAGAACCAAAAACGAAAAACCACACTGCAGAGGGGTTTAAGAGCCTGGTTTTCGGATTTTTCGAAGAAAGATATTTGCGGGTAGCCACAACCAGGATACCCCTCTAGAGTGCAAAGAAAAAAACCATTGGTGGGGATTGTGAGATTGTTCTAAGTTTCATCTATGCCAAGTTTTAGCGGTTTTGAGCCTAGCCAATTTATATTCGCTGGATTTTTTGGGGGTTGCGACGAAATGACGCGTTCCGGCTTGTTCGGGCTGCCGATGCTAGCATTCGTCGAGCACAGCAAGTGGTTGCATGGTAAAGGTCTGGACCTATACTGGCCGACCTTATCGGAAGTCGGCACAGATCGCCTAGGCTGCAAAGTTTAACACGACGCACAACTTTGAACCTACAAAACTGACCTCGCGGGTCTAGGCGAGAACCGACATGTAACACTTGCAGCACATTCGCAAATGGATGAAGCGAATGGCGAGATGGACCTCGCGGCTCGGGTGAGAGATTGAAATTACTTGTCCTAACCATGGAAAGGGGTCCACGATGTTGCATGTTGCGGCATTGATGATTTTAGCTGTTTTGGATGGAGGGGCCGTTGCCCCCGTTGTTCCAAAAGTTCCTAAGGAGGAGGTGCTTCCTTACGAAGTAGCGTATCGAAAGGCGCAGGAGGAAAAGAAACCTCTTGTTGTTTTGGTAGGTGCAGATTGGTGTGCGGCGTGCAAGACGATGAAGTCCGACACGATCGCTCCGATGAAGAGCGCTGGGCAGTTTAAAGAAGTTGTATTCACGCAGGTCGACAAGGAAGCTCAACCCGAACTCGCATCTCAGGTGATGCAAGGGAATACGCTGCCTCAGATCGTTGTCTTTTGCGAAAGCGATCGAGGTTGGAAGAAATTCTCTTTGACTGGCCTGCAAAGCGAGCGCCGGGTCAAGGAATTGATCGGAAAAGCTTGGGAAGTTCTCCCGAAGCGGCGGTAGTCAAAAGTCTTCGCCGTGGTAAAAAGACTGGAGAATGTTCTTTCGGCATTCCCGTGAACTGGCTGAAGCCATGGTATTTCATCCTCGACTTTAGAATTTATGTCGCATCCATTGAGCAGTTTTTCAGGCATTGTTCGTGAGAACGAGCCGCTCGCTCCCTACACCTGGCTTCAGATCGGAGGCCCGACCAAGTATTTGGTGGAGCCGAATACGGTCGAGGAGTTGGGAAGGGTTGTCGGTGCGTGTCACGAAGCAGGTATTTCGGTGCGAGTGCTCGGTGGTGGATCGAATCTGCTCGTTCGCGAGTCAGGATTCTCGGGTGCCACCTTTTTGTTGAGCGCGCCGACGTTTCAGAGTGTTCGGCGCATTGGAAATTCCATTACTTGCGGTGCTGGAGCCAAGCTGTCGCATGTTGTCACTTTCGCGGTTGGCGAAGGCCTAGGTGGGCTAGAGCACTTGATAGCTATTCCAGGTACTGTCGGCGGTGCGTTGAGAGGCAATGCTGGATCGCATGATGGCGAGGTGGCGCAATATGTGTCTTCCGCCACTATTCTGACTAAAGATGGGGTCGTTCGTAGGGTAGATCCATCGGAACTGGCGTTTACGCATCGAGCGAGTGGGGTCGATGGGGTTGCTATTGTCGACGTAACGTTCGATTTGGTACCGGGAGATTCGAAAGCATTCACAAAACGACAGCAGACTTTCTGGATATTGAAACGGCGGCTGCAGCCTAGTTTTCCCGAAAGAGCGGCTATTGCTTTTGTGGATCCGGTAGGCTTCGAAGCGGCAGAACTCATCCAGCAGGCAGGTTTGAGCGGTTCTTCGGAAGGTGCAGTTCGCATGAGCTCAATGTTTCCTAACTTCTTGATTGCTAGCACTGGAGCGACCAGCGTTCATGTGCAAGTATTGTTGGATCGAGTTAGGGCTGGCGTGCAAGATCGGAGCGGAGTGCAATTGCAGCAGCACCTGCAAATCTGGTAAACCCTCATTTCAAGTTGCACAAATACGGAGGCTTGTTATCCGATGGCTTCTGCCGAAGTTAATAATGCGAACCAAACTCAGCCCATTTTCTGGAGTCATCTTGGAAATTGGATTAGGTTGATACCGCGCTCGGCGGTGCTGAGCATGATCGGTCCGTCGCTGTTACTATTGATTGGTTATTTTGGATGGCGATTTTATGGAGCCAAGAGTTATGATGCGGCTTTTTATGGACTTCGCAAAGAGAATTTAATTCTCACGCAACCGCCGGTTTGGTTAAAAGATTCGATCGTAGAGCAAGTGTTCCATACGAGTGGGCTAGAGAATCTGTCGTTGCTCGATAGTCAAACTCCTGCTGTCTTGGCCCGCACCATCGACCAGCATCCAGCGGTTCGAAAAACGCATCGGGTGCAGCCCGTTTCAGGAGGTCAGATATTTGTTTCCGTTGAGTATCGCACTCCCGTTGCGATGGTGCACTGCGAGCTAAACGACGAAATCAGGGAGGTTCTCAAGCTTCGAAAAGTCGAGCTCAATACGAGTGGGGATGACCTATTTGTCCCGATCGACAAGGATGGAGTATTGCTTCCGGAATCCAATTTTTCGCAGTCCGATGTCATGAATTACCTTTGGATTTATGCGGACGAGCTCAAATTTGATCCCGACTGGAAGCACGGCAACAAGTTTACCGATCCGCGAATCATCGAAGCGGCTAGGTTGTGCAATCTGCTGGCACCTTACCGATCCCAAGTCAAAGCGGAGCGAGTGGTTGTGGTTCAAGCCAAGGTTGGCGGGAAGTCCCCTTATCGGCTGGCAATAGAGACGGCAGCTCCAGGGCCAACCGTTGTATGGGGAGAGGCTCCGGAATTGCCGTCGATGGAGGGTTGGATCGATCCCGTTTCTCGGTCCAAGATATCAAAGTTGCTCGATGCGGCATCGGACCGCAATCAGTGGTCCAAGGGATTAATTGACCTTACGAAGTAGTGCTTCGCGTGGCCCTTCTACTTTTGCTAGCAAAGGCTTGGTGGTAGGATTCGGTCTTCTCATTTTTTTGGAGCAAAGTCTTGGACACCGTCGTCGACAGCATTTACAACCATCCCGTTTACTACGATTTGATCTTCGCGAGCGATTGGGTCGCGGAGTTCAAGTTTCTCAAAGCAGCGTTTGAAAAACACGTCGACAAGAAAACAAAGCGAGTCTTGGAGCCAGCGTGTGGAACTGGGAGATTGTTGTATCGAATGGCCAAAGGGGGGTATCAAGCGGCCGGCTTGGACCTGAACGAAAAGGCCATCGAGTTTTGCAACAAGCGATTGGCTCGACATGGCTTACCGAAGAGTGCATTCGTAGCCGACATGTGTGATTTTCAGGTGAAGAAGCCGTTCGACGCAGCTTTCAATACGATCAACTCGTTCCGCCATTTGGCAACAGAAAAGCAGTCGGTAGCGCATTTTCGAGCCATGGCGGCCGCGATACGGCCGGGTGGGATTTACGCTCTAGGGTTCCATTTAACTCCGTTGGAAGGTCCGCAAACGGATGAAGAAAAGTGGAGTGCGAGAAGGGGCAATCTCGTCATCAATACTTCGATGTGGCCACGGGACAAGGACCGGGCTGGCAGAATGGAGCGTTACAATTTGCGGTTCGATATCTATCGTCCGACCGGTCCGATGCGTATCGACGATTGTTTAGAGTTGAGGAGTTACACGTATCGTCAATTTGCCAGTATGATCAAGAAAGTCCCAGAGTGGAAAGTAGAAGAATGTTATGACTTCAGTTATGACATCGACGCTCCGGTAGAAGTGGACGGCACCACGGAAGACGTTGTTTACATTCTCAAGCGACAGTAGTAGTTTTCCCCAACGCGACGGGTCGCCGGTCGGAGTTGCAAAACGCAAACTAGGAAACTTGCTACTTGAAAAGATGAGTGCTTGCGGGTAGTTTCTTTCTCCCAGGTTTTTCGATTCAATAAGCAAAGAAGAATGCATGATCTCGCAGGATCGCACTAGCCAATTGCCAGATGAGCAACGCGTTGTAATGACCGCAGTGGGGCTAACCTCTCCGAACGGAAACGATGTGGAGTCGTTTCGTGCAGCACTTTTGAACGGGCAGAGTGGAGTCCGAAACTACAACATTCGGTACGTTGGGGATACGTTCGCTGGTGTTTGTGAATTCGAAGGTACCAAGTACCAGACGAAAAAGGACATTCGTCGTGGGACGCGGGCTGGCTCGGTGGGAATCTTTGCTGCGGCCGAGGCGATCCGACGCAGCGGATTGGATTGGGCGAATGTCGACCGTTCTCGTGTAGGAATCTACATCGGCGTGACCGAGCATGGCAACGTGGAGACGGAAAACGAAATCTACTCGATTAAAGCTTACGACTATGACACAACGTATTGGTCTCACCATCACAATCCGCGGACGGTTGCCAACAATCCTGCCGGCGAAATCGCCTTGAATATGGGGATCACGGGCCCTCACTACACGATTGGTGCTGCATGTGCCGCTGGTAACGCGGGCATCATCCAAGGGGTTCAGATGTTGCGGCTAGGTGAGTGCGATCTTGCTTTGGCCGGTGGAGTATCAGAAAGCATTCATACATTTGGCATCTTCGCGTCCTTCAAATCTCAAGGAGCTTTGGCGAGTCACGCGGATCCAACGAAAGCATCTCGACCATTCGACATCGATCGAAACGGAATTGTCGTTTCCGAAGGAGCTTGTATTTATCTTTTGGAGCGTCTTTCGGATGCAAAAGCCCGAGGAGCCTCCATTGTGGCGGAGATCGTGTCGTATGCGATCAATACCGACGCGACCGATTTCGTTCTGCCGAACCCAGAGCGTCAGGCGCAGTGCGTCAAAATGGCGCTGGACCGCGGCGGGTTGACCGCCGATCGGATCAACATCGTTAGCACCCATGCAACGGGTACCAACAGTGGGGATTCTCAAGAGATTCAAGCTTTAAGGAGTGTTTTCGACGGCTGCGAAACTGTCGCATTCAACAACACGAAGAGCTTTATAGGCCATACGATGGGTGCTGCCGGAGCGTTGGAGCTAGCGGGGAATCTACCTGCATTTCAAGACGGGGTTTGCCATGCAACCATAAATGTGGACAATCTTGACGAGTCGTGCACAATCCCTGGGTTGGTAATCAATCAGCCTAAAGAGTTAAAACGTGTCGATTACATTTTGAACAATTCGTTTGGGATGCTCGGGATCAACTCCGTTCTTATCGTTCGGCGTTTTTCTTAGTGTTTCTTCGAAGCGAGAAAATGCACAGGCCAATAGCCTTGTTTGTGGCGATGACTAGTAAGTTTGATAATTTGACGTTCAATCCCCACGAGGAGAATTGATTTCGATGACACCAGCGGAAATCCGTGATGAGATCCTGGATATTTTGAGTGAGATAGCTCCGGATGAGGACCTCACGGACCTCGATGATGCCAAATCGTTTCGTGAGCAAATGGAACTGGATAGCATGGATTTCTTGGACATCGTAATGGAATTGCGAAAACGCCATAGAGTTCAAATTCCCGAGGACGAGTATGGGAATCTGGCGAGTATGTCTAGCACAGTTCAGTACCTCGAGCCGAAGATGCGCGACATCGTCGCTGCTTGATTATGACTCTGGATTCAACTAGCCTCGATAAACTAATCCCCGGGTTTGGCTCTTACTTTTCCGAGCAACGGCGGCGCGATGATGATTTAGCACTGCGTCGCTATTTGGTGGAAAGGCTTCAGGAATCCAAGAAGTTGTTGCAGTCGTTTGCGGTCCCGTTTGTCGAAAAGGCAAATTTCGATGCGATCAAGGGATCGGAAACGCTTCGCATACAGATCGAGTTGATGCAATCGAAATTGCGCTCCGCCACAGAAGGATATTCGTCGTGGTTCGAGAGCAATCGCATTGACGAAAAGAAACTGAAGGAAGTAGTGGATCTGGACAGGGATTTGGTCGCCTTCATCGACAAGCTGGACTCTCTGATTTCTCAATTGGATGCAGCGAAACCTGATTTTGCGGAAGCTACCGCCATGATCGTCCGTTTTAAGGAACGATTTTCGCGCCGAAAAGATATTTTGACGAAATAGAAAAATAGACTGATCTTTCGTCGCCGCCCGAAAAATGATATTGATCAAAGCTGAGTCCGTCGTTGCTCGCGTGAGCCTTTGAGTTTCAGTTTATTCTATGTCACTCCAGTTCCATCAGACATCTGTGCAAATGCAGTCTCAAGCTGCATATCGATTCGTCCATGGAATGTTGTTGCTTTTGGTGTGTGTCTTCGGCGCTGGATGCCAACGTTGGCCCGGGAGTCAGCAAGCTCGTCAATTCCAAATAGACAGTGATAGGCTTTTGGGAGAGTTTCGGGCCCAAAAGAAACGTGCCGATGAGCTTGCTTCCAAAAACCAGCTTCTCGAAGAGAGGCTTGCCGAGAGCGAGAAAGTGCTTGCGCGGCAAAACCTCGTCGGCAATCGATCCAAGAGCAACTCATCTAGTGGTGGTTCGCGATTGATGATTGGCGATTCGCTTGAATCCGACAGCAAACTATCTCGCAACAATTCGAGTCGTTCGGCGGCTTCACGATTCGAAGATTTCGAGCGAGGCGGGTTGCCAGACCGAACTCCTGGAACGGCTGGTGTATTTGCATCATCACGCGACGACATGGATCTCGTTGGAGACCCGAACCGATCGCCCCAATGGCGTCCGATCAATAAGAGGTAGTCTGCGGTCTAGAAATGCGGTTTTGAAACCGTTAAGCTCATAGCCATTCGAAGGCTTATCTTCGAGCAACGATTCCCTCTCTTGGAGTTTCACTATGGCTACAGTCGCAGAGACCATTCACCCTCCCAAAATCCAGCATACGGAGTGCTTTATTGATGGACAGTGGAGGTCCGCTGTCTCGGGCAAAACATTTGCGACTGTGAATCCAGCAACCGAGGCGGTTATATGCGAAGTAGCGGAGGGGGACGCTGCCGATGTCGATGCCGCAGTCAAGGCAGCCCGCCGTGCATTGGAGAGCGGACCTTGGAACCGGATGGATGCACGCGATCGGGGGCGCTGTATGTACCGGCTCGCCGATCTCATCGAAGCAGAAGTGGATGAGTTAGCCGCGTTGGAAACATTAGACAACGGCAAACCGATTCGTGAGTCTCGTCATGCCGACTTACCTTTGGTGATCGATTGTATTCGATATTATGCCGGCTACGCGGATAAGATTCATGGTTCGACGATTCCCATTCGCGGCAATTACTTCACGTACACTCGCCGTGAACCGGTTGGGGTTGCAGGTCAGATTATTCCATGGAATTTTCCGATGTTGATGACCGCATGGAAGTGGGGACCTGCATTGGCAGCCGGTTGCACGATTGTAATGAAGCCTGCCGAACAGACTCCATTAACGTGTTTACGCATGGCGCAGTTGGCCAAGGAAGCTGGGATTCCGGACGGAGTCATCAATATCGTTCCTGGTTATGGTCCGACCGCTGGAGCGTCCGTGGTAAAGCATCCTGGAGTCGACAAGATCGCATTTACCGGAGAGCATCGAACGGCTCAGATCATCATGCGCGAAGCAGCGGACACATTGAAGCGACTCACGTTCGAGCTTGGGGGCAAAAGCCCAAATGTGGTGCTTGCAGATGCGGACCTGGACCGCGCGGCCAAGGGTTCGTATATCGGTCTGTTCTTGAACCAAGGTCAGTGTTGCTGTGCAGGCTCGCGAGTTTTCGTTCACAAGAGCGTCCATGCAGAGTTCGTGAGCAAAGTGAAGGAGTTGGCAAACAACCGGAAAGTGGGTAATCCATTTTCGCTCGATACCGAACAAGGGCCGCAAGTCGACAGGGCGCAGTTTGACAAAATCATGAGCTACATCGACAAAGGGAATGCCGAGGGAGCGAATTGCATTGCAGGGGGAGGCCGGGTTGGAGATAGCGGATACTTTGTTCAGCCGACCGTCTTCGATGGCGTTTCAGACTCGATGGCGATCGCACAGGACGAGATATTTGGGCCGGTGATGTCCATCCTTACCTTCGACGATTGGGAGGATCTCATTCGGCGGGCTAACAACACGTTCTATGGTTTAGCTGCGGCCATTTGGACACGTAACGTGTCGAATGCTCATGAGTTTGCGAAACGGGTACGTGCGGGAACTGTTTGGGTGAACTGCTACGACGTGTTCGATGCGGCGGCTCCATTCGGCGGTTTCAAAATGAGTGGCCAAGGTCGGGAGTTAGGTGAAGAAGGCCTCAAGGCTTACACCGAGTGTAAAACGGTCACGGTCAGTCTCGATTAGCAATTTGCCGTATCAATCCCACCACATCTCCGTAACAATCAGTCGGGAAATTGTGAGGCGCTGGTCAAAAGAAACGATCCGCGCAAATCCTAGATTCAATCTATAGGCGACGACGATCACGAATGGTTTTTTGGAAGCGAAAACGCGAAGAGACGAACACTCCTAATTCATCCGAAGAATCATCGATCGAGCCGAGTGAACTTTTCGACGACCCGTCTGCTGAATCCGCGGACACTTCGGAGACGCCGGATCCATCCAATAAAACGAGTTGGTGGCGTCGCGTACTGACCAAAACGAACGAGCTACTCAAAACAGACATTCGCGATCTTTGGACTGCGGAAGGACGATTGGTTGATGATGAGTTTTTGAGCGAACTGTATGCGATTTTGGTTCGCACGGACATGGGCAATGCCATGGCCACAAAGATCAAAGATTCCATCTATGACCAGTACCGCGCTCGAAAAATCGAGATGGAGAATGTCCTAGAGATTATTCGGAACGAGATTGGTACAGCGCTAAAGAACAAGAAAGCCCCTCTCAAGTTTGCGGACAGTGGACCGACTTGTATCTTGGTTGTTGGCGTCAATGGGTCAGGAAAGACGACGTCGATTGCAAAGTTAGCGTATCGACTAACGCGTCATCGCAATAAAGTACTGTTGGGTGCTGGTGATACTTTTCGAGCTGCTGCGGTAGAACAACTCAAGATTTGGTCAGATCGAATCGGTTGCGACATCGTGCTCGGAGAGCATGGTTCCGATCCAGGAAGCGTAGCGTATCGAACATTGCAAAAAGCGATCGCCGAAAACTACGATGTTTGTATCATTGATACCGCCGGTCGATTGCAAACGCAAAACAACTTGATGCAAGAACTCGAAAAGATCAAGCGCGTGATCGCAAAACAGATCGAGGGAGCACCACACGAAGTTCTGCTGGTACTCGATGCGACGGCCGGGCAGAACGCCATCAGTCAAGCGAAGGGGTTTTCGCAAGCGGCTGGCTGTACCGGTATAGTGCTTGCGAAGCTCGACGGTAGTGCAAAAGGAGGCGTGATTGTTCCTATCGCGGAGCAATTTGGACTACCGGTGAAGTTTGTTGGATTGGGCGAGCGGTTAGAAGATTTAGCGATCTTCAATCCAGAGGAGTTCACGAAAGCGTTGTTTCAGTAGTCTCTTGTGTTTCACTATTCATGGATGGAGCCACGCGAGCATAGCCGAGAGAACGGACAACTTCGAGGATCTCACTGCAGGTTGGGAACATGCGACCGCTCGTACGTTTGTATTGCTCTAGAGCTCGCATGAATTCAACTTCGTCGCCAGAATAGTCACGCTCGCAGGTCGTTGGATCGATTTGGCGTCGGCGTTGTACTTTGTTCTTGCGTCGTTCATTTGCGATAATGGACTTTAGCTTCGAATCAGCTGGGTCAGCGACTCGGCGATCACGTGTGCGTCGATCCAAAGTGACGATTTCTGATCCTGCGATTTCTGATTTTGCCATGTCCGTCCCGCCAAAAAGATAGGAGTAATGAGAATGAGCGGCAGAGTTTTACTGCCCAGCAAACTGTACCCCATGAAAAGAGTTCGCCATCGAAAGTTGGCAAGATCTGTGGCCTAGCGAGCTTATGCGAGCTGAATTGCAGCCAATGTAAGGGTTGTAGCGGTTCTGACGATTGTGGCTGGGAGAAAGCCACTCTACATTCAGTAAATGGAATCGTTGACCTATGGGGGGTGGGATCTACAATGCCTGGGTGGAAGTTTGCATAAATTTTCATCTGGAAAGTGCCTGATTTTTTCGCACTATAACTTCCGCACATGAAGATCGATCATGACAAAAAAGTGGTTAGCCGCATTGCCCGTGTATAACGAGGTGGGATACGTTGGTCAGGTTCTCGACGAAGTATCGAAATATGCGCCGCATGTCTTGGTGGTGAACGATGGTTCGAGTGACGGGACTCGCGAGATCCTGGACTCGCGCAGAGATATCTCCGTTCTGCATCACGAGCAGAACCAAGGCTATGGCGCAGCGCTACGGACCGCGTTTCAATACGCGATCGAAGAGGGGTACGAGACAATCGTCACTTTGGACTGCGATGGACAGCATCAGCCAAAGCGGTTGCCTCGCTTTTATTCGGCTTGTCATAACGTCGATATCGTTTCGGGCTCACGGTATTTGAAGCAGTACGACGGCGACAGCGTTCCACCTGCACAGAGGCTGTTTATCAACAAACAGGTGACCAAGAGAATCAATGATCTTTTCCATTGGAACTTGACCGATACATTCTGCGGATTCAAAGCCTATCGAACCGAAGCCCTGCGACACTTGGAAATTACCGTTGACGGCTACGCGATGCCGCTTGAGCTTTGGACCCAAGCGGCGATGATCGGTCTGTCTATTTTGGAGGTACCGGTTCCGTTGATTTATTTGGATGAATCGCGTTCGTTTGGTGGGGCATTGGACGATGGCTCCGTTCGTTTGGCCTACTACAACCGAGTCATTGACGACAGTATCCAGGCGATGAAGGATCGAGGGTATAGTTTGCCACATGCTCCTGCCATATGTTCTGGCGAATGTTAACATCGATGCTGTCGCTGATACCATCTACTCGTGTCTACCAATAAATCTTTCATTGTCCCAAGAAACAACAATTCACACCTGTTGTATCCATTGTCGGAACCGGCCGACGGGCTTCTGTCTTATAATCTAGGACTTCAGGTCGACTCGCCGCGCTGGCTGCAAGACTTGAGAGTTCTAGCGAGGATAGAGGCTCTCGAAGAGTCGCAAAAATTTGAAAATTGGTGTGGTTATTTAGATACGAGTACATCAAGAAAAACGACGGCAACGAAGCCGAAGCGTTGGTTGGTTGGTGGACATCAGCCGGAGTTGTTTCATCCAGGTGTGTGGTTCAAGAATTATCTTCTCGCAGGCATTTCTCAAAAGCTTTCTGCAAACGGATCTGCCTGCCAGCCATTGCATGTCATCATTGATCATGATTTAGCAAAAGCAGACACGATCAAAACGATCTACGAAAAAGCGGGAAAATTCGTCGTAAGAAACAACGTCCTTCCGTTTCGAAGCTTGGCGCATCCTCCGCTTCCTTGGCAGTCAACCTATCTCGAACCATCAATGCTTCCAGATTGGCAGGATGTAGTGAATTCCGTGGAGCAAGACTGTATCTCGCAAGGCTGGGAGCCCATCCTGTCCACTAGGTTTTCCGTATTGGAGCGTTGCATTTCGACTAACAAATCTGTCGGAGATGCATTCTCCCTTTTGAGACGAAGCGTGGAATTATCGTGCGGCATCGAGAATAGCGAAGTCCGCATGAGTCAACTCTGTGAACGTTCTGCTTTCGGAGAATTTGTTTTTCGATGCCTTAGTGAATCGACCAGACTGATTGATGCATACAACCTTAGCCGAGACGAGTTTCGCCGTCGACGCAAAATTCGAAACGCGGCCCAACCGGTTCCTGAACTTCAATCGCAAGCCGGTTGGGTTGAGATGCCGTTTTGGATTTATCGTGCCAGGTGTGCAGAATCAGAGATTCTGAAAGATCACTATCGGAGCAAGCTGTGGTTTTCGCAATCCGCCCGAGGAAGCTATCTATCAAACTCACCATCGCAGGATGCATCGATACTACTGCGTGTTCCCGACGATCTCGCACTCGATATCGACACGGGGAGGTGTCATCAAGCGTGGAACGAATGGTGCCAACAGGGGATTTGCATTCGACCACGCGCGTTGATGACGACTTTGTTTCTACGTTTTGTTCTCAGCGATTTGTTCGTGCATGGTGTTGGAGGCGGATTGTATGATTCTGTGACCGACGAGATCGCTTGCCGTTTATGGGGCGTAACACCACCAAAGATGATCGTTGCATCGGCGACACTTCATTTGCCACTAGTGGAGCCTGCAGGCCCAGTCGAACTCGACGAAAGAAAATTGAACGATCAGCTTCGATGGCTTCGCTCGTCGCCCGAAAGATTCTTGGATTTGCGATCTCCGGCGGCACAGAGTTTATGGTCGGAACACAAATCGTTGATTGCGAATATCCCGAGCGGGCATGCGAAAGCCGAGTGGCACGATCGGATGGCTTCGCTTCGCACCAAGATTCACGCGAATATCCATGAGGAGTCTGAATCCATCGAAGCAGCATCAAGTAAGCTGATACAGCAGCGACATCAGAAGGCCATATGTTCGTCTCGTGAATATTCCTTTACCATTTTTTCGGAACGAGACATTAGTAGTAGATTGCGGAAAGTCGTGGATCGCGCGGTGGCAGCAACGGATGATCGAACGGGAAAGTGAGGAACCTGGGTAAATTCTTGGCTGAAATCAAAGGAGTCTTGTTGCGAAGGATTCTATCTTGGTACACTGGAGGTGCGGGATGTGCGGGGTATCGCACAGGCGGTCCTGCGATTCGTTGACAGCTAGTGTTCCTGGAGAATTGGAATGAAAAAGATTGAGGCCGTTGTTCGCCATTTTAAGTTGGAGGACGTCAAGAACGCACTAACCGAACAAGGCATCCACGGAATGACCGTCAGTGAAGTGCGAGGCTACGGGCGTCAGAAAGGGCACACTGAAATCTATCGCGGTACGGAATACGCAGTAGATTTCGTGCCCAAAGTCAAGATTGAAGTTGTTTGCTCCGACAGCAACTTGCAAACCGTGATCGACACGATCGTAAAGACGGCTCAAACTGGGCAAATTGGTGATGGAAAGATCTTCGTTTCCGATCTGCAGACTGCAGTCCGGATTCGCACGGGCGAAAACGGCGAAGACGCACTTTAAGCCAACACGTTGATTATCCTCATTCGACACGCCTTCAGCACGGTGCTGTCCCTTGTCCTCTCTCCATCAACAAGTTGTTTTAGAACGCGCGTTTCTCATAGAGGCGCGCGACAAGGCTGGAGTTCTGCACGCATCTGGCGCTGCCGGCTTTCAAGTTTGCTCCGCTTGGACGGACGATGTTGATGATGCAGTAAAGCGTTTGATCGCGGCTGCGCTCGAGGATCTTGGAACTGCTCCTGATCCATCGTCTTACGCGTTTGTAGCGCTCGGTGGTTACGGCCGACGTGATCTGGCTCCGTACTCAGACATTGATCTCATGCTTCTCTATCGAGGTACTGAGGCAGCGATAACCCCTCTCGCTCGAGCAATAGGTCAGATGATTGTCGATGCTGGGTTACAACTTTCCTTCTCTGTCAGAACTGCCGCGCAGGCTCGTTCGGCTGGATGGTCTGATGCAACAACATTGACCTCGTTTTTTGAAATGAGGTTGCTCGACGGAAGCCAGTCGTTATTCAATCAGTTCTTTCACTCGATTTCGATTGGGTGCAAGCGACGCTCCATTCGACTTGCTCGAATGATAGAAAACGAGCGACTTGCTGAACGCAAGAAATACGGCGAAACGATCTATCTGCTCCATCCGAACGTGAAGCGATCCCGTGGATGTTTGCGCGATGTACAGATGGTTCGATGGATCGGATTCGTTTGTTACGGAGAAAAGGACCCCGAGCAATTGGCTGCGATGGGAATACTCGAGGAGGAGGACTACCACACGATTCGCGATGGGTATCAGTATCTGCTCCGGCTTCGAAACGAACTCCACTTTCGAGCGGGGCGTTCACAGGATTCGCTGGATCGAACCAAACAGATGGAACTGGCCTCGCTCTACCAGCTCAAGGGCTCGGAAGGTGTTTTGCCTGTTGAAGAATTCATGCAGCAGTTCTTCGAAATCACCAGCGAAGTTCGCTACTCCTCCGCAAACTTCGTAGGTTATTCCCAATCACGACTCAGTCTTGTTTCGATAGTTGCGAAGTTCTTGGGCTTGCCGATTGGTGGCGGCATTCGTCTGGGAATGAATGAAATATGGGCGACCAAATCTGGCTTGAATCGAATCAAATCGGATCCAGCTCGAGTGTTGGAGTTGATGCAATTATCCAATCGTTACAATCGAAGAATTGAGCATCGAACGTGGCGTACGATTCGCCAGACAATGCTTCGCCGAAAGGACGTCCAAGCATCTCCGGAGGCGATCAATCGATTTTTAGACCTGATCTGCGAACCGCGACGGTTAGGAGATGTGCTTCGCCGCCTGCACGAGCTGCGTGTTTTGGAGCAGATTATTCCTGCGATGCGACATGCGCGCTGTCTCCTACAATTCAATGAGTATCACAAATACACGGTCGATGCGCACTGTATTCGTTCTGTGGAATCCGCCTGTGACTTTGCCAAGGACGACAACGTTCTTGGGCGGGTCTATCGCAGCCTAAAAAATAAGAGAATACTTCATCTGGCTCTGTTGCTTCATGATCTGGGCAAAGGGTTTGTCGAAGATCATAGCGAGGTAGGAAAAGTCATTGCGGATGAAACGGCAACGATACTCCGGCTGTCCGACGCTGATCGAGATCTGTTGGTCTTTCTCGTGCATCAGCATTTGCTTATGACCCACACGGCGTTTCGGTTTGATCTATCGCAAAAAGCGCCCGCTGTTCAGTTCGCAAAGCAAGTTGGTTCCATTGAACGTCTTCAGCACTTAATGGTCCTGTCATGTGCCGATCTAGATGCAGTCGGTCCAGGAGCGTTGAACGATTGGAAACTCAATCTTATTTTGCAATTGTATGATGCCACCGAATCGCAATTCCGGAGCGAGAGTCCCGGACAAAGATTCCTGGACATCGTAAGCACGCAGCGCAAAGCAACCGAAGCACTTCTCACTGTTCGCGAGCGAGATGATAGTTGGTGGAAGGAGCAAATCGATAAAGTTCCAGCCGGTTATCTTTTGAACTTGAAACCAAAGCAGGTGATGGAAGAGCTGCGGCGATTACGTCAACTAACCTTCGATCATCCAGCTCAAGCGTGGGGAGCGTTTCAGACAGATCGAGACGCAACCGAGTATGTCATTGCGGTTCGCCAGGAAGAAGCGATCGGTTTGTTCCATCGTATCGCAGGCGCTATGGCCAGCCAGGGGCTGAGCATTCTATCGGCAGAGATCCACACACAGCCTGGCATGATTGCGTGGGACCGATTCCTCGTGGAGGACCCAGACTACGAGGGTACACCACCATCCCATCGCATTGCACAAGTTTGCAAGCAACTCATCCTCGCAGTGGATCCTCAAAACATCAATCCACCTGTTTTTCGTCGTGTCTGGAAAACGCAATCCAATAGTGATGCGGCCGCAGCAAGATTGCAGCCTACGCAGATACGTTTCGATAACGCAACCTCCGACCTGCACACCATTATCAACGTTTTTGCATACGACCGAACAGGGCTACTCTACGATATTTCTCGGACGCTCTTTGACCTCAAGCTTGATTTGCAAGTGGCCAAAGTAAGCACGCATTTGGATCAAGTCGTCGATGTGTTCTACGTGACGGAAGTGAGTGGTGGGAAAATTACCGAACCAACCCGGCTCTACACACTTCGACAAAATCTTCTACGCGCTATCGAGTCTACTTGACAGGATCTCGCAGGTTCTTGATATCGCGAGTGAAATGACCGATCTCAAGACGGAAGCGGCCTTATTAGACGTTATCCATTTTGAATGCAATTCGTAGCTCATCAATCACGTCGTTGGACATCGGCGTTACATCTCCGATGCTTCCAGCATTGATGATAGCCTCTGCCGTTGACTCCAAGACTTCGAGGCGATCAAAAGCATCAAGAATACTAGTTCCCAGCACGACGACGCCGTCATTTTCAACCAACGCGGCCGGCGACTTCAAAGAAACAATGTCTGCAATCGACGAGTCACCTTTCTCGTACTGAACCCCATAAGCAATCCTGGCAACATCGCGCAGGAAGATATAACTTTCCGGAATTGTTCTCGCATCAAAGTTTCCCTCGGTGACACTGAATGCTGTCGCATTTACCGGATGCGCAAAAACAACAGACTGCACCGAATGATGTTTTTCGTAAATCGCCTGATGCAAGCGAGTCGCGCGGCTTGGCACCTTCCCTGCTTCATGAGCATTCCCCCGCACTAACACGAGGTCGTCGATACGTAAACGTTCTCGATCCGACTGCGAAGGCGTTATCAAGAAATGCTCCGAATCGATTCGAGCGGAAAAACTTCCTTCGGTACTAATGAGCAATCTCTGCCTGCAACCTCGCCGCAAAAAATCGATTAGCTGCTTACGGCATTCGCGTTCTCGGTCCGACGGCTCGACTGGCACAAAGGAATTCATGGAGATCTTCCGTTTGTTTGCCAAGGCGAGCTCATCATCGGAAAGATATCGCGGGGTACCTATGCGATTTGCCTTTAAAAGCGTCTTGGCAGCAAACTCGAACGCTTCGAAACGCTCAAAGGCATGGGACAGAGACTTGCCAGCGACGACGACCCCATGGTTTTCCATTATGACACTTTCACAACCCGCAGCGAATTGCTTTGCGATTGAATCTCCTAATGCACTGCTTCCAGGCAACGCATAGGGTGCAAAACCGACTTTGCCCGACATGAAAAATGCTTGATGAAAGATACGTGTGTTCGGAATCGTTCCACAAATACTAAATGCGACGAGGGCTACGGGATGCGCATGTACAACGGCCCGAAGATCAGGCCGAGCCTTGTAGATCGCTTGATGGAACGGGAACTCTGAGGATGGTCGATGTGGACCTTCGATCGTACCATCAGGCAAAACATGTATGACATCGGAGCGAGTCAAACTTCCTTTGTCGACGCGGGCGGGTGTAATCCAAATGCTCCCATCGGATTGCCGTACCGACACATTTCCACCCGAAGTAGTCGTCATTCGGTAGCGATAGATTCTCTCCATCGCTTGGAGTATCTCGTCACGAGGATGCAGCAATTGCCGGTGATCGGTCATGATCAATACCCATTTGTTCCCTGATTTAATTTTGCAAGCCGATACAAAGCACGAAGCACAAGATGATCCACACAACGTGCGGGTTGCGGGACGTAACGAGATAGAATAGAAGCATCGCCGCCGGTGACAACCACCGTAGCATTCTTCCACTCTGCAATTGAGCGGTAACGATCGACCAGAAATCGAGCACCGCCGGCGAGCGCTGCATGCACCCCTGCCGCGATCGCTTGTGACGTATCTTTGCCAGGTAACGGCGGGTCGGCCGTTACTTGATGATTTCCGAGCCACGGCAATTGGTCGGTCCCTGCCGCCAGCAGTTGCAATGACAGCCCAAGGCCCGGCATTATCGCCCCCCCTTGATACGTTCCGTCGCTCGAGACGCAATCCACGGTTAACGCAGTCCCTGCCTGAGCAACAATCACAGGAACCTTCGGTGTGTTTGGCTGCTGAAGAGACTCCCACGCCTCCCATGCCGAGAGCATTCGATCCATTCCTGTTCGATCTGGAAAATCGACAGCTTTCTTCATCGGGATGTTATCGAAAGTTACCTTGCGTATCGAACTTCGATGTGACTGTTTCACGATCGCTTTCTCGAGCTGCAGAAAGGCCGCTTGCTGAACCGAAGAGATCCACCAAGCGGCAGTCGGCACCGATGCATAGTGGCTAACGAGCCAATCGAAAGCCGAGGAATCTAAGGAAGTGCACCAACGTTGATTCGAATGCGATTCCTGTTTCGGTTCGGATTTTCCACGCGAGTTGAGGTTCGCGTTCCAGGATAAACGGTAGACATGGTCCATCGACAGTGAGTCGTCGTCAAACCGGACGGTTCGAACTCCGCTGTTGCCAATGTCAACCAAGATCATAAGGCTTGCGTTTTTTGCAGTGCCAGTAACTCAGAGATTCGCGTTACTAACTGGTTTAGTCCCTGCCCGGTTACTGCACTCACAATCATGACATCCTCTCTGCCGACCAACTCCGCGAGTGAGTCGCGAACTTCTTTGGCATTCGGTAGTTCTGATTTCGTCACGACAAGGATCTCTGGCCGTTTCGCCAACTCATCGCTGTACTCTTCGAGTTCTTTACGAATCGCTTTGTAATTGCCAATCGGATCCGACTGGTCCATGGGCATCGGTTCGACCAAGTGGACCAGAATACCTGCCCGCATGATATGTCTCAAGAAATCATGCCCCAACCCATGTCCCTGGGCCGCCCCCTCGATCAATCCAGGAATATCTGCCAACACAAAGGTTCGATCTATATCGACGGATACCAATCCTAGATTGGGAAATTTGGTCGTGAAGGGATAGTCTGCAATCTCAGGGCGTGCACGCGACAAGCGGCTAAGCATGGTGCTCTTTCCGGCGTTGGGCATGCCGATAAGCCCAACATCCGCAATCGATTTGAGCTCCAAGATCACGCGCCGTTGCTCACCCATTCCGCCTGGGGTGGTTTCGCGAGGAGCCTGATTGGTAGAGCATTTGAAGTGTGTATTGCCCCAACCCCCTCGACCGCCGCGAGCCGCGATGATTTCATCACCATCGTTGACCAGGTCGCGGATCACGATTCCTGTCTGTCGATCCATGATCACCGTTCCCGGCGGTACACATAGAACTAGATCATGGCCGTTTCTGCCGTGACAATTTGATCCGAGGCCTGGTGCTCCATGTTCGGCACGCCAATGTTTCTGGTGAGCAAATTCCACAAGCGAATTCACACCATTCTGAGCTCGTACGATGACGCTCCCGCCAGCTCCGCCATCACCTCCATAGGGACCACCACGCGGGACGTGCTTTTCGCGACGAAAAGCCATGCAGCCGTTGCCTCCACGACCAGCGATGACTTCTATTTCGACACGATCAACGAACATTTTAGAACTCTAGTTGCTGGTGATGACCAACCAAAAAACAATGCGAAATACTGTTTCAAGCCTGGGAAAAACGAAAAGGGAGCGAACGAATTCACTCCCCTTTGATTCAGATTTACTAGCACGGAAGACCGCCTAGGTCGACTCACTTATGAAGCGATCGCTGGCTTCACGTTGATCCGGCGTCCTTCTCGATCGAAGTAAACGTTTCCTTCAACGAGGGCGAAAATGGTGTAGTCGTTACCAATACCGACATTTCTGCCAGGATGCCATTTCGTTCCCACTTGTCGGATCAAAATATTGCCTGGAAATACCTTTTCGCCGCCGAACTTTTTGACTCCACGACGCTGAGCGTTCGAATCGCGTCCGTTACGCGTCGAGCCCTGACCTTTCTTGTGTGCCATCTATCTTACCTAATCCCAATCTCAATTGTTTTGATGTTCCCCCGACCAATCTGGAATCGCAGGGTCCAAAAGTCTAGCGGTAGATCCACTGATAATCAAGGCGTTCTTGAAGACTGAATTTATCCAAATAATGCTGAACGCGCTCCGGGGACTCCGAGGCAGGAATTCCTAATCGAATTCTATCCTTAGCTTCGTCGATTGCATCCCCTGCTCTCCAGTGGAAAATGCGGAGTGTCTTTCTTTCGTATTGCTTTGCCGAAGCCGCATCCGTCTTGATTCGATATGCGTTGGTTAACCCGCGAATATCGACCGCAAAAAAGTCCAACCTCGGATCAACATCCGTCCAAGTTGCAAGCCCCCATACGCCTTTGCTTCCGTCTGCCGAATGTGGGATGTCTATCTTGGCAATTTCGATGGAATCCAAAAGGGGTTGTCCAACGCGTTCCTTGGCTTCGATTGCAGCTTTCGCCGCGGGCAAGATCCTGGCATCGATCATCAAATTACGCTCTTTGCTAACGATGGAAAATCGTGGCAGGAAACGAACGGATTCGCGGGATCCGCTTTGAGGCACGCTTGCAATATTGCTTTCTGGATCGGCCACCGGCAAAACATCAAGCCCAGGGTAATGGACTCGATAGACCATGTACCAAACGACCTTACGCTCCAATTGACCTGCGGTATTTGGAATATCGACTTCGATCAGTCGAACGGGCTTGAACGCTATTTGCAGCGACCAAACGTCTCGGCGAAACGTGATTGTCTTTGACAACTCCAAGAGAGTTTCCGCGGGGGAACCAAAAAAGGGCTTATTGTCCGGAAAATCGGGGGCCGTCCACGCCAACTCTGGATGCTTCTCTACCAAGTCCAGATCCAATGGCCCGATCGAGGTGTCGGCAAAATCTTGATCCGGCGGCACAACGGTCAATACGCCTTCCGCTAGTTTGCGTGCTGGCAAACGCGAAGAAGCCGTACTATCGCTTGGCGAAACTTGGCCGAACGCAAACGAGCTAGTTGTGATCGCGATCAGCAAAAAGCAACGAAAGATTGAAGAATTCACGCTGAATCGACCTTGAACGAGACCGAAAAGGTAACTTGGGAACAGCAGTAAACGCTTCCCAATACGAATAGACTACCGCGAGTATAATCCGCCAAACCTTTCCTAGGAAAGGAAAACTAGCCCCCGCAACATTTTTTGGATCCCCCTGCCGCACCCAATCGGACAAAACTCTAAACCATGTCTTCCAATCACGGATTTCCGTTCCAGGACCAAGTATCGGTCGATTTGGGAAAACGTCAAATTCCTCTGAAAATCGCAGGTACCGGCATTCCGATCCTATTTTTGCACGGCTTCCCGCTCAACGCCAGCATGTGGGAAACCACCATCGAACTGCTTGCCGACCAGTTTCTGTGCCTGGCACCCGATTTGCGGGGTTTCGGCAGCGCTCCGGAAGAGCATAAGTCCTTTTCTATGCGAGACTTGGCGATAGATTGCCGCGACCTTCTGGCCGCCAAAGCGGTCCGTCAGCCCGTCGTAGTGTGCGGCCTGTCGATGGGGGGCTATGTGGCCATGCAGTTTGCGAACGACTTCCCAGACCTAGTTTCCCAGTTGGTTCTGTCGAACACTCGAGCCAATGCTGACGACAATGCGGGAGTTCAGAATCGATTGAAAATGGCCGCCAGTGCGGTAACCTTCGGAACGGAGCGGGCGGTCGGCGAGATGTTGCAGAAACTGGTTTGCAAGTTTACCGAAGAGAATAACCCAAACTTGGTGGCATGCGTTCGTCAGATGCTGCTTTCCACCCATCCTTCGACCGTCGCTTGGGCGCAGCTCGCCATGTGCAAACGCACAAGCTTTATCGAAAAAATGAAGGATTGGCGGTTCCCCACGTTATGTGTTGCGGGGACTAACGATCCTATCACCCCGCCGAGCGTCGTAGAGCGGATGCAGCTAGCCATCCGAGGCAGTCGGTACGTGGAGATTGCGAATTCCGCTCATCTTGCACCGATGGAACAGCCTGAGGTTTTTGCTAGCGAATTGCGGTCGTTCATCACGGAACATCTCCACTAATCGGTAAATCAGTTTCTTACTCTTGTCTCAATTGCGCAGTTTCCCGTATACCGTTAGGTTCTTTCCAAACTCTAACGACTTAATGACCGATGAATCAGAACGAGAACAGTGACTGCCATCAAACAGTTGACTGTAGTCAATTCAACACTCTGGAAGCGTTTGTGGCACCTAACCACGACGAAGTGTTCATGGGACAACGGTTCTTTTTTTCCGTCGGTGAGCCAAGCGGCGATCTTCATGCATCGAATCTGATTCGTTCGTTGCGAAATCTTTCGCCATCATCCTCCTTTCGAGGATTCGGTGGATCCAAAATGATTCAAGCTGGTTTGGATCTGGATTTTGACCTTACCAGTATGGCCGTCATGGGTTTCGCAGAAGTGATTCCTAAACTGCGGGAGTTTTTTCGAATTGCCAAGATGGCTGAGCAGACTTTTGCTCGTGGCGATGTCGATGCAGTCGTGTTGGTCGATTTCCCAGGCTTCAATTGGCATATTGCGAAACGGGCCAAGAAATACGGCCTCCCGGTCTATTACTACTTGCCACCACAGTTATGGGCATGGGGAGGTTGGCGCGTTTCGAAGATGAGACGCAATGTAGATCATGTATTCTGCAATCTACCCTTTGAGACAACATGGTTTGAAAAGAATCATGTTCCTGCGACGTACGTTGGGCACCCGTTTTTTGATAGCATCGCCGGGCAACCGATGGATACGCGGTTCATCCAGAATTGGAGACAAAACAACCGGATCCAAGTTGCCGTGTTGCCGGGTTCCCGGGACCACGAGGTCAAACATAATTGGCCACTCCAACTCGAGGTCATTCGACGTTTAGCGCATATGCATCCGAACGTACAATTCCTAGTGGCAGCGTTGAAAGATTCTCATGCACTTTGGTGCAGAAGCTTGTTAACCGCTAGCGATTCGAAACTGCCCATTCATATTTTCGCGGGAAAGACAAGCGAGATCATCGAGATCGGGGATTGTGCTCTGATGAAGAGTGGGTCCGTGTCGCTCGAAATGATGGCGAGAGGCAAACCCGCAGCGGTGATGTATCATGTCAACCAAATGACCTATTTGCTCGCCAAATTATTGGTGCGAGTGAAGAGCATTTCGCTACCGAACCTTATCGCCGAAGAGATGGTACTTCCAGAAGCAATCTCCTACGGCAAATCAAACTCGCGAACAGCCAATGAGTCTATCGTAAAGTTGACAAAGGAAATGAGCCGTTTGATCGGTGATGATTCCTTTCGATTATCACAGCGGCGTAAACTCTTGGAGCTGGCAAGCCAATATGCACGCACGGGAGCCAGTTACGTTACGGCCAAAGAACTCTTGAAAAAACAGTCTTCCGGCAACGAAGGTACCTTGCCTATCGACGAAGACTTTTTGCAATTACCCAACCAAATCCGTAAAGCGGGATAACCCATGTCGGCAGATTGGAAACTGTTTCTCATCCGGCATGCTCAGTCAGCCAACAATGCGAAACCTGACTCCGAGCGAGTTCCTGATCCAGGCATCACGGAGTTGGGGGTAGAGCAATCCAAACTGCTTGCCAGCTTCATTCATCGATTCGAACCGACGCTTCTGTACTGCAGTCCATTCTTGAGGTCGTTGCAGACGTTGAAACCGAGCGCCGCCGCATTGCGCCTAACGCCGATCATTCGACAGGATCTATTCGAACAAGGGGGTTGCCATCGCGGATTCGAAACGGGAAAACGATTTGCTGAACCGGGGATGACTCGACGGGAGTTGGAAACGCATTACTCTGGCTGGGAGCTGGATCCCCGCATTACAGAGCATGGCTGGAATCCTCTCAAGGAGTATGAAACCACGTCACAAGCGCGGCTTCGAGCCCACGAAGTACGCAAGTGGTTCGATCATGAGCCTCGGCACTCCACGCATCGTGTTGCCATGATGATTCATGCGGACTTTAAGGTCAGATTGCTCGAATCGTTTCTTGGGATTGAAGATCTGGACTCGCATGTCGTCGAGCCCATCAACACATCGATTTCCTGCCTCATAAAATCCAATGGCCGCTGGCAACTAGATTTTTGGAATCATTTCCATCATTTGCCAGATCATCTGGTGTCGAGTTAAAGGTAACATTTTTGCGGCTACACCTAAGAAGTGCGGTTACGGAGACGCTTTTGCAATTGCGTCACCAACGATTCTAACGATTCAATTGTTTGACTGTTAAGCTCACTGTCGGAAGTAACCGATTCGCCAAGAAGCCCCTCGTAGATCTGGACACTTGCTTTAAGCTTTCCACGTTGCTCGCCGATCTCTATGCCCTCTTGTCGGGCGTCGATCAGATTGGATTGGATATCCAAACTGGCTTTCTCTCTTGCGTCGTACATTTGCTTTTCCTCTGTTATCTCTCGAATCGCATCCAATTCGCCCGTCGCTCGAAGGAACTCATTCCGAACGGATTTTGCCATCCGCTTGCGAGTAAGAATCGTTAACGCCGCGGTGAGATTGTACCAACAACCTCGATCATGAAGCATGGATGAACTGCCACTGAAAGCGTATTTTCTCGAGGGTTAGACTTTTAACCCGCCAGTCACACTCATCGTTGATCCTTGAGAAGAGATTACCATGTGGCTCGTCCACATGGGATCCTAGTCGAAACCAGTACGATTTATACAGTGCACGCATCACCGCGTCGCTTGTCGACGTGGGATGGTGGCCAGTGAAAGGACGCTATCATTACCACCGCTCCATGCCGACAAGCGGCCGATGGTGGCGTTTCGATCCATTACTCGTGATCTGGTTGCGGCTATTGCCCGACGCAGTCAAGCTGCGTCGTAGCATTGTGATAACGAAGTGACAAACTGCTTCATCGCTGGTCAGCTCACTACTCATTGGTGAGATTTTTCTGTGTTTTATCTTTCTGCACAAATTCTTCGTCGTCGAAGCCCGGAGGGCGAAACATGAATGCCGGTTGCGTCAGCAACCGGTTTCCTAGGAGAGAGTATTCAAGCCCGGAGGGCGGCACATGAACAAGCAGAGAATGTGTCGCCCGCCGGGCTTGAAGTGGCAGCACACATGGTCCGGAGGTTGACACCTCCGGCATAGATTTGCCGCCCTCCGGGCTAATGCCGCGTTGTATGCGGTCAGTTGGACAACGCTCGAGAACTGGAGCGATTACGAGTAGCGATTGTTGATCGATGAACTTGCGATAACGAAACCTGAAGAATCGCAAATAGTCGGTTCGCCGTATGCGCCGTATGCGTAGCGTTCAGCTATGGCCCCTGCCGATGTCATCGCAGCAGTAATACACCGCTCGTGTTCTGGTTGCGGCTAGTGCTCCACGCAGACAAGCTTCGTAGTAGCAATCATCTGTGAATTGAATACTCAATGAGTGAAAAAAGAAAAAAGGCCAGGCACAGCATCGAGCATTTCTTGAATGTTTTGCAACTTTTGCTGGCCGATACTTCCATCACCTGCCTAATCACCTCGTTTCTAGCTTATCCAATACGGTAATCGCTTCCAAACACGGGAGCCTTATTGAGAAGATTCAATGAGGATTTCTTGAAGAGTTCTTCATTGTCCCGTAAAGTACACAGGCTCATCGAGCGAGCCATGCGTATACGAACCGCCTGATTCATAGTTTATCCTGTCTTAGCGAACCCCATCATGTATAGCCTCTTCATTCCATTCCTGCTGTGTTTTCAATCCACTTCTGCCCCTGAAGATGTGGGATTATTCACCAAGGCGCTTTGGTTGTTTCATGCAACTGGCGAGCCTAACTGTACCGTGGTTGATAACGACTCGAAGATAAAGACTGCCGTGGCCAAAGCGATCGCAAAAGATCGTGAGATTTCGGTCAATGAGTTGGATGGGCTGATGACGGATTCCACCTTTGCCAAACTCGCTGGCAAAGATGGCCGAATCTCGGAAGCAGAGATCACCAAAGCTCTTGATTCTGTGACTCCACCCTCCAGACTCCGCTTGCATGACAGTCTACGCAAGCATGCGGAACTGCTAACAACTTCTTTCGACATGATCGAACAGGATCACCGACCTGCAATCCAATCCCTCGCAAAGTGGATTGCAAATCAATCGACTACACACGAGTCACTGCATGTCATCGTCACATGCACGGGAAACTCGCGTCGAAGCATGATGGGAGCGTCGATGGGGAATTTGGCCGCAGCCTACTACGGTATGGAGCATGTTCACTTTCATTCGGGTGGAACCAGCCCGACAGCGTTCAATCGTCGAACCATTGCATCTCTCAAAGAGATTGGTTTTCAAATCGAACCAACAGGCCAATTGGCAGAACCAGGCGACCCACAAACGCCAAACCCAAAGTATCGTGTTGTTTGGGGCAAAGACTCCGAAACCGTGGAGTTCTCGAAAATGTACAATGACGAAGGGAATCCACAATCCGGATTCGCTGCGATCATGGTCTGCAGCGAAGCAGATCAAGATTGCCCCGTCGTCAAGGGAGCTTCGATTCGACTGGCGATGCCATTCATCGATCCGAAACTCTACGACGATGGCTCACTTGAGGGGAACAAGTACCGGGAACGTCGAGATGATATCGGCAGAACGATGATGGCGATTATGGCTCATGCCAGTCGCAACATCGAACCGAAATCAGACAAAGCTCCACCGCAGGTTGGACAATTCAACTGAACTCGACCACTCGGATTCTCGACTGCAAACTGTAGAACCGTGCGGCAGTTCGGGCAACCTGCTTGGAATTGGTTTGGCATCGTAACGACTACTCAACTTCGAAAGGATCTTCTTCTCGACGTAGCTTCCAACCCATGGTTGGCGGAATGGGCCAATCTCCCTGCAGCCGGCGAGCATCCCACGGTGCAGCGAATTGTTCGGTTACCGATTGGGAAAATATGGCAGGAGCTTGAAACAGTCTACCTCGAATCAAATTGAAATGGATGTGAGAATTCTCTGCATCACTCTTTTCTGGAGGTAGATACATATACGCAATGGTATCCCCCTTTTTCACCTGCTGTCCGACACGAACCAGCAAAAATCGTTGATAGAACTCAAGGCTCCCAGGATCCACCATCGGTTCGATACTGTAATGAAAGGACACCGGTTGATCCCCAGCTCTGGCGAAGGTGATGTCGACACCGTACCTGAGATTTGCCCGAGTTGTACCCAGACTGGGAAAATAGACCGGTCGAAGACGAAACGCTTCGTCGACCCGTGTCACGATTCCATCGGCAAACGCATAGATAGATGGATAGCTGGATGGATCGCTTGGACTCGCGTCTCTCGATGGTTCCTGGAAGTATAAGTGCCCACCTGTATGAGGCTTGGCTGCGTCTTTACCCAGGTAAGGGTGCCCTGTTCGATACACATCCCACGGCACGAGGAACTGATCTGTCGGCTGATTGCGAAAGGAACGAATATCGGGCAGTCGTTCAAACTCTGCTCGCGATAAGTTATATGTTTTTGCTTTTGTCTCACCACTGGATTGTTTTTCCAGATCCATTCCAGGATTGCTCGAAGGACGAAACTGAACGTCTGGTGTTGTTTGCTTTGGGTTGCTCCGAATGGCCGGGTTGCCTCGTATTGCCATCAAGAGTTCGTCTGCTAATCCGCTCAACTGTGGTTCTGTAAAGAATCCAGAACCTCCGTGCTTTCCTCCATAGACAACTTCGAACTTCACGGGCAATGAATGTTTTTGATACGCCCCCACGAGTTCATGTGATTGATTGATAGGCATCTGCGGATCTTGATCACCATGGAAAAGCCATAACGGCGGATCTCGAGAATCGATATGCGCGACTGGACTTGCTAATCGAGCGAGCCCAGGCTCTTCTTCGGGGAGACCACCGAGCAGTAGTTTGAGGGCCGGCACTCTTACCTCAAGACCATAAGGTGTCGATTGAGACAGAATCGATTTCAAGTTTCCTGCGCCAAAGAAAGAAACAACTCCTTTCACCTGTGTGGTGGTTTTGTCGGAGATCGCTTGTGCAACCGACATGCTGGTCGGGGGATCTAACGCGACGACCCCATCGGTCACTGCCGCAAGCACCGCGAGATGCCCACCTGCTGAAGAGCCCGCGAGAACTACATTATCGGGAGCAACATTGAGTGATGTTGCGTGAAATCGCAGATACTGAATAGCAGCCTTGATGTCATGGATCTGCGCAGGAAACTTTGCTACAGGAGACAATCGATAGTCGACGCTTGCAATTGCAAATCCATGCTTACGAAGCGCTAGGATCGGGACGTCGGATTTGGAGCCGCCCTTCCATGCGCCTCCATGCACCCAAACAATGAACGGACGTTCTGGGATTTGAATTTCGGCGGTGTAGAAGTCTAGCAATAGAGGCTGATCACCTACCATCGCATAACGAATGTCCTTTTGTGTTGGATCGATCGCAAACACCAACACTGGCGGGATGCAACCGAGAAGACATCCGACAGTGAAGAGGGCCTCTCGAATCGGACGACCCGCGAAAGTTCGAGAGAACATCCATAAAAAACTAGCCGACAACAGCTTTAACATCAGCTACATCGTTCGCGATACGAGGAAGGAACGAAGCACTTCTAAGTAGGACTTGGAAGTCTCGATTCGATGATAATTACCACCAACGCTCTGAACGCCTTTCCGGACCGATTCGCAGTATTGATTGAATTTGTTTTCATACTCACGCCGCAGAGAGTTGACTTGACACTGAAGAAAACCTTCTTGCTCCAGACCGATGAAGCGAAACGCATTTCCAGCCGGCAATCGCAACTCATCTGGATGGATCAAATGAAATGCAACAGTCTCCCACCCGCGCATCCTGAATTGGCGCAGACTACCCAAGATGGGTGCCATGTCGTCCACCAGAAAGTCGCTGAGCAAAAGCAACACACCTCTTCGACGAACCCGCAATAGCAAGTCCTTGAGCGCACCGTCGATTTGCGTAGGCCCCTTTGGAACCATCCTCGCGATACCGTGATGAATCAACCCACGCTGTTGGAGCGAGCAACTCGGTGGAAGATAATCCCAGGCTGGCTTTTCGGAAACCGCGCTGCTTTGGAGTAATCCGACCGCATCCCGTTGCACCACAATGAGGTGCGACAGGGCAGTCGCAAAGAACTGCGCCCATTCCAGTTTCGAGCCAGCGTGATTGCGCGGCGACTTGCCACCCTGCATCATCGATCCGCTTGTATCGATGAGGAGCGTACAATTCAGATCCGTTTCATCCTGATACAGTTTGAGATAGGCACGATCCATCCTGCCCATGGCTTTCCAGTCGACACGCCGCAAATCATCGCCAGGCGTATACTCGCGAAAGTCAACAAACTCACCGGCTCCGCCTTTGCGCCGTGAAGCATGCCGCCCCGAGTAAGCTCCCTCGACGTGCCGTTGCGGAGTAAATCGCATTTTCTCAAAGCCAGTCAAACGAAGCGATTCCAAATAAGGGCTAGCCAAGGAATTGGATCCGCTTTTCCAGCTCATTGCGACTACTCTGTTTCTTCGCTAGTTGTCTTTTTTTTCGTGGCCTTCTTCGAAGCTTTTGTTGCTTTCGTCGCTTTTTTCTTCACAGACTTCTTGGGTGATGCGACTTCATCTTCGTCACCATCGTCGGCGTTTTTCTTCTTGGCCTTCGTCCCCTTTGTCACCTTCTTTGCCGTCTTTTTCTTAGACGTTTTCTTCTTCTTGGATCCGCCAGCGGCCGCCCGAGCAGCGAGGAGATCCAGAGCTTGTGCAAAGGTGAGTTCATCGCCATTCGCATCTTTGGGTAGGGACGCGTTGGTTTCACCATCGGTCACATAGAGACCGTATCGCCCATCCCGTAGTTCAATCTTCTTGCCTGTGACCGGGGACTCATCCATCGTTTTCAGCGCTGGGGTTGCAGCCCCGCGACCACGACCGGCCGCCTTGGGTTGGGCCAAGATCTCCAGAGCTTGTTCCAACGTAATCTCGAGAAGGCCTACGCCTGCAGGCAAGGAACGGGAGTCCGATCCATGCTTTAAATAAGGTCCGAATCGACCTTGAGTCGCGACGACAGGCTCGCCATCGGTCGGGTGCTTTCCTAGATCGCGAGGCAATGACAATAGTTTGACAGCGGTCTCTAGATCCAGCGTTTCCACGCTCATGCCCTTCAATAGAGAAGCGTTTTTCTTCTCTTCGTCGTCCGGAGCACCCAACTGCACGTAAGGACCAAACCTGCCTTGTTTGATATAGATCGGCTTGAGGGACTCCGGATGCATTCCGAGTGGCTCCTCACTGATCTGTTGTTTCGCGAGCAACTCTTGGGCGTATTGAAAGGTTAGTTCATCTGGAGCGAGGTCCTCGGGGAGGCTCGCTCGTTGTTCGGCCCGTTCGATAAATGGACCATAACGTCCGACCCGAACGATGATAGGGGCGGTGTCTATTGGATTGCCACTCAATGGATACGAGCACGCCGTCCGCGGATCGATTTCCGCTACTTTTTGCTCAAGAAGTGGTTTCAATCCAACTCCGCCTGGCGCTAGACTCTCTTCGATACCATCGATGCCGAAGTAGAACTCTTGTAAGTAGGCCAAATTTCCACGCTCATTGCGGCTGATTTGATCGAGATAGTCTTCCATCTCAGCGGTGAATTGATAATCCACGAGGGATGCAAAATGCTCTTCTAGCAATCGGATTACCGCGAATGCAGTCCAGCTAGGGACCAACGCATTACCCTTTTTGAACACGTAGTCGCGCCGAAGTATCGTGTCGATAATTGCAGCGTAAGTACTCGGGCGACCGATGCCGCGTTCTTCCAGCCCTTGCGTTAACGAAGCTTCAGTGAATCTCGCGGGTGGCTGCGTTGTATGGGAGAGAGCGTCAATCGACTTTGCATGCAAAGGATCTTTCGCCCTCATATCAGGAAGCAGTTTTTCTTTCTCTGCTAATTCGGCGGCTGGATCATCGCTACCCTCCACGTAAGCTCGGAGGAAACCTTCAAACTCGATCGACGTACCGGTCGCTTGAAAGACCGCATCGTCCGCTTCGATCGTGACGACAACGCGACGTTTTCGAGCATCCGCCATCTGCGAAGCAATCGTCCGTTTCCAAATCAAATCAAAAAGTCGGAACTGATCGTAGGATAGTTCGCCGCGAATCGCTTCCGGCAATTGGAACGGATGACCGGCAGGTCGAATCGCTTCGTGAGCTTCCTGCGCGTTCTTTACTTTTGTCGCATAGGTTCGCTCGGTTGGATAAAGAAAGTTCTCTCCGTACTGCGAGCGAACCAGTTGGCGTGCCGCATTGATCGCTTCCTTGGATAATGTTGTCGAGTCGGTACGCATGTAAGTGATGTAACCGTTCTCATACAAACTCTGTGCGATACGCATGGTATCTCGAGCCGTAAGTCCTAGCTTTCGGTTCGATTCTTGTTGCAAAGTACTTGTGGTGAACGGAGCTTTCGGTCGTTCGGTATACGGCTTGACTTCGACACTTGTAACTTTGAAGTCGGCTTTTGCGAGCCTCGTCTTCAGGGATTCCGCCGCGGCTTGATCGAGTACAAGAAATTGCGAATCCTTGATCTTTCCAGTGGCTGCATCAAAATCTTTCCCGGCCGGGATTCGACGATTCGCGACACTGGTCAACGAGGCCGTAAATCGTTCCTTTGAAGAGGTTTCCAGAAGAGCATCGAGGTCAAAATAAGTAGCGGAATGGAACGCCATGCGTTCTCTTTCGCGTTCTACAATCAATCGAACGGCAACACTTTGGACACGACCTGCGGAAAGACCTGGCCGAACTTTTTTCCACAGAATGGGGGAAACGTCGTAACCGTACAATCGGTCGAGAATTCGTCGCGTTTCTTGAGCCTTCACGAGCCCCTCGTCGATGCTTCGCGTTGTTTTCAACGCGCTTTGGATCGCTTCCTTGGTAATTTCATGGAAAACCATCCGATGGACGGGTACTTTGGGCTTGAGAACTTCTCGTAAATGCCACGAAATCGCCTCCCCTTCGCGATCCTCGTCCGTCGCGAGATAGAGATCTTTGGCATCTTTTAATGCAGTCTTCAAAAACGAAATATGTTTTTTCTTATCGGATGGGACCACGTAAAGAGGAGCGAAACCGTCATCGACGTTTACTCCCAGCGACGACCAAGACTCCGATTTGTATTCGGCAGGCACTTCTTTGGCTCCGCCCGGCAGATCACGAATGTGCCCAATCGAAGCTTCGACTTGGAAACCGCTCCCCAAATATTTGGCGATCGTCTTCGCTTTTGCGGGTGATTCGACAATGACGAGGGATTTTTTCTCGCTCATAAACCAATTGCAATCTTTTGTGCCAAAAGGACTTTTTAGGAGAATGGTTGGACGATCCTGTCACCATTGGTTTCTCCTACATAGCGTTTTTGGCCTGAGAGTCGATAATTTGTCAAGCCCCCCAACGATTGTTTACAGTGCAATTGCATCAACCGGTGGAAACCCTACAATCCAGCGACAACCAGGATTTTCTTGGGGGTAGTTTCGGTTTTGGAGCAAATCAGAGGATAGATGCGGGTATGGCAAGTCCCTTCGAAATTTTCAGAAAGAATCAGCGGCTATGGATGGCAGCCGCCGTTCTCGTGGCAATTACCTCCTTCGTCATCGCTCCGATGCTTCAATATTTTATGGACGGCGGAACCAACGGGCGGTCCGGGCCGAATCCGGTCGTGGCTTCTTGGAGCGGCGGAGCCATGCGGGTCAGTCAAGTCGAACAAGATCAGTCGGATCTCCAACTGGTAAATCGATTCCTACGGGAACTGCACTCCAAGGTGGAAGAAAAAGGGGGAGCTCCAAAAGTCCCAAGCTTTTTCCCGCAGCAAAACATGTTCGGCATCACTCCCTACCAATCGATTTTGGACCCGGAAGTCATTATTCAGCGCAGGTTGTTGCAAACCGAAGCCCAACGCATGGGTATTCAGTTCGATGACGATGCCGTGACTCAGTTTTTGACAAGATTCGTTGACGGAAAGCTCGATGGCAAGACCATTCAGAAACTGATGCTGACTTCCACCGAACGTCGGCTAACCATGCCGATGTTCCAACGCGTGATGAAGGACGAGCTCGTCTATCAAGAAATGATGCGGCTCATGCGAGCCGGTTTGAACTTTGAAGATGTCCGCAATTCTCAACTCGTCGCTATGCCGGCTCTAACGACTCCCAGCAAGAATTGGCGAGAATACCTCAGGTTGAATCGCACAACAAAAATCAAAGCTTACCCCGTTTACGTCAAGGATTTTCTTGCTGAAGTCAAGACAAAGCCTTCTGATAAAGAGTTAAAAGATCTCTATGCAGCCGGCAGTGGCATGATTCGCATGTCCAACACTCTCGAATCAGTCCCCGCGTTCATGACACCCGCGATGGCAGACTTTGAGTTTCTGTCGATCGACACAGAAAAGTTCGTTCAGGAAGAAATGGCCAAAATACCTGAGGCTACCCTGAGATCCGAATACGAGCGCCGCGTCGCTGAAAAACAATTCCGCGTTCCAATTGAAGTGCCAAAGAACGATGCTGCCGGTCTCCCGAACGCGACAGATCCTGCCGCACCCAACGGTTCAACCCCGAGTGGGGATAAGCCAACCACACCTCCTACGCTCCCTTCTCCGGACGGTCCGGTCGATCCAGCCAAGACAGAGAAGCCAGTCAAACCAGCAACGGAACCGACCGTTGAGCCGCCGAAGGCGACTCCATCTGAAACACCCTTGGTACCTGCAATCGATGCACCAAAGTTGCCAGCGACAGAGCCACCCAAGTCTTCGAGGTTGAACAGGCCCGAAGGGCAAATCAGGTTGGTTTCTTATCAAGAAGAAAAGCCAGCCGTACAACCAACAGCGGACGCACCGGCCACGCCAGCACCGGCCAACCCTTCAACTCCGGCGGTTACCGCGGAGGCCACGACGCCAGCGGCTGAGAATCCGCTTCGAGAACAAAAAGATGCACCTGCGACCTCTTTGGGCGCGGTGCAAAGCACGGAGGCTGCGAAGTCCGTGGATCAGCCTCCAATAGTGGAGAAGCCCGAGGTTCCTACGTTGCCATCCATGACATTGGGTGACTCGGTTCAGCCGTCCAATCCATCGGATCCCATCGCAGAAGCAACTCCGATGAGAACCCAGACTTTTGAAGAGGTGAAAGACCGAATCGCTCGTGAGCTTGCTACGGCAACCGCAACAGGCATTGTCGACGACAAAGTTCGGGAAGTGTATGGGATGATGAATATCTACCAATCAGAACGTTACCAATATCTTCGTGCGGTCCAGGAAAAGATCCCAGATACCGTCGAACCTGAAAAACTCGACCTGAAGAAGATCGCTGCAGATTACGGTTTTGATTATGGCACAACCGGGATGGTAGATTCCGAGACGGTAATGTTTCACCCCATTGGACAGTCTGCTGTAAGCATCAATCCGCGAGCCCAACCCGTCCCCATCGGAGCATTCATTCAGGCGACTCAGGAAAAAGGGGCAGTTTGGACGCCATTGATTTCAACGTCTCGAATGGGCCAATCCGCCGTCCAGTATTTGTCTTGGAAAACAGAACTGAAGGAGCCTGAAGTTCCCTCCTTCGACGTTTGCAAAGAAAAAGTAACAGAAGTCTGGACATCGCAACAAGCGCTGAAGTTGGCAGAAGCGAAAGCTGCAAATCTCGCAGAACGAATCGGCAGCAGGCAAATCGAGGAGATCTTCGAATCGGAAGAGGACAAGAAGAAAGTTGTTGAACCTGCCCCATTCACTGCGATGAATCCCATGTATCCGATGTTCATGCGATTCAATATGCAAGCTCAAATGGATGAGGTCGGAAGTGTCGCACCCCTGCAACCTGTCGACATGAATTTTATGGAAGCTGTCTTTAGCAAGAAACCGGGAGAAGCGACGATTGCACCCGATCGCCGCAAATCCGTTTTTTACGTAATTAAGGTCCTGGAGATGGGCGATACCAAAGATCTTCTCACGAAATTCCAAGCTTCTCCAGCGGAAGGGGTTAGCGCTCTTGTTTCACGAGACAATGAGCGGGCGATCGGCCCCATGATGGATGGCATTCGAAAGCGATTGGGCTTCCGAGCCTATTGATGTATGACCTCTCGAGGTACGTGCAACAAACTCCTACTTAGAAAGTTGACGACATGTCCCACACGATGGTAATTTTTGGTGCCTCGGGTGATTTAACGAGTCGAAAGCTGATACCTGCACTGTACCGACAGTTTCATCGGAAGAAACTGCCAAAACCCACACGGATTGTCGGTGTGGCACGAAGCGTTTTCACGTCCGAACAATGGAGAATTCAGCTCGCCGAAACGACCGAAAAGTATGCAAAAGCAGACTTCTCTGCGGACGACTGGAAAGCATTCTCCGAATCGATCTATTACCTCCCAGGTGATATCAGCAACGAGCAAGATTTCCATAAACTCAGTGCTTTTCTCGGCGACATTGAGGGGGATCAACAGACCGATCGGGTCTACTATCTTTCAACGATGCCGCAGCTCTATGCAACCGCTATCGCGCAAATGGGCAAAGCGGGGCTCAACGTTGATAATCACGGCCATCGTCGAGTCATCATTGAAAAACCCTTCGGAACCGATTCGGCAACAGCACGGCAACTGAATGACTCGATCCATCAGACCTTTCGTGAAGATCAGATCTATCGAATCGACCATTACCTCGGCAAAGAGACCGTTCAAAACATGCTTGTGTTGCGTTTCGGCAATACGATTTTTGAACCACTGTGGAATCGAAACTATATCGATCACGTCCAAATCACGTGCGCTGAAGAGGTGAAAGTTGGACGACGCGGTGATTACTACGATAAAGCGGGCATCCTTCGCGACATGTTTCAGAATCACATCTTCCAATTGATGATGGTGACTGCCATGGAAGCCCCAGTCCGATACACAGGAGAATTCGTCCGCGATGAGAAGGTCAAAGTGCTTCAGGCCGTTCGCCCGTACAAAGGTAGCGACTTCGCTGAAAATGGCGTCCGCGGTCAATACGATGGATATTGCGAAGAAGAGGGGATTCCGGACGATAGTCAAACCGAGACCTTCGCAGCATTGAAGCTCTATATCGACAATTGGCGATGGAGAGGCGTCCCTTTCTATCTCAGAAGTGGAAAGGCGATGTCTTGCCGCACCACGCAAATCGTGATCCAGTTTCGCGAACCGCCCCACATGCTCTTCGGTGAACAAAAGTCATATCGTCCCGAAGCCAACCGACTGGTGATTCAAATTCAACCTGCAGAAGGCATGCAACTCCATTTCCAGTCCAAAGTTCCGGATTCCGACATGAAGCTCAGACTGAGCGAATTGGATTTCCGATTCGACTCCAACGGAAAAGAGCTTCCGGACGCTTACCAAAGGCTGTTGCTGGATGGTTTGCTTGGCGATCCTGGTCTTTTCGCACGCAGCGACGAGGTAGAACAAGCGTGGCGGATCATCGATCCTATCATTGCGGCATGGAAAAGTCCGGCTGCGCCAACCCTGCATACATACGAGCCAGGCCTTTGGGGGCCGACGCAGTCCAGCGATTGGATGCACGAGCAAGGTAGAAATTGGTTCGATGTTTGCCCAATGATCTAGACTGATACTAGATCATTTAAGCTAGCGTGGGTCGTCCGATCACTTATGTTTGAGAACTTGGAAGACGATTCCGTCTTTCTTCGAACCTTGCGAACCCGTATGCTATCTATGGAGTTAGTGGCGCAGCTTGTTTTGCTGCGTTATGGATACTCCGAAAGTCCCACTGATTTGCACGCCGCTTTTGCGTGCTCAAAGTCCTATTCATGACGAACTCAAATTTCAAGATCGATCTAGCACCTCGCGTTCATCGTTTGCCACCCTACTTGTTTGGACGCATCAACAATCTCCTCTACCAGAAGCGGCGATCAGGTCAGGATTTGATCGATCTCGGGATGGGGAATCCGTCCGACCCGCCAGATCCAGCGGTGATCATGAAGCTCGCCGAAGCCGCAAAAGATCCAACCAACCACGGGTATTCCAAAAGCAACGGGATATTGAATCTGAGACGTGAGTTGACGAGCAAGTATTTGCGAAAATATGGGGTTCGTTTGGATCCTGAGACCGAGACGATTGTTTGCCTCGGGTCGAAGGAAGGCTTTTCCCACATGTTGTTGGCGCTTATCGGTGCTGGCGACACGGCCATCATCCCTGCACCCTACTTCCCTGTGCATATGTTCGGTGTCGTTCTAGCGTCGGGCAATGTGGTTGCCTTGGATGTGTCGAACACGGATCGCTATCTCTCGAACATCGCTTATACGTGCGAACATTTTTATCCGCGACCGAAATTGTTGATCATCAATTATCCGCACAATCCATCGACGGTCACCGTTGAGCCTGAATTCTTTGTCGATGTCGTTCGATTGGCGAAGAAATATGGACTGATGGTCATCAGCGACTTTGCTTACGCGGACGTTGCTTACGATGGCTATGTCCCACCATCATTCTTGTCTGCTCCTGGAGCGAAGGATGTCGGTGTGGAGTTTACGACCATGAGCAAAGGGTACAATATGGCTGGATGGCGTATTGGTTTTTGTTCCGGAAATGCAGAGATGGTGAAAGCCTTGGCGACCATCAAAGGTTATTACGATTACGGGATGTTTCAAGCGATACAGATCGCTGCCATTGTGGCTTTGCGCGATACAGAGGCTACCGTCGAGAAGCAATCGTTGATTTATCAAGGACGACGCAATGTCCTGGTTGAAGGACTTCGACGCATCGGTTGGCAAGTTTCATTGCCAAAAGCTGGTATGTTCGCCTGGGCCAAGATACCTGAGCCCTGGGCTTCTCGTATGAATTCGATCGACTTTGCAATGCACCTTCTGGAACATGGAAATGTCGCCGTAAGTCCAGGTGGCGGATTTGGTCCTATGGGCGAAGGTTATCTCCGAATGGCCCTTGTCGAGAACGAAGCTCGTTTGAGACAAGCGGTACGTCAAATCGGTTCGTGCCTGGAGCGAACTTCTGCTCCTGAGCTTGTAATGACTTAATACTCGCAGGATGCGTGAAACCAACGAGCACAGGATCCCAATGAATCGATTAACGGTTATCCTTGCATTGGTAAGCTTTGTCTCGCTCTCATTCACGAGCCGAGTCGTATACGGTCAGTCTATTGCACAGTTCATGCCTGCGTTACCCACAGTCATCGTGGTTCGGCCCAACGCTTGGCATAGCAAGTTGGAAGATTGGAACATTTATCGTTCTGTAGACTATCGACTTCAGTTTATTGATTCGACCACGAATCCCTATCTTTTGCGAAACGCGGTACTCGATGCGGTAAATAAAGCCGGTTCTCCGGTGGAGGCCATTGTTCTATGCGGCGATGTCGCAGAACCACCTGTGAACCTTAAGGATACGAATCCAACCCGACCGATTACCCCCACGTTTTCGCTCGACACAAGCATTAAGCTTGGGCAACTTCAAACTCCGACACTGGTCACCGATGCGCTGTATGGGGACATCGACGATGATGGTTGTCCGGATATCCCGGTCGGCCGGCTACCTGCAAAAAACGCAGAGGAGCTTCGGCGAATGCTCGGTCGAAGCATCATGTACGAACGCTCGACCGATGTAGGTGTGTGGCGTGATCAAGTGCATGTGACGGCCGGGGTAGGTGGATTCGGGATGCTAGCCGATGCAACGATCGAAAGCGTAGCGCGGCGCTATTTGACTGAGGGCATCCCGGATCGATTCCAACTCCAGATGACGTACGCGAGTTTGACGAGTCCGTATTGTCCTGACCCCACCAAATTGAAAGATACGTTTCTCAGTCGAGTCAATCGAGGCGGAATGTTTTGGGTCTATATCGGCCATGGCTGGATCGATTGCCTCGATCGCTTTACTTACGGAAAAACTGAAGAGCTGATTTGCAGCGCGGAAGATGCCAAGCGGTTCAGTTCTCCGAATGGACCTCCGATTGCCGTGTTGTTGGCCTGTTACACGGGTGCTTTCGATGCAAAAGTTGATTGCTTCGCAGAGAGATTGCTACAACAACCGGACGGGCCTATTGCTGTCATCGCAGGCTCCCGCGTTACCATGCCCTATGGTTTGAGCCAGTTTGCTGGCGAAATGCTAGAATCGTGTTTTGTAGAACGAACTGCTACTCTTGGTAAGATTGTTGGAGATGCAAAAAAAGCGACTTGGTTAGATGCGGCCGATGCCTCGGTCAGCCGTTATAGCTCCGAACCATCTACGATAAAGCTAAAGTCAAAGTATCAAACGGCGATTGAGCAAATGGCCAAATCGCTAAGTCCTCCGGATCACAGCTTGGTGGCTGAACGACGTGAGCATGTTAGACTGATGAATTTGCTCGGCGACCCGTTGCTCAAAATACGCCATCCGCACGCGATCGACTTGAGGAGTGCAGAGACAGCCGACGCAGGTACGAACATTTCCGTATCGTTCGTTGCGCCATGGACAGGCAAAGCACGAATCGAACTCTACTTGAACCGAGATCGACTACCGACCGATTTGGTGTCCATCGGAAACTACACAGGAACCATCGAGCAGCATAGCCAAATGCAGACGAACTACGAGAATGCGAACCAATTGCAACTCTGGGCTCATGAACTTGACGTGAATAAGGGAGATTGTGCATTCGAGGTACCGATTACTAGCGAGATGCGTGGCAAATACGTGCTGCGGATTAGAATGCAGTCGGCCAGCGATTGGGCTGTCGGTTCAAAGAGGATCACGGTGCGTCGGGTAAAGGATCTTCGTTAAGAATGCCAGTGACGAGAATTGAAGATATCGGTTCGAAATGGCTCGAGCCTTACCGCAACTTGCGCACATCCAATTTGACACGTTTCAGTGGTCGTTTCATTGCCGAAAGCCGACCGCTCGTCGAGCGACTGTTAGCAAGTGAGTTAGCAGTCGAGTCTGTTCTGATCGATGAGAAGTACCTGGAGGAAGCAGCAGCCTGTATACCATCGAATGTAGAGACTTTCGTTGTCTCATCGTCGATGATCAGCGAACTTATCGGGTTCCATTTTCATCGTGGATACTTGGCCTGTGGCTTACGCCCCGACTATCGTTCGCCGGATGATTTCTTGATTCCCAAAGCGGATGCGGATTCCGTACCGCGCAATCGATGGACCGGAGTGATGCTCGTTGGAGTTCAGGATCCCGAGAACATGGGCTCCATCTTGCGTACGTGTGCCGCATTGGGGATCGCCGAGATTTTTCTTGGTCCCGAGTGCGTGGACCCATTCGCGCGGCGGGTCCTTCGTGTTTCTATGGGAAATGCCTTTAAGCTTCGTTTTTTTGAAGTCTCTGAGCCCATGACTGTCTTGGGTCGATTCGAAGAAATCGGAATTGAGACAATTTCCGCGTGCCTTTCGGACGACAGCGAAGAGCTCAGCACCTTTCAGCGGCGGGGAGATTCTGTCCTGCTTTTGGGGAACGAAGCCCGAGGATTGCCCAAGGAAATCCAGACTCGAACGAATCGACGATTGGAGATTGGAATGGACTTGTCGACCGACTCACTCAACGTAAGTGTCGCCGCAGGTATAATTCTGCACAATCTTTGTCGGATCTGTTGATTGGGTGACGCGTATTGGCCTGTGGGCGAACCCAGAATTGAGATTATGATAAGAGAACATTAATTCAGTGCATTAGCGAACCGTCGGTCACCTTGTCCCAAAGTAGCAATAATCCCCCCAATGAAGCCTGGAAGCACGCATTTGCGGTTGCCTCTGCAACTCACGTCGGGATGCGTCGCCGCAATAATCAAGACAATCATGCAATCCACCTGGCGTCGGATGAAGCTTCCTGGAGAAAGTTAGGACATCTGATCATCGTTGCCGACGGTATGGGAGCCCACGCGGCAGGCGAGTTAGCCAGCCAACTCTCCGTGGAACTCATACCACACCATTATCACAAACTGTTTCGAGGAGCCCATGCCGAGGCTTTGCAACAGTCTTTAGTCGAAACCAATGCGGAGATATATCGTCGCGGCCAAGCAAACCCTGAGTTTCGAAGCATGGGTACGACGACCAGCGCGTTGACGATCGTTCCTGAGGGAGCATTGATAGGGCATGTTGGCGATAGTCGTGTTTACCGTATGCGCGGCACGCAACTCGAACAATTGACTTTCGACCATTCGCTGGTTTGGGAGATGAGAGCGACTGGCGACCTGTCCGAGGAAGCGTTGAGAAACAGCTCGATTCCCAAGAACGTGATCACTCGATCGCTCGGTCCGAATGCTTCGGTCGCTGTCGATCTCGAGGGACCGTTTCCCTTGCGGATCGGTGACAAATTTCTGTTGTGTTCCGATGGCCTCAGCGGGCAACTCTCGGATGAAGAGCTGGGCATCATCCTTCAGTTGGTCGATATCGAAACGGCCGTCCAAGCGATGGTGGATTTAGCCAACTTGAGAGGTGGCCCGGATAACATCACTGTCGTAGTATGCGAAGTCGTTTCTGCTGAAGTGATCGGTACCGAGGAATCGAATGCCGCTGTTGCTTCCCTGGCCGAGGGAGTTTTTCCAATAGCTTTCGGGGTGGGAACCGCGATAGGATTATTGCTCTCTGTATTTATGCTACTGTTGGGGCAGTTTCCTTTTGCGTTGATCGCCTTCGGAACATCAGTCGCAGCATTCGCAACAGGCTGGTTCAAGTACCGGGCGTCTACACTGAAGCAGCCTGCTAGCGGCAGCCAGTTCGGCCGAGCGCCGTATCGCAAAGCGCAATGTAAACCAAACTTAGTTTTTGCAAACGATCTCGCGAGTGTTGTTACGGAATTGGAAGCATGGTTTCACGAAAATAAGTGGCCGATCCATTCGAAGACACTCTCGAGTATACGAGAACAAGCGAAGCGAGCTGATGCATCGCGTAATTTTTCTGAATCGATCAAATGCTATCTCCAAGTGATGCTGCAGATGATGCGGGAAGCCCGCGATAATCAAAATCGCGAATCGAACCAACCTGAAGAAGACGATGAGGTCATTGAATACTGACAACAGTATTCTATTTCTTTCAGGAATCAGAAAGCCACTCGGCTAATCGATTTGCCATCATCATCACGGTGATTTGCGTGTTGCCCGATGGAAGACTCGGGATACTTGACCCATCACATACAAAAAGATTGTCTGATCCGCGCACTCGAAAACGCGGCGTGCAGACAGCATCGTTCTCTTTTCCGATAGCGCATGTTCCCGCGAAATGATAGATGGTCGTTGCAAGCCTTTCGACCAAGCGGCTCACCTGCTCAACCGATGCTCGTCGATCTCCAGGTATGACTTCACGAGCGGTCCATTGTTCCGTCGCATGATTCGCAATCCATTCTCGAGCCCATTGAGTGGCAGTCACCAACGCATGAAGATCCTCAATTATTGCATGGTACTGTGGATCGATCTGCGATTGACCATCGCAGCTTGCTTGAGTGATTAGACGCATCCGCCCCCGACTCTTTGGGTGCAACAGTGTGACTGCAATACTCATGCACTGCGACGGGACATCGCGCATGGGATATTCAAGATAGTGTGTCGGAGTAACATGCCATTGAACCGTAGGCGTGGCACCACACGATCGGTCGACTTCGCAAAACTCCAAACGACCGTTTGCATTTGGACCAAGGAATGCTCCGAGCTCAGCGATATTGGAAGCCATCGGGCCGGTGCGTTTGGACAGATAGTCACATCGTTCCGTCCGTGAAAAGCGACTTTGCAGTGGGTGGCACGGTGACTCTAATACGATTGGAAAGACGAGATGATCCTGCAAATTCTCGCCGAGCATCATGGACTCGTGGATCATCGTTTCCTGGGAGCATCTCGCGACATTTCTTCCGAAGCCACTGTTTGCCAACAATTGGGGTGAACCAAACGCTCCGCAGCAAACGATGACACCCTTGGTGCACCGAATAAACTCATGATTCGAGTCTGTCGTTGAACAATCGATCCCTTCAGCAGAATCCAGTTTGATGCGGATTCTCTTGACTCGGACTTCTCCTACGATCGACAAGTCATTCGACGAAACACTCCTTAACCATGCATGCTTCGCATCGAGTCGCAGACCGTTCCGAGTTGTCCGTTCATAAGGAAATAGTTCAGACGACGCGTCGGTGCGTTGAGTCAGTCGAAGTAACGCCTGAGATGCATCGTGAAGATCGGTGACCTTCCATTCACGGTCAGGATACTTGGTTTCAATCCGTCGTAATGCACTCTGGCATTGATCCCAGGTCCAGTCGTCGCCAGCGATCTTCTGCCAATCATCCAAGTCTCCTCGATGGGGTGGCATATAGATCATGGCATTGATCAAAGTCGATCCCCCGATTCCTCTTCCTGCAGGCAAGCGAATTTTTCGACCCGCAAGCCCTGGCTGTGGTACCGTTTCATAGGGATAGCAAAACCGAGCGTCCGAGAACAAGTGTGGATACAAGACAGGTGTCCGGCTAAATCGATGGCTTGCTCTGCCCCCTTCCTCGACGAGAAGTACCGAACCTGCCTGTCTTCGGACCAGTTCGGCAGCCAAAACACAGCCTGTCGTTCCTGCACCGACAACAATGTAGTCATATTCACTTTTTGTATTCGGCATAGCAGCGATGGTAGGCGAAGTTGTACGAGTATTGGGAATGGTACGAGCGACTTCTTTTGCGTATAGTGGTACCATGTTTGATTACAATACTCGACTGGTAACTTTTAGCGCAGGTCTGCTTGGTTGCATGGCAGGCGCGGTTGGTGTTTACCTGCTTCTGCGGCGAAGATCACTACTTGGCGATACGATATGCCACGCGTCGTTACCTGGGTTAGGGTTATCTTTCTTGGTTCAGGTTCTCCTGGGTGGTAACGGACGAAACCTTGGCGCGTTGCTTGTTGGGGCGGCTCTATCGGGGATCGTCGGAGCGATCTGTGTTTTGCTTCTCGGAAAGTTTAGCCGTCTCAAACCGGATGCCATTCTAGCCACGATATTGAGCGTCTTCTTTGGCCTAGGGATGGTCCTGTTTGGAGTGGTTCAACAAGTGCCCGAGGGGAATGCTGCCGGGCTAGAGAATTTTATCCTTGGCAAATCTGCGTCGATTGTAGAATCCGATTTCCAGATGCTCGTCGTCGCGTCGATGGTTGTGTTGTCCACGCTTTGGCTTTGCCGCAAGGAACTGCAAGTATTTTGTTTTGATTCGAACTTTGCATCCTCCACTGGATGGCCCGTATTGCTGCTCGATTTGATTTTGCTCACTTCCGTGCTAGTCGTCGTGATTGTCGGTGCCAACGTAGTCGGGGTCATTTTGGTGGTGGCACTGATGGTCATTCCACCGGTTGCCGCTAGATTCTGGACATCACAACTTCAACGCACCGTGTGCATCAGTGCCTTTTTGGGTGGCACGGCTGGCGTCCTCGGTTCCATCGCCAGTCTCTACATTGATCACATGCCGACGGGGCCGTCAATCGTGCTAGCGGCGGCACTCCTCTTCTCGATCAGTTTGCTGTTTGGTAAAGAAAAGGGGCTTGTATGGAGAGCATGGTCTTTCTCCACGTTGAAGAACGAGGCAGATTCGGAACACGTGCTGCGTTCAATCTTCGAAGTGTTGGAGTCGCTCGGACAGCAGCCTCAACCGCACGGTCAAACTCGTTCCGAAGGGATCGCTCCCTCGACGTTGATTCGCACAAGGAGTTGGGATGCTAACCGTCTCAAAAGAGCGATAGACTCCATCCGCAAAGAAGGTTGGGCGGTTCGCAATTCCTCCGGTGAAATTGCACTCACAGCCAGTGGCATTCAAGCGTCGCTAAAATCGGTAAGACGCCATCGTTTACTCGAACTCTATTTTGCAAATCTTGCTGACCTCTCACCTGCCGCATTGGATCGAGGCGCAGACGTGCTGGAGCATGCGCTAGATGACGAAATGCTGGCCAAACTCGAGCAAGACTTCATTAGCATGGGAATCAAGATCGACGTACCAGAAAGCGTGCATCCCATCTTGTCAAACTAGAGCCACCGCATCCCTGTTAGAGCAACTCTCCAATCACCCCATCTGCCTCTCCCCCTTGAAAATTAGCAGGCAATGGAACCTTCAAGCACTGAAACATCGTGCTCCATAAATTCCCTAGTCGGACATCTTCCTTGACGAGATGTCCCTGATGCTTCATACCCAGCATTGTTCCACCCGCGATCATCGTTGGAAGATGGTGATTGTGGTGTGCATTGATCGCACCACCACTGCTACCATAGGCGACGAGCGTATGATCCAGCAGAGTGCCATCCCCTTCCTTGATTTCCCTGAGCTTGTTCAAAAAGTAAGCCCATTCCTCCATGTACCAAATGTCGGATTGGGTAAACCACTTGAGCTTGTCTGGATCTTCTCCATGGTGAGTCATCTCATGGTAATTGTAGGGATTTCCTTGATCTCGCCAGGAACCGGTTCCGTCCTGGCCGTCCATTCGAGGCATATATGCGATCACGCGAGTACTGTCGGTCTGCAACGATAGTGTAATGATGTCGAACATCAATCGTTGATAACGACGATACTCCAAGCCGCTCTTATCCGGATCCAGCCCTTGATCTTTGCCGAAGGTGAGTTGTTCAACGGAAGGCTTAGGGCGGCGCAGCCATTCCTTCTCGGTTTGCATCAATCGCTCGAGATCGCGAACACCGGTGAGATACTCTTCTAGCTTTCTGCGATCCTCACCACCCAGCGATTCTCCCAGCTTTCGTGCTTGGTCTCGCAGTGAATCCAGAATGCTAGTCCGGCGTACAAACTCCGCTTCTCGTTCGAGGAGTGTGTCTTTCGAATCGGGACGGAACAATCGATCAAAGAGCACGTGAGGCCGATTTTCGGATGGGATCGGCGTACCGCTAGGACTCCAAGAGATCGTTTGATCCTGATTACCGCCAAAGCCTGTACCTCGCTGGATACCGAGCGTGAGTGACGGGAATCGAGTCGCATTACCAACCGCTGCTGCAAGTTCCTGATCGCAGGAGACTCGCAATTTTGCTCCCGCACTGCGCGTATTGGTGCCAGTCAAATACGTACGATCCCCTGTATGCCCTCCCGAATGAGTCAACTTCAATCCCGAGATGATCGTAAAATCGTCGCGCAGCGCCGCGAGAGGTTGAAGAATCGGAGTGAGTTGGTAATTCTTGCCCGTCTCGACGGGTGTGAAATCTCGACCATTGATTCCCAATCCCCAAAATGTAAAGACGGCTCGCTGCGGACGTTCGTTCTCGGCTATCGAACCAGCACGCGTCAATGAGGTCGATCGGAGACTCATCGCATCGAGCCATGGGAGTGCCAGCGAAACGCCCGCCGCCTTCAATAGTGTACGGCGTGGCAACGGATCGCGACGATGGAGGATCTGCATAACTCTAGTTCCTATTCGGTTTGGAAGGTTTCACTCATCACGATCGTTTGCAACAATGGTTGGATACGATGTTCGTTTTGCTGTAATGTTTCGACCAGTTGGTCGAGCAACTCATGATCGGTGTAACCAACAGGTCGGCCGAGAGCATAGGTAAGCAATTTGATACTAAATGCACGGGCGAAACGATCTTTCTGAAGTAACAAGCCCGCTTTATATTCAGCCAAGGTATTGAATTGGGTTCCATCGGGGAACGCACCAACAACATCTAGAATGGGACCGTTCGATCCGCGAAAGCCCTCGCCATTGAAACGCTCTCGCCAGCGACCGATGGCATCATAATTTTCGAGAGCGAGTCCGAAAGGATCGAGCTTGGTATGACACGATGCGCAAACATCATCGCTGCGATGCATATCCAAGCGTTCGCGAACGGTTAGTTTTTTTCCTGACGTGTTGGGTTGGATTTCGCCCGCATTGGGAGGCGGCGCGTTTGGTGGATCATTGAAGAGTTCTCGCAACACCCACGAACCACGTCGTATTGGCAACGTTCGTGTTCCGTCGGCCAACAGCGTCATTAAACCTGCCATTCCCAAGACACCGCCACGGTGATGTTCAGGCTTGATCGCAACGCGCCGGAACTCATCACCCTCCACTCCCTCGATGCCATAATGTTTTGCCAATCGCTCGTTGATGACCAAAAAGTCACTATCGAGGAACGAAGTAATCGGCAAATTTTGGTGCAATACTTCTGCGAAGAAGGCGAGTGGCTCTTGTTTGGCCGCTTGTTCTAGCGGCTTATCATAATCGCGATACTCTGCTGCCGGTTGCACGGAACCATAGTCCCGCACCGAAAGCCATTGGCCTCCGAAGTTTCGAATCAACTGCGATGATTTCGAGTCCGCCAGCATGCGTTGCACTTGCGATTGTACAACTTCTGTTTTGCGGAGTGTTCCAGCCTTGGCTAGTGAGAATAGTTCGTCATCCGGCATGCTGCTCCATAGGAAATAGGATAATCTCGATGCAAACTCAAAGTCATTCAAAGATCTTGCATGGCTTTCTTTCGTGGGCTCATGAAGAAAGACAAAACCAGGGGAACAAAGCAACCATTGCAATCCCACACGGACTGCTTCAGGTAGAGACTTGTTGCTTGCAGTTCGCGCTTCCTGAACGATTGCAACAACGGCATCTACTTCCTCATTCGTCGCTGGCCTCCGATAGGCTTGCGGTAATAATCGAGCGAACATCTCTCGGATGTACGCTTCGTCGTCACGAAGTTCACCTTCAAAAAACAAAGCCTTATGACTTTCGGGTGGCCAAGTCTTCTGAATTGGCCCTTCGATCTCGATCGACTCGAGCAACAGTCGTGGAAGTTCTTCGATTTCCATCGCTGGGTTGTAGATATTCGCGGGGCTACTCCATGCGTTCAGTTGAGCTTCCAGTGCATCACGTTGTTTCTTCAGTTCCAATAACTCGGCTTCCGTCGCTCGTCGAGTCACGGCATCGGACATTTCTCCTCGCAATTTTGTCCATTGAGAAACCAGTGCGGTATACTTTGGTTCGCGAATCACTGCATCGACATTGTGATTCCACAAAAGCCGAAACACTTGCGGCCCTTTCACTTCACCATTGACCGGCCCTCGCAGGAACATCATGGTTTCGGTGACACCAGAATCGTTGTAAGGAATCTCTTGGACCATTTGAATCGGCGAGTCCATCGCATACTGCAACAAAAATCGATTCGGTTCTTTCCGTGCTCGCTGGTCGATACGAGCGTTAATCCGGATGCGATAGTATCCGTCTTGTGTGACGACTTTCGAGATCGCAAAGTGTTCGATGGCACCCCACTCGGCCAACTCGCGGCGATAGGTCGGCCCCCCTTGAATGTATTCTACGACGCCTGGGTGGACAAACATCGACTTGGCGCCTCGCGGAATTGTATGCTGAAACGCTGGAAATACCTCGACCTCGTCGGCGGGAGGTCGACGATGGACAAATTCTAGCTTGTTTAGCAATCGGTTGGTCTTCGGTGGCGTCGTGACCACCGCGATCGCTGCTATCTTGGCTGCCGCATCCAGGCTGCGTTCCAGTTGAGTTTGATCGAAAAACAACCCAGCACCCAATCGATCGAATCCCTCGGCTGTTCCATCGGCTGGCATTTCTTCCAAGAGTGGTCGCACTAGATTTTCGTCGATATGCAACAGATCCCGAATTGAGTTGGCATACTCATCTCGATTGAGTCTTCGCATAGGGATTCGTCCACCGGCATTTTTCGCACGAAGATCGACCTCGCGAAGCTGTTGCTGGACCCACGCGACGACTGCATTGGACTGTTCGATTTCTGGTCGACGCTTTTCCTTCGGTGGCATGTCACCTGCGTTGATTCGATCGATGACTTCTTTCCATTGATCAGCAACATGAACCACATTGAAATCGGAACCGAGTTGATCGACTCGATAGCCCGCTTTCGCTTTTTCGCCATGACATTCGAGGCAGTACTGCTTCAGGTATGGTTGGACGATGTCTTCAAAATCTGACGGCGTAGCTGAAGAGTTGCTACAGAAAGCAAACACCAGGAAACAACCTATGGCAATTCGGACATGAGCCGGTTGATCAAGTCGTAGGGGTTTCATCGCGAACATCCGCGGAATCGAGTGGGAAATCTTATCTATAGTAACAACTTTGTGGACGATAGGTGGATCAAAAAAGATAAAGTAAGATGACTGTATCATTCCAATTGCTAGACGATTCGAGAAATACTAGAAGTTGTTTCCTTGAATTCATCAAATCCCTAGCCCGCACATCCAAACCGCCAGCCGGAACCCGTCATCGTTCATTCATACCAGCTTGCGATCGGTGCCGGTTTGTTCGATCGGCACGTTAGGACAGTATTCTGTGAAAGGAAAATGAGATAGGTCATGAGAATACACAAAGAAGCCCAAAGAGCACTCAAGCTGGGGATCGATTCGATCGTTGAGCAGTTTCAGCTTCCGCGTTCCTTTTCCCCGGAGATCGAGTCTGAAGCTGCTCGTGCATCATCGGGTTTTCAACTTCAGGATGGGAACCGAATAGACCTTACCGGACTTCCCTTTGTGACTTTGGACCCTACCACTTCTACGGACCTTGATCAGGCCTTTTATCTAGAAGAGGATGGCGAAACCATCGTACTTTACTATGCATTAGCGGACATCGGAGCATTTGCTCCGCATAACGGATATGTTGCTCAGGAAGCATGGAAGCGAGGCGTAACCATCTACGGTATCGAAGGGAAGATCCCTCTCTATCCCAAGAGTTTGTCCCAGCACGCGGCAAGTCTATTACCGGAGGGGCCTCGGCCCGCGATCCTCGTTACAGTCTCCATCGCAAAGGATGGGACCCTTCATCTACACGGAGTCGAGTCGATTTATTGTGCAAGTCGTGCCAAGCTGGCTTATGACGCTATTGACATTCGCAATTACCCATTGCTTAAAGCTTTTGCAGAGCGAATGTGGCTCAATGATTTAAGTCGTGGTGCTATGAGAATAGATTCACCACAGCAGGAAGTCATTGCCGACGAAACTGCGCCAGGCGGAGTTCGATTGGAGCTTCGGTCTCGGCTGTACTCGGAGGTCGTCAATTCTGCATTATCTCTTGCGGTAAACATCGCACTTGGTGAGCTATTGCGAAATGCCGAGGTTGGGCTATTTCGAACGATGGACACACCCAATGAGAACGCGATCAGGCAACTTCGGCGATCTGCGCATGCATTCGGAATCGAATGGCATCTTGCCGAATCACTTTACGATTTGCAGAGACGTTTAGATCCAAACAATGCGTCTCACCAGCGATTCTTGTTGGAAACAAGACGTTCGGGAGGACGTGCCAGTTACGAGATCTTTTCATCGAAAAAGAAACCATGGCATTCCGCTATTGCGGCGACTTATGTCCATGCAACGGCCCCTATGCGACGGCTAGCTGACCGATATGTTCTCGACCTCGCGTTGCTAATCGCGAATCGGAAGACAGTCCCCGAGTCACTGATCGAAGTCATTTCCTTGCTACCCGAATCGATGCAGCGAAGTGAAAACAGGGCGAACGGAGTTGACCGAGCGGTAATCGATCTAATAGAAGCGGTTTCTCTTCAGCATCGAATCGGTGAAGTACTCGACGCGGAAGTGGTGGACGCTGATGCGGGAATCGTTCAGACGCAACAAGGAGCCATTCGTGCTCGCGCGTCGAATCTACCTCGCTGTAACCACGGAGATAAAGTGAAAGTGAGAATCGAAGAGGCAAATCCGGCCAAACGTCGAGTTCGGTTTGTTGGCGTTTTCTGATGGGCAACCTAGAAACTATTGCCAGGGTTCAAGATCTTGTTGAAACTTGATTTTGCGGATGGGCGACATAGCGTAGAATGGTCTTCCCCTTAATCCGCCTACCTTGCTTGGAGATTCGCCGTGCCAATATATCGATCCCTGTTTGTTCGCCTCGTATGGGTACAAGTCGCTTGCGTTTGGGCTTTCCAACTAGGAGCCGAAGTTAGGTCTGATGAGCCTCTCAAGGTCGCGGTCTTTGATGTCGATGCGACACCGCCGATCGGATCCGCCATGGCTTACGATCCCGTCAAGCGACTCGATGATCTGACATTGCGCGCGCGGGGTGTCGTTCTCATCGGTTCAGGAGAGCCGATCGTTCTTTGTGCCGTCGATTGGATTGGCATTGCTAACGAAGGACACGATGCATTTCGAGTTGCATTGGCGAACGCAGCTGGGACGATTCCCAATCGTGTTGCCGTTCATACACTTCATCAACATGATGCACCCGGGTGTGATTTCACTGCCGAGCGAATCATTCGAGAGATGGGCTTGCAGGGATACAATCGCTTTGATGGTGATTTTCATCGCATCGTCATCAAGCGTGCTGCGGATGCGCTACGTGATTCCATCCCAGGAGCCCAAACGGTAACGCATGCCGCTTACAGCCAAGCTGTCGTCAAAGAAGTAGCAAGCCAGCGCCGCATCAAGGGACCTGAGGGGAAGATTGTAGCCACCCGAACAAGTTCTACGAAGAGTGCAGCGGTTCGCGCAGAGCCGGAAGGAGTCATCGATCCTGTCGTTTCGATCTTTGCATTCTGGAATAAAGAGAAGCCGGTTGCGATCCTTAGCGCTTACGCTTGCCATCCTCAGAGTTACTATCGTTTAGGAATCCCGAGCCCTGATTTTCCCGGGATCGCACGATTTATCCGAGGGCAAGACGTAAACATGGCTATGCATGTTCACTTCAATGGAGCAGGAGGAAATGTGACTTCAGGTAAGTACAACGATGGTAGCCAAACGAATCGAATGATCTTGGCGAATCGTCTAGCCGATGGAATGCGCGAAGCCTTTGACATGGCAAAGCCAGTTCCTATTATGGCTTCCGATATCGGGTGGAAAACGCTTCCTATATCCTTGCCGACGGCGACTCATTTGACTGAAGAGTTTTTGGTCGAGAAGCTCAAGTCCACGGATCCCAAGGGATACGTGTCCTTTGCCGATCAACTGGCATGGCTTGAGAGGGTACAAAAAGGACACCAAGTAGAGCTCGCATGTTTGACACTTGGCAACACCCGAATGCTCTTTATGCCCGGTGAACTTTTCGTCGAGTATCAGCTTGCCGCGAAAGCCATGCGACCTGATCTTCATGTGATGATGGCCGCTTATGGTGATTATGGCCCCGCGTACATCGGAACTTCCGTTGCGTATTCCGAAGGTGGATATGAAACAGGACCAACAGCCTCCAATGTCGCACCAACTGTCGAACCGCTCCTCATGGCGAGTATGAAGCAACTCTTATCTGATTGAAAATCGAGTATGCAAACGTCATCGTGAAGTCCGCCGATCGATGACAGCGAGTACGCCTTCGGCTAACTGTTGACCGCTGTTAAGCGAAGAAATTATCGAAGTTTATTCGTCGCTTGAGTCGGAGTCTGGTTTCTTGCGACGATCGAGTCCTGCTCTTTCCATGAGTGAGGATCGCATCGACATGTCGATGGCATCGTCATCCGCGGGTGGAGGTCCCATTGCTCCGAGATCCATTGGATTGTAGCGGATCTCGTATTGATGCTTGGCGATCGTGAGAATTACCCCGGGGTCTAGCCGTTTTCTAGCAACGCGATAGCCATTTACCTTGGTTCCGTTTCGGCTATCCAGATCCTTGACAAACCAATATCCTTGTTCGAGAGTCAATCGGCAATGCTGGCCCGAGACGTTTGCGAACCGAAGAACGATGTCACAATTGTCTCTGCGACCAACCAAAATGCGATCTTTTTTCAACGGGATGTCTTCGCCACCGCCTGTTGGAACGAGGAACCCAAAATTTGCCATGTTTGATCTCGAACGCTAAATAGAAAAGTGAATCCGTTCGTCGATGCATCCAAACCGGTATTGGATTTCAACCTGATATGACCCTAGCTAGCTCATTCACCGTACGAGCCAATTCCGCGAGACAATTCCCGCGCAACAATTCCCACGCGACAATTCACTGTACGGTCCAAGAAAGTTGACGTCAACTTTCTGGAATGTATTCTGATCGCTCTAAGTGTATTTTTTAGCAACTCTCTCCTTCCCAAATAACCATTATGCCGTTTATTACGATTCTTTTTGGCTGTGTTTTGTGCGGACTTTCCCTATTCACCGCTTTCCTCAAGGCTGGGGGGGTGACAGAGGCTTTCCAAGACCTTGCTAGTACTTTTCAGCCAGGCACTTGGTTGATTCCTGCCGGTTTTGGAATCGTATTGATCCTTCTGGGGGCGATCGGAACTCGAGGCGGTAACACGAGAAAGCATTCCATGCATGGAGCCGCCATGGTGGGAACCATCGGAGCACTACTGTGCCTTTTTCAGGGCGTGTCCCAACTGCTGAAGATTTTTCAAGAAAAGGAAGTAAACATGTTGGCCGTCGGCATGGTTTGGTCGATGGCGGTTGTTTGCTTGACGTTTGTCGGCGTCTGTGTTCAGTCCTTTATCTCAGCTAGAAAAGCCAGGCAATCTAAGGCCGAGTGAAGTCGCCCTGCACCAATCGTTGGTTGGATTGTTGTCGGAATCGTAGTCTTCGATTTCGTTGTTGTTGGATTGCTTGGATGGCTTCATCGGTTGTGACTACGGCAAAAGGGTCAGTGTAACCCTGCGAACATCCATCACCGATTTACCAGGAATATCGATGGCACGCAGCTTCAATTGCGACTCTCCTTTTTCCAAATGAATCTCACCTAATTTTAACGGTCGAAAATCCTTCATTTGCGATTCGCCTGCGGGACGCGGTAGTGTGTCTTGATTGGTGTATAGGGGTGGATCCCATCCGGGCGATACTCTGCCCGTAAGTCGATTACCTCCCAGAGATAGTTCTACGAGAGACCCAGCGTCCGCGATTGGACAAGTGTAGTCGATAACCACTTCGTATCGCCCGGTCGAATGAACGTCTACCAACCAAACCATACTGTCTTCGAGACTTTTCCAATTCACAAAGTACGAACAGTTCGGTGCACCGCTACTGCGATTCACTTCCCCGAGCGGCTCTCCATCTCGCGCAGGGAGCATGGTGATCGGGAACTCCGCATAGCCGACGGGAATAGGACGAGGATCCACTGCATTGCCACCTGCATTTCTCTTTTTTCCAATGCGGTCCGATTCTGGTGCAGAACGGATCTTGGGTACCATTTCTTCTCGCCAAGCATCCACGGCACGCTTCAATCGATCGGTGATTTCAGGCAACGTCTTTGCGATCGAAGCGGTTTGGCCTGGATCGGAGATCATATCAAATAATTCACCGCGTTCATCCAATCGATACTGCTGCGTTCGGACACTGACTTTCCCTGCCCAGGTAGTAAAGATCATTCTATCAGGCCCCTCCGATGTTTGCTTTAGCATCAACGGAGACAAATCGCGACCATCTAGCGTTTTGTCACCGACCCGCGTTACTCCGGAGAGCGAAGTCAATGTCGGCAAGAGGTCGATGGCACCAGCAATCTGAGTGACGGTGTGACCTGCGGGAAGTTTTGCAGGCCAGCGGATAAAGCAAACCGAACGTACTCCACCTTCATCGGTAGTCCCTTTCCTACCCTTCATTCCACCCGTCCATCGAGCGCTATTCGGGCCATTGTCGGAAAAATAAAGTACGATCGTGTTCTCTGTGAGCTTGAGTTCTTCTAGCTTCGACAACACACGGCCCACATTCGTATCTTGATTCTCGATCATCGCCAGTGCACAACGTGTTTGATCGATGTTCTCTTGTTCGGAAACGGTTGCTCGTTGCACGATCGGTTTCTCTTTGAACTTTTTCCAATTGGAATCCGGTGCAGCCCAGGGCGAATGTGGTGTCGTAAAGGGAATGTAGCACAAAAAGGGCTTCGATTGATTGCGTTCGATAAAGTCAATCGCTCGATCGGTACAAACATCGACAATGTAACCCTTGGTGCGAATCATTCGACCGTTATCTTCCAGTGGAGCATCAAAGTATTCCCCCCAGTGACCGGATGAATGACCAAAGTACTCATCGAACCCGCGTGCCATCGGATGGTAAGGCCATTGGCTTCCATTGTGCCATTTGCCAAAGGCTCCGGTGGCATAACCCGCAGTTTGGTAAGCTTCCGCAATAGTCCGTTCGTCGAGGTCCAAACGCTCCTGCCCGGTGGAAACGCCGCGTACACCGCCGCGCAAGTGATATCGCCCAGTTAGAAACTCGGCACGCGTTGGTGAACAGACTGGACAGACAAAGAAACGATCCAGCTTGACGCCTTTCTCTGCGATAGAATCGATGTTGGGTGTGTGAACTTGTTTGTTCCCGCAGTGGCTGTAGTCGCCCCAACCAGCGTCGTCGGCTAAAAAGATTACGACGTTGGGCCTTTCAAAAGCGTTTCCTTGTGTGCCTGAGATGCAGGCGACGACCATCAGCGAAACCGCTATCGACAGACCACGCACAAGGCGAATCGACTTGGCGGTGAGTGCGTGAGTCAACATTTCAATCATGTTCCATCGTTTGGGGTAGAATTCTTTGGAGAATGTCCTTTGAGCATGAATCTGTCGGGTAAAGCTAGCCGTCATGTTGCTACTGAAATACGACGCAGGCCCGCTCCCTAGCCTTATTTCGACTTGCCTGGCGGGATGACTAAGGTTTTGGGAGTCGATGATTTTCTGGCTAACGTTGAGACGGCTTCCGGTACATCTCCAGACTCTCCGAATAACTCCCGGTTCCAGTCGACAGACATCCACAAATCAAAGCCAGGATTTCTTTCTTTGACTTGACATGAACATGCACCGCAAAGAAACATCGTCAAGTCACTGACCAAAGGACCATCCACCTGGCTGGCGGTAAGGACTTCAAGTGCACGCCCTTTTCCAAATACAGGAACCAGCAAAGGCTCGTCCGATTGGATTGATTCGAACCCTTGAAACAACTTCACCAACAACTGTTCTTTTGGGTCTTTTGGATCCAATTCCAAAATGGAAAACTTCACCAAGAGCGGTACTTCAGAATACAACTCTGAACCTGGTAAACCAATTCCGTCTGGCAGCTTGATCTTCTTTTCCAGGATACTCAGTTCCGCTTCAAGAAGTTCCTTCGCATTTCGGTTCTTTGTGTCGTCATTGGATTTCACCAACAACCAAACAACCGAATGCCCAGTGAGGAAACGCTTAGCTAATTCATGTCGAGCTGGAGACTCTCGCAAGAGCTGAAGCGATGATTCGCTCAAGGGACCATGCCATGGAGTCACCAATCGGTTGTTGCTCAACGAAAACTGAACGGCGACGTATGGGAAATTTACCTTCGCATCCTTCTGAATTTTGTTCCAGCAAAGTCGCTCTCGCTCCCCTATCCCCCCAGAGACATCCATTCGGATCACTTCGGCGTTTGTCATGCCACCTCGCGCTGTCGTTTCCATTTCGAACCGGCCGACTAGTGCTTCGTCCTCTTTCCGCAACGAACCATCGTAGAAAATCAAAACCTTGGTCGTATCAGGATTCCATCGCTCTAGGGCATAGCGAAAGACCGGAATGTTGCAAGCCAGTAAGTGCGTGGGATGGCTCGCAATGAATGCAACAAGGAACAACCAGAAGAGACTCGCCGATTTCGTTACTTGCCGAAACATATCAATTGCCCATCTGTTGTGGATAAGAAAAGACTTCCGTTCGCACCCGCCATACCATCCCAAGCTGGGAGTGTTCCCAAATCGATTTCACTTTCAACGGTGCTCGAGTCGCAGTCCACCGTCAACAACTTACCACTGAACTTTCCTTCCATCGCGTCATCTTGTTTCGCGAGGAGCGATTGAACTTCAGGATCTCGTTCAGATAGTTGCTTGAAAGTCTTTTCTTCATCGATGATATCGAGCGGGCCAGCGATGAATAGCTTATTACCAGAAAGGACCATCGCACGAACATAAATGGGAACGTCCGATGTCCATTTCGGCTTCACAAAGCTATTGCCTTGCGCTTGATTGGAAGCCGTTTGGTTGGCCGCTGGCGGAGTAGGAGCAGACGCATTAGATTCGGTTGTAGCAGCTCGAGTTGCTTTCTTTTTCGAATTGTTTGCCTCAGCCCCTGCCTTCTTCGCTCCTTGGGACGTGAAACGCATCGCTTTGCCAATATGTCCATCTACCAAGATACCACCTTCCATGGTTCCGTTGTTTCGGTAAGTAGAGAAGTCCCTGGCGGTGCCGTCATCGAATGTCAAAACTAATCGTGGATCTCTCCCCAGCTCCGAACCGTTCTTGAATCGTTCTGCAACTACTTCAGCGGACGTTTCTGCGAAATAAAGTCTCACTTCGTCGATGATCCCAGTAAACGAGTTGGGTGATTCGTATTCGCCAACAGCTCCAGCCAGATCAGCACCGATCTCTAGCCCTTGCGCTGGATCCTTGGTCAACAAGCCTGTGGACTTCCCTTCCGCGACACGTTCGCCGTCGATATAAAGTTGCATTTTTTTGTCCGGCGTGAGAACGCCCACCAGATGGTGCCACCCACCGATGACTCGATTCGGACTCTTCACGGACGACAAATCTCCGCCTGATCGAATGCTAAACACTGCGTGCCCTTCGGCAATCGAAAGCGCGAAGCCTTCTGCGGGGCCACCTCTGGCTGCAACGACTCCGTTCGGTTTGGTTGTCGTTATCCACGCTTCCAGAGTAATCGGCTGACCGAGCGGATTGAGGCTCGGAGACTTGGGAAATTGAGCAAATACCTCAGGCATGGCACCTGATGAAGCCCCACCGCCCACTTTTTGGATGTCCTCGGGGAGCTCTGGTGCGTTAGGCTCTGCTTTGAAGAGCTGATGCTCCATCGTGGTTGTCCATCGCAAGTATTCTGGCTTTCGGCCGTATCCATAAACATATCCATTCCCTTGTACTAAGAGTCGACCTGAGGGGGCGAACCGGCCTGCTTGATAGTATCCACCATGCCCACCGGCAAAGCTCTTTCCTAGCACCCAGTAGGATCGATGGAACCAGGAGTCATCGAGGAAGCCCATAGGAGCAAACAAGTGCGCTCCTTCACCTCGCTGGACCGACGCCTGCCCGACGAAGTCACCGGAGTTTGGTCCCAGATCCAGTCGCTTTCCTTCCAGGTCAAACTTTTGCGACTTCATAAAGATATACTTGCCATCGGAGGACAAGATATCGGTCAAACCGACGGGCATTTGTAGCACTTTGACCAGTTCTTGGAGATCGCCGCCTGTTTCTGGATTCGTTGAATCCATCAAGCTCTCTGAGAGTTTTTTGCCTGTTGCAAGATCTTGGCGAATCAAGCGAAGACCACCGTCCAAAAACGCCGAGCGTCCAGCAACGCTATGGACAACATCATTCTGAATCAAAACACTTCCGTGCACCGGCCATAACGATTCCAATTGTTCATAAGCCATCGTCCGTCTATCGAGGGGAGCGCCACGATATCGCCACGCCAGCGATCCATCAGAGGATTGCAAGCAGTAAATCCAACCGTCTGCACCGCCAAAGACAACCTTGCCTTTATGAATAGTCGGTGGCGAATCGATTCTCGCGCCAATGGTATGAGCCCAGAGCTGTTTACCTTCCTTTTCATCAAAAGCGTATAGCGTATGTTCGTCCATCTTGGCAACAAAGACTTTGCCGTTTGCAATCACCGGCGAAGTCAAACGCCCGCCCAATGGAATGCTCCACTTCTTCTGCACTTTCGCGTCAATCGCGGTCGACGCCGCTCCACTTCGCGCAGGATCGTGTCGAAAGGTTGGCCAATCTCCTTCGGGTTGCGAGGACGCATCCTCAAGAGCAATATCGTACGATGGACCTTTCTCGAGGCGACCTTCCTCGGATACTTCTGTTGGGATGGGGCGTGTTGGCGCTAAAGGGGCGAGCGCGTTGAATCCGAATAGCTTTGCTTCTGGGTAGCATGCACAGTTGTGAGGCGGGGCGTATGTCAATCCATTGCATGGCATGATTCCGTACAAGCAACCACCACGCACCCAGTGATGTATGTCCCAATGCTCTTTCTCGGGACTTACAAACTCGATTCCCGTGCGGGATGGCATCAGGAATTTGTCGGTGGCTTTGGCAATATAGCATCTGTGATGAAACCAATAAGTCTGGACATCCGGCGCGAAGCTCTTTTTGACATCCCCAGTCTTTGGGTCGCGTCCAGTGTATATTCCCGAATCCTTGCCGGAGGTCGTTGGGGCACACCAGACGAGCCCATCAACCACCAAAAGATCCTGAGGAGATTGGTAACCTGAATTTGGATGTTCTGCTTTCCATAATGTCTTGCCATCTTGTTTGGAGATGCTCAACATTTTGCCGTCGCCACCCGCATACAATACGACATCGTCGTGAATCACCAGTCGAGGACCAAAGTTGAAAGTGAACTGATTGCGGCGACTCACACTTTCTGACTGCCACAACATGGCCCCAGTCTTTTGATCGAGGCATATGAGTTTCTCTCCGTCATGAAAGTATGCATTCTCTGAATCGGCTGCAAGCGTTAGTGGTGAGACCTTGGCTTGCTTGGCCCAAAGCTGTTTTCCAGTACTTGCTTCGAAAGCCATGAGTAATCGTGGCTCTTCGTTCCAAAACATTTCACGAGCCAACGCTTGATCACCCACGCGACCATTTACAGGTGCGTAGTTAGCCAACTCAGCGTCACCCTTTCGCACCACAAGGAAAAGGCGTCCCTGGGTGTTGACGATCTCCTCCGTTGCGTCGGTACCTTCGTAGACTCGAATTGTTTTTCCCGTGTTTGCATCGATGGCTGATAGCGGAGCATCATACCCAAGTGGCGCATAGACTGTTTTGTCATCTGAAACAAGTCGCCGCGAGAGTTGGCTCGGGCCGCTCTTGAGAGGCCACAAATGGCTTTGCCAAGTATTAATGTCTCTCTTCCAAAGGATTGTGCCGTTGAATGCATCGCGTGCAATGAGCTTCCACTTCGATGGTAGCTGGATTGAGATTCGGCTTCCTTCATCCATGATGTAAAACATCTTGCCACCCGTAGAAACGAGGGCGCTCATGCTTGCCATGCGATCATGGTGTCGCGAGTAGCGAGGGCTGCCAACCCACTGTAGATGTCGCGGGGGTGCGACGACTTCGTCGTGGGCTACCGAATTCCCAGTGGCATCGTGCAGATAGTGCGACCATTCATCAATATTCTTCGGTCGCGGCTTGACAGTCTTTTTCCAATTCCCATCAGAACTTTTTAGGTAGGCAACACCGTTAGGAACCAAGACACGCATGACTTCTTCCCAATCGAGATCGCCGAGATCTTCAATCACCATGAGATTGACAAGGTTGTCAACGTACGGAAGTTGCTTCCCTTCCAGTCGTTCTATCGCGACGTTTCCGTAATTCCCCGAATTGCGGATTGTTTCTCGGGCGGCCTTTACACGAATAGGATCTCGATCCAAGCCTTGGACTTGAATAGAGTCACTCGATCGCAACGACGAAGTGAGCTCACCATTTCCAACTCCCAAATGAACGATGAATCCACCCGTCACGCCAGACTCGGCGAGAATCTTAGAGGCCTCCATCGCTGAATCAGCTCCGATAGCGAGGGGCTGGAGCAGTCCGAAAGGGAGGATTAGTGAGAAGAGCACGAACGACGGTCTGTAGAATCTCATGTCGGAGTACCTCTTTAAGCGGAGAATCAGGCGTCCGTACGATAACCTGAAGCGATTCTCGGCACCAGTACCGAAGCGAACGCAAGCAGGTTTTACCGACTTTCGCGTTATCTTTTTCCTAAAAGCCCGCGAACATAACTGCGAAATTCCAGCATAGTGTCCGGTGCATTGGGGCCAATGATAAGCGGCCCTTTGTCTGGTGGATTAATGAGACCGTGGCTTCCCTTGACGAGTGTCGGGTCGAGAGGAATAACATCCATACGGTATCGAAAGCCTAGTTTCTTTTGGGCGACTCTGGCGATCGCTTTGAGCTTCGATGTCATGAACAGCTCCACCGGATCATAGCCCGGTTTGCGATGAATATCGACCGTTCTTGCAAAATCAGGTGCTTTGTTGTCATCGAACCAATAGTAGTAATGAAACCAAGCGTGAGGTTCTGCTAAGGCAACCCAACTGCCACTGCGTGGATGTCCGAGGCCGATATCTTCTGGGAGAACCACATTGCAAACTCCTTCTAGGGACTCGACGATATTCCGAACGGCAGTGCGGTCGGCAGGGTCACGCACATACACATGCGCGACTTGATGATCTACGACCGCAAACGCTTTGGAATCGCCTGCCATCAACATCTCACCGAAAGGACCATCTCTTACTACGAGAAAGCCATGCTCGCGAAGTGCCCGGTTGATTCCAATCGCTTTAGTTACAGGAACCAAGCCATATTCGGAGACGACAATACTCAAAGCGCCAATCTCGTTTGCCGCTTCAATGACTTTTTGTGCGCAGCGATCCACTTCTGCAACCCGCTCCCGATCAGGAACACTTAGACGCTGAAAGTCGTAATCCAGATGGGGCAAATATGTAAGCGTAAGCTGAGGTTTGTTTTGGCGAAGCACTATTGCGGAGGCGTCCGCAATCCATTGACTCGATGGAAGCCCAGCATTGGGCCCCCAGAAAGTAAAGAAGGGAAAAGACCCCAGACGTTTTTTTAGGTCGCATCCCGTATTGTCTAGGATGTCAAACACCTTGGATCCATCCGACCCATAGTGCGGTTTGGGGGTGGCACTCCATCGAACTGGTGCGTGCTGATTGAACCACCAAAACATCTTCGCAGTCTCGATACCGTCGTACAATAAGTCTGCAGAATCGATTAGGTTCCGAGATTGCTGCCAGAAACGTATCTCACCTGTTTCACGAAAGTACCATCCGTTTCCGATGATTCCATGCTGCCCGGGTTGGAGTCCGGTCAACATCGTCGCTTGTGCGGTGCATGTCACCGCAGGTATGGGACTTGTCCAAGCTTTGGCTTGACCAAGCTTGGCAATATTTGGTGCAAACTGCAATAGTTCAGGCGTTAGCCCGACAACATTGATTATGCTGACCTTTTCGACCACCAAAATTGCCCGTCCTGGGAGTGTGGATGCTTATGCCTTGGATGCGGGCTTGGGCACTTGATCCGCGTAATAGTCCTTGCCGATGGCGGAGCCGCCGTAGTAGCCACCGTATTGGTATGTCGAACCATAGCCGTAGCCGCCGTAACCGGATTTGCCGTATCCCGACGAACCGGCTCCGTAGCCACTCGAATACGAGTCATAGCGATAGCCACCGTAACCGTAACCGTTGCCGCCAACACCGATGCCATTGACGACTACGCCCAACATATTGGCATTCATGGAGTGGAGCATTTGCGATGCACGAATTGCTATCGGCTTGAGATTACGACGAAGTCGAATCGTCAGAACAACACCATCTACTTGTGACGCAACGGCAGCCGGGTCGCTTACAACCAAAATCGGCGGCGTATCGACAATCACGTAATCAAACTTCTCTCGCAATTCCGCGATTATTGACTCAAACTGATGGCTTGCCAAAAGTTCGGCTGGATTGCCAGGACGACGTCCGCACGTGAGCGACCACATGTTCTCAATCGATGTCTGTTGAATCGCTTCATCGAGAGTGGATTTCTCTCCAATGACTTGCACTAACCCCACATCCTCGCGAAGACCAAAAATCTTGGCAACTCGCGGACGTCGGAAGTCACAATCCACAAGGCAAACGCGGCGACCCGACTGAGAAATCGAAACGGCTAAATTTGCTGCAATCGTCGATTTCCCGTCGCCAGGTACCGGGCTTGTCACTTGAATCACCTTGACCGAACCTTGTTGGCTCGCAAAGAATACGGCAGTTCGTATTCCACGGAACGCCTCACTTAACGAAGACCGAGATTTATGAAGAGTAACGATTGAATTATCTACTTTGTCATCTATTCGCTTATTGCGGCTCATGCTCGAAAGAGGCAAATGCCCGATGATAGGCATCCCCAGGTCGGAGGCAATTTCGTCAGGACTTCGATAGGACCGATCCGCCAACTCAAGCAGATACGCGATACCACCGAACAACGCGCACCCAAGTAATCCTCCAATGCCTAGGTAAAGTTCGATTCGAGGACCAACGAAGGTTCCTAAATTGCTTACTTCTATTGGCGTTACCGTTTTCTGGCTGTAATCGATGCTTAGGTTGAGGCGGCTGAGGGATTCAGTGACTTCACTAGACGTTTCGCCTATCGCTTCAAGCTCAGCCAGCTTGACCGTGAAGTTCCCTATCAAAAACGCATTTTTCTGCATTGCTGCGCGAAGCGATTCTACTTCTTCCATGTGCTTTAGCATCTCACGATCAAGCTTCTGAAGTTGATCCCCAAGCGCACTGACAAAAGTTCTGTAGGTTGTCTCTATGGCTTGAACGTCTCTTTGAGCTGAATTGGCTTCGCCGGGTATAGTACGTCCTTCGCGTTTTTCAATATCGGCCCGTTTGGACGCAAGTTCTAATTCGAGCCCCGCAAGTTTACGCGAGTTGCTAATTACAAGAGGATGGAGATCTCCATGGGCAGCCTTTACATTGGCCAATTCCACACGTACGGGCGTGACGACCGTGTACTCAAAATTCGCGAGGTCGGATCGCATCTCTCGAAGATCGGCTTGATCCGACATCAAGCCTATTTCTTCTAGCTTGCTCTGATTCTCAGTCGAAGATGTAATGAGCTGAACGAGTTCGTCAAGAGGTCTGTTGTTCTCACGAGCAACCGCAATCTGTTCAAGGAGTGATTCGATACTCTTCTTCTTGGATTCAAGCTCCTGTAGCGTCTTTTCAATACTGATAAGCTTTGTGCTTGCTGGATCGACCGGTTTTCCTTCCACCCATCGAAGATCAGAATGATTCCTTAGCATGGCCAGTTCTTTTTCGACGGCTTCTTTTTTCGCTTCGTAATTGTCGCGATACTTTGCAAGAACCCCCAAAACTTCGCCTGTTGAACTCTTGAGCCTCATGGATGTGTGCTCCTTGTACCCAGCCAAAAGGTACTCGAGGATTTGGCCTGACAATTCCGCCTCATCGGTCGTGACGCTAATCGATACTACCGTGGTTTGAGGGTCTGTCGATCCTAGTTTCGTCGTAATGCTCTTCTTCAAGAACTTAATCAAACTCTCTGGTGACATCGAAGACAAACGGCGATGCTGCTCAAGTTTGCCTATCTCGATTGCTTTTTGCAATACAACCAAACTCTTGATAAGAACCAATTCATCATTTATAGGCGATCCCATTTCCATTGGACCGTTACTATTGTTCTCCATCGGAATACTCTTCTTCCGTGTTTCCACTTGAACAAGAGCGGTTGCTCTATATTGCGGAAGTGATTGACTGTAGACGAGAAAACTGATCGTCATGCCAATTGCAGCACCCAAGATAGGAAGCCACTTCCAACGCCAAAGAAGCTTGAGCAAATCCGGACCCGCCGCTGCTGGCTGGGTGGCAGGAGCAGGAATATTGGTTTCAATCGGGGAGCGGATAGCGTCCATAAGGTTGTCAATTCCAGGTCGGAGCGGATCAGAATAGGAATAGTTTACGCAGTCGGACGTGACGAGCCAGCCATTACTTTCCGGAGAATCTCAATTTCACCTATTCAAGCGCTAAAGTTCTGCCTAGTTCCGATCCTGCCGAATATGTGAGCTAACAAACGAATAGACTATTCCCGGAAAATTCGACGAGCCCTCATCAAGAATTCTGTAGAATTAAATTTTTTAATGAATTGGCGGTTGTCTAGTGGCCCAAAGGGTCAAGAACTCTTTTTTTACTGACCACCCTCGGTTCGTTTTGACCACCACGGAAGCTGGACTCCTCCGTCCATCGTCATCGTGGTTCCTGTCATGTAGGAAGCAGCTTCGCTGAGGGTAAAGCAGATGCCATGGGCCATTTCTTCGGAGGTCCCTAGTCGTCCCATAGGAAGCGTACGTGCACCATCTTCCAATTGTTTCTCCGAGAAAAACTTGCGTTCACCTGGCGTATCGATCCAACCCGGATGGAAGATGTTGACGCGAATTCCATGCTTGATCAACTCAATGGCTGCAGTTCTCGCCATGTGGTCGATCGCTGCCTTGGCCATGTTGTACGCCATGGCCGTCGGAAACGGCACAAGCGAATGCGGTGAACTGACAATCGTTATCGCACCACCTTTCCCTTGATCGATCATCTGTTGTGCTGCTGCGCGAAGACCATAAAACGCGCCCCACATACTGACATCGATCGTTTTGCGGAAGCCTTTCATGTCGGCTTCCACCATCAACTGGCGATCGCTGTAAACAGCATTGGAAACAAAGAGGTCCAGGCTACCGAACTCATCCACCGTCTTCTTCACCATGTCTTCGACTGCTGACTGCTCAGAGACATCGCATTCGACTACGATCGCACGAGTGCCGATCAATTCTATTTCGCGGGCTACCTCGTCCGCTAACAACTTGCTCGAACTGCAATTGATCGTGACGTTCGCACCGCCTCGCGCTAGTTCAATCGCAACGGCTCGTCCGATACCTTTCGAAGAACCAGTTACCAACGCGTTCTTGCCTGCAAAGTTGTAGTGCATTCGTTCCCTCCAAGAGTTCCTGTTTTGAATTGTTCCCAAACAGCTTCAAGCCGCAGATCGGTCGTTAGCCAACCATCAACTGCACTTGGTTCGCAATGTTCTCTGCCGTGATCTTGAAATGGTCATATAGCTGATTGAACGGGGCGGAAGCACCAAAGGTACTCATTCCGACAAACTTCCCTTCGGCGCCGATGTAGGTATCCCAACCCTGGCGAATACCTGCTTCGCAAGCTACTCTCGCTTTGACAGTGCCAGGAAACACGCTTGCTCGATACGCTTCGTCTTGATCTTCGAACAACTCCATGCATGGCATGCTGACTACGCGTGTCTTGATACCCTTTGCACTCAAGAGTTCTTGTGCCTTCAGGCAAATGGGAATTTCCGTTCCTGTACCCATGATGATCGCTTGCGGTTCCCCTTGGCAGTCGCTCAATACATAACCACCCTTTTCGGTACCCGAAGCATCACCCATTTTTGCTCGATCCAATGTCGGTACATTCTGTCGCGATAGAACCATCGCAGAAGGATGCTTGGTTAACTTCATTGCCGCGCGATAAGCGTAGAGCACTTCGTTCGCATCCGCAGGTCGAAAGACATACATACCAGGAATCGCACGGCAAGCGGCCAAATGCTCCACCGGTTGATGCGTCGGCCCGTCTTCGCCCAATCCAATAGAATCATGCGTCAGAACATACAGCACCGGCTGATGCATAATGCTGCTCAATCGCATGGAAGGTCGCATATAGTCTGTGAAGACAAAGAAGGTCGCTCCGTAAGCACGCAATCCACACAAGCTCATGCCGTTCAAGGCTGCAGCCATCCCATGCTCGCGAATTCCAAAGTGCATGTTTCGGCTCGCAAAACTCCCCGCACCGAAATCCCCTTGGCCATCAAGCAATGTCATAGTGGACGGTGCCAAATCGGCCGAACCGCCAATCAAACTGGGCAAGGAAGGAGCAAGCATGTTCAGCACTTTGCCGCTACTAACGCGTGTCGCCAGCCCCTTGGGGTCAGCGGCGAAAGGCTTCAATCCAGTATCCCAACCTTCAGGAAGCTTGTGCTCGATAATCGATTGCAATTCGACTGCTTCTTTTGGAAACTTGGCTTTGTATTCCGAGAACCTCGATTGCCATTCACTCGAAGCCTTGGCTCCCTTTGAACCAATGGTGTCGGCGAACACTTTTCTGGCGACATCGGGTACGAAAAATTTCTCGTCTTCTGGCCAACCGTAAAACTTCTTCGTCAGCTTGATTTCGTCATCCCCGAGAGGAGCACCGTGAGCACCGTGCGAGTCCGCCTTATTCGGTGAACCGTAACCGATCACCGACTTCACGATGATCAATGTCGGTTTATCGGTTGTCCCTTTGAACGAATCGAAGGCTGCCTTCAAGGCAACAAGGTCGTTGGCATCTGCTACATCGACCGTGTGCCAACCAAGTCCTTGAAACCGTTTCGCGACATTCTCGCTAAAGGCCAAATCGGTATGCCCCTCAATGGTGATTCCATTGTCGTCATAGATCCAACAAAGATTCGATAATTTCATGTGGCCAGCGAGCGAAGCAGCTTCAGAAGCCACTCCTTCCATTAAATCCCCGTCGCCGCACAACGTGTAAACATCGAAATTGAACAGATCGAAACCCGGCCTGTTATACTTTGCCCCAAGGTGCTTCGACGCGATTGCCATCCCTACCGAGTTGCCGACACCTTGTCCAAGCGGGCCTGTTGTGGTTTCGATGCCCGTCGCATAACCATATTCCGGGTGTCCCGCACAGGGACTATGAAGCTGTCGGAACTTCTTGATGTTATCGAGAGAGATAGCCTCTTCATTCGTCACGTTACCATGTGCATCAACACATCGAACACCAGACAAATGGAGCATCGAATAAAGAAGCATCGACGCATGACCGCACGACAAAACAAACCGATCCCGATTCGGCCAAAGCGGCTTAGCGGGATCATAGGTCATCGCATCCGTCCAAATTTGAAACGCCACAGGAGCCAGCGCCATGGGTGTTCCAGGATGTCCGCTATTGGCTGCCTGAACACCATCCATGCTCAGTGTTCGAATGGTATCAATGGCGATCTTGACCGGACTGTGAACGGGTGAGTTCATGAGGATTACCTAAGCATTAGGGAATTTGATGTCGTTTTGGCTTCTGCGTTCTGAAGGGAGGAAGAATACAGCCTTCTACCTCTTTTCGCAATGATACTGCCACCTATCCATGGCACAAAGGAAGAAGGCTCGCTGTCCAAAATCGGTTTGATAGAATCAGGTTTTTCCCACTTCCTTTCATCATTGCGGTTCGAGAAAATGTCAGACTATCGTGTCGAAGTTGATTCCATGGGCGAAGTTCGCGTTCCGGCAAAAGCCTATTACAGCGCCCAAACCCAACGTGCGGTAGAGAACTTCCCAATCTCCGGCTGGCAACTCCCTGTGCCGCTCTTGCGATCTATGGGGCGAGTAAAACTCGCTTGCGCCGTTGCCAACAACGATCTTGGCAAGCTCACCGGTTCCGGAAAAAACCCGCTCAGCAGTGCGCAAGTGGATGCGATGATGGCCGCGTGCCAAGAAGTCATCGATGGAAAGATGGATGGCGAGTTTCCAATCGATGTGTTTCAAACCGGCTCCGGCACATCGAGCAATATGAACGTGAATGAAGTCATTTCCAATCGTGCCATCGAATTAATGGGCGGCGATCGATTTTCCAAGTCGAAAGCCATTCACCCGAATGACCATGTGAACATGGGACAGAGTACCAACGATACGTTCCCAACAGCCATTCACGTCGCAACTGCCATCGAAATCGAAAAGACACTCATTCCGCAGTTGGTACGATTTCACGCAATCTTAAAGGAAAAGGCAATGGCTTGGGATCGAGTCATCAAGATCGGTCGAACGCACTTGATGGATGCGACGCCGTTAAGACTCGGTCAAGAGTTTGGCGGATTCGCTCGCCAAATCGAACTCTCGATCGATCGAGCCAAGCAAGCTGTCAAAGCAGTCCTGGAATTACCCGTTGGAGGAACAGCCGTGGGAAGCGGGATCAACACCCACCCGGAGTTTGGCTCTCGCGTGGCAAGATCTTTGGAAGCACAGTCGGGCATTCCGTTCATTGAAGCGGCCGATCACTTCGAAGCAAACTCTCAACGCGATGGACTTGTCGAATCGCATGGACAAATAAAAGCGATCGCGATGACCCTGTTTAATCTTTCGAACAACATTCGCTGGCTTGGCTCTGGACCACGCTGCGGATTCTATGAAGTCATTCTCCCCGATCGCCAGCCAGGCTCATCGATCATGCCCGGCAAAGTGAATCCAGTGATGTGCGAAAGCATGATGCAATTGACGGCTCGCGTGATGGGGAACGATACGACGATGACCATGTGCGGCGCAGCGGGTGGCAATTTTCAACTCAACATCATGATGCCAATTATGGGGCACGCTATGCTGGAAAGCACTATGCTCCTCTCGAATGGAGTAGGCGCATTTATCGAGTTTTGTATGGATGGTCTCGAAGCGAACGTGGAGGGTTGCGAAGCAAGTGTTGAACAAAGCCTTTCTATGGTCACATCGCTAAACCCATTCATCGGCTACGAAAAAGCGGCAAAACTTACCAAAGAAGCGTTTGCCTCCGGAAAAACGATTCGTGAATTATGCCTTGAGCAAAACATTCTCCCACGCGAAACGTTAGACGCCGCCCTCGATCCATTCACCATGACCGAGCCTCAGGCGTAAGAACTTCTGACGCGCTAGGCGAAAGGTGCTTGGTGCTTGGTGCGGTGGAAGCATATCCCACCTAATGGAGCTTTGGGTGGCGAACGGGTTGTGGGGATGTTACCCTGATAGACAACGTAACTCCTCTAGATCGCGGGAATTGCAATTGTTTCCAGCGAGATTCACGATGACTGATCCTCTAACTCAAGACCTGCTGATTGCCATGAAGACGAACTTCCTCTCTAAATGCTCCCCGGTTTTCTCCCTGGTGATCGCGACGATGCAATGTGTTGCATTTCACGGCGCACCATCGCACGGCGCGGAGCCCAAATCCTTCGAACTCCGTTTGTGGGAATCGGGTGCACCGGATGCGAAAGGATCTGAGCCCAAAGATATTCCGATGGCGATGGTTCGGTTGCCTGACAGCCAAAAACCCACGGGTGCGGTTGTCGTTTGTCCAGGGGGTGGATACGGTACTTTGGCGATGGGGCATGAAGGTCACGAGATAGCTGCATGGTTAAACAAAAATGGGATCGCAGCGATTATTTGTGACTATCGACATCGATCCAAAGGGTATGGGCATCCCGCTCCGATGCAGGATGCGATGCGAGCCGTTCGGCTTACTCGGGCCAAGGCCTCGGAATGGAACATCTCTGCCGATCGTGTCGGAATTTGGGGATTTTCGGCAGGCGGACACTTGGCATCCACCGTGTTGACTCAGTTCGATAGCGGAGATCCTTCGAGTTCGGACGCGATTGCTCGCGAATCGAGTCGTCCCGATTTTGGAATTCTGTCGTATCCCGTAATCCTTTTCGGCCAGCCGAAATCACACAAAGGAAGCGAAACCAATTTGCTTGGAAAGGAACCAGACCCAACATTGCTTGCATCGTTGCAAAACGACACGAGAGTTACCAAAGACACGCCGCCGACATTTCTCTTTCACACGTCCCAAGATACAGCTGTACCCCCTGAAAACGCGATCGCTTTTTACAGCGCGATGGTAAAAGCTGGCGTTTCGGGCGAACTACATGTTTACGAAAAGGGGCGGCATGGTGTAGGCTTAGCCAAGACGATCGCAGTTACCAGCGATTGGCCAAATGCTCTTCAACGATGGCTCACTTCTCGTGGCGTCATCGACACCAGCGATTCGCAGTAGTCGCCTAACAATAAAGTGACGATGGACGATTTACTTCGCGGGCTAGTTCCTGCTCGCAACGCGGCAATTCCCGCTGTTCATGTTAGCCGTCCGATGCTACATCCGAATATCTACAGAAAACGGATCATTCGGACCGAAGGGAACCCGACCGCAGGTCAATGGGTGGCCGTTTATCATCAGCAATCGGACATCCAAGAACGAGACCGAGACGGGAATCGCATCGAATCCCGCCGAGAATCGGACGAACCAAGTCTCTTTGCGTACGGAATTTACAACCCACGCTCGGAAATCGCGGTTCGCATGTACTCCTGGTGGGGGCAGTGGCCAGACGAGCCGTTTTGGGACCGAATCGTTGACAATGCGGTTACACTCCGACGGGATGTTCTGCGACTTGATGAAACAACTGATGCGTACCGAGTGGTGCATGGCGAGTCGGATGGACTACCTGGCCTCGTCGTCGATCGATACGGCGATTGCTTGAGCGCGGAGTTGTTTAGCCTCGGCATGTATTACCGATGCCAACCGATCCTAGAACGTATCGCAAAGAAACTTGGGACGAAGCATTGGCTCATCCAAGAGTGCCCACAGTTCTTGAGCCAAGAAGGCCAATCCGTACCGAATCAAACCAGCGAAGGAATGCCGAAGGTCTTGACGATCACCGAGAACGGAGTCAAGTATCGGGTCCATTTCGGAACGGGACACAAAACAGGATTTTTCTGTGACCAACGGGACAATCGCCGGTTGCTGTCTCATTTTGCCAATCAACGATCCGTCCTCGATCTATGTTGCTACACCGGTGGATTCGCCGTCCAAGCGGCGAAAGCGGGTAATGCGACGGAAGTCACCGGTGTTGATCTCGACGAAGAACCGTTAGCAATCGCGAAGAAGAACGCAGACATCAACCATACACGCGTTCGATTCGTGCAGTCGGACGCATTCGCATTCATGCGTGACATGTTGAGGCTCGGTCGTCAATACGATGTCGTTGTACTCGATCCGCCGAAGCTGATTCGATCTCGTAATGAGCTTGAAGAAGGAAGTAAAAAGCATTTCGATCTCAATAAGCTGGCCATTCAATTAGTGAAGCCAGGTGGCATACTATTGACATGCTCTTGTGCAGGTCTTTTGGACGAACCCTCGTTCCAATCGATCGTTCGCTCCGCTGCGAAAGCAACCGGCTTCGACGCGGAAGGGAAACCATATCCACCGAGAACGCTTCAGTTCTTGCATTCGTCGGGGGCGGCTCCTGATCATCCTGTTGTTGCTCATTGCCCTGAGACCGGATACTTGAAAAGCATCTGGGCACGCGTGCTTTAGTCGAGCAGCAGCCTGAGTCTTCACAACCCGAAGCGAGGTGAGGTTTTGGTCTTCCTTATTGTTCTAGCCAGGTAGCTTCGGTTTGTTCGGCGACTTCGAATCTTCGTGTTGCGGATAGACTGCACGATGTGCTTCGAGGGAGTCGATCAATCGCTCCATCATGCGCTTTAGATCTGCAGGATGGGAAGCAGCCAAGTTCTGCTGTTCAAAAGGATCCGCAGCAAGGTCGAATAGTTGGTAGTGCGAATTCTCCGAAGCGGCTGATGGAAAGTAATGATAGATAACTTTCCAACGCCCATCCCGATAGCTTGTCCAATAATCGCTTCGATGGGGTGCATGGGGATAATGCATAAGGAATGTCTCAGAACGTTTTGAGTCGGGGGTCCCTATCAACAATGTATTCAATCCTTGTCCATCCACGACATGCCCAGCAGGTGAGCTCGTATCGACAAGATTCAATATCGTGGGGAACAGATCGCAGACAGACGCGATTTGCGGTTGAATCGCCCCGGTGGGGATTAGCAACCGTTTTTGGTGTGGATTGTTCGCGTCTGTCACAGCCCAAGCGGCGATGAATGGTACTCGCATTCCACCTTCGTAGTGCGAACCTTTCTTGCCTCGCAAGGGTGCCGCGCATGCGACGTCGTGTTGATGTCCGAGCGGGCCATCACTTCCATTGTCTCCGACGAAGAAGATCAAAGTGTTGTCGGCAATGCCACATCGTTCTAGGTGGTCCATCAAGTCGCCTAAAGATTTATCCATTCCTTCGATAAGCGTCGCAAACGCCTGCGCTTGCGGTGACTTTCCGGACTCGGCATACTTCCGGGCAAATCGAGGATCAGAATTGAAAGGAGCATGAACGGCATATTGTGCGAAGTACAGAAAGAAAGGTTGTTTCTTCTCAACCGCTGCCGAGACATACGAGTTTGCTTCCATCGTCAATGCGTCGGTCAAGAATGTATCGGTCCCATGATACTTTTCTAAATGAGGAACGGCATGCGGTGCCGACTTCTTGACAGTCCCGCCTGCGTTACCGAAGTTGGTGGCACCGTAGTAGGAGGCTGGTGCTCCAAAAGAAGCGCCACCGACATTCACATCGAACCCAAGATTCTTAGGTTGCTCGCCTTCGGTATCACGTGGACCGAAGTGTCCTTTGCCGACGTGTATCGTGCGGTAGCCTTGCGATTGAAGTAGACTAGCCAGCGTCACATCATTCTTGCGGAGTCCTTTCCAATTCCAGTCGGGCGGTCCAAGCGGCCCTGCATTGTCCTTGTCAGGGTTGATCCAATTGGTGGTTCGATGTCGAGCGGCATTCATCCCAGTCATGATCGATATTCGTGTTGGCGAACAAACACTCATGGCACAAAAGTTGTTGAAGCGGATCCCACGATCTGCCAGTCGCTGCATGTTGGGAGTCCGGTAATGGTCGTTCAGGGGATATCGTTTCGCGTTACCATCTGAATCGGTCAAGAATGGAACGGAAGTGTCCATCACTCCCATATCATCGACTAGAAAAATGACAATGTTCGGCCTATCTGCCGCTTGTATTTCCGTGTGGATCGTCGCTAGCAATACAACGATCGCTGTGCAAACGCGATAGAGAGTTCGTTTCATGGCAACTATTAGATTATTGAGGTCGATTATCTAGGGTGAATTTTACAGGGACAGAGCCGACAAAATCAAAGTAGTAGGCACATTCCATGTGCCGTCCACCTCGAATCTCTGCAAATGTCCAAAAGCGAACGGCACGACGGAGCGTGCCTCCTACTTTTATCAGTTGTGTACCTGGATTCGTGATTTGTGAAGATTACTTTAACAGACTTCGTTCCCTCGGGGGGACAAGTTGCTGTCGCGCGGAGGATTCATTAGACTATTCGGGACTACGCCAAGATCATGCCTCTCATTTTGCTCGATATTGCATGGGCCGGAAGACATGTTCGACGCTTGTCACATAAACCTCACTGTCACATAAACCTCGCTGTCACATAAACCTCTCCGTGGACATCGCAATAATGGATCTCTCAAAGCACGCCACGAATCGGTCGTGGTTGAAAATGCCTCTACTGGTAACACTTGTTTCCCTTCCGTTTGTCGCTCTTGGACTATGCCAAAGTCCTCTACAGACGGTGGACATTGGTGACCAAAAGCTAGAACTTTGGTCTGTAGAGAAAGGATCCTTTGTAGCGTCGACTTCCGGTGACGCTTACCCACTGTTGCGTCTCATGGTTGACGATCTTCAAGCGTTTAAGGACTCGGGCAAAATGCCGGAGGCCATGCAAAAGCAAATGGGGATGCAGTACAGTCGCTGGGAGGGTACCCGAGTCTCTAGAATTGGCAATTCCGTCGTGCTGGGGATGTTGCTTCGAGACAAAGATGGAAAGGTCTCGGCGAATCATCTGGGATTTTCCGTGGCCTCACGGGTCAAGGATCAGGACGGTAAGACGTTAGCTGATTGGCCAGATGGTTCTATTTCCAAATCCGACTGTTTGCTTTCTGAGCGTGTGAACTACTCTTGGGACGACCCTCTGCTTTCTCCTTTGGTCCTGAGTGTCCCAGACAAAGCCACAACTCTGGAATCGGTGGAGGCGTTTGCTGTGATTTCGCCCGTTTCGAAGCATCGATTCGCATTTAGTGACAGCGAACTAAGAAGCAAAGCACGGAAATCGGATGGAGAGGTGACAATTGTTCCGTTCGAATATCAGACGAATGGTACTGCCACGGAAGTCTTCTTCGAGATCTTTCGTCCACTTCCAGAAATGAAGCCGAGGCGATCGTCATCGAACAACTCGAAGAGCAAACTATCCGAAATTGAGCAAGCGATTGGAGAGAATATCGCAGCACGCATGTCAGGCGACGGCATGTCCATGTCCATTCGTGGCAGAACCTCTGAGAACGTAGTGGTCGCACCTAACACAACGTTGTCCGTCTCGGCAGCACGCCAGTTCAGTGCCGAATCTTCCATCAAGGCCGAATTGAAATTGCGATCGAAGGACTCGAAGCCAAAGACTGTCACCGACAAGAAAAAGATCGTTGGCAACATTCGAGTGGAAGCGTCCGGATATCGATTCAACAAATCGGATATTCAATCGATTGAGGTGGAGATATTGCGTCCTATGGGGCTCGAATCGATTGAAAAGTTCGAGCTAAGTTCCGTTGCATTGGATCAACCGCCCCAACGTGCGAGTCTCCAGAGTCACTTGGCATCTCTTGAGATTGCAACTGCCAGTCCCACACAGAAATCATCGACAACGGTACGAACGTGGAAAGATTCGTCAGGTAAATTTTCTGTCGAAGCCGAACTTTTGTTGTTTGATGGCGAGAAAATCGTCTTGAAGAAGATTGACGGAAAAACAATCGAGGTACCCGCGAGCCGTATGAGCGATGCCGATATCAAGTACCTCGAGAAGCTTTGAGAAATCAAGTAAAGCGAGAAGCCTTCAAGAACATCATGACCACTTGCAGCAAAGCAGGAGTTTGCTGGAAGACAGCAGGTGTTTGCTGGATGACAGCAGGTGTTTGCTGGATGACAGCAGGAGTTTGCTGGTGACACATGGCTACCCCGCAGCTCGTCTGCGTGGGGCCGTAGCCGCAACCAGATGAGGTATCGCACTCGTCGACGCCACCACGCAGTTCATCTGCGTGGGGCGATGGCCATCTAGCCTTACTAATTCTAAGCAGCATCCTACGATGGCGGGCCTCGCTGTAGCGATGCATCCCTTTGGCAGTCGTCTACTTCGAGTGCACTAATTTTTTGAATGCATCCGAGAGTTTTTTGGTGATAGGGCCGACGGATCCGCTTCCGATGGGGCGACTGTCGATGGTTACCACGGGTATCACTTCGGCTGCGCTGCCGGTCAAGAAGCACTCATCGGCGACATACAGATCGTGCCGAGTCATTGTTTGTTCGAATGCCACAATCCCATGCTCTTTGCATAAATCAAGAATGGCATTTCGTGTGATACCTTCGAGAATGCCCGCGTCTTTCGGAGGTGTCATCACGACTCCACGCTTGACGATAAAGATGTTATCGCCTGTGCACTCCGCCACTTCTCCTTTGTGGTTCAACATCAACGCTTCGACGCATCCCGCTTGGAGTCCCTCGATCTTCGCCATGATGTTGTTGAGATAATTCAACGACTTGACCCGTGGACTCAAGGCGGCTGGATGGCTGCGAACCGTTGAGGCGGTAATGATCTTGAGACCTTTGTCATAGAACTCTTCGGGGTACAACGAAATCGAGTCTGCAATGATGATCACTTGCGGATCACTCGTTTTGTTTGGATCGAGCCCTAGAGATCCAGCTCCTCGGGTGATCACCAATCGAATATAGGCATCGATAAGCGAGTTCTTCTGCAATGTTTCATAGACGGCTTTCTCCATCGCTTCGATCGAAATGGGAATGGTCAAGCAGATCGCGCGGGCTGATTCGTACAGTCGCTCGAGATGCTCCTTCAATCGAAAAACGGTGCCGGAATAACTGCGCATCCCCTCGAACACACCATCGCCGTAGAGCAAACCATGGTCATAGACGCTGATCTTTGCGTCCGCTTTGTCGTAGAACTTGCCCGAAATATAGATTTGAAGTGCCATTGGTTTAGTCCAGGTGGATGGGGGAGGCTCGTAGCCTGCGCGACGGGCCAAAGTTGTAAACGAATTTAGCAAATTTGACCTAATTTGTCATGACGAGATTGCCGGACAAATAGACCGATTCGACCTGCCATTGGTTCGTGAGAACCACAAAATCTGCTGCTTTTCCAAAGGCTATGCTTCCGAAAGAATCGGCAATACCCGTCCGCTCGGCGGGGGTAAGTGTCGCCATGCGAATGATTTCATGCCATGGAACATCCGTGAGCCGTCTCATGGTTCGGACCATCGAATCGAGTGCAACCACAGAACTGGCCAAGCCGCCATCGATTCCTCGCCCAACTTCTCCATCGCTAATGAACCAGCCTTCGTCCTGCTCGTCCCCAAAGGGATAGCGTCCCGGTGGCATGTCCAACGCTCGATTGCAATCACTTACCAAACACAGTCGCTTGGCCGACTTCATTTGCCACGCAAAACGGAGTAGTTCACGGCTCAGGTGCCAACTATCCGCAATGATCTCTGTGCTCATTTCTGGATGTGCCAAGACGAACTCCGTCATGCTTCCTTGCATCGGAACACCTAAGCGAGCGCGAACGGTCGGAACTGAACTCATCGCGCACCAAAAATGGTCGACATGCCGCATGCCGTTCTCAAATGCTGCCGCCATCTCGTCCCAGCTAGAGTTGGAATGTCCGCAAGTGATCAAGCAATTATGTTGCTTGGCGGTCTTGTAAAAGTCGGCTGCGCCGGGAAGTTCTGCTGCACATGTTGCAATGCGGATGAGCCCCGACTTGAAGTAACCGTTGGTTTCTTTCTTGGTTGGGTTGCGTCGACCTTCTTTGCTATGACAGCCGACTTTGTCAGGTGCGAAGTAGGGGCCATACAAATGCACACCTGCAATGCGTGGAAGTGGCTGGGGTTGCTTTTTCTTCCGAATGGTTGCCTTCACCGCTTTCAACATAGCGGCTATTTGTGTCGGCTGGCCCGTTGTGGTGGTTGGAAAGATAGTCGTCACGCCATGTCGCAAATGTGCGTGACACGCAGTTTGAATCGCATTGACGGTGCCATCCATGAAGTCTGCTCCAGCACCGCCGTGGACGTGGATATCGACGAAACCTGGAGATAGATACATTCCGCTGAGCGACACGATCTCAGCATCCTTGGGTATCTTCTTCGGCATACGGCCTACATGGGAAATGATGCCGTCGTCTACCACAACGCAAATGTCAGCTTCGATCGAATCTTCGAGGATGACGTTACCTTCGATAAAGATGGTTTTCATTTTGATGGTGTGGTGCTAGGAGTGGGTTCCATGATTTGTTTATTTGATCGGGTATATCAACGACACTGTTACTTGACGAAACTGTGGCTCCACCAGTCGTACATGTCGAACAGTGTCTCTCGCAGGTTGTCTCCATGCCGAGCGCGCGAAGACTTCCAGGCATCGGATTGCAACGCGATGTCAACGAGCTCCGGTCCGTAGTCCGCTAGGATCGTTTCGAGCACCCAGCGTTCAGTTTGCGGATCGATTCGCGTTTGCCAAAGCACTTGGCATCCTCGGAAAACGCGATGCGATGTCGCTAACAAGGGTAGCTTATGACGACGGCAATACCCAAGGACAAGCCAACGACGAAACCAAGATAACTGTTCGATCCCGTCGATGATGACTACTGGATAAGCTCTCCAATTCGGCATGTCTCGGCGAACCACTTGGCATGCGGTACCATCGGACGACAGTTGCAATAAATGAACTTGTCCTCCCGACAAACGCTCCGTGAGCTTGGGGATCAAACTCCGGACGAACGTCGATTTGCCGGAACCATGCGGGCCGACGATCAGTTTGCACTGAATTCCCTCCAGTGCGCTGTCCACGATCTTGTCCCAGCAGCCATGTGACAGGAACGCATATTGCATTGCTCCAGGCTGGAAGAATCGGGTTGAGAATGGATTCGTGGACTTCATGGATCCTCCTTCGGCTCCCCGAAAAAAGGATGGTCCGCAACCATGATGTCATCGATCCACAGTTTGCAAACTTCTGTTCCATAGCTATGTGCCGAGATTCCGACTTCGAGTGAACTGTAAACAGCTTCGCTCCAAGGCAAAGTGACACCCGCAGAATCCACAACCAATTGATCGTCCTGCCAAAGTTGAACGATTCCATCCTCCCGATGCGACAAACGAAAGTGGACTGTGACTTTTACCCATCGGTTCATCGGAAAAAGAACGATCGCCGAGTCTTTTTGTCGAAAGGTGGGCTTATCCAATGCTTTGAGCTCGGCCTCCATCTGGCTTTGTTCGTTGATGCGAACGCGAATTCCCGCGTGTTGTTTGATCCATTCGCACTCCAAATCTAGGATTGTGAAAGGAAGAGAATCCTCTGCGTAGTAAAACGCTTGGTACCAGAAATCGTCGCCGTTGACAAAGTAAACCAAGGGTGAGGAAACGGACGATTTGCAGGTGATCATATCGGATGGTTTCGGAGGTGCCACACACCGGAGTGCTCGCGAACCAGAGTGGACGTGCACATCGTCGGGCATAACGCTTGCATCGAGAAAGGACCCGTTCTGCTGCAATATCTTTGTGCGCAGGGCGACGTAGTCTCGCACCTCGCGAGCCTTTGGTGACTGCAACGTCAAGCTACCCCAGCCTCGGACCTCACCTATAAGTTGGCGAGTCCCTTGCACTCCTAATTCCAAATCTTCAAAGCCTTCGGTAAAGTTTCGGCGAACCGGCAGTTGCAAACCCGACTCTTCGTCGAATCGAAAGACGACGCCGTCGACCTTTTTATAAGCATGGCGCATCTTGTCGGGAAAAAACACCGTGTCAATGTAGTGCCATCGTCCCCAAGAATTATCTACCCGAAATAGCCGTCCATCCTTAAGCAATCGGTATTCTATGCCATCGCTCGTTTTGCTCATTTCGACGAGAGCCGGTTCGAATGGGGCAGAACCGATTGGAACGACCCAGTAAATCCATAGCAATAAAAGCATCGCGATAGAGATCCAGAGAATGCGTCTGTAGATCGTAGAATTCATCGCGTATCCGTTTGGCTTGGAAGAAACGCAAACACTTTTTGAATCCTAACGACAACTTTATACATTATCCATGGAGTCATCGCCGCGATCATGTTCAACATGGATGTGCAGCCAAAGTTTACGAATGAGATGCAATTTGCGTTCAATCGTTCTTTCCGAGCGATTTCGACGTTCGGCGATTTCTGCATTCATATAGCCTTCGAGTTTCATAGTTGCGATTTCAACGCAATGAATCAGAGGTCAGTATAGCCAGATCTATGCACCAGTGGTACCAGAAGTAGATTCCTCCAGTCGAAGAATGCCGTTGCCGTTGCATTGGGGATGAAGAAACAAAAAAGGAGCGATTTGTCTGTCGGCCGGTAGATTCCTTGGGGCACTAAAGGCTTCAGCACGCTAACCGCCATTCTCGCAACAAATGATTGGAAGAGTATGAACCGCACTTCTAGATTATTGGCCAATCTATTGCAGTTCTTGACAAGGTGTAGCGTTTTCCAGTGAGCCGAGCTGCGCGATCACAATGCGATCTTGCTTATTCCAGTCGGCACGATACCCGTCCATTTTTTGGGGACTACCGCGACACGACTCGCGTTCTGCATCATAAGTGGAGCCACGACTCAAGCTTGGCGGGATGCTGATGCGTCCGGCAAACCCAGTGTATGGTTTTCCATCGGCGATGCGAGCTTGGATGGTCACGAGCACTTTTTGAAATCCGCCACGGCTTAGCATGGATATTGCTATCCGCATCAACGGTCAACGCAAAGCGTGCCATTCAAGAAGCAACCGCTACGGTGCGAATGTCTGCTGGGCGTGATGGGAGTTCGATGGCAGCCCTCGCAGCTGCTTACTCTCATGGAGGTAAAAACGAGCAGGCCATCCGTTCACTCGATGCAGCGATGGAATTAGTACCGCGTCACGCGTTCTATGTTTCTGAGAAATGGCGGGACCAACTCGACCAAAAGTTACCCATGAAGCAAGAATGGTCGAGAATGCAATAAAATATCCAGCTACCCACGCAAGAGCAGTGTGATAGCTTAGTATCATGTCCGCGAACAGTTTTTACATCGCCATAACATTCACACTTCATTTTTAGTTTAATTCATGATCCGAGTCCTAACCGTTCTTTTCATCGCCATGACTCGATTGGCGATGGCTGATCAGCCGAACACTGCGAGCGGTCCGGCCGATTTGATCATTACGAATGGGAAAATCTTTGCCCCGGGAGCGAATCCGGTCGCTTTGGCCATCCGGTCAAGCCGCATTTTAGCAGTTGGCACCGAGGCGGAGATCGAACGGCTGGCCGGTTCGCAAACGAAACGATTGGATGCGAAGGGGGGGGCGGTAACCCCAGGTATTCATGACGCGCATGTCCATTTCTTGTCAGGAAGTATTGGCCTTACTCAAGTCGAATTGGCCGACGCCGATTCTGTGGAAGAATTGGAGAAACGAATCGTTGCGTTTAGTCAACGAGCCCCGAACGAAAAGTGTATCGTCGGACGGGGCTGGGTGTACGGAACCTTTCAGGATGGTCTTCCGAACAAAGCGATACTCGATCGTATCGTACCCAACAAGCCCGCCGTGATGAAATGCTACGATGGCCACACGTTGTGGGTCAATACTCGGGCATTGCAGGCAGCGAGTATAACGCGGGATACACCGGATCCAGAAGGTGGAATCATCGTTCGCGATCCTGTCACTATGGAGCCCACGGGCGTACTGAAAGAAGCAGCTCAAACGTTGATGGATAATGTCATTCCTAAACCGACGCGAAGCGACAAACTGTCTGCGTTACGAAAGGGAATGGCGGAGGCGCATCGTTTCGGTATCACCAGCGTTTTCGATGCCGGCGTCGATCGAGAAGAACTGGAACTATATGAATCTTTGCGCGCAAATGGTGAATTGAATTTGCGATTTACCTTCGCACTGACGACTCGACGTAACATGTCCGAATCGGATGCAAATCAACTGACTGCGCTTCGACGAGAATTTCCTAGACTGGATATTCCAGCCGTCAAACTATTTGTAGACGGAGTGATCGAATCGCATACAGCCGTGATGCTTGCCGACTATGCGAACAAGCCTAGCAGGGGACTACCGGAAACGAACCAAGAGGACTTGAACCGAATCATTGAATTGCTGGATCGACGAGGTTGGCAGATCGTGGTCCACGCGATCGGGGACGGTGGTATTCGTATGACATTGGATGCTATCGAGCGAGCGCAACAGTTGAATCCGTTACCAAGTACACCGCGACGTCATCGGCTTGAACATATCGAGTCGATTAGCCAAGCGGATATTGGTCGGTTCGGTCCATTGGGGGTGATGGCTTCGATGCAACCGTACCATGCCAATCCAAACAGCAACATCTTTGGTGTTTGGGCAGCAAACTTAGGCTCTGACCGCGCCTCGCGAGCTTGGGTCTGGAAGAGCATCCAAGATGCTGGAGGCGTGATTGCGTTCGGTAGCGATTGGCCAGTGGTCAGTTTGGATCCGAGGCTGGGTATGCATACCGCGCTAACTCGTCAGACACTTGAAGGAAAGCCAGATGAGGGCTTTCTTTCCTCGCAAAGGCTGCCGCTAGTATCCGTGCTAAATGCGTATACTTACGGTTCTGCTTTTGCCGAAAACGAGGAGGGCCAAAAGGGTGCTTTGGTAGCAGGTTCGCTAGCAGATGTCGTCATTTGGGACCGAGACTTGTTCTCCCTTCCTGTAGATCAAGTGCATACAGCCAACGTGCGAATGACGATTTTGGACGGCCGTGTTGTATTTCAACAGAAAGAACCTGGTTTTTTGCCGACATCGTCATTTGATACCAAGAGCGATTCTCCCGCGCTGATACCCAAGTGCATACGGACAAAGCCAACAATACGATTTCGGAAGTCAAAGTTGTATTTGAGATAGAGAAAAGGTCCTGAAGGTAGATTGGCTTGGTACGCTCCGCTGCTGAGGATACCGCGTTGCCTGGCATCCTGTTGCCGTAATGCCTTAAGATTTTAACGACCTATTACTTTGCCAACGATTTCTCGAAAAGAGCTAAAAGTCTGTTCCAAGCTCGCTCGGATTGCTCTTTGTGATAGACCTTCGTATCCGGAGGGCACCAACCATGTCCTGCGGGATAGACTTCGATTTCCGCTGATAGCTTGGCTTGCTCGAAAGATGCTTTCAAGACGTTCTTGGATTCCGGATCGCGTTGATCATCGTTCTCAGCGATCGCAATGAGGAAACTAGCCTTCATCGTTGGAATCAATCGGTGTGGGCTATCGTCGTTCGCAGTCACCAAGCCTCCACCATGGAAGGATCCACCCGCACCTACTCGATCGGGTACAGCCGCTGCAGTTCTCAGAACAATCGGTCCCCCCATGCAATAACCGATTGTGCCAATCTTGCGTTTCGTGTCGGTCTGAGGCTGAGCGTCCAACCACTCGACAAAAGCTTTAGCATCCGTCATGTGAGTCTTCGGGGTCAGTGCTTGCGCTAGCGGACGAACATCTTGAATCGACGCATTGCTCGCGTCAGTCTCGACAACCGGCGCTTTCTTGCTGCGATAGAACTGATTGACCACTAGGACACTATAGCCCGATTCTGCGAGTCGTTTTCCCATGGTTCGAAATGCAGGTCGCAATCCAAAGATATCGGGCCAAACAATGACTGCTGCGTGAGCTCCCGATTTCGGTGTCACAAAGTAGGCATCGCAAACTCCATCAGGCGTTTTGATTTCAACTTCGTTTTCTGTAACATCCACGGCGAACGCGGATCGTGGAAACATCATCGCAGCTCCCGCCGCCGACATCAGGATGCCCATGTCTCGTCGTGAGTACTTCTTTAGATCTTCTTCAAAGTGATCTTGATCACACATTTTCTCGTCCCGTAATTATTGAAGCCTGAATCAGTCTGGAGTTGTTTACCAAATTCTATTGTAAAGAATTTTTTGCCTTGAAGTGACGGTTGATTGTTTAAATCGACCATGGGTTTGCCGGTCAACCGTTTGGCTCATCGTTGAAAACGAACGGCTGTTGCATAGATCCACAGCCCGACGTCTTGACGCATGTATTGTGGGACTACTCTGCTAACGCCGAACGCTAATTCCTGCTGATGGATACATTGAAACGCTACTTGCAGCAAATCATGAAAACTCAAATGCGTCGCGGCCAACATTCGCGAGACCATCGCTCGCCCCTTGTCTCGATAATGGTCCTCCAGCAACTTCGAGAGTCGTTGCGCATAAACGGCCTCGATTCGACGTATCGGATTGCGAAAGGCCCACACCACCGCTCCGATCGAAAGAAGGAACGAAACGAGAAGAACAACTGCCCCGAACTGGGTTGAGGGACCTGCGGTTCGCGGGCTGATCCCGCTGCTCAGCCACATTGTGAGAATTGTCCCAGGAAGCATGACTCCCAAAAAACTAAGTGCTGCGGTTCCGATCGTCTTCAGCGATTTGCGAAGCTGATTCGACGTAATCTTCGAATAGGGAAAGGACCTGTCGATCTCTTGCAACAAACTGATCGTCGCATTCCCATACGCTTGTGGAGATTCCGACGATGCGTCGACGAACCCCAACTGTTCACGAACCTCGCTGGAAACGATGATCCAGGGGAGCACCAAGTCTCTTGTTTCAACGTCCGTGTATTGAAACTCGTAAAGTACGGCCGAAGGATTGGCCGCTAGAATCGCTTGGTTCGAAACAACCTTCTTTTGCCAAGCCTCTTCCGAGTCTTCACAATAGCTTCGCATGGAGTCGAAGATGCGTTGAGACATCGGCCCCTTCGACACAAAGGTATCAGCCCTCTGCTTGAGGGTGAAAAGGCCCGCGACGATTTCGAATTCTGGCAAGAGCGAACTGTTCATCGACTGGCTATTCTCTTCTAGTTCGCGAAGGGTTTCTTTGCACCAGTCGTCAGGCGCTTTGAAGAGTGCTGCCCTCACTAGCCGGGTTTTGAAGGCCAGCCTCCCGTATTGGCGTGGGTCTCGAATCATGTGTTCACATTGCTGTAGCGTTTCAACAAGAGTGGACCAATCCACTTCGCGAACGAATCTCAACCAGAGTGATTCACTCAGGTAATAGAACCAGTCGTTCGGGAAGATCGTCACAATGCGCTCGAGAACCGACTTCATGTCGCGCTGGTTCATCGATGCTTCACTCAAGTAAGCTCTCAACAATTGCAATAACGATGGATCTCCTCGATGCACCTCCAAACCCGCTAGAATCCAGTCGACAAACCCTGACGAGTACTCTTCTGCACGGGGCTGCGTGAAATCCGAAAGCACTGCCAAGGCATAGTATTCAAAGGATGTCTTTTGTTCCTTTTGAGAGAGTTCGAAAAATGCTCCCTCTCGATCTTGCCGTGCGAGGAGTTCCCGAACAAACGCGACTGGATCGACTGGGGTTTGTTTCTCTAGCGACTGGCCTGAGTTGTCAGGCAACGAAACTGTATCGGTACTGGATAGCGTTGGTCTAATGCCATCCTCCAGCGGTACTTCTTGATTCGTCTGAAACCGCAGTTGGCTTTCCAGAAGCTCATAGGCCGCTCGAATGCGTTGGAATTCTGTCGGATACTGCTCTGGCTTGAATCGCTTTAACCAAACGTTGTAAGCCCGCTTTAAATCTTTACGATCAAAGGATGCCGGCAACCCAAAGAATGCTTGAGGGTTATGCTGCAGTAAGTTCCAATCGACTGGCTCTTGCTCGTCCAACGCTTACTCCCCCCGCATGAATCTGCCGATATATCGAATAACAACACCGCCAAACACGATCGAAAGCCAAACCCAAATCACCCAATTGTTGCTTGCCGATTCCGCTTGGTGATACGTTCGCACTCGATTCGAATGCCGTCGAAACGCTTCAACCTCCGTCAACCAGCTTGATTCCAACGCAAAGATCGCTGGAAATTCTTCGCGGATTCTTTTTGCTCCGAGCTTCATTTCCTTTTCGCTTTGTCCAGTCCGCATGGTACGCAACTCGGCTTCGCGGAATCCTGCAGCCTCGCGGGGAGCGAGCATGATCAAGCTCTTCAATACGCGCGCTATGCGATCCTTATTGCCTAACCGATTCGCCAATTCCGAAAAATCGCTTCGCAGAGTTGAAACATGAATCAATCGCTCTGCGGAGAACTGCAAGTCTGCGTCTTGATGAAGCGAATCAAGATCGAGCATCGCTTGCAATTGCTCATGCGTTAAATCCCAGAACCTAGTTCTACACTCCTCAATCCTCGCTTGATTCGCTTCACGTCGCTGGAGATACTCATCGGAATCTCGGCTCTGCATGAAATTTTTTGGGAGCGAGCGGCCTAGAATAACCTCGCGCGCGCGAACAAGCTCGGCTGGCGATTCCATGTCCGTTGCGAAGAGGGCTCGATGGATGTATTCACGAATCTGCTCTTCCCGAACTTCCCGATCTGCCGATCCGGTCTCTGCAGGATCTGTCATGGTGTCTCGTTACCACCCATAAACGGAAACCCGAGAGACGATAGCATCACGAGCAGACCCGACTTGGTGGAATCAAAGAACTCGCGATCACCACTCGACAACGCTTGTTCCCACATGTCGATAGCCGCTTCTAATTCTTGGCGTTGAAAGGGACTGACTTCACCCACAATGCGTTCACAGAAGAGCAATAGTCGCTGATTCTCGATTTCGTCTCTGGGATAGAATTTGAATTGCTGCATCTCGCGAACGGCTTTATCGATCTCTTTCTTCGTCAGCCCAGTCGATGCTGGTGCCAATACCGTACTGAATCGGTTGCCTGACGATGGAACAATCGCTTCGACTTCTAAAATACCGTTAGTGTCATATGTAAAGCGGACTGCAATCGGGGAGCCGGCCGGACCAGGTGGGATTCCCGTCACTTGCAATGTTCCGAGAAGCAGATTGTCTTTGACTTTGCGTCCCTCCCCTTGAAAGACCCTCAGCTCCAAACTGTATTGGTTCGGTTCTACCGTCGAGAACATCCCTTCTTTCGAAACAGGGATGGTCGTATTGCGATGGATGACCGGACTAAAGTACCCCTCGACTCGCTGCCCTCCAAGCTCCTTCATGATCTCCACTCCGAGCGTATGTGGGCACACATCCGTCATCACCATATCGTCGACAGCTCGGTCCTCGGAAATCAACGCCGCTTGAACGGCAGCGCCTAATGCGACGACTTCGTCTGGATTGAAATCTGCACGTGGACGCACGCAGAGTCGATGACTCAGGAAATCGCTTAAGCAAGGCATTCGAGTCGCACCACCCACAAAGATCACTTCATCGATATCGTCGATCGAACGTTCGGAGTCTCGTAATGCGCGTTGGATCGGCCCTAACAAACGCTCCAGAAGTGGCTCCATCATCTCGAGAAACGCTGTCGATCGCAAGCGAAACGGTGCTTGAGAACTATCGAGCAACCCATCTTCGGTCGGGATGCGAATGTCGACGACTGCGTTACTGGCTAACCTAATCTTGGCTTGCTCGCAGGCTTGGCGAAGCCTCGAAACCAACAAGGGGTGACGCATTTCGGAAGACTCTAGCCGTTTGCCAGCCGTCTGCAATACGTGAGACACCAATCGGTCCGTGAAGTCCTCTCCCCCCAACATGCTTTCGCCGCTCGTTGCAACGATCTCCAATGACCCCTCAAAGACCTCCATGATGGTCACGTCGAACGTTCCCCCGCCGAGATCGATTACCATCAAATGTTTTTCGGTATTGCGATCATGAAAGCCATAGGTCAACGCAGCCGCAGTGGGCTCATTGACGATCCTTCGCACTTGGAAGCCCGCCATCTCGCCTGCCAGTTTGGTTGCACGACGCTGGTTATCATTGAAATAGGCTGGAACAGTAATGACCGCTTCGTCCACAGTTCCCCCAAGAAAATGCTCAGCATCTGTCTTTAAAGAACGTAGAACGAGGCTCGAAAGTTGTGGCGCAGTGAATTGTTTGCCTGCGATCTCGATTTTCTCTTCGCTTCCCATCAAGCGTTTGAACCTTGACGCGCAGCGATCGGGTTGGGTGACTCGCATTTCCTTCGCTGCATCCCCAATCAGAACGGATTCATCTTGCAAGATCGCAACGACAGAGGGGGTTAAGAATTCTCCGTGTGCATTGGGAATGAGTTGTGGTTTGCCATCCTGAAAGACGGCGCACAATGAATTGGTTGTTCCCAGGTCGATGCCAACGATCATCCAACAAAAGCCCTCCGAGCGTGAATGCGATTAAACCTTCAACGTACGAGAGATACGTCGGTAGGCAATTCCGTACCCTAGGATTGTAATCCCCGCACACAAAATCCAGGCCAGGAAATCTATCCCTTTATCACTCGGTAGCAAGCCAAAAATCTCCCTTTGAAGTTGACCCAGCAAATGATAGGGAGACAAGTAGTAATAGTATTCTTCCTCCTGCACCATTCTACGTTCGAATCGATCAAAGCGTCGCATGAGCGTTGCGTTCATCACGATGTAAGTGACCCAGCCAACGATCCAGATCGCAAACCAACCAAACCCAGCAAAGCGACTTTCCTCGGTCATCGACGATAGTGCTAGCGCGACTGCGGTTGTAGGAAGAACTAACACGCATGTCGACAATAAAATCCGAAGCGGGATATCCCATGTTTCGAGAATCGCACCGCTGCTAGTGCTCATCAGTATGCCTGCCAAATAAATCAGCAATGCAGGGAGCGTGGTGATCATCGCTAGAAGAAAATAGAGCACACTGGCTTTGCCGATCAGATAAGACCAAGGAGTCAGTGGCCTCGACAGATACAGCAAATATCCTCGGCTTCGAAGATCGTAACTAATGAGCCGTGGTGCCACCAACCCGAGCATCACGACGGTACAGATCGCTTGCGGGTACCGAAAGTACCAATGCAAAATAAACGTCCAAACTAGATGTCGATTTTCCTTCGGGTTTTCTGCTGCAGGTCGCAGCACTTGCCATATCGAATCTCTCGGTGCTCGGTCCATTCGTCGTCCAAACATTTCCCTGGTCACGCTTTGGCGAAGCGAATCATCGACCGTTGCTTGCTCAAAGACTCCGATGGCGGCTCCCGATAATAGCGCTGGTATTGTGGCGACTATCATCACCCGCCTCAATGCAGTTCCAGCGAGGAGCAGTCGAATGCCAGACCAAGCGACTACCCACCAACGGAAGAGGCTGCTGGTGCGCTCTCCTGACCATGTTCTGTAACCAACATCCAGGACTGGCATCAATCGGCTCCTGCAATCTGCATAAAGATTTTGTCGAGCGAGTTGCGAGCTTGATCCACTTTCTGAATGATGACTCCACAGTGGGTCGCGGCTCGCCAAACGATGGATGCATCCGCCGAGAGGAGTCCATGTACGAACAAACTATTGACATCGGTCTGCTCGACGACAAAGCGTTGTTGTTGCAATTCGACTTGAAGTTTCTCGACATCCGAGACAACCATCACGTGCATACCGTTTTGGTTTGGCTTCTCTAATGTTTGTAGTGACTCTTGCAAACGAACCGTACCGTTAACCAGCACCGTGACATCGTCACAGATTTGGTGCACATCGTGCAGGATATGTGTTGAGAGTAAGACGGTTTTTCCGAACTCGGTGGCGAGTGTTTTAATTCGCCCGAGAAACTCTTCACGCTGGTTCGGATCGAGACCTGTGGTGGGTTCGTCGAGAATCACAAGATCTGGATCGTGAACCAGTGCTTGAGCAAACTTTAACTTTTGGCGCATACCGGTGGAGTAGGTTTCGACGTTGCGATATCGTTCTTGTTCAATATCGCAAAAGTCCATAACTTCGTGCGCTCGCCGCAATGCTTCGGATCCCGGCAACCCTGAAAGCTGAGCCATCAATCGAACCGATTCGATCCCTTGAAGACCCAGGATATAACAATCGTCTTCCGGCAGATACCCAATGCGATCGCGAAGGATGCGTACGTCTTTGGGCCACTGCATTCCCAAAACAGTTCCACTACCGGAGTTGACGCGTACCAGTCCAAGTATCGCTTTGATGAGCGTGCTCTTTCCCGAGCCGTTCGGGCCTAACAAACCTGTGATACCTGGCCGGACCACGAAATCGACATTCTGCAGTGCGGATCGTCGACCATACTGTTTAGTCAATCCTCTAATGTCGATCATGGTTGCTATGCACGCCAGTCTGTTCTGTCGGTATGGACGGATCTGTGCTCTGATCATAGAGTATGGATTGAATCCATCGCCATCGCTTTGCTAGTTCGATTTCCTGGCCGGATTCGACCGGTTCATAATAACTGCGATCCACTCCCAAGTAATCTTGAGCAACAATTCCATTCGGAGAATTGTGCGAATATTGATAGCCAGTGGCATTGCCCAACGATTTAGCACCGGCATAGTGTCCATCGCGAAGATGTTTTGGAACGGGAATGACGCTTCCTTCGCGCACATCTTTCCGAGCTGCTGATATCGCCGTGGTCGCCGAATTGGATTTCGGTGCCAGGGCAAGGTAGATGACCAATTGGGATAACGTCAGTTGGCACTCTGGCAAACCGATAAACTCGCACGCTTGCATGGCGGAGACGGCGATTGAAAGAGCTTGCGGGTCGGCGTTACCGATATCTTCGCTAGCCAAGATGACCATACGGCGACACAAGAAACGAACCTCTTCACCCGATTCCAAACTCCGTGCCAACCAGTACAGCGCCGCGTTCACATCGCAACCGCGAATGCTTTTGATCAACGCGCTCGCTTGGTCGTAATGCTGATCGCCTGTCGGGTCGAATTGGAGTACTTTCTTCTGCATGCTCTCGCGCATCGCATCGATGTCTACAACGATAGGTTGTGTCGTGGACGAAAGGACGGACAACTCCAATGCCCCGAGCGCTCGGCGTGCGTCTCCCTCGGCCATCCGCGCGCAATACTCGAACGCTTCGGTGGTCACCGTTGCTTCGTACATCCCTAAACCGCGGGACCAATCTTTCAACGCACGTTGCAACAGTTGCACGATTTCCTTTTCGTCCAACAGATACAATTCAAAGACCTGCGATCGGCTTAGCAACGCACCATTTACGGAAAAGTATGGATTGCTTGTGGTCGCACCTACCAAGGTGATTGTTCCTTGTTCGACATCGGGGAGCAAGGCGTCTTGTTGCGATCGATTGAATCGATGAATCTCGTCGATAAACAAGATGGGGCGGTTACCTGTTGCCGAAAGCTCATCGCGAGCCCACTCCAATGCTTCTCGCAACTCTTTGACACCGCTGGTGACTGCGTTCAATTGCCGAAATGCACCCTTTGTCTCGCTGGCTAGCAAGTGAGCCAAGGTGGTTTTGCCAGTCCCTGGTGGACCGTAGAGCAATATCGATTGCAGTCGTTTCGTAGAAATGAGCCGACGCAAAAGCTTCCCAGGTGCCAATAAGTGCGATTGTCCTGCAAATTCTTCGATGGTCTTCGGTCGCATCCTCGCTGCTAACGGGAGCGATTTATCTCGATTCTGTTTTTCTGCATGAGCAAAGAGTTCCACAAGAATCAGTCCCTGGCGTAGCGGGTGGCGATAAAGGTAAGTTCACTAAGTAGGAATCATCCGAGCTCAGGAAAGGACTCGCGGTTGGCTAATCGACTCAGAAGTGTTTTCGTCCGCAAGACAAAATCCGACTTGTAATTGGCGACTTGCTGTTCCGTCATCCCAAGCTTTTCGGCTATCTCCTTATTTCCCACGCCGGCAACAAAGAGCAACTCGATGCACTTGAGTTTCTGCCAGTCCTCTTTGGACTTCCATTTACCGATCTGTTCCTTCAACGCTTCGACGAGGGCCAATTCCTCGGAGTCACGTCGCTCCACCGATCGAGCAATACTGCTTACGGCTCGATAGGGAGCAGGCGCCTGCTGTGCACCATCGCTCGAACCGTCCGGTGATGCGAACGAGGTCGTGTGGCGTCTACCCTGACGACGAAGATGGTCGGTAAGTTTGTAAGCCGCAATCGAAAAAAGATAACCCTCAAGTGGGCGTTCGCAATCGTAATTCGGCAGACTATTCAAGAAGCCAACAAAGGTATCTTGAACGATATCTTCTGCATGCGAACGATCAACAAGACGAGCGCTGACAAAGGCGAGAAGGCGCCCTTCGAAACGATCGATAAGCTGTTGCCAAGCGTCGGTACTACCAGAACGAATACTATCGACGAGCATTCGTTCTGGGTTCAGTGGGTTCGCCGGGTTCGCAGGATTAATCATCCCTTGAGTTTAGCTTTTTCTCGCCGGGCCAATAGCCCTACCATACCAGACAGAAGCGTCATCCCAAGCAACGCCGAACCGCCCATCACTCCCACTTGCTTGGTTCTTTCGAGGACTTCTCGGTTTCTCTCCCAACCCCGAATCACCGCCAGCTCGCTTTTCGAGATAAAAATTTGACGCCAAAGTTGATAGTAGGACCCCGATGGCCGATCGACGATGTTCACGTATTCTCGTTCTGGGACGAGCAGTTTCTTTTTGATGTATTCGGTCGTTAGCCCGGTCAGATCGGTAGCTGAAACGCCATCGAGCAAGACATTCTGTTCAAGGTAATCCCGCACTTCGCTGATCAGTACACTGTCGAGCTCGTTACGACATTCCTCGACATCCAAGTAGAGCGACGTGGCAATCGGAAAACGTAGTTCGTCTCCTTCTTTGCTGAGACCGTCTCGTATCCATGCAGGAGCATTCTCGTTCAGCAGTGGAATCGAGGACTCCGCGAGTGCTTCGGCTGCGAGTGTTGGCGATTTGCTGTCCGCTGGTTTGATTTCTGTTGATTTTTTTTCTGCCGATTTTGAACTGGAGGCGTCTGATTTCTCGAGATCTTCAAACGCTGCGGTCGGATGAGAAGCATCGATCTCCGCTTTCACCGGGAGCTCTTGATCTGCATCCACCGACGAAAGAGCTGGGGGACGTAGTGATTTTTCACTCGATTCACTTGCGACTACGATCGCACTTTGAAGTTTACCTTCATCCGATGGACCGATTTGCACAGTGAAACCTATCACGCCAAAAACAATTTGAATAACGATCATACTCTTCATGATTCCTTAAGCGACCTGCGCGCTATCCTTATAGCTAAGCCACGGAGACGCCATTTGTACTGCAAACGAGGTAACACCTGCAACAATCAAGCACCAGGGAGTTGGAAAGTAAAATAGCCCTTGGACCAACGCTGCCATCGCAACGCTCCAGGCGATCGCCCAGAAACTAAATCGATGCTTGCGCAGGATATCCGATTGTCTCCACCACCGCACGATCCACATCAGCGAAGCAAAGTAAGCGATGTGAGCCGCCAAGAGTGGAGAGCTGCCTTCACCATAAAATCCTTTCCAAGATTTGTTCCAGTCATTCACCGAGAAGCTAGGTGTCTTGATTTCAAACTGAGCCCACGATGTCTTCGTGATCTCGCTCCAGGGAACCATGAGATGATCGCTTATTCCATAGCTAACCAACCCTAAGCCAACGCCCGCGGACATCAAAACAAATCGATAAACAATCGAGTCTTCCGGTTGTGCTTCCCAGCGTCTCGCAAAATAAATCACGGTCCAGCTAGTAAGCATAGCCATGATCGCCGTCCAAGCGATCCCACCAATCCAACCGCTGGTGTCACCTTCAATACGAGCTTGCGTTAACAACGATCCCGCAAGGGCGAGCACTGCAATGACCATTCCCGAGAATGTCCATGCTCGAGTTCGTGAATGAACTTGTGTCCAAAGGCCCCGATCCTTTAAGGCCGTTCGTTGGTCGCGCTGCCAATTCTTGAGAGCGACGCGATATGGGATAGAAGCAGGCTTCGGTGCCGCTGGCGCTGCGACGAAGTTAGGACTAGGGGCGCTTCGCGGTTTCGGGGTTGCCGGCGAAGGCTGTCGCGGTGAACCAAACGGAGCAGGCTTGGAAGTTGGCTGCACTTTGCTCGGCCCGCCACTGATGTACCAAATGAAGTAGTACACCATGTATGCGCACAAAGCTAAAAATGCGAGCGGTGCAATCCAACCGCCGTTAGTAACCAAAAGGATGATAAGTCCTGCAATACCAAGTCCCTGCATGCCTTTCGGCAAATTTCTGAACCAAGTCTGCACATCCCAAATCGTTTGCTGGATCGCTCGAGCGACGGGCTCTTGGTAGAGCTCACCTGCGAAGGCTGCATTCGCCCCAAAGGTACCATTTCCAAGGATTGGTGTGACGACTGGAGAACCCGCGACTGTCGAGTGATCATTTCCGATGGGCTTTCCTAACGGAATCGAAGGACTCGAAGCGAGCGGTTGTAGCACGGGAGGTATGTTGGCGATAGGAAGCATGTTGGAGCTTCGAACGGCCAACCCACTTCGATCCAGTTCCCAACCAATCGCTTGCAGCAATTCTCGGCAGTCGCGATAACGCGAGGAGGAGTTCTTTGCCAAGCATCGATCTATCGCGCTGGCGTAAGGTTGAGGAATCATGCTGACGTCGGGGTCTGCAGTCAAATGCTTAAGTATGATCTCTTGGCTGCTTTCGCCGTCAAAAGGAACGACACCCGTGAGCATCTCATAAAGAATGATTCCTAGCGAATAGATGTCGATCTCTTTGCCGTACTCGCCGCGACCGATCTCCGGTGCCATGTAATGAAACGTACCGACGCTCTCGGTTTGGCCACCTCGACGCGATGCGCTGATGTATTTGCTCAAGCCATAGTCGCCGATTTTCACCAAACTGTTGTCGATGAAGACGTTGGCAGGCTTCAAGTCTCGGTGTACGATCCCTTGATCGTGAAGGTAAGCGACACCGGCAACCAACTGCGCAAAGAGTGTGATCGATTCTTGCGTGTTGATGGTGTTGTTGTGTCGGTCGATCTGTTCTCGCAGCGATTCCCCCGCGATGAACTCCATGACGATCCAACCTTGCTCCTCTTTGTCGAAGCGGATGTCGTAGATGCCAACCAAATTGGGGTGCCGCAGATTCAAGCAATGGCGAACGCCACGAACTTCGACTTCGAGGTTCTTTTGAATTCGCTTCAGGGCAACTTCTTTGCCCGATTCGCTTTCGGCGAAATAAACTTCTCCAAAGCCCCCCGATCCAACGCCACGTTTGATGACGAAGCCATCGAGGGGTTTGTCTCCATTTCCATATTGGAACTTCATCGAAGCACCGACATTTCTTTGTTTTTCTGGCTGGGCGGCTTGGGAACGTGACTCGGGGCGGAGAGTTTTTTGAACTGATTTGGAGCGATTGAGGATTGCGAACATGGCACTTCCTGCATTTTAGCTCATAGGCGGAGCTAATTCGAACTTACATGGATTTACTATATGAGTGCATTTTCGTTGTAGGGTTCAAAACCTTGGGGATTATTCCAAGATCATCGATATTTCATCGCCACATATCCTTTGGCCAACTTGTAGCGGTACTGGGGCGCGGATGATCTCGCCATTCATTTTTACGTTTGCCGTTACAGGAATCCGGCAAAACCATTGCTCCCCGTTCCGAAATAGCATGACCTGCTCCGACCATTCTGGACATCGGATATGGCAACCCGACCCAGCTCCGAGAATGCAAGATTCACCCAACAAAATGGCTGCTGTCAGCAGCGGTTGCCAGCGATTGTTTCCTATCAATTCTAAACGTGCCGTAGCGCTCAGTTTCGATGGCCGAGTATACTTCAGCTCAACCCGACCAAGGCTGAATTTCATGCCGTCCGCAAGAAGTACGGGGCGATCTGTCGGTGTACCTGCGAATTCGACGGTCTGAGTTGGTTGCAGCACATGATCCTCCCCGACCCGCTGAATGACAGCCGCGTTTCGGCTGATGTCTCCGCGAATGGCTAGATCCACAGAATTGCCAGGGAAAGCTTGCCCAATCGTGATCTCCTGGGAATCGCACAAAGCAAAACTGCCGACACCATCAATCCATAGAATCTTCGTAGCTGTCATGGGAATTAGAAGTTGATGAGACTGGTAGCAAAGAGAAGGACCGGACTAGACTAAACCAGAGGCTAACCGAACAGTATTGATAGGCGCCTCGGAAATTGGTAGACGCCGTGGTAAAGGAATCTTGGTAGTCACCCATGGGACTATCCCCCCTAAGTAGGTGAAAAAGAATTTTCTCTTTTTCTTCACAGTGACCAGACGTGTCACCGAAATCGTGCACATTCTTGTAAACCTAATATTGGGAATGGTTTAAGGAGAATGAACGCCGGGCAAATCAACTCGACGACACATTCCTAGATCGCTCCCAAATCAATGCCCTCAAAGCCTTTAGGAAGAGCGTATTGAAAAGTTTGACATCGCTTCACGAATCGCTACACTGAAGCTGAAATGACGCAACATGTTGTGCATGCAATCACTTTGGATACTACCTATAGTGGTTGGCCGCAAATTTGGGTGTTCGGAAATCTTTCCTTTTCGACCGTGGAAAGTGGACCGAAATCGGCGTCGGAAGCTTTGGTTAGGGTACGAAACCCGAGGTCGCATCGGAAGTTTTCTCATTGGTGTAGCAGGGCAGCTCAACGATTCTATTTGGTCGGTATAGCTTGCCTCACTAACAGCCTCATTTATTGGAATCTCGAAGGAGTCGCACGAGTATGGCAGTTGTAGAAATGGGTCGGGAGCGTCGTAGCAAATCACAAACGACGCATGAAGCTAGGGGCGATCGAAGTGGACTGAAAATCGAGTCTCGTTTTTGCCCGACGGAAGTTGCAGACCCATTTGACACGGTTCAATGGGAGCTTCGCAGCGCCGCCATCAAGGATGAAAGCGGCAAGGCACTTTTCGAACAAACCAATTGCGAAATCCCTGCGGACTGGAGCCAATTGGCAACCAATGTCGTGGTCAGCAAGTACTTTTACGGTGACCCTACCAACCCAAAGGAAAGAGAAAACTCCGTTCGGCAATTGATCCATCGTGTAACACGGACGATGGCCGATTGGGGAATCGCGGACGGTTATTTCGACACTCCAGAGGACGGAGAGCGTTTTTATCGCGAACTAACTTGGCTGTGCCTTCACCAAGTGGGCTCCTTTAACTCACCTGTTTGGTTCAATGTAGGTCTCCACCAACAGTACGATGTTTCCGGCGCCAAGTGCAACTGGCACTACAATGTGGCGACTGGGCAAGTGGAGCAACCTGAAAACCCTTACGAGTACCCACAAGGCTCGGCCTGCTTTATCCAAAGCGTTGGCGACAACATGGAAGACATCATGCGTCTTGCAACGAGCGAGGCCATGCTGTTCAAGTTCGGATCCGGTACAGGTACGGATCTCTCGACGATTCGCAGCAGCCGAGAAAAATTGTCGGGTGGCGGCAAACCGAGTGGTCCTCTTTCCTTCATGCGTGTCTACGATCAAATCGCTGCCGTCGTGAAGTCTGGTGGCAAAACCCGCCGCGCTGCAAAAATGCAATCGATCAAAGTTTGGCACCCAGATGTGATGGAATTCATCGAGTGCAAATGGAAGGAAGAGCAAAAAGCGCATGCGTTGATTCGCGAAGGCTACGAATCCAACTTCAATGGCGAAGCTTACTCGTCTGTCATGTTCCAAAACGCAAACCTTTCCGTCCGAGTAACGGACGAGTTCATGTCTGCCGTCGCCGAGAACAAGTCGTGGAAGACACGATGGGTCAGCGACAAGAGCGACACCGAACCGCCGACCTATCAAGCGCGCGATGTATTGAACAGAATGGCAGATTGCGCATGGCACTGCGGAGATCCTGGCGTTCAGTACGACACGACCATCAACAAGTGGCACACGTGTCCGAACAGCGGCCGAATCAACGCGAGCAACCCTTGCTCGGAATACATGTTCCTAGATAACACCGCTTGCAATCTGGCTTCCATCAACCTCATGAAATTCCGAAAAGAAGACGGAACATTCGATGCGGATGGTTTTACAGCCGCTTGCCGAATCTTTTTGATCGCCCAAGAAATTTTGGTGGATCATGCGAGCTATCCTACGGATCGAATCGCTCACAATAGCCATTTGTTCCGTCCGCTCGGATTGGGGTATTCGAATTTGGGTTCGTTGGCGATGACCACTGCGGCTCCTTACGACTCCCCTGAGGCACATGGACTTTGCGGAGCTATCACTGCTCTTTTGCATGGTGCAGCCAATCTAACGAGTGCGGAAATTGCTGGAGTAGTTGGTCCGTTTGCCGAATTCGACGACAATGCGGAACCGATGATGCGAGTCATGCAAATGCATCGCAACGCGGTAGAGCAAATCGATGATCGAGGACCAGGCTACTTGAAAGAGGCAGCGAGAAACCTCTGGGATCGCGTTCTGGAAGCTGGCCATCGCAATGGATTCCGAAACGCCCAAGCGACCGTTTTGGCGCCGACCGGTACCATCAGTTTCATGATGGATTGCGACACGACAGGTATCGAGCCTGACATTGCATTGGTCAAGTACAAGCAACTCGCTGGTGGCGGTATGCTGAAGATTCTCAACAAATCTGTTGACCTCGGTCTTCGGACTCTCGGTTACACCGAAGATCAAATTGTTGCGATCGAAAAACACATCAGCGAGAAAGATACGATCGAAGGGGCTCCTTATCTCAAGACGGAACATCTTCCAGTATTCGATTGTGCATTTACCCCTGCGAATGGTACTCGAAGCATTCGCTGGCAAGCTCACGTAGAAATGATGGCTGCTGCACAACCATTCTTGTCGGGTGCTATCAGCAAGACGGTGAACATGCCCAAGGATAGCACCGTCGAAGATATTGCCAGCGCATACTTCTGGGGCTGGGAACTCGGACTGAAAGCGATCGCTATCTATCGAGACGGTTCGAAGCAGAGCCAACCGCTATCAACAAAGTCCGAAGGCAAGAAGGCTGAAGAAGCTGCCGCAGCCAAGATTGTTGAGAAAGTCGTTTACAAGCCTCGCCGCGAACGATTGCCAGACACTCGCAACTCGGTGACTCACAAGTTCAGCATTGCTGGGCATGAAGGCTACATCAGCGTCGGTCTGTATCCTGACGGTCGTCCAGGAGAAGTGTTTATTACCATGGCCAAAGAAGGTAGCACTGTTGGCGGCTTGATGGACAGTTTTGGTACCTCGACATCGATCGCACTTCAGTACGGCGTGCCATTGGAGGTGCTAGTCAACAAGTTTAGCCATACTCGGTTCGAGCCGATGGGCCACACCACCAACCCAGATATTCGTATCGCCAAGAGCTTGGTCGACTATATCTTCCGTTGGTTGGGACTTACGTTCCTGGATAGCTACCGCGACGAGCACAAAGCAAAGCAAGAGTCGGCATCAGCGGTATCGAAGCCAGCCCCTGCTCCTACGCAGGTCAATGGTAACGGAGCCGAGGCACCAGTCGCTCCATCCACCAGCTCGTACACCCAAGCGAAGTATGTTGGATTCGAATCGATACAATCCCGGTTGACGGATACAACAGCACCGCGAGAGACGCCGCCGCGCAAGACGACATCGTCTGCTCCAATGAGTATTGCTGGAAAGACAGAGTCTCGTGATTCTCAGTTCGCAAGCTTCCAAGGTGACGCACCGAGCTGCGACAACTGCGGTTCCATCACGGTGCGAAACGGGAATTGTTACCTCTGTCACAACTGCGGTAACAGCCTCGGATGTAGCTAAGCCGATCGATTAAAGAATAGGATGAGAAAAAACAGCCCTGACTTGTTCAGGGCTGTTTTTCTTTTTAGACGGTCGGATGGTTGGCATGCAGCCGATAGACGAGTGACTCAACAATGGTCGCATCAACATAACGCTACCTTGGTCGCAGTAGATTGGTTTGCCTTCGCTTGCCGCGATCGCACTCGATTCTTCTCGCGGTTTCCCGAATCGATGACTGCAGGGTCGAACGTAGAGCGGTCCATTCTCCGGTCCCATGGCGTCTAGATGAACGCGGATCGTCAGCATGGATTCACAACACCGAGCTTTTCGCCAAGCACAGCTTGGCAAAGTTCGAATACAGTAACCTTGTTCGTCGATATTCGCCGTCGAATAGTCTAGAGTCTGCAGTTGTTGATGGACGTTTCCAAGATCGCTTTCGCACCGAGACATTCCAGTTTCTCCATGATGCTGATGACATCTTTACTCTTCACCATAGCACGCACCGCATACCATGCGGCATCTTCAAGGCTTGTAACGGTGGGCGATGTGAAGCCTGGTGTTACCGCTTCTGCATCTGCGAGCTTATCGTGCGGAACATTGTATTCCAACAAAGAATAGTCTCTCGCAATGACCACCCCTTCTAAGCGACGAACAATCCGATCCGCCGTTTGCAAATCCCTACAAGACGGGCTTTGAATCAAGATGGTTTCATACGTTCCGATGTCGGTGAGTATTCGAAGATTGTTTGCCGCCAGAGTGCTGCCCGTTTCGACCAAATCGACAATGGCATCGGCAATGCCGAGCGAAACCATAATCTCTACCGAACCATTCAAGCGAACTAGATGAACGGACGTTTGGTGCTGTTGGAGAAATCGTTCCGTCACGTTGGGAAAGCTCGTGGCAATCCGTTTGCCTTTCAGATCGGCGGGGGAATGAATAGGTGAGTCGATCGGAACGCACATCGAAAGCCGGCAACGGCCAACTCCGAGGTTCATGCGTCGAATGACTTCCGCTCCAGCCTCTTCGACCAAGTCGCTACCTGTAATGCCAAGGTCGATCGCTCCCTCGGCGCAAAGTGTCGGAATATCATCTGTCCTGAGGAACGTGATGTCCGCAGGAATACTACTAACCCTCGCGAATAACGAACGGTCTTGGCGACGAAAATTGAGCCCAGCCTGTAGAAGTAATTCTGTTGCTAATTCGCTGAGTCTCCCTTTGCTGGGGACGCCGATACGAAGTTGGTTGTTAGCGAATGTCACGATGATACCTCCCGTCGATTCCGTTTTTCTTCCAAGCCAGAGACACCTTCGCGGCGGAGCAGTTCGTTCCGGATGTCGTCTACGGTGATTCCGCGAGTGGCTAGCAAAACCCAAAGATGGTACAAAACGTCGGCTGATTCTCGTATGGTGTGGAGTTTTCCAGCTTCTTCGGGCTCTCCAGCCGCCTCGATCACCTCGTGCGCTTCTTCGAGGATTTTTTCCGCTATTTTGGTAATTCCACCTCGAACAAGTTTGGTCGTGTAAGATCCTTCGGGTAGATCAGAGACTCGCTGATGCAATTGTGACATCAGCCGGTCCAGGATATCGTCAGCCATACGTTGGAAAAATCGTTCGGAGAGTAAAAAGCGGAGGCAGGTCTGGCCCCTTCCCATGGAGATAAAGTACCATGGAGTCGGGAGATACGGGTTTCCCAACGAATAGCTCAATCCTAAATCCACACCTTCTTTTTGTCGATTCCTAGACGCCAAATGATCCCTGGATTTACAAACCAACAGCAACTTGAGTGGATCCGCCCTCCTTTGGAAGACGCGATTTACCTCACTGGCCCAACGGCTTCTGGCAAGAGTTCAATGGCAATTGAGCTTGCCACGCGGACCAACGCGGAGATTTTGTCCGTCGATTCTATGGCCGTTTATCGTGGCATGGATATCGGTACAGCAAAGCCTTCCTCTGCCCAGCGGGAAGCGGTTCCGCACCATCTCATCGACTTAGTGGACCCTATTGAAGACTACAGCGTATCTCAATTCGTGCTGGATGCGCACGCCAAGGCTGCCGAGATCCGAGGCCGTGGCAAACGCGTTCTTCTCGTGGGAGGAACGCCTCTTTATTTAAAGAGCCTGTTTTGTGGCATGTTTTTGGGCCCGCCCGCCGATTGGGAGTTTCGTCAACAGGTCGAAGAAGATGTCCAAATTTTCGGCGTTGAGAGCCTGCGTCGACGCTTGGAACAAGCCGACCCATTATCTGCCCACAAAATACTACCGAACGATGTACGACGAATGACGCGTGCGTTGGAAGTAGTTCGTGCGACTGGAATCCCTTTGAGTCATTTGCAAACGCAATTCGAACGTCTGAAGATGCCTTCGAGTTGCAAGGCTTTCGTGCTGGCTTGGGAACGCTCGGCGTTACATGCTCGCGTGAATGAAAGAGTAGAAGACATGTTTCGACTTGGGCTTCTCGACGAAGTACAAAGCTTGGTCGAAAAGTTTGGGAAACTCGGGCGAACTGCGTCTCAAGCTGTTGGTTATAAAGAGCCGTTGGAGTTCATGAATGGCAGTATTGGAGAAGCCATGATGATCGACCAAGTGAAGGCACACACGCGTCAGTTCGTGCGTCGACAAGAGATGTGGTTCCGTTCCATGCCCGACTTAGTGCGATTGCCCATTCGAGACGCGAGCGAATTACCTGCACATGCCGAGTCTGTTGCAGCAACCTGCGTATGAAATAACGACGATTGCAATTGTCTCTGTTTGCATTTAACTGAAAAGCCGTTAGCCGAAAGAAACGGAAAGAGGAGAAAAAATAAGAGTTTCGTGTCTTGAGATTCTTGCATCCTCACTTTTTCGTTTTCTTTCGTTCTTTTCCGTTATCCAATCTCGTATCTTCAGGAATGACCGACGGAGCGGTCAACGACTCACTTAGCTGTAGGATCGAATCCGTGGAGATCGGTGAAAATCCGTGGCTGGTTTTTCCAATACCCTTTTAGCCACGGATGAAATACGGATGGAACACGGATTAAACCGCCGAGTAGGTTCTTGGTGCTTTGTTCTTGGTGCTTTGTTCTTGGATCGAATCCGTGGAGATCGGTGAAAATCCGTGGCTCGTTTTTTCCCTACATACTCCCACTTATGATCCCTCATCGCAACCTCGCAAAAGGATTGACAATCGACGAAGGGGGCTATATTCTCGTGATCGGACTTGGGTTCCCGGGTAGCTTGTTGCTGACTTGGGAGAATAGGGAAAACGGTGCAAATCCGTTGCGGTCCCGCCGCTGTAATCGGATACGAAATCCACATTGGCCACTTCTAGTTGCTCGGTTTGGAGCGAGAGGGAAGGCGTGGAGGACGGTCATTCCGAAAGTCAGAAGACCTGCCCAATCGTCTAGTTTGCGGTAGCCTCCTCGGGTTTTGGGATCTATCGCGGGTTTTCATCCTGCCATCATTCCGTCGCATCCCACGGGGAGAAGTTCTGGACTTGTGAAGTCCTGCGCTCTCGTCGTGCTGTGTTCGCGTTTGATGTATTTGGCTGTAAATTCGCGCCGATTGTACCTGGGTTGTGCACTCTCCAATTTTGCATCGACCAATCTATTGATGAAACACTTTCGTCGCCCCGCTGGCTTTACGCTTGTAGAATTGCTCGTTGTTATTGCAATCATCGGGATTCTTGTGGGGCTCTTATTGCCAGCGGTTCAAGCGGCTCGCGAAGCTGCACGACGCATGCAATGCAGCAACAACATGAAGCAAATCGGATTGGCCCTTCACAACTATGAATCGGCCCACCGAGTTTGGCCTTCGCAATCTTTGGGACCAACCCCAGGTCCGAACTTTATCGCAAAGCGAACCAGTTGGTTCGTTGCGATCCTGCCATTCGTCGAACAAGATGGGCTCTACAAAAGCTACGACAAGAATTTTCATTGGCACGCTACGCAAAACACATCGGCTGTATCAGCGAGCTTACCGACCTATCGCTGCCCATCTGCTCCCGAGCGCGGGGGATTCGAGTGGACCGTCCTTGTCGACTATGCGAACGCGACAACAACGACCGCTTCATTGTCCCCACGAGTCTTCTTGGATGGTGCTGTCACGGACTACACCAACGTCGGTGGCATTGGAACTCAGCTCAACGCTACATTGCCCATCAACGCACAACATCCAGATCCAGTCAACAGCGGCATTCTCAAAGGACTACCCGTTCGTCTGTCGGAAGTCACCGACGGGCTTTCGAACACGATCCTGGCAGTCGAGTGTGCGGGCAGACCCGATCTCTACCAGAACGGTAAAAGGATACCGGATGGAACGACACCCAAGACATGGAGTGGCACAGCCAGCGTAACGCGTCCGTTCCCAACAGGCGGCGTGTGGGCAAGTCACTTGAAAGGATTCCTTATCGACGGAGCGTTGCCAGATGGAAACACTGCGGTTCGCCCTGGCGCTTGCTCTATCAATTGCAGTAACGACAACGAGCTCTATTCTTTTCATGCTGGCGGCGCTCAAGCACTTACCGCAGATGGGTCCGTTCGATTGTTATCTTCCTCTATCTCCATTCAACAGCTTGCAGCACTGATCACTCGAAACGGCGCTGAAGTCGCTTCGATCGAGGAGTAACGGTTGCCGGATACACGCGGTCGTACACTCATGGTGATGGGAACAAGCTCTTCGGCTGGCAAGAGCTTGTTGACTGCTGCGTTATGTCGATGCTTTGCAAACAGAGGTGTTCGGGTCGCTCCCTTCAAGGCACAAAACATGTCAAACAACGCAGCCGTGTGCAAAGATGGTGGTGAGATTGGGCGATCCCAAGCGTTGCAAGCCATCGCAGCCCGCGCTACGCCGCACTCCGATATGAATCCGATCCTTCTCAAGCCCGAAGGGAACACACGTTCCCAAGTGATCGTCAACGGTAAACCCCTCGCCTCCGCGAATGGGAAACCGATCGAAGCGGCCGATTACTTTGAACGACGTCAACAACTTTGGCCGATGGTTACGAGTGCGCTTGATCGACTTCGCGAGCAATACGATCTCGTTATCATCGAAGGTGCTGGGAGCCCTGCCGAGTTGAACTTAGCCGACGTGGAGATGGTCAATATGTCGGTGGCTCGTTATTGCCAGTCACCTGTTTTGCTGGTGGGCGATATTGAACGCGGAGGTGTATTCGCTCAACTGTTAGGGACACTTTGGCTGCTACCTCCAGAAGATCGTGCGCTCGTTCGTGGCCTGATCGTCAACAAATTTCGAGGTGATCTCCGTTTGTTCGACCGAGGCGTGGAGATACTCGAAATGCGAGGCAACGTTCCCGTCCTCGGGGTACTCCCATGGATCGATGCACTTCGACTCCCCGAAGAAGATGCGGTTGCATTGATGAATAGTCACGGCGCGGACGACTTCTGTTTCTCAGATTATGACAATGAGAAGCGGTTGGATATTGCGGTGATCCATTTGCCTCATATCGCAAACTTCGATGATTTCGATCCATTAGCAAACGACGCTCGCGTTAAATTGCGATACGTTCGACATGCAAAGGATCTCGGTTGTCCTGATGTTTTGATTCTTCCCGGAACGAAAAACACACTCGGCGATTTAGCATGGCTGCGCGAGTCTGGATTTGAAGCCAAAATCTTGGAGTTTGCTCAGAGTCAGAAATCACGGATTGTTGGAATATGTGGCGGTTACCAGATGATGGGACAAGCCATTCATAACCCACACGAAATGGAATCTAACAGTACCTATTCGGATGGGCTCAAACTCCTTGATGTGGAAACCACCTTTCATCCAGGGAAGCAAACATGCCAAGTGGAGGCAACAATACTCGAGTCTGATTTCTTGCCCCGATTGCGAAGCGTAACTCTCACAGGTTATGAAATCCACTCGGGGCAAACGACGACCTCATCGCCTTGGTTAAAGCGTCTCCATGTATCAGGCATTGAAGTGCCAGGCATTGAACAGTCGCAATCCCGAATGGATGGTTCGCACTCGCGTGACGGTCGATTTTGGGGATGTTATCTGCACGGACTTTTCGCTAACGATTCGTTTCGCAATGGATGGCTTGAGAGTCTCGGTGCAAACAACATGGCCCACGCCTCGCAGGAACAATCCACTCAAGACGTTTTGGAGCAGTCGCTCGAAAAACTTGCTTCCCATTTCGAGAATTACATCGATTTCGACCAAATCGAAGCGATGCTTCAATCCGACCCAGTTTCTCTTCAACACGAAAACAAAGCAACCTAATGTCAGACGAAACGAGCGAACAGCACAAAGAACGAATGGTCCGCTTGAATGAAATCAAGGACCGCCAATTGGCCGAAGCAAACATCGAGAAAGGACTGATCATCGTCCATACCGGTGCCGGCAAAGGCAAATCGACCGCAGCCTTCGGCATGGCCATCCGCTCGCTGGGACAAGGGATGAAGGTCGGTATTGTTCAATTCATCAAAGGTGCCATACCCACCGGGGAAGCCGCGTTCATTGCCAAGATCGCTTCGATGGGGTTCCCGATTGAAATGCATACGTTGGGCGAAGGGTTCACTTGGAAAACACAAGATCGGGACCGCGATATTGCGACAGCGGCAAAGGGTTGGGCGAAGGCGATCGAGCTGATGGAAGACCCCTCGTTTGACATGATCATCTTGGATGAACTCAACATCGCGACGAAGTACGAATACGTCGCTCCGGCGACCGTCGTTGAAGCCTTGAAGAAGAAACGCCCGATGCTGCATGTAGTCATTACAGGGAGGAATGCAAGTCCCGAACTGTTGGAGATTGCTGATCTGGCTTCTGAAATGAAAGTCATCAAGCATCCCTATGCGCATGGAGTGAAGCCTCAGCGTGGAGTCGAATACTGACCATGAAGGGGACGCTAACATTAGTGCTCGGTGGAGTCCGAAGTGGCAAGAGTCGATTCGCCGAAGAGCTGGCGCACAGGCTTGGTGGGGACGATGTCCTGTTCGTGGCAACTGCTGAAAACCGCGACGGCGAGATGGATCATCGCATCCAGAAACATAAAGAGTCGCGACCAGATAGCTGGGTTACTCTCGAACAGCCTCTGGGTGTGGGGCATGCAATCCTGGAACGAGAGGAATCGTCACGCATCATCTTGATCGACTGCTTAACGATCCTCGTGAGCAATGTGCTATGCCAAGACCTCGACTTGGTTCTCTCTCCAAAATCGATCGATCAGATACACCATCAATTGATGAACGAGATAGACCAGATCATTGAGGTTGCACGGGTCAAAAGATCGCACGTGATTGTTGTCTCTGGAGAGGTTGGTTTGGGAATCGTCCCAGAGCATCCGCTCGGGCGTGCATTTCGAGATTTGCTCGGTTGGGCAAATCAATCGCTCGCGAAGCATGCCAACGCGACCTACATGATGATCAGTGGATTCGCTGTTCCGTTGCAGGAGATCGCTATGTCTATGGACCAAGTGTCGGACAAGTTAAGACGGTCTATCGCCCCTTTCGAGAACGTATCATGAAATCGCAATTCACTCTTGGAGTTTTGTCGAGAGAATGCTCTTTGTCGCTCCGGAAAATCGCTGCCATCCTTTTGCTGCCTCTTTGTTGGGTGGGTTGCGATAACGTCAACGTCAAGCCAGCCCATGAAGATCGCGTAGTGACTGAGGATCGTTCTAGCATGAAGAGCGATAGTGAGTACGGAACGACAATTGTCGACAAGATGGATCGCGAGATTACCATCGTCGGTGTTCCCAAACGTATCGTCTCGTTATCACCGTCGACCACGGAACTTCTATTCGCTTTAGGGCTCGGAGACTCTATCGTCGGAGTTACCGAACATTGCAATTATCCTGAGGAAGCGAAAGCAATAGCCAAAGTCGGCAGTGGAACATTGGAGGGAATCAGTCGCGAAGCCATCTTGAACGCGAAGCCTGATCTTATTCTTTGCAAGTGGGACAATCATAGGCCTCTAGTAGAAACCTTTGAACGGGTGAACATTCCGATCGTAGGATTGGGGCCAGAAAATGTTGATCAACTTTTTGAGGAAGCTCTTCTAATCGGCAAAGTCGCGAGGTGCGAGGCGCAAGCTACTTCGTTGATCGAATCGATGCGAGCGCGACTGGAGAAACTAAAGAAAGCAGCGCACTCCATCGCACCATCGCAACGAAAGAAAGTGTTCTATGAGGTTTGGGACACTCCATTGATGACGGCTGGTCCACAATCGTTCATCGGTGAGTTACTCGTGCTCGGCAACATGGACAATATTTTTCACGATACCGTGAATCGATATCCCCGCGTCAGCAGTGAGAGTGTTGTCGAACGAAACCCTGACGTCATTTTGGCTCCGACGACACATGGCGAGAAAGTCCGTTTTGAAACGCTCGCGAACCGAGCGGGCTGGGAAAACGTAGCTGCTATCAAGAATCGACAGGTGTTCTTGATTGATGGCGATCAAGTGTCCCGTTGTGGACCACGTCTGCTCGATGCATTGGAATCGATGATCCAACAAGTCTATCCTGAAGCCTTAGCGCCGAAAGAATAGATAGAATGATGGGAGAACGACGAGGCAATGCAACAAACCGATCTTGGCTACTTATCGGCCTTGCTGTGTGCATGGTCCTCTTCGTTTCGATTGCAAGTCTCGCGGTGGGAGCAGCCTCCATTCCGCTAGCCAACATCGGTGCATGGATCTCTCATTCCACGGAAGGCGTTACTGCCACCGAACGTACCATCCTTTGGGAGCTTCGATTGCCACGCATTTTGTTGGCCGTGATTACTGGCGTTTCCTTGGCAACCGCTGGCGTAGGCTTCCAAGGGTTATTCCGAAACGTGTTGGCAGACCCTTACGTCATCGGCGCGTCTAGCGGTGCCGCGCTCGGAGTATCGATTGCTGTGGTGACTGGATTGCAGGTCACGTACTTTGGTTTAGGTGCCACCTCCCTGATGGCGATGGCGGGTTCCATCGGGATCGTGATGCTAGTGTTCGCTTTAGGTGCCATCAGCCGCCAAACATCGACCATCACACTTCTGCTGGCTGGTGTTGCCATCAGTAGCATGACAAATGCCTTGGTCAGTTTATTGATGTTTCTCAATGATCAAAAAGCGATCGTCATACTTTCCTGGTTGATGGGATCGCTTGCAGGTAGCGATTGGCAAACGGTTCTGGTCGCGAGTCTCAGTAGCTGTTTGGGAGTTGGGATTCTATGGAGTCGATCCCGTCAACTCGATGCATTCTTGCTGGGGGATGCAGCATCGCAGTCACTCGGCTTGGATCCGTTGCGTTTTCGATGCTGGGTCATTACGGGTGCGAGCGTGGCAACGGCTTCTGCTGTTTCGAGCGCGGGCATTATCGGATTCGTAGGATTGATCGCGCCACAGATCGCAAGGCTCATGGTCGGACCTCGGCATGCACTGCTGCTACCGATGAGTGCGTGCGCAGGGGCGATCACGATGTTGGTTGCCGATGCAGTCGCCAGAACGATCGTGGCACCGACAGAATTGCCTGTCGGCATTGTGACCGCGCTGCTCGGCTGTCCGTTCTTTGTTGCCTTGCTCTTGAGTCGCTCCATGCGAGGGAGTGTTGCAACATGACCCATTTCGCCACCGAGAACTTATCCTTTGCCTATGAGAAGCGGGTGGTTTTTCATAGCCTCAGTATGGATTTGCGAGCTGGCGAAATTGTGGCGTTGATTGGTGCTAACGGTGCCGGCAAAACGACTCTTTTGAGAACGATGGCCAAACAATTAAAGCAACAATCGGGAACGGTTCTTCTGGATTCGCAAAGCACGCAAAAATTCACGCGACGTGAGATCGCAAAGCATCTATCCTTGATGCCGCAGCATGAACATCGAGAAGCGTCGTTACGGGTGTATGATGTCGTCGCCTTGGGACGCGCCCCGCACGTGGGGTGGTGGATGCCTTTGCGTGCAGAAGATGAAGCCATCGTTCGGCAATCACTCGAAGCCACTGCCATGATAGAGCTTCAAGAAAGAACGATCGACCAGCTTTCTGGTGGTGAGTGGCGGCGAATGATCCTGGCTCGATCGCTTGCCCAAAACGCGAGTATTTTGTTGCTCGACGAACCCACAGCTGGTCTCGACATGAAGTACCAATTCGAATGCCTCGGACACGTTCGACGTATGGTCAAGGAACGGCAATTGATCGCCGTCATTACACTCCACGACCTGAACCAAGCGTCCATGTTCGCAGATAGAATTGCGATCCTTGCGAACAAGGAGTTGTTGTCGATCGGTCCACCGCAGGAAGTGATGCGTCCCGATTTGATTCGCAAAGCATTTGGTATCGATGTCATGGTGGTTTCTCACCCGACGGAGTCGATCCCAATGGTCGTGCCTATTCTTGCTTCCCCGGAGGTTTGATTGGATACGATTGCGATACTGGTGACCGCTTATGTTATGGATGTTTTGGGAGGGGATCCTCCGAATCGATTGCATCCCGTAGCGTGGATGGGAAACTGGATTTCCGCGGGAAGAAGACTTGCACCCAAACGTGGTAACGCGGCACGATTTCTTTTCGGTTGCGGTTGGGTTCTCTCCAGTGTCGTTCTGATCGGCGGGATAGCCCTATTCATTCAAACCGTAACGACGTTGTTACCATGGATCGCAATGATTGGTTTGCAGGCCTTTTTGTTGAAGTGTATGTTTAGCACGCGATCATTATCGAAAGCCGCAGGTTGCGTATCCATTGCACTTCGTGCTAACGATTTGCCGGAAGCTCGACGACAATTGTCTTACCATTTAGTAAGTCGCAACACGGAAAGCTTATCCGAGTCGCAAGTCGCTGCAGCTACCATCGAATCGGTGGCAGAGAATACGAGCGATTCGATTGTTGCACCGTTGTTCTTCTTTGCCATCGGGGGACTGCCGGGAGCGGCTATCTATCGGTTTGCCAATACGTGCGATGCTATGTGGGGATATCGGAATACGGAGTTTGAATGGCTTGGGAAAACCGCCGCTCGACTAGACGATTTGCTAAACTTGGCTCCCGCTCGAATCACAGCCATGCTCATTCTCCTAGGTGGCGCAGTTCTGGGAATGCCTTGGTCGCAAGGGTTCCGCATTTGGTGGCGTGATCGTTATCGAACGAGTAGCCCAAACGCAGGACACCCGATGAGCGCCGCCGCAGGAATGCTAGGGGTCTCGCTAGAAAAAGTGGATTACTACACATTGGGCAAAGAATTCGCTTCACCAGATGTAAATTCCATCCGTGCGGCTGTGCGAGTCATGTGGATGGTAAGTGCGATATGGGTTTTCCTTCTGTGCATGTTTTTTGGCATTGCTGCTTGGAGTCCCGCATGAATCCTCACGCAGAAGAGATCCACGGAGGCATAGACTATCAGGAGTTTCGGGAACTGGGACTGCACCCAAAAGATGTGATCGACTTCAGCTCAAACATCATGCCCTTTGGGCCTAGCCCCGAGGTAGTGCGCTCGCTTCATGAGCTTGTCATCGATCGTTATCCAGATCGAGATGGCTATGAACTCCGATGCGCTTTGGCACAACATCACGCTATAGGTATATCGCGAATCATGCTTGGCAACGGCTGCAGCGAGCTGATTCATTTAGCTGCAATGTCTTGGATCAAGCCAGGTATGAACGTACTTGTCTTGGGACCAACTTTCTCCGAGTACGCTCGTGCGTCCAAGATCTCAGGAGGTGTTTGCACGGAAGTGTCCGTGTTCAATTCATGGAGCGATTCACCGACAGTCGCAGTTCTCGAATATATCCAATCGCAATCTCCCGACGTCGTTTGGCTCTGCAATCCCAACAACCCGACCGGTCATTATCTCGACACTGGGCAATTGGAAAGCTTGTTCGAAGCCATGCCACAAATCAAGTTCATCGTAGATGAGTCGTATCTTGACTTTGTCCAGAATGGAGCTTCTTTGTTTTGCCGTTGCTATCCGAATTTAATCGTGTTGCGATCGATGACCAAATACTATGCGATGGCCGGTCTACGACTCGGGTATTTATCTTGTACCGAATCGACCATGAAGCTCTTGATGGAACGTCGCGTTCCTTGGAGCGTCAATGGAGCCGCTTTGATCGCAGGAACAGCAGCGTTAAACAGTTTGCCCTACTATCGCAACGCGATGGAGAAATTGCGACAAACCAACCAATCCTTAACGCAAGCCTTAAAGCGGATAGGTCTCCAGCCTAGCGATAGCAGCACCCCATTCTTCTTGGTGCCAGTCGACAATGGTAAGCGTACTCGCGAACAGCTTTTGAAAAACCGAATCTTGGTTCGAGACTGCCATTCCTTCGGCCTTGAGAACATGATTCGAATCTCGACTCAAACAGAAGCTCTGAACGAACAACTGTTGTTGGCCTTGAGGACTTGAGCCATTTGGGCCCGGCTTGTTGGTTCATGATGAGCCGTCGGGCGCTAGCCCCGGTTGTCGCCAGTGGCGAAGCCACGAAACCGGGGCTAGCGCCCAACGGCTCACTAAACCAGCAGTCTCCTCTTCGCGGAAGGGTTAAAGCTTGTGCTTGCGCGCTCAGCTACCGATTGGAATTCACTCGCTTCACCCATTAGAGAATTGCTCTAGCGAGAGCGGAAGATTTCGCTGGAAAGCACTCCGACAATCATGGTTCGAAGACCGAACCCGTCTTCTTGAACCTTTTGAGCGATCACTTCGATTTCTGAACGATCCGCGGGCTCCATGTGTCTTCCGGTAGAAAAAGAAAGCATCGTGTCCACCATGTGACGAACGAAAAACTCTTTTCGTGTTCCGCTCAGCAGTCGTTTAAACTCCGAGAAATCAGCATAAGTTTCACCGGAAGCAAACGTTCCCGTAGGATCGACCTTCGGTGCTGATTTGTCTCCCTTGGGCTTTGCGTATTTGTCTCGATAACGTCCGATCGGATCGAAGTGTTCTAATGCAAAACCCATCGGGTCGATCTTGCGATGGCAAACGTTGCATGCTGCATCGGCTCGATGTTTTTCTAAGCGATCGCGAATGGTAGTCGCTCCACTTACATCGGACTCAATGGCAGGAACGACATCCGGTGGCGGTGGTGGCGGAGTGCCCAGCATGTTTTCTAATACCCACACGCCGCGAGTCACGGGAGATGTATCCACACCATTGGCACTTGCTGTCAACACGCCTGCCATGCCAAGAACTCCACCGCGTCGATTTCGATCGGTCAATTCCACCTTCTGAAATCCATCTGCCAATCGTAACGTTTCTTTTGCTGGTAACCCGTAGAGCTTTGCTAATCTCTTATCGACAAAGGTATAGTCGGAATCGATGAAGTCAGTGACTGGCCCATTCGAGTCAATGAGGTTATGAAAAAAGTGTTTCGCTTCCTCTTTCATCGAAGTGGGCAAATCTTCAGCATAATATTCGACCGCTTCTTTCCGAGGTGGAGGTAAAGATCCGATGACCCGAAGATTCAACCAACTATCTAGGAACCGTCGAACGAATTCATCCGAACGAGGGTCTGCCAACATACGTTCAACGTGTTGCGTGAGCACGGTAGGTTCTACAAGTTTTCCCTCAGCAGCCGATGTCATCAACGCGTTGTCGGGCGGAGTTCCCCAGAGTGTGTACGATAGTCTCGACGCTAAATCATAAGGACCTAGCTTTGGCTCCTCCTCCGGCGTACGTTCGCAAAGATAGAGGAATGAAGGAGAGCAAAGAATCATCTTGATCGTGTCGAGAGCCGCTTGGCGTTCGGTCGCTTTATCATCGATTCGCTTCCGATAGATTCTATCAATGCGTACTCGATCGGATTCCTGGAGTGGTCTTCGGAAGGCTCGCTCTGCAAATGAATAGAGTTGTTCGATTGCTCGTTCAGATTGAAAGCCATCCGGTCCGAAGACGGAGATTTCTTCGGCTGTGCCATTAGGTTCTGGTAATGGACCTCGAATCTTGATTTCATCAATCCGAATATGCGGCAATGCTCCATCCGTTAGCAATTTGGCTCGACTCACGCCAGGATCTTTCTCGACCTTTAACTCTTCTTTGTACTTCTTGTTCGTCTCGAGGACTGAAGCTCGAGACTCGTACGGTCCATTGGGAAAAATGAATCGAGGCGTTTGACCTTCTTCGAGCCAAACACGAAACGTGATCCATTCCGGTTCTTTGTCAGGAACGATAGCTTTTCCTAGGATAGGCTCAATCGATTGCGGATAATGAATGTGGCCACGTTTGACGTCGCCTGGCACGACAGCCAATTGAAACGGTTCTGTGAAGTCGATCCGAAAGATCTTGGGATCATAATGGGTATCGCGATGCATCGCTTGGGCATGCACTTCGATATCGTAGAGTCCTGATACAGGAACACCTTGAAGGAAATCTTCAATGTGACCGTAGCCCCCTTGCCGCGTATCGGTGTTGGGTTGTTCGTAGATACATAGGTAACGATAATTGAAGACCGATTTGTGAGGTCCCGAAAGCTCTTCGTATTGCACAAAGTGGCCTTGGAAATGCCAATCCTTCGGCGGAATGTCTGGTTTGTTCAGCCTCAGTTCGACTAAACGATTGGCTGCACTGAAGTACTGATCCAGCAATACGCCAGAAGTGATCATCTCCGATCCGATTCGATCAATGTTGCGACTGGCAGTCTCAGAGGGAAACTCTTTCGTTAATCCCAATGTCTCGACCGAACGAGAAAAAAGGGTTGCTAACGTGTTTTCGTATTCCTGGTTGGTTAGCCTACGCATCACCGTTCGACCGCCCGTACTCTGAAGGCGACTCCGCGCGTCTCGCATGTTCGCTCGCAGAAACTCGATGATCGCGATGCGTTCGTCGGTCGTTGGCTGATCCGCATCAGGTGGCGGCATCTGGCGCAACGTGAGTTGGTCCACGATCTCATCGGCCGTGATGAGATGTGGTTCGGAATCCAAAGGCAATCGCAGCGACTCAAACTCGCGACTCCCCTGTGCATCTTGTTGATTATGACAATCGATGCAGTACGAACTCAAGAATTTTGAAAGAGTCTCCATTCGCTCATCGCATCGAGCCAATGAGCTGACAGTCGCAAACCAAACAAGGCTTGCGATCGCAATCCAAAACGTTGAGTGAAACAGTTTGCTGTATGCGACAACTAGTGGAAGCGATCGGTTCTCGACAATTACGTTCATATCAAGAGAATGTGCCAGTGCTTGTTCCAAACGACTCCGCAGGGATCCCGAGTCGTTGGATAATATCGAGGTACAGATTGCAAAGCGGCACTCGTTCTTTCATGTGTTTGAATTCGCCTCGTCCGTATCCGCCTCCCGCCATGATGATTGGCAAGTCATCGTTGGTATGAGAATTGGCATCGGCGATACCGCTTCCAAACAGAACGGCTGTAGAATCCAACAGCGATCTGTCTCCGTCATTGATCTCTGCGAGTCGGGTCAGAAACTTGCCGAAGTGCTCGATTTGGTACCGTTCCAACTTGATGAGGTCAGCGATTGCCTGCTCCTCATTTCCATGGTGCGATAGTCCATGATAGGACTTGTCGATGCCCAAGTCTTGAGGCAAGAAGCTACCGCCGATTTCCAACGTAGCGACTCGCGTGGAGTCCGTCTGAAGGGCCAGTGCTATCATTTCGTATAGCAACGGCAAATCATGAACCGTGTTGCGATCTGCTGGACGGTCCATCTTAGCCATAGGCTTTGGCTGATCTACCCATTGCGATTTCGCTTGGAGTCGTTTCTCGACGTCTCGAACGGAGGAAAGATACTGGTCGAGCTTCGCGTTATCTTCGCGATTGATTTGATTTGATAAGGCTTTCGCTTCGTCCACCATCGAGTCCAAGATCGAAGCTTGCAATCCATTGGCAATCTTCTGCTTTTCCTTTTGACCTATCGAGTCCTCAATAAACAGCTTTTCAAAAAGTGCGCTGGGGCCGGTAATCGGAGCAACGCGAATACCGGAGCGAGTCCACGCCAGTTGACATCCGCCGTGAATGCCCCCTTCGCAACCGACTGTTAGTGATGCAAAACGTGTTTGCTTGCCAATCGCGTCGGCGATGAATTGATCGACGGTGACATTTCCATCGGGGCGATTTTTGGCTTCGTGATGAAGCACACCGGACAAAAATGTATGGACGGCAAAGTGGCCACCCTTTAGACCATGGTTGAGCCCACGGTAGACGGTCATTTTGTCGCGAAGTGGCTCGAGTGGTTCGAGAAGTTTGGTTGTTTCAAATTCTTTACCTGCGGTTTCGGGAAAGAGCTGTTTGCGTTGAAAGCCGAGCAAGTTACCGATGGCGACGAAACGGCGTGCACTGACCCCTGCTCCGGGGGCGACATCGACCACCGATCGTTTCCCAATTGCATCATCTGCGACGGAGGGCAAAACGGGGATTGCCAAGGCTCCCGCGACGGATTTGAGCACAAAACGACGGCGAGATAGAAACGGATGCATCGCGAGAGCTCCAGAAATTGGGAAGGTATTTGATTCGGAAGGAATCGATTTAGGTGGGATCCGACGGACCTCTAGTCCGGCAATACATAGTGTAGATCGTTGCGTCTGGAAAAGCCAGGCAACGACCAACATTCATGGTAGGCCACCTGCTTTTATCGGAAACTGAACGATGTTTGTTGAACGAAATGCCCAAACCATCGCCGGCTTCCTCGGCCGTTTCTTTCGCGTGGTTTCGATGGCAGACCACTTCGCGGCCATTCCAGGATGTGGCTGACAGCCACAACCAAACTTCGGAAGTTAGAGGTTTCAGCGCTTTCTTGCTTGCCAAAGTAAGTCGAGAACATCGACTTCGGCTGATTAATCGTCGTTCATCGAGATCAAGATTCGCGTAACGTACCACATCAATGTGGATACGGATGCGAACAATGCCAATGAGGCTGCGACGTGTTGGTGAACGCCGTAGTGATGCATGACATTCGATGTGTCGTACAAAATGTATGCACAAAGCAAGACAACCATCGCGGCACTAAAGAAGAGCCCGAGTGAAAACCCAAAGCAAGCGCCGGCGACGGCTGCTCCGAAAGCAGCGAGCCCCGCTAACCAAAGATACTTGCCCCAAGACGAGAAATCACTCTTGGTAAGGAACACAAACGCAGTCAAGCCACCGAACAACAATGCGGTGATCAACGCGGCTTGCAACGGAATGGCCGGACCGTGGCGCATCGCAATGTGCATCAGCGGAACAAAGATAAACGCTTCTGCAACCACATAGAGACTTAAGCCTAAGTATTGAACTTTTGGCGAGACAGCGGACTCCGCCCAACTACGAGCAACCCAGCTCACTGCCATGTAGGCAACCAAGATCACGAGCGGGGCCCAGCCACCCGCGGCACGGAGTAGGCCTTGCACGGTTTGGGCTGGGATCAACGTCAGCAGTAAACCTTCCAACAAAATGAACGCAGCGACCGCCCCTCCAAGGTGAAGATAGGTTCGCTGGATGAATCCCGTACGTTCAGATTCTTCTGCGAAAGCCGCTGCATTTGCGGTGTATGAGGCGTAGGGGTTTTGGAATTGCATAGTTTGCCGGGCTCTTTGTCAAAATCGAGGAACGGTAGAAATCGCGGATGGCGATTCGTCAATTTGTCAGCGTTGCTATCTTACGGTAGTCAATCCTACAGCGGCAATACACGCGTCCAAATGTTTCCGTTTTTTCGCCACGATCGTTCGCTCACGAGGCTCGCGTACTAGACGAGTCTTGCAAGAATTCGCGGTAGCTTTCAGGTCGTATTGCTTAATATTTTTTTATCAATCCAATAGAAGAATCAAAAACAGAGAGCCGGTATTCAAAAGCTTTGCCGCGATTAGTATTCCAGACATAGCTGAACAATCGCCGACCTTAAAGATGCGCAACTCCGTGACCGTTGGACTATCAAAGGCGTCTTGCAGCGCTTTGCAAGATTCCTCTGCATCCTCGGTGTTCTCCAACAACAAGCCGGCCGACTGCCGAGCTTCTCGATCCGAAAGCGATTTCAACTCTTCGAGAATACCACGCGAGTTGTCTGGCTCCCGAACATAAACTGGAGCCCAACCGTTTATCCAATTCTGTTCGCCCAATCGAGCCCACGCATCTCCGAGGAAGTACCGGTATTGCGAGATCGCGTCTGCTTCTAGATTCTCGGACTGTTGCGATACTGGAAGGAAAAAGACAGAGCTTCCGAAAGCATTCTGATTCGGCGCACCAAAACACTTTTCAAGGGGAACAATCGTGTCGGGCCTGTCGGTTGAAGAATCGGTTTGAGGTGCCATGCTGCGATTGACCCAACGGAATAGAATTGAAAATCACGCGTGAGGATTATACACATTTGGCCGTCATACGAGGCTCTTGTTCTAGAGATCGAAAATGGGTAGTTGCATTCGCCATCACTTGAATATTCCGTAGACCCATTATGTATTGGTTGGTGTAGTGACGTATTTAGAAACAAAGCCAAATTAGGACACTTCTCGGCGAACGCCACTACGTTTCGCATTCAATCGTGCTCGTGCTCAATGTAATGGTGCTCGTAATCGTACTCGTTCGGGGAGTCAAATCGAGCGGGAGCACGAGCACCGCCTATGGCTGAGCACGAGCACGAAAAGAGATCTTTTGCGATCGAAAATTGGAATCAATTGGTGGTGATCAACGAGAAGTGTCCAAATGTGAATTAGATCGCTCGACGTTTGAGCATCGCATCATGGGTCGCATACTTGTAAAGATCGCCGAGCGTGGGGTAGTTGAAGCAGACTTGGTGAAAGAGATCGGCCGTTGCATTCATCGTCATTGCGAGCAGGCCAAGGTGAACAACTTCGGTCGCTTGCTCTCCCATCACATGAACGCCTAGAATACGCATATCTTCTTGATGAAAGAGTAGCTTCAGGAACCCTAGATGGTCACCGATGATATCTCCCCGTGGAATGTCTGCATAACGACAACGTCCAACAATGTAAGGAACCTTTTTTGCAATCAATGCTTCTTCGGTATCGCCAACGAAACTCGCTTCGGGGATTGTATATATTCCCGTTGGCAATAGACGAGCCACTCCGCAACCCCACGGCGCATCAAAGGCATGGCAAACGGCCACGCGCGCTTGTTCAATTCCCGTCGCAGCTAGCGCCGGAGCGCCGATGACATCCCCTGCAGCGTATATGTGACCAACCTCTGTCGATTGGTAGTTTGGGTTCACTTGGACTAGACCGCGTGGCCCTAATGTTAGACCGGCTGCATGAGCATTGAGCGATTGTGTATTGCTGCTTCGGCCTGCGCATACGAGTACTCCGTCGCATTCCATCGTGGTTCCCGAGGAGAGTCGAATACCGACGTTTCCCGCTCTGGAAGTATCGCATTCGAGAACTTTTGTTTTCCAATGAAAACAAATACCGTTCTCTGTCATCGCAGCAACTAGCCCGAGGGAGATCTCACGATCGAGAAATGGGAGCAGCGTGTCGCGTCCATCGACGAGATGTACCTCTGCACCCAATGCAGCAAATGTGCCAGCATATTCACAACCGATGACGCCAGCTCCGATGACGACAAGCTTCTTTGGCAATACTTTCAGTTCGAGTATCTCGTTCGAATCATGGATGCGATCATCGTCGAAATGAAACTCCGGTGGACGAAGTGGAGATGACCCGGTAGCGATGAGGATCTTTTCCCCGTAGACCAGCTTTTCTTCGCCGCCTGAACCTATCAAGCGGATCGCATTTGCATCAACGAAACTCGCATCGCCTCGCAAGATAGTAACTCCGCGGCGTGCTAGCTCGCATTCGGATCTTTTGCGTTCTTGCGTTTTGACATACTTTTCATGACACATGAATTCGGCAATCGTTGCCTCGCGGCGGAGCGAGAGATCTATGCCAAAAAGGCGTCGAGATCGCCCACCGGAGAGGACCAATGCTGTTTCTCGCAGCGTCTTACTCGGGATCGTTCCCGTGTTGATCCCAGCTCCGCCGACCATTGGCTCTTTCTCGACGAGAAGTACACGTTTGCCCAGAATTCCGGCAGTGATTGCACCGTTGACTCCCGCGGGACCGCCGCCGATGACGACCAAGTCGTAACGCTCGTCAGCAATGGTTAGTTTCTTTTCCGAGCCAGGCGTGATTGTCATACTAGGGTCGTTCTTTCGTGTTGTGTTCAAGTTCCAATCTCAAAGCAGAGACTTAGAGGGATTATCTGCTAGGATAGCAGTAAGGCGATGGGCAGGAAAGAAAGCACCAGTAGTGAGTAGACTCGGAGAGGCGGTTCTAGACGCAAACTGCGATCGCTTGGGCTATTTTCTGCAGAACCGGTGAGTCAAATTCATGTCATCGCAAAACTTAGCGTTACGACTCCTAGTCCTCCTCGGAGCGTTGCTGCTCATCAAGGTTTCGATCGCTATCGTTGGCAATTACTCGCTGTACTTTCCACCCAACTTTGAACAAGGGTTCCTCGAAGGTAGGGCGCAGATTTTCGTCGGTCTTTATCGATTAGCCTTCTATGGGCACATCGTTGTTGGCCCGATTTGCATGGCTATCGGTACCGTGCAGTTGACGCCATGGTCGAGGCGAACTGCAAAGCTGCATCGCTGGCTCGGTCGATTGCAATTGCTGCTGATCCTGTTGCGTACAACAAAACTAGCTGTGCCCCCCGGCATCTCTAGCATCTTCGGAAAAAATTTCGGAAAGTTCAAAATAGCCTGTCGTGGTTCGATGATATTGTCGCGTCCCCTAGGGGAGGCTTGTGGGCTAAGTAGCCTTTATTGTAGTTTTCTTACATCTACAAAATGAAACTTCGTCACAATGAGGATTTGGAGCAGTCTTGCAATCATGGGAATGCTATTCGTAGCGGGTTGCGTTTCTTTGTTTGGTCGAATATCCGCTTTGAGCGTGAGTCTTGCGGGAAAGGATTCGACAAAAGGTTCAGGAACTCTGTTACTTGACAATTTTGGGGCGGTGCCTGTTGCTAATTTGGAATTACATTCGTCCTGCGGATGCATCCAAATCGAATCCCCACCTCGAGAACTGTCGGCATTTCAGTCGGTCGAACTTCGTATGATTTCCCCAGCAGAGGGGCGTCCGGTAGAGGTAACGATAAGTTATTCGAGGTTCGGTTGGAATCGCGTTGAAAAAGTGATTGTACATTGCCCAAGTGGCGTTCAATGATAATTTTGCAGGTAGCTTTTCAGTCTCGTTTCCTGTTTGACTTGGAGGATAGATGATGCGAATATTTCGATCGGTTAGTTTGAAGGTGGGTATTTTAACTTCGATTATCATATTCTCGCATTTTTTTTCATCGGTCAATGCAAATGGCCCTGTGAGTAATTGCGCTCACAGTTCTGTGACTGATTGCTATACGGTCCCAAGTGAGGGACCAAATGGAACTCTCATCTGGACTACTTACTGCTATACGACCGGTATTTGCATATCTGGAGCAGCCTCTGGTTGTGTCGCTCCAAAAGATTGCATTCGAGTTCCGTACGCTGGGCTCCTTTGCGAGTGCCATTAAGAAAACAGTGTTTTGCATGAGAATATTTTTGAGCTTCCTGGTAACAACTTGGTTGAGTTGTTTGTCAGACGACCACGTTGATGCGCTTCGATTTGAAAAAATCGCGGACGCTGAGGTTTGGAAGTACAGGGATACTTTCTTGGAAGCGGCTGAAAGGCATGCGAATCGTTTCTGTTCCGAAGAGAGTAGCTGGGACAAAGTCGTTCGCAAAGAGTCCGCGAAACAGGATGTTGTCAAGAATCAACAGGCTGTGTTTGGTGTGTTGCCATTTTGTTGGCCGGTTTCTGTAAAGACTGACCTTTACGAGCATTCTGAACACATCGAATTTTTTGGGAGACCAAGTTTTACAGGGCGTCAAAACTACTATCGTTTTGGCGACGAAAAACTGGTTTCATGCGTGGCGATGTCGCTCGACAAATGTCTGTTTCTTGCATCAACTTCGCAAAACACATTTATCCTCACAGAAAGCAAAAAGAGAATTGACCACGACGCGAGAGAATGTCTCTCTATAGCTCCTCAGTATGCGAGTGTTTTTTCGCTGGGCTCCACTCAGTTCCCTATAGTTTCTGCTTTAAAGTCTGGAACTCTAAAGATTACCAATGTATTCAGATACGGGGCGGGAACGGGTTTAGGGGAGACGGTTGTTTTTGAAGTGAAAGCAGACTCAATTAAAGAGATTTCAAGGGTGCCAGATATTTACCCTAAATCATCCATTGGTGGAGTTGGCGAGTTCGAAGTTCGCCCCAGCTTGGATTGGCTTATCGTTAGATCCACTTTGTTCATGCAAGGCGAAGAGCACGGTGATGAAATCCGAATCGAATACTCTGAGGATGAGAAGAAGCAGCCAACACCATCAATAGTACAAGTAGGAATTGGCTATAAGAATAAGAGCTTGCGATCGATTTTGGAGCGAGTTCGCTTAATGGCTTTGATACTCAAATCCGATTCACCCAACGATGTCGTAGCTGTTCAGCCGTTCAAGGCTATTCAAGAATATAGACGGGTGTCAGTTCTCTCTGTCGGTCATTATGCTAACAAAGGACCAATAACGACGGACAGTTTCCGTATCGATAGCAGCTCGACCAAGTCTAGTCCGCGGCTTTTTCGATTGTTACTCCTTATGTCGATTGCGATTCTTGCTGGAATATGCATGATGATTTGGCGCCGAATGAGATGAATCCGTATGGACCAATCGATCGTGTTCAGCTTTATTGCGATCCACGTGCTTTTCGGAATCGTATGACTGCACGCATTGCAGACCATCCGTAGCAGATCGACAGTTTCTTCCCTTCTGCGATCCCTCGAGGTTCATATCGGATCGTCACTTGCAAAATTGGTATCTTGCTGTGCATCAACTTTGCGGTGATTTCTACGCACCCTTCGAACCCGGTTGACTCTAATTGAAATGCATCGAGCACGCGGCGGGGGACTAGTTTGTAACAAGTCGCATGATCCCGTACCCAGGCTCGATAAACAAAAAGCATCGCGACGTCGATTCCCAAAACTCCACTTGCGAAAATCCACCGACTCGGTCGTTCCCAACAACTCGGACGTCGTCCATAAACTGCGACCGGTTGCACCGAACTAGCCTCTGCTTTCTGAAGCAACTTGGGTATTTCTGCCGGATCGTATTCCAGGTCTGCATCTTGGACGATTACCCAATCACCGGTGGCATTCGCCAAGCCCGTGCGCACGGCAAAAGATTTCCCTTGGTTCTTGGGTTGAACAATCAGTGTCTGACTAGCTGGGATATGCTGTCGAAGCAACTCGGTTGTGCCGTCTGTCGAGCCATCGTCGACAAAGATCCATTGGTACTTATCACAACCTGATTGGTTGAGTCGATCGATCAACGCAACAATCGTTGCTCGTTCGTTATAGACCGGGATGATGATAGATAGCTTCATACTTTGTTACGTTGGTCTTTCTCAAGCTCGGCTTCCATTCTTGCCGTTCGCTCGAGAGTCTCTTCGATCATGATTCGATTCGACGCGATCAAATCACTCAACATACCGGCGAGCATAACTAACGCGGACAGGATGAGCATCGCCGACCCTAGTACGAGCGATTGAACGTGCCCGTTGCCTTGCCCTAGAAACCAAAGCCACAAAAAACGTCCGATCGGTACAACTCCGATTACGGCGAGGACGCTTGAAACAAAAGACAAAACTGCAAGTGAATGGTAGAGGAAGAAAACGCGGACGATAATCAAAACAGAGTTACGAACGAATTGCGAGATGCTTCGAAAGAGCCGCGAGGGCCTCGTGGGGTTATTGGTTTTCACAGGAATGAAGTCGATCGCTATCCGCTTGTGAGATGCTTGGAGCAACAGATCGATCGTATAGCTGTACTTGGACACTAGATGGAATCGAAATGCAGCTTCACGGGAGAAAGCTCTAAATCCACTAACCGGATCTGCGAGAGGCTGGCATGCCAAGTTGCTAATGACTTTCGCACCCAACCACTGAAGCCAACGCTTGCCAAGCGAAAATCGTCTATCCTGCGCGGGCGATCGGTCTCCGACAACGATCTCGGATTGGCCCTGCAAAATGGGAAACACCAACCGCACGATGTCGTGACCAGAATATTGGTTGTCTCCGTCCGTGTTCACGATGATGTCAGCTCCCAATCGAAGACATGTACGTATACCCGTTGCAAAGCTTTCAGCGAGTCCCCGATTGCGTAAGTGTTTGACGATATGCGTTACACCAAGTGACTTGGCAATCTCCGAAGTCCCGTCAGTACTACCATCGTCGATCACAAGTGTCTCGATCGTGTCGATTCCATCAATTTGAGCGGGTAAATCGGCCAACACCAAAGGCAACGTCGTTGCTTCATTGAAACACGGAATCTGAATAATTAACTTCATGCGGATACACCCAAGACTGGCGAATCTTCACGTTGCACTTGCATTACCCGTTGGTCTCTCCAGGTTTTCCACGTTTTCCACCATTGCATAAACGCCGCGATAGCCACCAACGTCAATACCCACGTCAATCGTTCGTGGTATCGTGGCATCGGTCCCGACAGTGTGCCCGCAATTGCAGCATTCAACAAAATGACGGAAGAAAAGAATGCGATCTGAAATCGAAATCGATTCATCAGAAATAGAATTAGCGTTCCCAGCACAGTCAACCAGTAGCCAACTTCGTGAAATGCACGAAGTGTCGCAAGCGATAAACGTTGATTCGCCTGTCGTGAATTCAAATACTCCGATTGCATGAAAGGTAATGCAACGATGAGACGGGTTACGACTGTTTGCGAACGCAATATTCGATAATCGACGGGCGACAAAACCAATCGCCAGACGTTCCATACGGACGATCTCATCTGTCGTAACGGGTCGCTGAATACAATCGTTCTCACGACGGACGATTCCTCAGACTTTAACTGCTGTCGTTCCGTTTCAGAGCGATTCCAAATACCAGGCTGCCCCCAAAGAATGGCACCCGCATCTTTGGGCATATCTTTGGAATAGCGGCAGACATGCCAAGGAAGGTTTTTGTGGTTTTGGCGAAAGTAAGTGTTTCCGGGTTCATCCGCTAGTATGCGCGCCATAGCAAACACAGGTTGGCGTGGGTTCTGGAGTGAAAATTTTCCATATAGATCAGCATGGATTATCACTAAACTAACCACGGCAATGCACTGAACGCATACGACAGATACGATCGCCGCCATTTCCAACTTCTCGCGATACCAATACGCGATTCCACAGTAACATCCGACCGCTCCGAACGATAACAATACATTGGCACCATGGGACACAATTCCATACCAAAGCGAAATCGCCACCCAAGCGTAGACAGGACTGCTCAGCGAGCGACCTGCGCGTAACAAAGTAACCATCGCTAGAACCATTACGCCTGCTAGCACATCGGGCATCAGAAAGCACACGTAAATGCTTACACCGGTCGTCAGGACTGTTATCAGAACAGTGCCCCATGAAGTACGCTTTGTTATCTCCGGATGCAATGCACGCAACACAAGGATCGAATTCGTGGAAACCAATACAGCGTGAAGAACAATAACGGGCCAACTGGATGCATTCCAATGCACGAGAAAAAGGACCGCAGAATAGAGAATGCTCCGTTGACCATAGAAATCAAAATGCGTTCCATGAACGACCGTTTGCCAAAATCGTTCTCCGACAGAAAGGTACTCTACGCTATCGGGAAACCAAATGGGACCACCGTTGACAATCGCTGGCAACAACAATAGCCCAGTCAACAAAACGAGGAGCCACAGTTTCAACCCATTACCGGTCGCAATGTGACGCCATGTCTTTTCATCGACCAGACGAGAGTGGTTCATCACGTCTGTTCCTTGGGACGCCCAAACAACTTGATCGCCCCGGCGGCAATTCCGAGAGCAAGGAATCCCACTGTACACCAAGTCACCCAATCGATTTGCTGCGTCGTTGGTGATAACGAAGCTGGCGTTCGATCCGTCCGAGCTTTGAATCGTATGAGATCATATTTCACGACAGACGATTTGGGTGAACATCGCATCCAAAGCGAGATAGGGCGAATTGGTGCGTTCGGAACTTCGATCGGATCGGACTGTATCCGCTGTGCGGTGGTCGACCTACCATTGCTCGATGTAATGTTGCTCGATGTAACGTGGTTCGGAGTAAAGCGGACAACGACCTGAGAACCTGATCTCTCCACTTCGATAAGCCCTCTCGATGCATGAGCAACAATCGGCTCGATCGATTTGGAAACACCTGACTTAGATGCGTATTGTGCCGTGCAAAGGACTTGTTTTTCCGCCTTGTTTGACGGAAAAACCGAAACAGAGAGTCGACCTTCATCTGGTGAGTTAAATGGTATCGCAAGTATCAATGAACCACCCTCCTCATCCTTCGGAACATGAAACACAGATTCCAACGCAAAATAGAAATCACCATCGCTCGCCAACCGGTAATCGAACCCAGCCGTGACAACTGTCCCTTTGCTTCCTATTGGTGAGAAGACAACTTGGGTTCCCATTGGTGTCGTGTTGGTTTTCGCGTTAGGAAGCTTTCCAGGGGTTGCTTGGTGCTGATACCAACTCACGAGTGGATGTGACTTCGAAAGTTGCAGATCAAACTCCTCGCACATGGCCGAGCTTGCCATGGTGGAAATTGTGGTTGCGAAAACTAAGGCCAAAACGATTGCCAAACTAAATGAATTGGCGTGAATGCGTTCGGCGGTTAGTTTCTCGCAGGATATCAATGTTCTGTCGTTTCTCTTTGCGACAGCGTAAACACGACTATGGGATCTCATTGGCTTCGACTTCTCCTCGATCAGGAGTGACGACAGCGAGCATTGCTGCGACGTTGACATTCCGATCAATCAATCGAACGCTCCCATCCGCAAAACCGAACACGATGCCAGATGCATGCGCAGATCCCCAGTTCTGTTTGTAGTCGATGCCGATACCGTCGGAAAGCAACAACACACCATTTCTGCTGGTGCCACCTTGTCCACCCGTGAAGATCGGTTCGTCCCAATGCCATGATGTAGCGGTGTGTACTTTAGTATCGTAAGCCTTTTCACCCATCAACACCGTATGCGACGTTCCGTCGGTCATGTTCGCATGGGTTAGTGTTTTGGGTCGCGCAGGAATCGCATGTAAATTTGCGGCGTAATCGGTTTTCGCCCAAGCCCATCCGCCGGAGAAGTAATCGCCATAGTGATCGGAGACGACAGGCAACGGCGCGGGACGTGCGCGGGTTGGACACAAATACGTTGGCTGAATCGTCTGAAATGCAATGGTATTGTAAGCGTTCGATTGTTCGATGTAGGGAAGAATCGCATAGGCCCAGGAACCGGGCTGATTCTTCGGACTTGCGTTAGGTTTGCCGATACCTGAGTAATAGTAAGTTCCGCTTCCCCGATTGCGAGTTCCAACAAACTCTTCCTCTCCGGTCGTCGATTTGATTTTGCAGGACTCATCCCATCCACCGTTGGATGGATACAGTTTGTAAGCAGACTCGTGAGATAGAACACCCAAGACAAGTTGCTTGACATTATTCGTGCATTGCATTCTTCGGGCCGCTTCGCGGGCTGCTTGAACGGCAGGAATCAACAGCGAAACCAGCACGCCGATAATTGCAATCACAATCAACAGCTCGATCAACGTGAATGCCTTTTTCGTTGACGTTAAAGACGTATTTCGCATTTGGTGATCCCCTCGATTCCTTAATGAACACTATTAGGCACTTACCGTGCTCGTGTAAAGTCTATGCAGGTGATGGAGCTTGCGCTGGATAGAGCGGACGCTGAGGCGAAATTGGATCGCAATATCCCGAACGTCGAAACCGTCTCGCTTAAGTTGCAGAAGTTCTGAAAACTGTTCGTTAGGAGCTAGTCCCATCAGTGTCTCCCACGTTTCCGCCGCTTCGACTTGCAGAAGAGCAGCGTCTTTAAACTCTCGCTCGTTGGCCGAATAATCGAAAAGTCGCTCCAATTGGGAGGGGCATCGACGTCGTTTACGATTTAAGTAAGTTGCGCGATTGATAGCACGTTCTTCTATCAGTCGCAGGATGGCGATCCAGATGTCTTCCATCGAGAAAAAAGCTCGATGATTTCTAGACGTTAATTCGCTCCAAATCGCAAGCATCACATCATTCGCGAGATCCTCTTCGTAATGGATCAATCGATCTGCGGAGCATAGTTTGCAGCGGCATCTCCGCTTTATCTCTTCAAAATGCGAGATCCAAATCGATTGAAAAAGCTCTTGGATCTCACCGGAGAACGAAGAGTCGCAGCAATGGTTGGAGTCGAGTTCACTGTTTTCTTTGTTGGACAATGGATCTGGACATATCAATGGAACGGGCATGTGGAACTCCATGGACTCACTCGACGATGGCTGCTCGCTTGTCATAGTGAACGAACTCGAAAACAGCCGAACGCAATTGTTGGTTACTCAGCTTGATTCGCAGCTCCACCGCTAGGTTCGCTGTTCCAGTTAGCTTTGAGTCTGGATGAACCGTCACCTGTAGAATCGACTTATTATTATGCGATTCAATGGTGATCTGTTTTGCTGAGACACACTCGCAAGACGATTGAATGTCTTGAATTCGATGGTCCGTAGGAATCTTCAACGGATTGAGATCGAATCCAACGAAATGTTCTCGATCTGCTGTGATGTACCCACCATGAAAAATAACCGAATCAATGTCGGAATTCGTTGTTGTGTCGCTCTTCAAGAGTCCGTGATTGCAACCGGTCGATGCAAAACAAACGAATTCCAAGCAAATCAAGATGGCGAAAGAAAAAAGAGACAAGCGATCTCTAGAAATGGGCTTGCATGGGCTTGCATGGGCTTGCATGGGCTTGCATGGGCTTGCATGGCTTCAACAAAGTTTGGGAGTACAACTTGTTCGACACATGTCTTCCTGACCCGATCAATAGATCAGACCACGCGAGCGAGGTCAAGACAATTTTGAACGAAAACGATGATAATGATTTTCGCAATTCAGTTTAGATTTTTGTCGCACCTCGCACCTCGCTCGATGTCGTGCGTCCGGCGTAATCTGCGGAAAGGCGATTGTGATCGACATGCAGTTGATTTGCGAACAACTTCGTTACGCTTCCTTCGCATTCAATTGATTCCCCCGCTGGATTACAGCAGCCTCAATCACTCGAAAGGCTGTACGCGTAAAAAAGACTTGAACCGCTGCAGCCTAAACGGATTGTCGCCGAGCGGGACGCGATGGTTCGCAACCGAAGTACACGACTGAATGCAATTAGGGAACGCATTAACCGACACTGGTTAGCACACGTGATTTGTTTCAGCGGGAACTGGCACACTTCGAGCGTTTTCTAAGCGATACTTTCGCTGGCCGATAGTGGTAAGGTTTTTTGACGAAGTTTTAAGTTCTCTTCTTTGCGTTTGTGTCGAGCTTGACGCAACTTCAACGCGCGGTTCGTATCGACTTCTTCCGGGTTGCCGCGATAAAAAGTCGCTGGCGGTTTATAGCCCAAGGAACTATGCAATCGAATCGTGTTGTAGTGCAATACTATCGACGACAATGCGTCTACTGCTTCTGATCGGCTCGTCAGCTCGAACTCGTCAAGCTTTTCTCGAAACGTCCGATTGGCCCGTTCAATCACTCCATTTTCTTCCGGGCAATGAGGACGAATACGGTTGTGGACCAGCCGATGATATTCAAGTACCGATCCGAACTCGCTGGAGATGTAACCGCTACCGTTGTCGCTCCGAATTATCGGTTGAATCGTCGCTCGGCCTTCTTCGTCCAAAGGAAGCGTCTGCAAGGCGGCTTGCGCGGCGATACTCAATGAACGACCATCCATGCTGCTCATCAGCTCCCAATGAACGATATAGCGAGAGTATTCGTCGATGAAAGCGGTAAAAAAGTATTGTTCCTCATTGATCGTTAGGTACATGAAGTCCGTCGCCCATATCTGATCAGGGCGTGTCGTCTTCTCCGTCTCATCGCGATAACGCTTTTTCCTGCCTCAATGACGATCCATCAGGTTTTCTTCGAGTAAAATCCGGTAGACCGTGGATGGACTCAGGTAGGCCACATCCTCATCGATCATCCGCCATGCCAATTCTCGACGGCGAATATCGGCATGCGACAAAGCATAATTCTTCACCGCCGCTTTCTCTTCAGGCAAGGCCTCAAAGACCTGTACCGGATGAATCGGTGGTGTCGTCTCTCGCTTCCAACGATAGTACGAGCCATACGGTACTCCGAGTATCTTCAGCGACTGGCGAACTGGCATCGCGCTTCGCGTTCTTGCCTGTTCTACTTCAGCTATCACACGTCGCTGAAGATCGCTCGGGAGTTGTCCGTAGTCTTCGATTCCTAAAGCGTTTTTTTTAACTCTAGATTCTCGGCTGTGATCTCGGCAATCACGTTCTTCATTCTCGTGAGGTCCGATTCCAATTTCGTTTCCTTGGCATCTACCGAGCGTTGTCGCTTTCCTCCAAAGACGGCATCGGCACTGGATACCAACAGCTTCTTCCATGAGTAATACTGCGTAGGGCTGATCCCTT
>CAIOHR010000095.1 GCA_903858115.1 uncultured Pirellula sp. | reverse complement strand
TACTGGTCCCTCCGACGCTTGACGCATCGGGGTTCGAATCGGCCCGGTCTACTACCGACTCGGCATTGCGATACACAGCGAAGAAATCGGCGAATGAACTCATCGGGATTCAAGGCGGAAAAACATGCCAAGTCCCAGTTGGATAGGATGAACTGACACGTCGAAACAAAGCTGATCTCTCTTGGAAGTATCGACTCCTGTTTCGCAGCAAGGCCGGCTGTCATTCTTATCAAGTTGTAGGCAAGTAGCTTCATCCAGAATTCAGTGTGGACCATTGGCGGCGATTTGCACCTCATGAAATCCATGTTTAAGTGCGTCTTGATACTTCGAATGTCCAGTTCGACATTCCAGCGAAAGCCATAGAGCTCGGCCATGTCCTCTGCCGAAACACCTTCATCGCCAGATCGATCCAGCATGTTCGTGACGACAACAAACGGGCTCTGCTTGCGCCCGGGCTCGGAAATCACATACTTCACCTCTCGCAATTCAAGCTGTTCCGGGAGGCACCTATGCATCTCCTTGGCCGAATGAAAGACTCCTCCGAAGAGGCACTTGTGCTTCCGGAAGACCTCACGGAGCAATTCTTCGGGAAGCATCTCCGGAAGACGCTCGACTGGAAACGCACTGAGGACGCGTTCCAACTTGAAGGTGCATTGGCGCCTTGAATTTGGTAGAGACACCATACGAAAAAACCTTCCTTGGTTAGTTAACGCTCGCAAGGAAGGTTCTGGATTTTAGCCAAGGCAGGTTTGTGAAGTCATTATCAATCGCCAAAGCTCGTGGAAGTATAGAAAAAAGCTTCCACAAGCCGCTAGAGAGCTTGCGCACTCATCCAAGGTGTACAGTGCCATTTGTGGGTGGCACTTATGTTCCTCCAGGTTGTGAATGCAGAAAGGCATACTGTTATTTAGCAACGGCGGCCTAACCACTTGGTTTACTGCTCATCCGATGAAACGCTTTCGTCACCAGCGATGCTCACTCGCCCAACCAAAATTGGAAAATCGATAGCGCTGGATAACCATCCAGTACTCCCATCCGCATGCGCGATGGACACTCGGCGGCTGTGAAGGGAAAAGGGTTCCCCGAACGCATTCGAAAGCAGTTTCCGCTGTATGAGTTGATTCGAGTCGTCGCCCGAACCCAATGTGGTGACAAAAATCGTGCCGGAAGCGGTTCCGCTCCAGCCGAACAGATACCCATCGAAATCCCCGAGCGGCGCGGTGATGACACCCGATTCCCCTAAATCAAAAAAGATTTGATTCCGGCCTTGGTAACGAAACGTCTTCCAATCGCTCGCCAGCAAGCGACCGGTAGCTTCCTCCCGTCTAACGAACTTCGCGCCAATCGTTTCCCATGCCATGATTGTCGACGACAAACCATCCGTGATCGCTTGGAATCCACGCGACGGCGAACCGTTCTTCTTGATGGAAAACACCCCCGTAGTGTTGCCCGAGAATTGATCCTGTACCCCTAAGCTTCCTCTGTAATCCGAAGTTTCCGTCGTTGATGTCCGAGCGGGTTCGCGAGCGTTCTGCGACGCGTGCACAGTCAGTTCTGAACACGGAAGCGAAGACGGACATGTTCGAACCACCGGCGCATGTCGAAAGAAGTCTTCAAACGAGCGTTGAAATCCACCATCAATCGAATTCCACGGACTGGCCGCGCCGGTCATCGGTGAAATCAACCGCCCCCAGGTGCGCTCACGCGTGATTCGCTTCTCGTCATCCACGAAGAATCGTGATTCAGGAAGCTTTCGATGAGTATCAGAGGCGATCAGCGACGCTTGCACAAAGTCCCTGATGCGAGCTTGGCAGGCCATCGATCGCGCCGCCTCGCGCGCTCCTTGGATGCCCGGTAGCATCATGGATACCATCAAACCGAGGATGGCCATGACGATGCATAGTTCGATAAGCGTCACTCCGCTTCTTTGGTGGCGAACGAGAGCACGACGAAATCGCATGGGATCTCTTCCTCTTCCTGGGTCAGAATAGCGCGAAACTTGGAAACGCCGAACCCGCGTGATGCCTGGGAAAAGTCGATCTGCAAAATGCCATTATCCTCCGCTGCGGCGATGCCCTCAATAGCAGGTTCGACTTCATTTCGGACCCAGCGAAAGCCTCGCGGAATCGGCAACTCGTTACGATCGATTTTGGATAAATCCAATACACGATAACGCCACTTTGTTCGCTCTTTTAACTTCACGTAAATCGGCAACTCCTGAACACTCGGGTTCCCTTGGTCGTACTCCACATTCACCAAACCCAGGTAAGTTTCTTTTGCAAAGGGGCTTCGCCAAGCGATCTTCACGTCATATAGGTGCATGTCTGGGTCCAATTCGACGATGTCCAATACTTCGATCTCGGGCTTGGATGGAAAGGATATTCGGGGTGTCGAGGAAGTTCTTTGCCGGATCCGGAAGACCCCCACGGCATGCCCCCCAGGCTCAGCAGATAGCGTGACCTGACTATCGACAGACTCCCAATCAGAGTCTATCTTGATCGACACCGCAACGCTGACTTCGTCGATCGCCGCACCGTTTTGATCCAAGACTTTGGAAGTCGCCTGGATGAACTTCTTCGAATTTGCGGTCGGCCTTACGATCTTGAGCTTCATCGTCGCATCACCGCCGGGCTCAAGTTCGAATTTATTCCATTCTGCATCGGTGCAACCGCAACTGGTAACAATCGATTCTGGCAATCGAATAATCTGCTGAGATTCGTTTCTGAATGCAATCGTTGCCTCGCGTTCGATCTCGCGTGAGTCTTTCGGAAACTCAATCTCCAGCGGCATTGCATCCTTGCAAATGAGCATCGAACGATTGGCTTCATGCAATCGTTTCAGCGCATCGGAGTCTTTGCGTGAAACGGCTTGAGGATCATCCCCACTCAGAAGAACGTCTGACGTACAACCGGGAAGCCCTGCAAGTCCGAGGGCAATCACGACGCAATTCATTGCCCGCTTTCTCCAGTAGCTCCAGGAGAGCAAGAGGACTATCGTTGAAGCGCACACCAAAGCGATCGACCTCCACCATCCGGTACCTCCCACTTCATGCTCTTGGACTCGCACTGCGAGATCCTCAGGCAAGAAAATAACTTCTTCCTCGACTGGACGGCCATGAAGGGTTCCGTCCCGTTCATCGTGATAAACCGAATCCGCTGGGAATTCAAATGCCATCGGCTTGGAAAATGGTTCATTCATTTTCAGGTTGCTGGCCAAACTGGCACCGCAATAGACAGCATCGCTGGTGATCGTACGGCACGCGACCAGTGTAGGTATCCACACGTCCTTAATACGCTCAAAACGTCCTGCTCGCAGCATGAACCTTTCTCGGGTTTGTGCCGGGTTCTTCGGATTAACGTCGACGTAGTGAAGCTCCACAGGGCAGAAATCATGTTCTTTCGAAATCCGCACGACTAGATTCACCTGCACGGGCGAATTGGGGCTGCCGTAAACCTTGGGAATCGTAAAGGAATCGTCAGTAGTGGTGATGGGGCCTATAAACTTATGCTTCAGTAAAATCTCAGAAAGACTTTCTCCCGTTCGGTCGCCCAGCATGTACCCGCCTATGTAGCCAAATGCATATGGAATCGACACATCCCAAGAGTCCTTCTTGCGAAGAATGGCACCTTGATTCAAGCCTGGATTGAATCGGATGCGATGGCCCTCACGGAAGATTTCGATCCGTTCCATATCACGATCGGGACGCAAATCGAAGCGTTCTGAGTTGTCGCGCAAGTCGATTTGGCAGGTCCCTACATTGAACCGTTCACCTCCATCGGCAGCGGAAGTCACCCCCGACAATCGATCGAATTGCTCGGGAGTGATCGTAAAGGATTCACAATCGTATTCCACGGTTTCAATGCGACTGACATACGCCAAGTACCGCAGCACGATCTCGGGGAGCAGATCTTCAGCATGCACAGGGGCAGTGATGAGCAACGAAACGATTAAGACCAAAGGAACCCATCGAAGAAAACTCATGTCAAGTATCCTCTCCATCTGTGAACCAACCGTTCTACGAACGAAATCGATTTGGAGTTATTACGGATTCCCAGGAGGCGGATGGGGAATGGAACCGCGGCAAAGGGCTAGGGTGCACGTCCCAATGATCGGATTGCCCGGTACCACGGCGCATGCCGCCCCATTACCCGTCGCATTCACAACACATTGGCCGCGAGTGCGGTTTGCACACGTTACATAGACGGTTTCTCCTGCAATCACACAATCCCAGTTGGGATCATCGAAACACCAGTTGGTCATTCTACCATTCGTTGTACAAATGTCGCATGTACCACCGACATCCTGCCACCAATTGTTCCAAGCCCACGGCCGGAACCAACAGTTTGACTGAACGCCATTGCATTGAGCCCCATTCAATTTGCATCGAGAGTCTGCCGTCGCGATGGTTCCCGGGGGCTGCTGGGCTAGCCCGAGGACGGCCGCGAATCCGATGCAAACAACGATTGCGACAAGCAAGAATATGGGCACGACAATCTTTGACACTTGGGCAATAAGTCGATACTGTTTCATGATCCGTAAAACTCCTATCATCGATGGGAAGAGCCTTTGATATTAGAAACACTAGATGATGTCTACTAATAACACCTCTAATCTCAACATAAGGGGTTTCAGGGGGGGGGCAATAGCCCCGTAATTACTTTTCCGAAATTTCTCACATAGTGCCTATTCTCGTTTGTTTCGCTTCTTTCTTTTCGAAACGGTGACGCGTTCGAATCGAGACAGGGTGCGAAGTTAAGTGCCACCCACG
>CAIOHR010000094.1 GCA_903858115.1 uncultured Pirellula sp. | reverse complement strand
GTCGTCCTCGAAATCTTTGTAGGAAAAAGGATTCATAAACTCCACCGACTCGATCGGTTGCGGCAAATCAAGAATAGCATTGAGCAAGCTGATCAAACAAATTTCGTTTCCTGGTTTGCCGAAGATCTTGCGAAACGCAAAATCAATCCAGGCTCGAATCCCAATTTTCGCTGACATGCACTTGCCATTCGCTTGCGAGTAAGAATCGTTAACGCCGCGCTGAGATTGTACCAACAACCTCCATCATGAAGCACGAATGATCTGCAACTGAAAGCGTGTTTTCTCAAAGGTTGGGCATTCAACCTACCAGTCACAGTCATCGTTCCGGCTTGCAAAAAGATTACCATGTGGCTCGTTCACATGGGATCCTAGTCGAAACCATCATGAATGCCACAGTGCTCGCATCACCACGTCGCTTGTCGACGTGGGATGGCCAGTGCAAGCGACGCATCACAACCATCGCTCCATTCCGGCAAGCGGCCGATGGTGGCGTCTCAGTCCACTGCTCGTGATCTGGTTACGGCTATTGCCCGACGCAGGCAAGCTGCGTCGTAGCATTGTGATGTCGAAGTGACCACTGCTACCGACTCTTGCCACACGACGGCCCAAGGCATCGTATTTGTATTCGGCGTCCGTCGAACTATCGTTTCCAACATCCACACTCTTGAGCTTGTTGTCGAAATCACACAGCAGGCTAGAGGCCTGAGGCAAGAACAGCCGGGAGCAGGGTGATGTTGCCTTTGACGTCGGTGTTGACGGTTTGGCCACCGGCGGTGAGAAGTTCGTGCGTTGGACCGTGGGTTCTGTTTTGGATGACAGGCTAGAAGCCTATCCCACTGCTGGTTTGGATGACAGGCTAGAAGCCTATCCCACTCGTGAATCCGTAACCACTTATTACGCCGCCGATCGACTCCGAGCCGTGTTCTGGTTCGTATCCCAAGTATATGTTAGGTTCCCCAAGGAACCATTCGAATAATTGATCGCCGTCAATAAATTATCATTGCTATACGTGCGGGTTTCCGTGGTCCCGTTTCCGAGGACTTCGCTCGTGAACCGTCTGACTGCATCGTACGTTCGTGTGCTGACCGTCGAACTGTCCAATTTCAATTCTCCTCTTTTGCAATAGAGCCGGCTGGGTTCGATAAACGATTTTGTATTCGAAGCGCACCGCGATGCGATCACTTTGGCTATAATTTGCGAGCGTTGAAAGAAGAGCAGCGCGTGTTTCGATTGGCTTAGGAAGCGATTCCTGAAGCCATTCTACAAATTGTCAAGAGTCCGAATTTTAGTTGCATGAGTTACCGCGTTCGCTTGCTGTTGATGTCGATTGCCTTCCTTTGGCAAATGCTTTTTACAGAAGATGCCTTTGGACAACGATCGAGGGAGACGGCTCATCCATGGCTAGCAACAGCTCCAGGGGAGTATGTTCGCTTGATTCAAGCAGGAGAGGTGAGCGTCGAAGAAGATGATGAGCGTCTTCGGAAAGAGAATAAGCAAGCGATCACATTCTTTACGCTGACCATAGACTATCGATACACGATGAAGTATCAAACGTTAGAGTCCGGCACTGATCAGCAAGTAGTTCGAGTGAATGTACGGTACAAAAAACCGACATCGCAGATAGTCCATCGAATTATTGTAGGGTCGGACTTCAAACCGGCTTTACCATGGACGAATTCTCTTTTGATGCATGAGATGGACCACGTAGCGATTAGCACTGACCCACGAATAGAAAATTGGATTGAGAACTTCTTTACTGTGGAAAGGAATTGGGAGTTCGCTTGGCAGCAATCTACGAAGCCGACTGATGGGCAGATTCAAAAAAAAATCGTCGAGAAGTCACAAGAGTTGACGATCGACGTCGAGCGATGGATCCAGTTCCTTTACGACCAGCTCGATAGCGAATCTATCCATGGAACGCAGGATATCGCAAATCGATCGAAGTTCTTCTCCCAACTCTATTCCCCCGAGACGGTTGCGAAATGCAAAATCGCTTCCTTCCGAGCGCTGACACCAGAACAGATTCGGAGCGGGGGCAAGATGCCCAACCGAAAGCTCGAAGCCCACTTTCGGATCAAAATCGAGTAAGATGAAATCGATGAAGATGGACTGCTAACCTCCTCTCCCTCGGTACCTCTGAACTATGACACCCAAGCTAATCGCGTTTCTAGGCATTTTTATCCTGAGCAGTTGCCTGTGCGCTGCAGAGCGGCCCAACATTCTTTGGCTGACGAGTGAAGATCACGGGCCGGAGATGGGGTGTTATGGCGACAAATTGGCGAGGACACCCAATATCGATGGCCTCGCCGCAAAAGGCATGGCGTTCAAGCGTGCTTGGTCAGTAGCTCCGGTCTGTGCCCCCGCTAGGACCGCCATCATTACCGGGCTGTACCCCTCGAGCAGCGGCGGGCTCCATATGCGATCGATGGTAACGCTACCTGCTGGCTTCAAGCTTTATCCACAGTATCTTCGAGAGGCGGGTTACTACTGCACGAACAATAGCAAAACCGATTACAACGTGAACGAACCTGGGAAGGTTTGGGATGAATCCTCCGGCAAAGCAAGCTGGAAGAATCGAGCAGAGGGGCAACCGTTCTTTGCGATCTTCAATTCAACCAAGAGTCATGAAAGCCAAATCCGGACACGCCCGCACACTCAAATCACCAAGCCCTCCGACGTGCGTGTACCAGCCTATCATCCTGACTTGCCCGAGGTCCGAGAAGATTGGGCGCAATACTACGATAAAGTGAGTGAAGCTGATGCCGATGCGGGAAAGAGACTCGCTGAACTCACCGCTGCTGGCCTGGCTGACGACACCATCGTCTTTTACTACGGCGACCACGGAAGTGGCATGCCGCGAAGCAAGCGTTGGCCTTGCAATTCTGGGCTACATGTACCGATGGTTGTGTATTTTCCACCCAAATGGGAGCACCTCGCTCCGAAAGAGTACAAGTCCGGAGGGATGTCGAATCGTATGGTGTCGTTTGTCGATCTTGCCCCAACCGTGTTGAGTATTGCGGGAGTTAAGCCACCTGAATGGATGCAGGGCTATGCTTTCGCGGGCCCACATCAGAGCGAACCTCAAACATTTCTTTATGGGGAGCGAGGGCGAATGGACGAGCGCATGGATTTGGTACGTAGTATTACCGATGGAAGGTATGTCTACTTGAGAAACTATTACCCCCATGTTTCTCAAGCCCAGAGAGTCTCTTACCAGTTTGAAACGCCAACCACAAGCGTATGGCACAATCAGTTTCTGCGCGGTCAAACGAATGACGCTCAGTCGATCTTTTGGAGGACTCCAAAAGCCGTGGAAGAGCTCTACGATTTGAAAAGCGATCGCGATGAAGTCAACAATCTAGCGAACTCCAAGGATCATCAAGCCATTCTTCAAACGATGCGAGAGGCTCAAGCGAAACACCTTCTTCGAACAAAAGACATATGCTTTCTACCGGAAATGGAGATGCATACGCGATCGTCTGGGAGCACACCGTATGAGATCGCTCGCGATGTATCCAAGTATTCGCAAGAGAAGATTATGGCTGCAGCAACAACGGCATCCGATGTCGAGGCCAACGCGGTTAGTTCAGTAATTGCATTGATGTCGGACGCAGACAGTGCGGTTCGCTATTGGGGGGCAATTGGGCTATTGAACCGTGGAAAAGAAGCGGTATCTATGCATGAAGATACTCTTGCGAAAGCATTGACGGACTCTTCGACGGCTGTGCGTATTGTCGCTGCTCAAGCTCTCGTTCAATTTGGGAGCAAGGACTCACTCGATCGCTCCTTGGATACTCTCGGATCGCTCGCGGCGCCGGAAAAGAACGGCGTACTCGTTTCTATGTCCGCGCTTGCGGCGATCGAGGCAATTGGCGAAAAAGGGAGCAGTCTCCACTCGATGATTGAGGCCCTCAAACCAAATGGTCCATCGCCTCATGCCCGATACGAAAGCTATGTTCCTCGCTTGATCAAAAACATCGTGCCAACTGCAAAGGTAAAGCTTTAAACGATGCTACTTCGTTCGTCGGCTAAGGCGAGAGAGCATGAGGAAATTCCAAATCTGCAGCATGACGGCTTGTAGCATTCATCAGCGGGGCCGTCTTTCACGTCCCGTTTAAAATCGCAAACCCAGTGCCAACGCACGTCGGCGGAATGTTTGCCAAAGTGCCGTTTTGGCTCAATGTGTAAATTCTGTCATGTCCACAGGCTCAGGTTTCGCTTCTTTTGGCTCGAACCATCGATAGATCGTCGGAAGCACGAGCAGCGTCAATGCGGTGGATGTAAACAGTCCTCCTATAACGACTGTCGCGAGAGGTTGCTGAACTTCGGCACCTGAACTACTCGAAAGTGCCATCGGAGTGAAACCCAGTGCTCCGCAAGAAGCGGTCATGAGCACCGGGCGCAACCGATCCATCGCTCCATTCACGACAGCATCAATTTGACTATCACCACCAAGGTGCAGGTGCCGCACGTGTTCGATCAAAACAACACCGTTCATGACAGCGATCCCAAACCGCGCGATAAAGCCCACACCTGCAGAGATGGAAAACGGCATATCGCGAAACCAAAGAAACATGATTCCACCCGTTGCTGCAATCGGAACGTTGAGATAGATCAACAAAGCGAGCTTTACCGAGTTGAACGTCATGTAAAGCAATGCAAAGATGAGAATCAACGCAACGGGCACCGCAATAGCCAATCGTTTGCTGGCCTTTTGCAGGTTCTCAAATTGTCCACCCCAACGAAGTGAGTAACCGGCAGGCAGCTTCACATCACGATCCACAACCTCTTGGGCCTCTGCGACGAAGCCCGCGAGATCGCGTCCGCGAACATTACACTGCACTAGAATCCGCCTGCGAATAGAATCACGACTAATCTCGACTGGCCCCTCTTCGACAAAGATATTGGCCAATTGCGAAAGCGGAATCTGTCGTCCAGCGGAATCTTCCACTTTGAGCTCCTTTATCTGACTAGCATCCTCGCGCCAGTCCGCCTTGAGTCGTACTTGAAGAGGGAATCGGCGTTGCCCTTCGAACACTTGCCCGACAGGTGTACCACCTACCACGGAAACAGAGTCTAGCACTTGACGAGCGTTAATTCCGTACCGTGCAAGTGCATCTCGATCGACCACGATGCGCAAATACGGAAGTCCTGCGATTTGCTGGGCTGCAACATCAGCTGCACCGCGAACCTTGTTCAGTGCCGTAACGAGTTCGTCGCCTTTGCGTTTGAGCTCGTCCAGATCGTCACCATACAAACTCAGACCGATATCTGAGCGAACGCCTGCGACTAACTCTTGAACTCGCAACTCAATCGGCTGTGTGAAACTAAACGAGTTTGCAGCTACCTGTTCCTTCAGGCTGGATTGCATTTGTTCCACCAACGTCGCTTTCGAACGTCCCGATTTCCAATCGCCAATCGGCTTCAATCGAACGAGGATATCCGTTTGATAGACTCCCATCGGATCGTTGGCAATTTCAGGCCGTCCCGTTTTGGAAACGACGATCTCTACCTCCTCAAACTCCAGAAGGCATCGTTCGATTGCCTTGGTCATTTCAATCGAAGTTTCCAGGGAAACACTCGGTAGCCGGGTCGCCTGGATCGCAATGTCTCCTTCATCCAATTTTGGCACAAACTCAACACCAAATCGAGACGCAGCTATCATGCTTAGGGCGAACGCTGCGACGGAAATGCCGAGCATCAATTGAGGCCGATTCATGGCAAAGCTCAGCATCGGTTTGTAGGTTAATCTTATCCAACGCACCAAGAACGTTTCTCGTTCTTGGATTCGTCGTGCCAAGAACAACGAGGCCATCACTGGCATGACGGTAATTGCAAGCACCAGCGCCGAGGTAAGGGCGGTCATGAAAACAAAGGCCATCGGGCGAAACATCTTTCCTTCCATGCCCTGCAAACTTAGAATCGGAATGAACACAATGATCACGATGATGCCAGCGAACAGAATTGGCTTTCCTACTTCTTTTGCAGACTCGCGATAGACACCGATAGGTACATGATCTTGATTATGCGTTTTCCGATAATGGGCAGCCCGCCGAACGCAGTTCTCGATCATCACGACGGCACCGTCAACGATAACTCCAAAGTCCACCGCTCCCATACTCATCAAGTTAGCAGAGACCCCGGCGTAACGCATCGCGATGAGAGTTGCCATCGCTGAAATGGGAATGGCGGCAGCAACGATGAGCCCCGCCCGTACGTCTCCCAGTAATAGAAAAAGCATAACCACGACCAAGATAACACCCAGCCCGATGTTTTCACCAACGGTATGGATCGTCTTCTCAACAAGCTCGGTGCGGTCGTAGAATGTTTCAATCTTTACGCCTTCGGGAAGCGTCTTTTGAATCTCGGCAATCTTGTGCTTGACGTCTTCTACCACTTGACGCGAGTTGCCGCCCATGATCATCATCACCATGCCGATGACCGCTTCGCGATCCCCATCGCGTGTGACTGCACCTTGACGAAGCATGGGGGCAAACTGAACATCCGCGACGTCTCGAACCCGGACGGGAACACCGTCATTGTTTGCCAGAATGATGGAGCTCACATCCGAAAGGGCACTGATCAGTCCTTCGCCGCGAATCAATCGCTGCTCGGCGCCGTGAACAATGTAGCCACCTCCAGCGTTTCCATTGTTCTCTTGAAGAGACTGGAATACATCGTTCAACGAGAGTTTATAGTTCTGCAACTTTACAGGATCGAGTTGCACTTCATAGGTCTTGAGCTCACCTCCGAAGGTATTGACCTCAATGACTCCGGGAACGCTTCGCAGTTGAAACGCGATTTGCCAATCCAAAATCGTTCGAAGATCTTTCAACGTGTGACTCGACCCAGGTTCTGCGCGGACCTCGAATTGGTAGATCTCACTCATACCGGTAGCGATTGGACCTAGCTCAGGGGTACCCATGCCCATCGGGATCTCTTCCTTTGCACGGAGCAGTCGCTGGCTGACGATGTTGCGTGCCCAATAGATATCAGTGCCGTCGTGAAAACTGACGGTAACCGCGCTAAGACCAAATCTGCTGATGGAACGAATCTCATCGACATTGGGTACACCACTCATCGCGTTCTCAACAGGAAACGTGATGAACTGCTCAACCTCGATAGGACCCAAAGCTGGTGAATTTGTTAGAATTTGGACCTGAACATTCGTGAGATCTGGTACCGCATCCAAAGGGATCGTGGTTGCAGTCAATGCTCCAAAACCTAGGGTAATGATCGCTAGGAGCATGACAATAAAGCGATTGTTGAGTGACCATTCAATAATTTGATTGACCATGTTCTATTCCTCTCCTAGCAGGCCTTCGAGCATCTTCGATTTCAGAACGAATCCGCCTGCGGTGACAACCGTGTCCGATTCCAGAATGCCTTTCTCGATAACCGTCATCGAGGCATTCCTTGGACCGGCTACGATATCGCGTCGCTCGAATTGACCATCGCCAAGAGAGATGAAGATAAACTGCTTTCCTTCGTGTTCCATGATGGCATCGTTTGGGACTTGAAGCACCCGTTTATTACCGGCGGACGACGCGAACTCAATCTTCACGAACATCCCTGGTTTCAAGAGATTGTTCTTGTTCTGCGCCACTGCTCGCAGCGAGATCGTTCGAGTCTTTTCATCCATAATCTCTCCCGTGTAGAAGATCGTCGCTTCAAAGTCTCGATTTGGCCAAATCGCATTGCGGACCTTCAGTGTTCGGTCCTTCAACCCTGCAAGAAGCGGAATATCCTTTTCGTAGATGTCAGCTTCGATCCACACCGTGGAAAGGTCCGCGATCGTCATGATTTGCGTATCGGGTCGGAGTTGTTCCCCGAGTACTACATCTTTGGAAATGATTGTCCCCTGAAACGGCGCGCGAATCATGTAATCGGATATCGCTTGTTTCTGATGAACAGGATCGATGTCGGATATGTCTTCTTCGCGGCACCCCATGATGCTGAGGTTGGCTTTACTGACGGCGACTCTCGTCTCGGATTCTTTGACTGTCTGGGATGCTTGCAGAATGGATGTTTTTAGTTCGTACTCCACTTGTTCGATCCTTGCCAAGAATGTTGCAAGATCTGCGTTGCGAGAAGATTTCGCCCAGGTAAGTTGCTTGGAGGCAACCGCTCCTGAAGCGGCGACGCTGGAAAGCCTCTCCACATCCGCTTGCGATTTGATGTAATTGGAATAAGCTTGAAGCAACCTTTCGCGATAATCACCCATAGAACGTCCCGAGAATTCTTTTTGAATTTCCGTGATCTCTCGTTGTTCTCGCAGAGCAACTAGCAGTGCTCTCGTGTTGCCTGTCAGGTCTTCTTGTAGTTTGAGTTTCAAGCTTGCTAGTTCGAAAGCAGACTTGGCTTGAAACAGATCGAGTTTAGCGGTCCCAACTTCTCGACTGTGTACAGAAACGAGAAGATCCCCTTCTTTCACCACATCTCCAAGGCCCACTTTCACGCTTTCAACTTGGCCATTTACAATCGGGAAAATGTGAGCCAGTTTGTCCTCGTTCAACGAGACGTGGCCCGAGAGACTGATTTCCAAAGAGAAAGTTTCATAGACTGGCTTTGCGGTTTGAATCCCTGACTTCTTGATATGAGTCTGTGAGATACTGAACCTTGGTGGTTTAGGGGATGCGTCGACGGGAACTGTATCTTTAGCTTTGTCAATAGGCGCCTGCCCAAAACCGATCCGGAGTCCGGTAGAGGATGTGATGGCTAGAAGGACTAGCGTAAAAAGCAGCCGGATAGGGAACTTAGGTGGCATGGTAATGTCGTCGTTTTTTCGATGGGTTTTATGCATAGTAAGGAAGCTCGCGAGAGAAATGAGATGAATCGCGCGATGAAGTTGTCTGGCAAAGAACTTGTATTGAAGCCGACAATTCCAACCGTGCGATATTGAGTTCGAAGCTAGCGCAGCGAGCGCAAGTTCAATCAATAATCTCAATCAACACGTCCAAACGCAAAAGCGAATGCGTTGGCAGGGCCCAGAGATGGTCGGAGAGTTCAAACAATAATGGGAAGCCCGGAAACGAGCTAGTTCCGCGCGCCCTTCAACCTCTCGCCGTTCAACCTCGGGATAGCAGGCGAAAAGGTAAGAACCGCCAAAGTCGACAATTAATTGAACCGATGAGCCCTGAGGAGTAAACACAACCTCGTTCAATAGGTGGTTTAATGCTTCTAAGGGAGCAGGCACCACTGGCCAATGGAAGTGTAATTGGCAAAACGGAACTTCAGTTTGATTTTGAGAATGGCATGCGAAGAGATGTCGCTCCAAAACGTCTTTGCAAACTCCCGTCCTTTCCACTTCTGCGTGGGAGTGCACTATGGGACGAGGGAATGGCAAAAAAACGCCCCAAAGCAGAACCCAGCACATCCACGACATCATTCTCCCGCTATTTCGCGATAGATTTGTCATGGATTGATTGCCTTGCTTCAAGTTCTCAATGATTGTGATTGATAGTTGATTCTCATCAACGCACCTAAGTCTATTCTACAAGTCTACTTAGGCTGGCTCGCTATGTCGAGAATCTAATCGATTTATAGCAAACAACCTCGACGACAAATCGTTTCCGGCCAAACGTATGATCGTGCATGAAATTGCTCCGCGATTGCAGAACCATGTTCAGCGTGTCAGCGAGAGAGTTTCAATTGCAGTCATAAAGCACTAAGTACGAATGATGTCCTTGACGACCTCACCATAGACATCGGTAAGTCGGAAGTCGCGACCACTGTAGCGATAGGTTAGCCGGGTATGATCGACACCCATCAAATGAAGAATGGTAGCATGAAGATCATGGACATGCACGCGATTTTCTACAGCATGCATACCGAGTTCATCGGTTTGGCCATACATCATGCCACCCCGGACTCCACCTCCCGCCAAAAACATAGAGAATCCGGTATTGTGATGATCGCGCCCAGGTTTTGCATCTTTCTTTTTGTCGTCATTCTGTGCATAGGGAGTTCTTCCAAACTCGCCACCCCACAGGACCAATGTGTCTTCCAGAAGACCGCGTTCTTTGAGCTCTTCAATCAGTGCCGCGGTCGCTTGGTCGCTGTCTGCACATAGCTTTCGGTGTCCTCCATCGTTGTTAGAGTGAGTGTCCCACGGTTGCTTTCCCGTCTTCGTGATGTAGTGAACCTGGACAAAGCGAACATTTCGTTCCAGTAGCCGCCTAGCAAGAATACAGTTTCTCGCAAACACGCTCTTGCCGTAGCGATCGTGAACTGATTGTGGCTCCAAGGACAGATCAAAGGCCTCACCAGCCTCCGTTTGCATTCGAAAAGCTTTCTCCATAGCGGCAATGTGCGCTTCCAAATCTTGGTCCCCCGCACGCTGTTCGATATGACGGCGGTTCAGTTTTTGAAGAAGGTCCAATTGGCGACGTTGCTCCATACGATTTAGGGTGGGATGCTTCAGGTTCGCGATCAGTTTCTCGACATCTTGCTCGTTGGCGTCAACCGCGACTCCTTGATGCTGCCCCGGCAGAAACGCGCTGGACCAAAGTTGTGGGCCCACGACAGGCAGGCCAGGACAAAGTGTAATGAAGCTAGGTAAGTTATCGTTCTCGCTTCCCAATCCATACGAAGCCCATGAACCCAGACTAGGGCGAACCGGCTGTTGATGTCCAGAGTTCATCAGAAGCAGGCCTGGTTCATGATTCGGAGTATCCGTATGCATGGATCTGATCACACAAAGATCATCGGCGCAGCGCGACAGGTTGGGAAAGAGCTCGCTCATAATGACACCGCTTGCGCCATGCGGGGCAAACTGGAACGGCGAAGGCATGTACCCCGTTCCCTTCGATTTGATTTTGTCCGGTTGTTCCCCTTCGTGTTTTGCTAAAGCAGGTTTCGGATCGAACGTATCGACGTGCGAGGGCCCACCGTTCATGAATAAAAAGACAACGCGCTTCGCTTTCGCAGGGAAGTGTGGAGCCGAGAGAACACCTCGATCCGCAATGGACTGCTGCTGCAAAATCCCAGCCAAAGCCAGCGATCCGAAACCGCCTCCGGCGCGACTCAACCATTGACGTCTCGAAGTTGCCTTAAGATCCATGGACAATGAGTCATACATAAACGGCTCCAATATCAATCGAGAGTTGCAAACTCATTTGTAGCGACAAGCACTTGCGCCCATTCGGTCCACGAAGGCTTATCGCCACTCAGGAATTCGAGGGAATCCGAAACTTCTTCGTCGGTGGGTTGTCGTGCAAACAGAAGTTGGTAAGTTGCTCGAATACGATCCTTGGGATGACTGGCAAACGACTCTACGCGTTGCCCAAGTGCCTCCGAAACTGTTCGCATGAACGGACTGTTCATCACGAAGAGCTTTTGAAGTGGATTGACTGTCCGGATTCGACCATCACTATGCGCATTGGGGTCTGGAAAATCGAAAACGGCAAGCATTCGATTCAACCCAAGTCGACTCACCTCACTGTAAACAGTTTTGCGGCTTCCTTCAGGGAGACTTGGGTCTATGGATTTGCCTCCGATCGAACGATCAAGACGATTGCCCACCAACAAAATCCCATCTCGCCATGATTCGATCGGCAAACGTTTTCGATTCATCCGCCATAGTTTCGTATTGAGAGGGTCTACCGCAACGCATTCTTCTCGCGTCGCCGAAGATTGCCGATAGGTTTCCGAAAGTACGATCTCTCGCACCAGCCATTTCAACGACCATCCGTTTTCAATGAAGCGGCTGGACAAGTCATCCAAAAGTTCTGGGTGCGTCGGTTGTTCCCCGAGTTTTCCAAAGTTACTCGTCGTGGCCACGAGCCCTCGTCCGAAGAGCTGTTGCCAAACGCGATTGACAAACACGCGAGCAAACGTCGGGTTCGACGGATTGGTCAAGGCAACCGCCAGTTGCAGACGACCGCTCCCCTGATCGAACGAGGGTACCGTATTCGTCGACAGCACTTTGACAAAGCGCCGAGCCACGACAGGGCCTTTTCGTTGGACATCACCACGAATCATCACATTCAGATCGAGGGGAGTCGACTCACGGACGATATGCAGTGAGTCCGTTGGATTCTTCGCTTGACCATTCTTTCCCAATTCAGTGTCTGGCTTAAGTGGACGGTTGAACATCTCGGTGCTAGCGAAAACACCTGCTAATGCGTAGTAGTCTTCGGTGCCAATCGGATCGAATTTATGATCGTGACAACGCGCACAAGCGATAGTAAGCCCCAGAAGCCCTCGAGAAAGTACATCGACACGGTCCTCCCATTCTTCCGCCATAACTTCGGGAGCATTGCGTCGATAGTATTTTGGACCGAGTCCCATAAAACCTAGAGCTGGCAAATGTTTATCATTTTCAGGCTCGATAAGATCGGCGGCGATCTGTAATCGAACGAACTCATCGTAGGGGATATCCTCGTTCAACGCATGAATCAGCCAATCGCGATAGAGATAGGCGTTCGGATAGCAAAGCGTTCGATCATCGCCAACAATGTGAGCTTGGTCTTCTCCAAAGCGAGCCAAATCCAACCACGGTCTAGCCCAGCGTTCCCCGAAGCTTGGCTCATTGAGCAATTGATCTACTAAAAATTCATACGCGTCCTCGGCAGTATCGGCCAAGTATGCTTCCGATAGTTCTGGGGTGGGAGGTAGCCCCACGAGGTCAAATGAAAGTCGCCGCAGTAAAACCTCTCGCGCTGCGGGACTGCCCGCGGTTAAATTCGATTCCTTCAGTTGGTTGGCGATCCAACGGTCGATTCGACCACTTCCCCAATGGTCGGTTGGTTCGGGAACGGTACGCTCTTCGAGTGGTCTAAAGGCCCAGAAATCTTTCCCTGCAACGTAATCGATCTCCGAAGTGAACTCCTCGTGTGTCCCGAGTTCGGATTCCAATCGAGGGTCAAACGCGCCCGATTGGATCCAATGTTCAAAGTCCGCGATAATCGACTCGGATAACTTGCCATCGGGTGGCATTTCAAAAGAATCGTATCGGAGCGCAGCTAAGACAAGACTCTTTTCAACATCTCGCTCGACGACCCCCGGGCCTGAATCACCACCTTTCCGCAAGCTCTCCTTCGTATCGACACGCAAACCACCTTTCGACTTACCGGCTTCGATCGAGTGACAACTGTAGCATCGCTCCACCAAAACTGGACGGATCTTGCGCTCGAAGAAATCGGAGTCATCCTCTGCGCGTGCTGTTGTTGCATGGATAGCAATGGATATCGAGAGGAAGCAAAGCAGGCTGCAAGGAGTGATTGGCCAGCGATCCATTGGCGGGACCTTTGAAGTGCAGTTTCTAATGCGAAGTGGAGTTATTGGAGTGAAGTGCGACTAGCAAGGAAGCCATTCATCGGCATGGCAGTCTCGCGACTTAACGGGTGGTGGGAGTCGGCGCGGGGCCGTAATTGTAGCAGTTTTCGATTCGCTTTTGGGACCGAAACCTGCTAAGAAAAAAGATGTCCTATCACTTTTCGCCGTCAATCGCTTCGTAGTCCTGAGGGCGATGGCATGAATTACCGTCGAAAGTAACGATTCTTCCATCGGCTTCCTGTGACACGATTGCAAAGTCGCGAAGCGAGTTGGACACTGCTGGCCCAGCAACCTAGGGTTCCCTATTCACACGTGTTCATCGGAATCTCTATGACTGCGCCAATCGCTACAAACCCTACATTCGCGAGTCGCAGGACTCCTACGAAAATCGGAACTGCGGATGCATTTGTAGCTGGAGTCGCAGCGATGTTGATTATCAACGTCGCTCAGCGATTCGTCGGGTTGTTCCGAAACCTGGGCTTCAGCATGTTTCTGCCAGATGATCAACTTGGACTCTGGGCGTTGGCCAATTCCTTTTTTGTGATTGCCCCGCCGTTCATCGTGCTTGGATTGCCAGGATCATTTGGGAAGTTCGTTGAGCACTATCGACAGCGAGGCCAATTGCAACTTTACCTAGTTCGAGTGGGGGTGGTTTGCCTGGTTGGTTTGATTGGGATGGCTGGTCTGATGCTAGCCTTGCCGGCACAAGTTGCGATGTCACTTTACGGCCAAGAGCAATCTTATCACATCATCGTTTTGACCGTCATCACGCTCTCCATTTTGACGGTTCACAACTTTGTTTATGAAATCGTCTTGTCCATGCGATTAATACGATTAGCGTCCATTATGCAGTTTCTTAACAGTACCGTTTTTTGTGTACTTGGGGTGGCTGGGATATACGTGACAAAGTCATGGGTGATCTTACTGCCATGCTATGCATTCGCATGTTTGTTAGCCATGTTGCCAGGCTTTTATGGCATGGCAAAGGCACGCCAAGATTTTGAGCAGACGCAACCTTTACATGCCATCGGAATGTGGCGTCGAATCGTCCCATTTGCTACAGCCATGTGGTTGACCAATCTGTTGTCCAACACCTTTGAGCTTTGCGATCGATACATGTTGCTCCATATTGGCAACGTGAGCGCGGAAGCTGGGCAAGTGCTCGTCGGTCAGTACTACTGCGGGCGAATACTGCCAACCCTACTTTTGAGTCTGGCGATGATGTTCAGCGGAATAGTACTTCCCTACTTAAGTGCGGATTGGGAGCGTAAGCAATTCGACAAGATTGTACAATCGATGAACAGCATCTTGATCAACTTGAGTATCGTGTTCACGGGCTTATCTCTCGCTGCATTGGCGGCGGCTCCGATTCTATTTCATGGGGTGCTTGGAAGCCGGTTTGACCCAGCATTGGAGATCCTGCCGCTGGGAATGATGCAAGCGATTTGGTCAGGCCTAGCCATGATCGCAGCCAATTACTTGCTTTGTGCGGAGAAAGGACGACAAAACGCAGCAATACTGGCGGTCTGCCTCGTCTTGAATATCGCACTCAATTGGCCTTTGATCCACTGGCTTGGACTCTATGGAGCAGCCATCGCAACGGCTGCTTCGAATGCGGTGCTTTGTTGTTTGGTATGCTGGAGACTCCACCAAGAAGGATGTCGTATACAACTCAAGACATGGGTCGTCTGCCTATTGCCAATAAGCTTTTTGTTCGGTGTCTATGCCACCTGCGGGCTATTCCTGATTTTAGCGATCGTGAGCGGACGCACCGACTGGTTGATGACAGATGCTGAAAGGGAAATGCTCAATCAAGCCGTTCTGCCCAAGTTGCAGAAGTTTGGCATTCCGATAAAAACCCTCTGGCTACCACGGGATTAATCGCCAGCCAGAAAAGTATATCCGGATATGATACAATGCGGAGGTCTTTTTCGAGTCCTCTTCCGCAAAGGATGAATTGTATGATCCGTCGTCGAGACTTTTTAAGCGCGACTTCTACCGTGGCTGCGGCGTCTATTTGCTTACCTACCGTCGCGAAGGGGTTTGCCTTCCATTCCGCGAAACCTTCCGAGAGAATCACGTTGGGGTTCATTGGAGTTGGTAAGCAAAGCTTAGGACATCTCAACAAGTTTCTGGGAAACACGAACGTCGAAGTGGTCGCGGTCTGCGATGTTGTTCAAGCGCGGATGGATAAAGCCAGCGAGATGGTCGCAACTCGGTATGCCGATCGAAACAAGAGTGGAGAATACAAAGGTCTGAAGCAATTCAAAGATTTTCGAGAACTGATCGCTCTGGGCGGGCTCGATGCTGTTGTGATCGGAACACCGGACCATTGGCACGCTATTCCTTGCATTTTGGCGGCCAGAGCAGGCAAACACATCTATTGTGAGAAGCCATTGACGCACAACATCGCCGAAGGACGCTTGTTGGTGAACGAAGTTACCAAAGCGAAGGTCATCTTTCAGACTGGCAGTCAACAGCGCAGTGAGTTCGGTGGGCATTTCCGAAGGGCAGTAGAGACCATTTGGAATGGTAGGATTGGCCAAGTCAAGAGAATTCGGATCGGTGTAGGAAATCCATCGATACCATGCGATTTGCCAACCGAAGAAATTCCAGAGGGAACCGATTGGGACCTGTGGACAGGACCTGCACCCATGCGGGGCTATAATAAATTGCTTTGCCCTGAAGGAGTCCATAATCACTTCCCTCAGTGGAGAATGTACGACGAGTATGCTGGTGGAGGCCTAGCGGATATGGGAGCCCACCACTTCGATATTGCGCAGTGGGCGATCAAAATGGATAAGCTCGGGCCAGTTCAGATCATTCCACCGGAGGATAGAAAAGCAACAACCGGTCTGCGGTTTTTGTACGAGAACGGAATCGAAATGATCCACAATGTCTTCGAGGAAGGAATCAAGGCCGATTGTGTCTTCGAAGGAACAGAGGGAATGCTGCTCGTGAGCCGCAACGGCATTTCAACACGCCCCAGCAGTATTCTCGAACAACCGTTGACTGAAAAAGACCAACGCGCGATGGCATCGACTAACCATCATCAGAACTGGATCGACGCAATCAAGTCGAATTCGGAGTGCATTTGCCCAGCAGAGATTGGTCATCGAAGCGCCACAATATGCCATCTCGGCAACATTGGCTACCGACTTGGTCGCCCACTTCGTTGGGATCCAATGGCAGAGCGGTTCAAGGACGATGCTGACGCGAACAATCATTGTTCCCGCGAACCGCGTGCGGAGTGGAAGATATAGGTGATGCCAGAATCCTTAGAATAGTTTTCCCTATACACTTTATTCTTGAATCCTGAGTTCTATTGTGATATCCCCATCCACCGCAGTCCGCGTTGTTGCTGTCTCTCTGGTTTGTTCCATCGGAACTACCGTTTACTTGTTTTCCCAACCCCCTGGAGGTGGTCGCAATAGCGCTCCGAACATCGAAGAACCGTTCGTTGGAATCGCTACGTCAAAAGGTACAGAAAAGAACCTGTTCAAAATCAAGTCCAGCGGAGTTTCGACAGAGCCGGTTCGAACCGCAGCAAAAGCCTTTCTGGAAGGGCTGACGGACGAGCAGCGTGGCCGAACAGTTTTCCCCGTGGACGATTTGGAATGGCGCAAGTGGGATAATCGACACTCTCCGAAAAGACAAGGAGTTGGATTCCATGAGATGTCGGAATCACAACGTACACTCGCGTTCGATATGCTTCAACAAAGCCTGAGTGCAAAAGGGCTCAAAAAGACGCAGGACATTATGAAGCTCAATGGCACTTTGGCAGAGTTAGCCAACAACTTCAACGAGTATGGCGAATGGCTCTATTGGATTACCGTGATGGGTACGCCTTCCGAGAAAGAGCCATGGGGCTGGCAACTCGATGGCCATCATGCAGTGATCAATTACTTTGTTTTGGGGGACCAAGTCGTCATGAGCCCAGTGTTCATGGGTTCAGAACCGATTGAAGCCAAGCAGGGCAAGTTCAAGGGTACCATCGTGATGCAGGACGAACAAAACAAAGGACTTGCACTGATCAAGATGCTAACCCCTGAGCAGCAGTCACAAGCGATCGTTATGAACAAAAAAGATGGCAACAACAATCTGACGGAAGCGTACAAAGACAATATCGTTCTAGATTACGCCGGGATTCCTGCATCCAAGTTAGACGCAGCACAGAAACAATCGTTGCTCGCGTTGATCCAAGAGTATGTTGGCAATATGCGCGAACCTCACGCCAGGGTCCGTATGTCAGAGGTCGAAGAGCATTTAGACAAAGCACACTTCGCGTGGATCGGTGGTACGACCGAGGAAAGTGTTTACTACTATCGTATTCACAGCCCAATGATCTTGATCGAGTTCGATCATCAACGAAGAGTGGCGCCGTTTCGAACAACCGAACCAGCACGCGACCATATTCATACCGTTATTCGAACGCCGAACGGCAATGACTATGGCAAAGATCTACTGCGTCAGCATTATCACTCACATCCTCACTAGGCTTAGTTGCTCGACTTCTCTGACAAAAGATAGAGTTGGCTGTATTCGAAAACCGCTTCAGCGATTTGGCTGGCGATTTTCTCCCGCGCTCCTGTTGTTCGGTACTCAGCACCTAGCTCCAGTTGAACGGCATCGATCCCGATTGCATTGTGGCTGCCGTACGTTTGCACAATGAATCCCCCGGTAAAGCCTGATTTCTCTCGTTCATCGAAAGGGTCTGGATAGACTTTCCAGCCCTGCTTTTTTAATAGTCCGAAAAGACTTTGTTCCCCAATGTGGGCTTGCTCGCCAAATCGTTGTTTCAATCTCTCGACAGTTTTGCCGTTGCCGGTTCCACGGAATACCGTCTCGCGACTAGTCCCTTGCCCATGGATATCAAGAAGTAGACCGTGTCTCTTCTCATTCATTATCTGCTTGGCGAAGCGCGACATTGCGGCATGGTATCGGTCGTAGACAGGCTTCGCGTCGACATCTTCATAAGCGATGGATGGTGGTCGATTCGGATCCAAATATTTGCGATGGGTCGCGGAGATAACAGCGAATGGCCTCTTGCCGAACTTCTTGCCAATTGCGATAACAACCTCTTCAGCCAACTCTTGAGTGCCACCGTCGCGTCCGGTAAAGAAACCTTTTGGACCGGTCTCCATTCCTTTTCCCTCCCTTGGTTCGACGCCAACGATCGAATGAGTTCCACCGTGTGGGGCAGAAATCAGGATTGGTAACTCACCTTCGCGAACAATCACGAGCTCCTCAAGTTTTCTTTGAACAACTGAACGTTGCTCTATGGTTAGTTCCGGCGATTGCCCAAGACCGTATTCTCCGGTTCCACCAAAACCAAAGGCAGTGAAAGCAACAAAAAGAAGTCGCTTTACCATGAATTGCTCTTTCACGTTCGTTCTCCAATAACGAATACGATTACACGTCTTTCTCTGCGATGGCCATCTTCGCAGGTTTGTACGTTCGAATGTCCCATTCTAACGGAGAAGGGAGAAAGTCGATCGAGGTTTCGAACTCTAGCTCGACTGCAAACATCGAGCCGGGCGGAGCCGCTTCGTACCAGCGAACGAGCAAATCACGCATTCCTTGTTCGTCAGAAGTCCAAAGGGAATACGGGGGGCAGCAAAAGACGATCCATGGCAATTCAGGAAGTCTCAAGAATTTCAGATTGTCCAAAAGGGATTCGCTCCACTTGAGAACATCCGTCTGCAAAACGATGAGACTGTCCGACATCGCGAGACTTTTCGCGTTTGCCTGAATCTCTTTTGCGGCCATTTTCAAGATCTCAAAAACGACCGCGGATGATGCTCCACGCGAAATGGATTCGAACGCGAGTATGCCGGTTCCGCCAAAAAGATCGAACGCAATCGACTCAGGAAGCGTACCTCCAAGCAAGTTCATGACTGCTTCGCGTGTCCGATCCTTCATCGGTCGAGTTCGTGGATCAACCGCAAACTGGATTTTTCGTGACCTATACTCGCCGCCAATGATCCGTAAAGAAGTTTTTTCCAAGGTTACCATGCTCGCGAGACAGAATCGATCGTTTGGCTAGAATATGATCCTAACTCAAACCTATTCCTTGACTAGAGTCTTCCCGATGCATCGAAGAATTCCTTCAAACATTTTGTTTACATATTGCGTGGCAACATGGCTCACCTTCCCTTGGTTAGCGATCGCCTTCCCACCGTGCAACAATCTTTTGGGGCAAGAGCCACCTGGAAAGAATCCGAACATTTCGGCCACTCCGATGGTTGTTTGGAATGATGGAAAGTTGCCGGGACATCATCACGAGCACGGCGAAGACGGGCACCGCCACGATGCTGTTGATATCAGCGGCATCTCGTTAGTCGATACACCCGAGGATAAACGACGGAAGGCGTCGATGACCCCGGAGCAACGTAAAGAGTACGATCGCCAGCGGGCCATCGTCGAACGTGAAGAAGCTCTAGCACGCGACGCTTACTTTTCCAAGCTGCCGGATGGCGACACTTCGGAGCTTGCAAAAGAATTCTCGTCTGCGTTCGCGGCTTTTCGGAACGCAACCAAAGAGTTGGTAGTTACGATTCAGAAATTTGCCGTTTCCGGCGAGACAACCGATAAAGAACTCGATGTGATGCAAGCTCATTGGCTTTCTGTCGTTGCCAATTGCAATAAAGCCAAGGCCACTTGGGTTACCAAGGCGGCTACACTTTACGTTTCGGATCCAGACAAGTACGGACTCATTGGCAAATCGCTCAAGGAGATGTTGCTGTTTGACGCCGAACGCGATCGCTTCGACGGATGGCATGATGCTGCACCGAGATTAGCCTCAGTCGACCTTCCCATTGCGGACGATAATTTTGCCATCGCCCTAGCAATGACTTGCGTCGCCAACAATGAATATGAAGTAGCCCAAACGTATGTCGAAGGGTTGATCAAGAAAGGCGTCCTACCAGAGCAGCAACAGTCCTATCTGGGACAGTTATCGTTATTGCAGGAAAGTTGGGAAAAAGAAAAAGAGTTTCGAGAATCGGACCTAGCACGATCAAACCCAAAAGTGGAGTTCATCACCTCAAAAGGTCGGTTCGTGATCGAGCTATTCGAAGACGATGCACCCGAAGCAACCAAGAACATTATCTACCTTGTTGAAAAAGGTTTCTACAATCGAAAGTCGTTCTTTCGAGTCGAGCAACATAGCGTGATTCAGACGGGGTGCGAAAAAGGGGATGGTACGGGCGACGCTGGCTATACCTTTCGGGAGCTTGCAAACAAACGGAAGCATTTTCGCGGCAGTTGCGGTATTGCTTTGGGTAGTGTTAAAGGGGCTGCGGATCCTGACAGCGGCAGCTCGCAGTTTTACATTGCCAGCCTACCTCTCAACCACTTGGATGCTGACTACGCCGTTTTCGGGCGTGTTGTAGAAGGAATGGAGACCCTCGGATTCCTCAGACGCTTGAACTTGGCAAAGGAAGAAGAAAGAAAAGAAAACAAAACACCTCCCGACTTTATCATCAGGGCAAAGGTCCTCAACAAAAGAGACCACGATTACGTCCCAACGGTCGTTCGCGGGAAACTGTATCGCTAGTGTTTTTGCAATAGCCACTCAAAGACCCTCAGTCTAAAACATATCGATGCAAGACATCATCGTTGAAAAGCCATACACCTTCATCCCGCCACATCGAGGAAGTCTGCTCCCTTGGCTCATTCTAAAGTCTGGGTTAGTTCGGCGTCATCTTCGTAAAGCCGAGGGGGTGATGTCGTGCCAATTGCACGGTGTTGATAATCTCAAAGAATCCATGCGTCTCGGCCACGGCGTGTTGCTCGCGCCAAACCATTGTCGATACGCAGATCCTTTGGTAATGAGCTATGTTGCAGACGAAGCCAAGGTTCTTTTCTATTCCATGGCCAGTTGGCATTTGTTCCATCAGAGCCGATTCCAACGCTGGGCGATCTCGACGATGGGGGCCTTTAGTGTCTATCGGGAAGGATTAGACCGCCAATCGCTCGACATGGCTGTCGATATCCTCTCGAATCCGAAACGACCTCTCGTGGTCTTCCCCGAAGGTACCGTTTTCCGAACCAACGATCGATTGCAGCCCCTCTTGGACGGTGTTGCCTTCATGGCCAGAACGGCAGCCAAGAGACGAGCCAAAGACGGTGGAACTGGAAAAGTTGTCATTCATCCCGTGGCGATCAAGTATGTCTTTCACGGAGATTTGGAGAAAGCAGTCGACCCAACCCTCGATGCCCTGGAGAAGAGACTCACATGGCTCAAATTAGCAGAGACAACAACACTTCAGAGGATCCATCGCATCACCCATGCTATGTTGAGCCTAAAGGAAATTGAATACTTGGGCTCTGCACAATCCGGTACGATCGTCGAACGACAGGAAAGGCTTATCGATCATTTGCTGAACCCACTGGAGATGGAATGGCTTGGAAAGACCTTCGCGGATGATAATCTAGTGCCCCGTATCAAGGCGCTTCGAATGAAAATCGTACCTGAGCTTGCCACCGGAGAACTTGCTGAGTCCGAAAGAGAACGCCGCTGGATCCATCTTTCTCGAATATATCTTTCGCAACAGATCGCCTCCTATCCTGCGGAGTATTTGGTGCCACCTACCACAGATACACGGATCCTTGAGACTATCGAACGACTCGAAGAAGACCTTACGGACCGAGCTGGTGTGCATGGACCATTGGAAGCGATTATTGAGATCGGCAAAGCCATCGAAGTCCCAGCCGAAAAAGCCCCACGCGGGGAAGAAGACCCAGTCATGAAGCTTCTACGTGAGCAACTGGAGTCCATGTTGGATAGACTCTCGCGTGAAGCAAACGAAGTTCATTAGACACAACCGACAAAAATAGCAGGCACGCTCCGTCCTGCCGTCCGCTCTTCAAAATTTGCAGGGATTCTAGGTGGATGGCACGTGGAATATGCCTACTAGTTTGACTTTTGTCGTCTGTGCCTCATTAGATCCGACAACATCTCTGCATGAACTTATAGCTCCCTCTTGATACGAAAGTCAGCGGGCTAAGGACAAAATCCAATCCCCGATCTCCTGAAGTACGACTGGAGCGACTGTTTCTTCGATAGTCGCATACTCTGATAAGCCCCCCGATTTGCATGTTTGAAACATGTGATTCAAACCTTCAAACTCCCGCAAGGTTACCGAGTCGTTTCCCCCTCGTTTCAAATGCTCTTCGATTTTTGGAAGGTTCAATTTCGAATCCACTTGTACATCCTTGGAACCATTGATTGCCATGACCGGACAACGTACTTTTTCCAGAACAGGACCGGGTTCATGTTTCGCAAAGTATTGAAACCAAGGACTTTTCAACGCCAGCAGGCTCGCCCGTACTTGTTTTTCTATGTCCTTCCTCAAGGTATTGCCAGCTCCAATATCTGTCGAATCTCCTGACTGCAAGTCTAACAACAATTGTTCAACAATTGGGGAAACCATCGGTTCGATGCGTCCTTTTCCGTTAGTGCTCTGGATGGCACGAAACGCTAGCTCTTGCATACGGCGTTGCTTCTTTTTGTCTTCCATCGACCCTCCTTCTGCTTCGATGATCAAGGCTCCTTGGGAATAGAGAATTTGTTCTCCGTTTACTCCGGGACCTGCCATCAAGATGATCCAAGCCACGGAAGGCTCCTCAGCAGCCACCATCGGTGCTACAAGTCCGCCTTCACTATGTCCTATCAATCCGATCCTCGAAGGATCAATCCCCTCTAGCGTTTTGGCAAAGGCTAATGCCGACTTCACATCGTTCGCAAAGTCCTCAGTTGTCGCTGCTGGGAAGTTTCCTTTGGACTTTCCCACGCCTCGCTCATCGTATCGCAAAACTGCGATCCCTCGCCTGGATAGATGGTCGGCGATTACCCAAAATGGTTTGTGATCGAGAATCGTCTCGTCTCGATCTTGCGGTCCTGAACCAGAAATCAAAATAGCTAACGGGAAATTATCGCCCTTATTGGAGAAACCTTCTTTGGGTACGGTGAGCGTACCGACTAAATCAATCTTGTTGTCTCCCATAAAGCCAAAGGTCGCTCTGTTCCAAGCTGACTTGGTTACTTCGGATTGAAAAGTAACTTCGCGGATGTCGTAGGGGAACGGGGGCAAAGGAGTTTGAGGACGGTTCGCTTTCTTAAACGTGGAATCAGCCAATGTGTCCACTCTGGCAAGATTGAGCTTGATCGGCTGCGCTTGTTTCCAAGTTCCCTCGATCTCGGTCTGGTCTTCATTAAACGAGCCTGTGTAGGTAGCTCGCAATGCCGGTGTCTCGATTCTAACAGAGCCCCCCTCCGTTCGCATGGTTGTTTTAAAGCCACCAACATTTTGGCTCACGCTATCGAGACGATAGATCTTTTCCCCGTCGGCGCCAGCATAACCACGGACCTGAATTACCAACGCCTGCATTCCTGCCTTCATCGTGCCTCGCCAAATCTCATCGGGTGAATCTATAGGCACACAGGGCACCTTTCTAAACGCGATAGGAAGAGTGACCCCACGTTGACGCCATGTTCCCTGTATCGAAGAATCGTTGCTACTGGAGCGTTTTCCTTCGAAGGATACACCCGTCTCTTTCAACTCAAAGAACAGAGATTGCTCATCCCACCGAACGCCCTGAAGTTGGAACTTTCGGTTTCCCTCATCTATACTCGTCAACGTCGCCTTGATCTCCTCATCATTCGTGGTTGCGTGAATGACAAAACGAAACAGCCTTGTCCCTTCATCAAGTTCACCATAGAGGAACCTCTCTTCGCCAGCCAAATCGGACTGTCCAAGAATTGCCACCGTGAAAAGTAAAATCCAAGCGACACAAAGAAAAGCATCGCATAGAATTCTTGATCCCGAAAAACGGTTGCCGAATGCCATTCCCTAACTCCCAATCGCCACAGTAAGTCCAGAAGATTCTTGAGAAAATCGATTTGATCAGCATTGTACACACCTGCACCTGGCCCCTCTAAACTAATTGATAGAAATGACTATCATCTGCTGACTCGAGAATGAACAGGAGAGAGATAAACATGGATTTAGAAACGCTGAAGGCGATTCAAACGCCGATCAAGGAACAGTATAGACTCGATGCCCAGTCGGCATTGGTCACGCTCCGATCCAAAGGTGTTGTTATTCCAAACGAGCAACAATGTCTAGTAACCTCCTTCGCAGGTGAGGTACGAGCAGGTTTGCATCCCGCAGCGGGTGGTTCAGATCGCGATGCATGCAGTGCGGAGATGCTGCTGGAGTCGCTGGTGGCCTGCGCTGGGGTTACACTAGGGGCCGTGGCCACCAATATGTCGATCGAGATCCGGCGATGTGAAATCGAAGCGATTGGGAGGATGGATTTTCGGGGAACACTCGGCGTGGATCGTGCGGCCCCGGTCGGATTGACAGAGATACAAATGCATTTTGCTATCGATTCCAACGCATCCGAAGAGTCCATTGTAAAACTTGTTTCCCTCACAGAGCGTTATTGCGTGATCTACCAAACCTTGAAAAAAGGTGTTCCGGTTGAAACTACTTTGAAACACCATTCTTGATGGCACGGCGTCTGAATTCCTCAAAAACACTTGTCGCTCGATACTCCACGGAACTAGCGGTCTGCATTGCCATCATTTGGCTTATGGCCGGTGCCATACTGGGTAGTCGACTTCAGAATGTTTTTCTTTACGATACGATTCCGACTCTCCCTCCATCTCTGGAACTATTCGGTGCACCGAATTCGGTTTTGGTTGTATTGACATTCACATGCTTATCGGCCGTAGCCATTCTTTTGGTCCGACATTTTCCATCCCAACTTGACGATAAACCTGCTGCGCGTAGCATGCGAAGCGAGCCCGTCAACGCGGGAAGCACTATCGAGGCGTCCATAGGTTCGGTGATCTTGTGGGGTGGATTAAGTACGTTGCCTGTTTGGCTTTGCATCGCGCGATCGATCGTACCCGATTCGATTATTCAACCAAGTGTTTGGGAGGTGATCTGGTTTGCGTTTGCATCGAGCCGTGCGGCATACTATTTGGCGGTATACTTCTCTAGCTTGCGACCCAGTCGCGATACTGCAAGTTCGACGGCTACAAATACGACGCGATATTCGTCGGTCATGATAGCCATTTGCGTGCTTGCAACTGTGTGGTGGTTCAGCCAATCATTGAATTACTACCAGTCGTTTCGATTAGGATTCAATGACTTCGCTCATTTCTCCCAAAGAATCTCAAACACCTCCAACGGTCGCGGTATTCTTCTTGAGACCCCTGTGTTGCCAACCTTCTGGGATCACTTCAATCCCGGTCTGCTGTTTTTGGTTCCGCTTTGGAAGCTTTGGCCCAGTGTCCATTTGGTATTCTTGGTCCAGGCCGTTTCACTTGCGGTACCCGCTTGGTTACTTTACTCCATCGCTGTCAAGAAGAGGGAGACACCGACAAATTCTCTGGTATGGGGAAGTGTATGGTTGCTGTATCCCGGTATTGGCCAGATGAATCTCTCTTATACCTATGGTTGGCACCCGATCACCATGGCATTACCCTTTTTATTGCTGGGCTTCCGGCTTCTCATGAGCGGCAAGAACCTCTGGGCTCTATTCTCCATCCTGGTTGCTATGTCTTTTGAAGAAGGAGTGATCGTCGTCGTTGGTTGTTTTGCATTAGCGATGTCGATTCGTGCATGGGTGACACAGCAGCGGGCAGATGCATTTGGCATCCAGCTATCAGCAACAACCTGGGGAATCATGTGGCTGATGTGTATTATCCTCTTTGTTCTAGTGTACTCCTTTAGCGGTCTTGCACCTTTTCAGGCAGGTCGTTTTGCGAAACTCGGTAACAACCTCCTTGAGGTGATTCTTTCGCCTCTTCTTCGACCTAGCGATTTTTGGGGCTTGCTGTTTCGAAGCAGGAATGCGGTCTTTGTTGCGATCTTGTTTTTGCCAGCCTTCGTTTCCTGCAACATGCGTTCTGTCTGGTATCTGGGAGCGGTTGCAGTTCCTTTGGGAGTACTATTAGTTTGGGAGCATATGCCAGCTCAATCGATTGCATTCCAATACACCGCTTGTTTGCTTCCTGTTCTTTCGTTGGCGAGTATGGCAAGCTTACCTTTTGCAGCAACAAAATCACATGAGTCGTCCGGTGCCATGCACTGGTGCAAACCCGTGGCACCCCTTGTGGCTGTTTGGGTCCTTTCCGTTTATGTGGGGCAATTCCCATGGAGCCAAGCGACGTTGACAGACGTGTTGGGAAAGACCTACGGCTTCGATGCAGAACTACAAAGGCTGTCTGGAGCGGCAGACAACGAATGGGTGACCAAAAAGATCCGGTCCGTTCTCGACGAGCCATCTAACACTGAAGTTCGTGTCTTGGCGACTGGAAGGATTGCTGCTCATTGCGTTGGCATAGCCGACATCGAGACGGTTGGGCAGTTTTGGCAGAGGCGGGAGAATTTATCAAAGTTGGATCCCGAATTGAAATCGCCGCTTTTACGCTACGATTTTCTAATGCTTGACTACCAAGAAGATTTTCAGCAAACCACGGACGAATCCAAGCGAGTGGCGTTGGAGGCTCAATCGCTCGGCTTCGAGTTAGTCGATCAGCAATTCAATTTCGCAGTCTACCGCCGCAAGTAGAGCCTACGCGAGCTTGTCTTTGTCCCAGCCAAGATCGGTTGGGAGAGTACAATGCTTCGACATCAAAATAGAGGTGCCACCATACTTTAACGTCGATAAACAGGCATGCTTGAAGGCGAAATCTCATCGGTGACAGGGATGGAAATTACGCGTTGTGGAAGAGCAGCAATCCTCAACACGTCACGGCAATGGCTATGGCAATCCACACAAGCACTTACCGTTTGCATATACACAAGAGTCGTCCCCTCGAGATTCTGTTGCTGTGCCATCTCGGCTAGCTTGTTGGCGTGCCGACTCAATTGCGATTTATAGCTAGCGTACGCAGGGTCTGGGTGCGATTCCCATTGGGAAGCTTCGCAAATTCTTTGGAGATCATCCGCAGCGCGCTTGATCGTATTGAAGTCTTTGGATACTAGCCCGCTGACCACTTGTTGAGTGCTAGCGAGTTTAGCTAACATCAAACTAGATTGCGGTACTTCTCGCCGATTCTGAAGAACAGGTGGATCGCCAGCGTTCATCTTCACGCAAACCGCAAGACCCATCAACACGCTGAGCCCACCCAAAGTCGCGTACCATTTCATGTTCGTGTCCCTGCCTACATTGAAAGGAGTATCCACAGCACGGAAGTGCTTTCGACCTGTCTTGAGAATATCTGTTATCCAGATATCGGAAGTGGCTGAGAGCAACTAAAGACGATATGCAGGGATAGTAAGCTTGGCACAGTTCTTGTTGAAATCGTGCGAAAAGGCACAGTGTGCGCGACAATCTGAGGCAAGCATCTATTCCATGAATGCATTACCTTTCGACCAGATAGTCGTGGATCACTCGGCCGATCCTTCTTCCGGCGAGGATCTGAATCTTACGATCGCCGCTTCTTCTTGCTTCTCGAGTGGCTCTTCGGGCCTTCTTGGCTATGCGGCGATCCGCGTTTTGGGCGGTCCGCTTTGGAACGGTCGGACCGTGGCTTGAGTGGGATCGCATCAGAATGATGGGTGACTTTCTCAAGTTGGAACTGCAATCGGCGCCGAATCATGTCGACTTTGTCAATCCGGACGATGATCTCGTCACCCAATCGGAATCGATTCCCTGTTCGAAAACCCTCTAGTGTATGCGTGTCGCGATCGAATCGATATCGATCCTTAGGCAGCAGATTGACTGGGATCATTCCATCAATTGGAACCTCGATGGCTCGGACGGTAAGTCCATCGGATTTCACACCCGCAACGACTCCGCTCATCAACTCCCCTTGCTTCTTTGACAAGAAGTGTAGGAGCTTAACGCGAATCAACTCACGTTCAGCCGATTCGGCATTCTGTTCCATCGCACTGCAATGTTCTCCAAGCCTTTCGAGAATTTGGTCATTCTCGCGAGCGGGTTGGTTGTGAATCAATTTGTTCACAATGCGATGAACTACCAGATCGGGGTAACGTCTGATAGGGCTGGTGAAATGGCAATAGTGAGACATGTCGAGAGCATAGTGTCTTTCGAACTCCGATTGATAGACTGCCTTGGACATGCTCTTTAAGATCGCATAATTTACAGCGAACTCCGTCGGTTTGTTTCTGACGGCATTGACCACTCGTTGGATTTCGAATCGGCTTTCCAAGTTATCCGCATCAATTCCGAGAGCTCGCACGAAACCGTTCAGTTGACGTAGCTTCAATCGATTGGGCGGGGCGTGGGCGCGACGCAGAAACGGCAACTCCAAGCCGTCGAGCCAAGTCGCTACCGCTTGATTGGCCGCGAGCATGAACTCTTCGATCATTTGATGGCTTTCCGTATGGTGTACCAAATGTGCACCCTTGACTTTACCAACCTTGTCGAGATCTATTTTGACTTCGGGCAAAGTTAGTTCCAGCGCGCCTTTTTCGTTTCTCAAACGTCGAAGTTGCATCGCCAGAAAATGCATGTCGGCAACCAGTTGGAAAATCTCAGGCCTTAACTTCTCTTTCCACGGTTCTCGATCCTCGAGGAATTGATCGATCTGTTCGTAATTGAATCGATGCTGATTGCGGATAACGCTATTAAAGACCTTGGTGTGAATGATCGTCCCGTCCGGCGTGTACTCCATGAATACCGTTTTCGCTAAACGATTCTTGTTTGGTTGCAACGATGCAAGATGGTTACTGATCGATTCCGGAATCATCGGAATGACGCGATCGGGTAGATAGACGCTGGTTGCTCGACGCTGTGCTTCGACATCGAGTGCGCTACCGGCAGGCACAAAGAAGGAGACGTCTGCAATGTGAACTTGTAACTCCCAGTTTCCTTTCTCATTTTTGGAAAGAGAAATTGCATCATCAAAATCCCTCGCATCGATTGGGTCGATCGTCAAGGTTGGGACCGCTGTTAAGTCCGTTCGGCCTTCGGGTACAACTTCTTCGTTGAACGTGTCCGCTTGTTGACGAGCTACTTCGATCGCTTCCGCCGGGAACTCTTCGACGAGATTGAATTGATGCATCACCGCCAAAGTATCGACGGCTGGGTTGCTGTTGCTACCGAGGACTCGAAGAATGACCGCTTCGCCAGGTTGGAAGAAATCGGGATATCGCACGAGCTCGACGATAATCTTGTCGTTATTGTTGACGGGCAATCCTCGAACATCCCCGATGTTGACTGCATGCGAAAGATTCGCACCATCCAGCCAGACCATGGCTTGATTCTCGATCGTCTGAAATGTGCCTGTGAATTCGCGTCTGCCACGCGACACAATCTCGATAACCTTTCCCTCGGTCTTGTCTGGACCATTGGGCGCAACACGAATACGAACAGTGTCGCCGTCCATTGCACCTTTGGTATCGCGAGGCGGAATGAAGACTTCATCGAGGGCGGCTTCGCCAGCGATTCGAGGGAGTTTGACAAATCCGAATTGTCGGTTGGGTGCGATGCGAAAAATCCCGACGGTATCCTCAGAAACGGAAAGTCGTTTCTTTCGTTGGGGTCGGTTCGCCTCAGGGGTGTCTATTGAGTCGGATGCAACGAAGGACTCGGAAAGGCCTGTTGGTTCAGACTCCGAGAAAGGTCTACGTTCGTGTACGGGCGACTCCCTCAATTCTTGATCTGGGACTGGTGAAGCTGGTCGCGATGGTCGAAAAACCAAGTGATTCGCGCCGAATTGGATTTGCCCGGCGCGGACTAGCCTCTTGATGGCCCGTCGCAAATCGGGGTATGCTTCTTCCTCTAGCCTCAGAGCTTTATGAATAGCTTTAGGTTTAGACGGGCGATACTCCGGAGCAAAGACGTACTTCAGGATCTGTTGAGCTATAGGTTCAGAATTCATGTCCTTTAGGATAACTCAGAGTCACCTTCTAATCTAGCGATGGTTTTTTCGTTGCGGAAACAAACCGTTTTGCTTCTCGGTTCCAAGTCAATCCGATATCTTAGAAATGCAATACAATGAAACGAGTTGGGATCTCTTTGTGTAGAGAATTGTCAACGTAAGAAAGGATTGATCCAGGATGCTCGGGAAATGGTGGCATATTGAAACCGAGTCGCAATCGGATGGCCCCAGGCGGATCGTATGCGATTTGTGCCCACGCCAATGTCGGATGAAGGAAGGAGATCGTGGCTTTTGTTTCGTTCGCAAGATCGAGAATCAGCAAATGGTCCTCGATACCTACGGCAAAAGCACAGGATTCTGTATCGATCCGATAGAAAAGAAACCGCTAAACCACTTTCTTCCTGGATCTAGCGTACTTTCGTTCGGTACCGCTGGCTGCAATCTCGGTTGCCAGTTTTGTCAGAACTGGGACATTTCCAAGTCCCGTGAGGTAGCCAAACTCAGCGCGATCGCGGAACCTGAGACTATCGCAACCGCAGCCCATGAGCTTGACTGCCGAAGCGTCGCATTTACATACAACGATCCCGTCATCTGGGCGGAGTATGCCATAGACACTGCATTGGCCTGCCATGATCGCGGAATCAAGACGGTCGCTGTGACCGCAGGTTACATGATGCCCGAGCCTCGACGAGAGTTCTATCAATGTATCGATGCGGCAAACGTGGACCTCAAAGCGTTCTCTGAATCCTTCTATGAAAAAATCACGTATTCACGATTGCAACCAGTATTGGAAACGCTCCAGTTTCTCAAACATGAGACGGAAGTTTGGTTCGAGATCACCAACTTGATCATTCCCGGTGCGAATGACAGTGCCGATGAGTTGATGCGCATGTGCGATTGGATTGTGAAACATCTGGGCGTCGATATACCCGTTCACTTCTCCGCGTTTCATCCAGACTTCAGGATGATGGATCGACCTCGAACTCCGCACGAGAGACTTTTGGAAGCTTACACGATCGCAAAGCAATCGGGTATTCGCTATCCATATGTTGGAAATGTAAACGACCCCAAGCATGGTTCTACGTATTGTTATGACTGTGGTAAACTGCTCATCGAAAGGGATTGGTATGAACTGGGTAGGTACAACCTCCAAGGCAATCTTTGCGGTTCATGCGGAGCAGAGCAGTCGGGACGATTTGCTGAGCGACCAGGAACGTGGGGACGCAAGCGACAGCCGGTAAACCTGATTTCTTTCCAAACTATGTCCCGCAATTCCCGAAACCATCAGCTATCTTTGCCTGTATTGGAACCGAAGACGAATTCCGAGACGATAGAATCTATAAAAACTCAATCCAACCAGTCCACGGAGGATGCCATGGCCATCTCGCCCCCAGTCAAGTTGTCGATGTTAAAAATTAGCGACCTCTCGGAGCAACAACAGTCGGTGATCCAGCGAGTGGCTCAGTCAGTCGTCGTGCACTCCGTGGTCGGACGCAAATTACCAGCGGATTGGAGTAGTGAGCTCGGTGAGTTGGGGGATCAAAACGTTTTCGGATTCTTTACCACACTGAAAAGAAAAAAACAGCTTCGCGGTTGTTGTGGTTTCCTTGGCAAACCTACCTCCTTGCGCGAAGCAATCTTGAGTTCGGCACAGCGCACCGCCAAAGACGATAACCGAATGGTCGCCATCTCGCCAACAGAACTTCCCTACCTGTCCTTGAGCGTCTCACTGCTGACTGCACCGATCGTTACCACGGTTCCAGCTTCGGAAAGGGAAAGCGCAATTCACGTTGGAAAACACGGATTGCGAATCACCCGTGGCAATCAATCGGGGCTTCTCCTGCCGAGCGTATCGCTCGAACAAAACTGGACGCCCAAGCAGTTCTTGGAAGGGGTATGCCGCAAAGCGGGATTGCCCGAATCGGCCTGGACTGACCCTGCCATTCAACTCGAAACGTTTGAGGGATTAGTGGTCGATGGACAAATCGACTCGGACATGCTCCCAGAGAAGATGCCATCGCCACAACTCCCAGGCTCCATGCAGAGTCTTCTCAATCTAAAAAAGGTAGTCACCAGCAACATCATAGCCATGACCAAAGGTGGCACTCCGAGTTACGTCGCTTTGGACGCCATGGACGGTACTGTAAATGGCATTGTATTGACTGTCCGAAATGTGAAGACCGGGAAGCCCATCGCGAATTGGATTCAAACGTCACTTCGCCCCGGTGCAGCACTCCAAGCCAGTCTCTTTGATCTCTGCAAGGCGGCCGCAGAGACCCTATCCAAAACACGCTTTCAAGAAGACGTCAGTATCGAGATCGAGCTCACGGTTCTTTTCGATCCTATTCACCATGGCTCGATAGGTGTCGATGATTGGGATGGTGACGTCGTTCATGAGACGATGAACCAATGCGATATGTCTGAGGTGGTCCCCGCGAATCGTGCAGTGATCGCGTTATACGGAGATCGCTGCGCGGTCGCCTTTGATGCAAATAAGTCGGTGCAACAGTTGGTTACGGAGGCGGTACTGCCTCTCCGAATTCGAAGAAATCCTGTCGCCGTTTTCTCGATGACCTGCATGTCGACCATCAACTCACTCTTGGCAAGCAATGCGCCTCAGCCCTTTCCAGAAAGCAAAGTTCGATTACCTGCAGTCGCAGATCGATTTTACCCAGCATCCGGGGCTGCTCGACAAGCATTAGTGAATAGTTTCCGAACCAGAACAGGGAGTGTCGAGAAAGTTCAAGCGTATGCAATCATGACTCCGCACGCAGGTCTACGATTCAGTGGCCAGATAGCCGCGGATGTTTGGAGCCGAGTGCAGTTGCCGCAAACGCTATTGATCATCGGTCCAAAGCACACGACGAACGGCTGTGATTGGGCTGTATGCCCCTCGAGTGCTTGGACAATACCAGAAGGAGGAAGCTGGAATGCGAATCTTGATTTAGCTGCCGCGATTGCAAAAGAGGTCGAAGGTATGCAACTCGATTTTGGAGCGCATGCTACAGAACACGGAATCGAAGTTCAGCTTCCAATCCTAGAAAGCTTGACCTCAATGGAAGAGCGTCCTGACCTGACGGCTGTGGTGGTTCGTGGAGCTACTTGGGATGAAATTGAACGGGCGAGTAATCAGTTGGCCAAAGCTCTGCTAGAGCAAGAGAAAATGCCATTGCTCATTATCTCTAGCGATATGAACCATTACGAAGCGGAAGCAGAGAATCGTCGGCGGGACGAGTTGGCGATCGAAGCAATGTTAACCGGTGATCCCAAACATTTGGCTGAGGTTTGCCAAAAGAACTCCATCAGCATGTGTGGACTCGTCCCTGCCGCCATCGTGATGCAAACCCTGATTTTTCTAGGGAAAAAGTTTCGTGTCGAGCTTGTAAGTTATGAAAATAGCGCCATGCGTGGTGGCGATAAAGAACGCGTTGTTGGTTATGCTGGAATGCTAATCGTCCCCGCTTAGTCTTGCACTCTGGTTTTTTTCACCTTTCCAAGTCGTACATCATGAAACATTTCTTTCCACGAACCTATTTGGTTGTTGCCCTTCTGGGCGTATGTTGTCTAACAACTTACTCTCCCGTTTTAGCACAAAAGGAACTCGTTAGAAAAATGATGGAAACGATTCAATCTCTTTTGCCAGGGATTGAGTTGAAGCCAGGAAAAGATGGAAGCATTGCAAGCGCCGACTTCTCGAAGTGCGCAAAGGATTGGTCCGCCGCAATTTCCGCTCTAAGTGAGTTGCCCACGCTAACGAGTGTCACTGCCACCGGACCGAACGCGACGCATGACAAGATCGCATCTCTTAAGCGATTGCCATCGCTGAAGACATTAAAGATAGATCAATCACTGGCTTCCGATGAAACGATCGAAATCATAGCGCAGTTTGCAGCATTGGAAGAACTGACGGCTGATCGTTGCCAGTTGAGCAATGCATCACTGAAGAGTCTAGCGAACGTAAAGACTCTCAAACGCATACGTCTCCCACGGACTGCCATAAGCGATGACGGACTGAGCTTTCTAGACAAGATGTCCCAGCTAGAGTTGTTAGATCTGGCTGAATGCCAGATCAGCGATATAGGCGTATCGCACTTGCAAGCTCTTTCTCGTATCCGCAATCTGAGCCTCTCCGGCAAAGGGATTTCAAGCACCGGATTTGCTAAATTAACGTCCATGAGCGGGTTGGCGGCTCTTTCGCTGCAAGACTGTAACATCGCTGGAGGAGAGGCTGCCACAACCCTGCAACAATTCATCAAGTTGAAGGAGCTAAGCCTGGTTCGCGTACCGATCGGCGATGAGGTTTTTGCTGGTATCAAGAATGCAAAAGAGCTGACGAAGCTGCGTCTTCGCGGAACGAACGTGACCTCCTCAGGAGTCGCGAGACTGATTTTTGCATGCCAAAACTTAACTTCACTTGAGTTAAGTGAATCAACTGTTGGAGATGAGGCGCTGGTCGGGATCGGTAAACTGCCCAAACTAGAAGATCTCAATCTCCTGCGAACAAAAATCACACCATCAGGCATTGGATCTCTAACCAAGCTCCCACTGAAGAAGTTGAACTTGGACGATATCGCCGCCATTGATGATTCCGCGATCGAGTCGATAAAGAGTTTTGAGGGACTTGAGTTCCTCCACCTCGGCAAGACGAAAGTGACAGACCATGGGGTTTTGAAGCTTCAAACGATGACCAAGTTGAAGGACTTGATCCTGAACGACACCTCCGTTTCTGAAGCAACGATCACGGAACTCAACAAGAAAGTTCCTGGCCTCAAGGTGCGTTTAAAGTAGCAACCATAGGTTCATCTACTTTCATCTTCCCCTATTTCGTTGGATTTGGATTGTCGATTCAAGACTTGTCGCCGAAGCACGTCGGAGACAAGAAAGACACCGCCGACCGTTGCGCCCGCAAGGTAGCCGATGGGAACGCCCATAATGCATGAACAGAGTGCACCCCATACCAAATCGTCTGGAGCAACAATGGGATCCGAAAGTCTGACGACAAACATCAATAACCAAAACGCAACTGCGGTTATGCCGGCGACCATCGAAGCTAAACGTGGAGATTGTCCTTTGAAAAGAAACAGATGTCGAATCGCCGAGGAGCCGAATAAACTCTTGGATGAGTTGATTCGGCGTCCGACGTACGATTTATAACGGGTGACGATTTATCATTTTGCATCGCGGACAAACCGATTGAACCAATTCACCATTTCGGCGTGCGTGTGCAGAACAGATTGCCGAGCACGATAGCCATGGCTTTCGTGTGGCAGCATCACTAGTCGAGCGTCACCGCCGTTGCCCTTCACTGCTTGGTACATCCGTTGTGACTGAATCGGAAAGGTGCCTGGGTTGTCATCTTTTTCACCATGAATGAACAATATGGGAGTCTTGATCTTGTCCGCATACATGAAGGGAGACACGCTCGAATAAACCTCTTTTGCTTCCCAAATCGGTCGACGCTCCGCTTGAAAGCCAAACGGTGTCAACGTTCGATTGTAAGCCCCGCTACGAGCGACTCCAGCTTTGAACAATTGGCTATGCGCTAGTAGATTTGCGGTCATGAATGCTCCATAGCTATGTCCCCCAACTCCCACTCGGTTGCGATCTGCAACGCCGAGAGAAACCGCATGATCGATTGCCGCTTGGGCTGCTCCAACGATCTGCTCCACAAATGTATCGTTCATCGTATCTGGATCACCAATCACAGGCATCGTCGCGTCATCCATCACTGCATAGCCTTGAGTCACCAATGCCAGATGGCTGATGCCGCTAATGCGTGTGAACGCGGATGGATTCGCTGACACTTGGCCCGCTGTGCTCGCGTCGCTAAACTCGAGTGGGTAGGCCCACACGATAAGTGGCAACTTAGTACCCTCTTTGTAATCTGCAGGTAAGTAGAGTGTCGCTGACAAAGGCACTCCGTCCGCCCGCTTGTATTTGACGATTTGCTTCTTGATCCCTCTTAGTTGTGGAGTCGGGTCTTTGAAATTCGTGAGCGCCGTCTCTTTGTTTGATTCTAGATCGCGCAAGAAGTAGTTTGCGGGTTCTGTTGGCGATTCACGACGCGTGATGAACTGAGGCTTGCTATTCGCGGTTGACGTCAACACCGTAGCGACGCTTTCCAGCGTTCCTGTAGTGCATCGCCAAAGTCGCTCTGTCTCCAGGGTCTTCAAATTCTTTCGATCCAAGAAAGGAAGATTACCTTCAGGCGTCGCTCCTTGCCCAACGAGCCATACCCAGTCGCCGGACTGTTGAACAATCGGGTAACCAGTTGTATCCGCCTTGGCAAGCATTCGGCCTGGATCTCCATATCGATCCCGCGAACTGCGATCGACGATCACTTTCGGCGTATCATTGGGCTTCGACAAGTCGTAAAGTAGCGATCGAATCCACCGTCTATCTCGATCAATCTCAGAAGTCATTACTTGATTCGGATCTGCAAAGTAGGACAAACCGCTGAACCGATGCTCTACCTTGATCAGATCGCGGGGGATATCGCGAAAGGGTGTATCCAACGTCTTGATCTGGTCTCGATGTGGCACTTTGTTCTTTGGATCTCCACCGTCAAGCGCCTCAACCCAGACTAGGGTTGCAGGTCGCCCCGCATGCCATTGCAATGAACGCCTTCCTAATCGAACTCCTTCAATCGGGATATTTTCTTCCGGAGGTATATCCGCAGCCAGATACACGAGGGCTCCGGTACTGTCTATCACTTCGATCGATTTCGGAAAGGAGCCCACCGGTTGAAGATAGCTAAACGGACGTTTGATCTTCGTGACGAGCAAGTGCTTGCCATCAGGTGCGGGCATTGCTGAAGCCCACAACGCCGGTTCCCCTAAAAGCCTAGGCTGCTGCTTTGGCTCTAGAATCGCAAGCTGCGTTGTGCCAAAGTAATCGAACAGTGCCTCGTCATGAGGATTTGTAAGCAAATCTTGAAAAGTTCGCGTCGGTGATTTGTTGCCATACGACTCTTGAATGTTCGGTCCAAGTGGCGCTGCGGGAGCTGTCGGTTCGGGGCCACGGTTCTCTGGAACGAGTGCGCACAAGATTCGTTTGCCATCTGGCATCCAATCGAATCCAAACAGAACGCCAGAGAGCTGGTCCGTAAGCTTGATTGGTTTATCCGGTGCCTCTATCGATGCCCACCATAATTCCGTTCCCTTGGTCGTTTCGAAAGTATATGCAAAGGACTTCGAGTCGTGCGACCAGCTAATGCCAGATAACTTTACGGGGGCTGGGATTGGAATGGGAACGAGTGGGGAGTCTGCACTCCGAAACCGAAACGATAGACCGCGATAGAAGTCTGTTTGGAAATCGGAATTCGTAACAGGGTCGATTCTCATCCCTGCCAGCGGAACTATACGACGGGCAAAGTCGGCGATGTCTGGCATCGAATCTCTATCAGCGAACAGCATGCATGAGGCGTCGGGACTCATCGAAATCGAAGGCTCCGGCTTTACATCGATAATATCGACAATCTCTTTCGGGGGAAGCTGGTATCCGGTATCTGCAAAAAGAGGCGCAACGGTCATAAGCGGAATAAACAATACATGTGTTGGAGATAAAAATCTTCGAAGCATTATTTGACACTCGGTTGATCGGCCGAAGCCGAGACAAGGAAATCACAATGATGGTAATATGGGACAAAAAGCAAGACCATCATCCCACGAAAAGCGAGCGGTGACTCGACTAAGTCTGAGCCTCTTGGATTATACACGAGTCTAGTCCCACCCCCACCCAGTTCGACAGGATCTTCCCAGGTTGTGTTACGGTCAAGGGCGACTGCATCCATGAGCTACAATTCATCGGAGCAAGCAGGCTTTTCATCGCAAACACGACGATGTCTACGACGATCAAGGCGTAGTCCAAACGCCCATGCAAGTTGCTTCGATAATTGAAGTTTAAGCGTTAATTGGCAGGTAGGTAACTTGAATCGACTGCTGCAAACTTTCCAACGGATCGCCATAGCGATATTCGAATTCAACTTTTAGGTTTTGACCCTGCGCAACAGGTGAAGGATCTTGTAACGGGACAATCAAAAACTGATTGGACCATATCGGAGATTCTTCACTTGCTTCAACGGATAGAAAGTTCTGCGTGACAAACCGTAATGCAGAAAGAAATCCATTGGACTGTACGTTGATGGTACCACACCAGCGAATAGAGTCCGAGAACAGCTCATCATAAAAGAGGTGTTCGTAATCGATCAAAGATGACAGTTCGCGCAACCCTTCGTTTGAATGAAGATCGGGATTTTGGAAGATTGGCAACGGAGCGTAGTATCCTTCGAATTCGAACGGATGCTCAATGAGCTGCAGCATCAATCGTGAAGCTTCGGGAAAGAACCGAGGCAGGGGCTCGTTCCAATGGTTCTGATAGTTTTGTTTAAAAGCGGCGATTACTTCGGTCTGTTTCTCGCGTAACAATCCGACATGCAGCATCTCGCAAATGACAGCGTCGACTGGCTTATCAGGAATGTATTGGCTCGCATCCTCCAGCAATACCTCAATCTGATTCGAAAGTCCGTTCTCGCGAATTGCATTTCGCGCGAAGGCCGCAAGTTGCGGATTTCGTTCCACGCATGTGACTGTAGCACCTAGCCGGGCAGCAAAACTCGATAGAATGCCGGTTCCTCCGCCAAGTTCTACGACATGCATCCCAGGCTGGAGATGCAGTTCCATTGCGCTGCGAAATGCCGCAAGTCGCTGACGATCTTGCAGCATTTGGAAATGGTAATGGAGTGGGATAAACTGCCCGAGAACATTCGATTCTGAATCAACTTGCCGATTCGATTCAACTTTCAACGCAGGAACCGAATCGGCAGTCGCCATAGGAATCCATCCCATTTTCCGAGAGTCGCAGGACGGCAACATGGAATCGCTCGTTCCGCATGTTGCCGAAAAGCGTGACTCTAGCGACTCACGCAAGATAACGCTATACGGTTACTTCCATTTAGGTATTGCACGACCTGGAGTCCATGGCGCCCCCAATTCATCCAATCTCTTGAGCATGGCAGGAACGTCTGTTTCCAGCAATTGCTTTAACTCGACCATCGCTGCTTCGAACTCCTCGCCAGCAATTTCGAATTGACGTCTATGAGTACCCGTTGGACCAGTCGTGCTTCCCATCGCACCCATCATCGCGTTCATCAAACGCCCTTGAAGCCCGGGCATGGAGTCTTCGTTACGTCGCTCACGGGTGGAATCGCCTGTAAACTTCTCCGTTACGTCCAACATTCGAACCTGTAATGCCCGGATATCTTTCCACAATGTTGGATCGACTTCCGCAGCGGATTTCGTCAAAGCCTCAATTGCTGCTAATTGTTCGCTCGCTTCGGATGCACTTTGGGTAGCAGCGGTAACTGCGTTAGCCAGCTTCAGCACTTGCTTGGAGAAATCGTTGATCGCCGAGCGGTTGACCTCCGACGTATCACCGAAAGTCAGCGGTTCGATTTCGAACTCGGTTTTGGGAATCACTTCCGTAACGACTCCCTCTACCATCTGAGCAACCTCGACCGTGTACTTTCCTGGTACTGCCAATGGTCCACCACCTCCGCCACCTCGCCGCCCGCCTCCTCCGCCACCTGCGCGGAAGTCCCAACTAGCCCGAACCATTCCTTTGTCGGTGGATGTTGGGATTTTCCGTACGACGGAGCCTCCAGCATCTCGAATCACGAGCCACCGAGTGGGGGCGACTTCGCGATCTTCGTCCTTGAGAGCGTCCCAGCTCGGATACGGAACATCTTTCTTTGCAGCGCTCAGTTCTCGATCTTTTTTGAGTCTTTCTCCCTTTTTGGACTTCAGTTCTTCCTTCAGATGGAATGTAAAAATCGTGCCGTAGGTTGGATTGGGAGCTGTAAAGAAATTCGCGCCTTGGAAAGCGCGTCCAAAAGATCCCATCGGGCTGGTTTGTTGATACATCAACCCCTTCTTGATGCCGAACATTTTATTTATTTCGAGAAGTTCGGGCTTCAGTTCTCGAAGAGGTGAATAGTCATCAAGAATAAAAAACCCTCGACCAAAAGAAGCTAGAACGAGATCGTCCTCGCGACGCTGGATTTCTAGATCTCGAATGGCGATGGTCGGTAAACCTGATGTAAGAGCAATCCATTTCTCTCCACCATCTACAGTGAAGTAACATCCGAATTCCGTTCCGCAGAACAAGAGTTTCGGATTCACGTGATCCTGCTTCAAGCAATACACACTTCCACGCTGAGGTAGATCGCCTGTGATTTCCTGCCATGTCTTGCCACGATCGGAAGACTTGAGAATGTAGGGTTTGAAGTCGCCGCGTTGGTGATTGTTGATGGCGACATAGACCGTGTTCGTATCAAAGAGATCGGCTTCGATATCGTTGATGTACCCGAACTCAGGTACATCGAGTGTTCCGAAGCGATCTACTTTTCGCCAGTTGAGACCAGCGTCTTCGCTTACCTGAACCAATCCGTCGTCGGTCCCGACGTACAGCAAGCCCTCGGCCTTTGTCGATTCATCCATAGCGACAATATTGCCATAGAGTGAAGTCGAAGTGTTTTTCGCTACGGCGTCGACACCCCAAACACGTCCCATGACTTTAAGTTTGTTTCGATCGATTTGCCGAGTCAGGTCTGGGCTGACGGCGTTCCAGTTGTCACCTCGGTCATCGCTTCGGAAAAGGATTTGTGATGCATAGTAGATTCGTTTGGAATTGTGAGGAGAGATAAAAAGTGGGGAGTCCCAGTTCCATCGCAACGGTGGTCCCTGCTTCGCTTCTTGCGGTTTGATATCGACTCTCTCGCCCGTTTTTCGATTGTACCGAACAAGCCCACCGTATTGCCATTGAGAGTAGACGGTATCGGGATCTGTCGGATCAACGGCTGGTTCAAAGCCATCCCCAAAGACGGTGATGAACCAGTCGCTATTTCGAATACCATGTGAATTGTTGGTTCGTGAAGGGCCACCCTGGGTCGCATTGTCTTGGGTACCGCCGTACACATAGTAAAAGGGTTTGTCGTTCGAGACCGCTACTTTATAGAACTGCGTGAGCGGTAAATTCTGTTTGAAGTCGTATGTCTTGCCCCGATCCCACGACTCATAGAGTCCACCATCACAACCAACGATCAAATGGTTTACATCCGTTGGATCGATGATGATCGCATGGTTGTCGACGTGCTTATCATCTTCTCCCGCCTGTGCAAAAGTCTTCCCGCCATCTTCGCTCACCATCAGATTGGTATCGAGAGAATAGATTCGATCTACACTATGAGGGCAACAAACGATTTCGTTGTAGTATTGCGGTCCATTCGAAACATAGCTACTCATCTTTTCCCATGTTTCACCATGATTCACGCTTCGAAAGAACCCACCCCTTCCTTCGGTGGCTTCAACAATTGCGTAAACGACTTCCGGGTTGACTGGAGAAATGTCTAATCCAATCTTACCCAGATCACCCCCTGGAAGGCCGCGATTGCTCTTCTTCCAAGTGGTACCACCATCGGTCGATTTGTAGATCGTCGATTCAGGTCCACCGTCGATCAATACCCAGGTATGGCGGCGGCGCTGATACGAAGAGGCGTACATGATGTTTGGGTTGGAGGGATCGATATGAACCTCATTGATTCCAGTCATCGGGTTGATGTCTAGCACCTTAGTCCAATTCTTGCCGCCATCTGTTGTTTTGTAGAGCCCCCGGTCTCCGCCATCCTTCCAGAGCGGGCCCTGTGCTGCGACAAAGACAGTATTCCCATCTTTCGGATGAATCGCAATCATCCCAATGTGTTCGCTATTCTCCAATCCGACTCGCGAAAAGGACTGGCCACCATCGGTGGACTTGTAGAGACCGTCACCGTATGCAACGCTTCGCTGTGAGTTATTCTCTCCTGTACCTACCCAAACCGTGTGTCGGTCGTGTGGGCTGACGGCAACGCAGCCGATCGAATAAGAGCCATATCCGTCAAATATTGGTGTGAACGAAACTCCAGCGTTGGTCGTCTTCCACACGCCTCCTGATGAGGCGGCGACGTACCAGGTGGATCGAGAAGTTGGGTCGACCGCAATGTCTCCGATTCGACCAGACATCAATGCGGGGCCGATGCCTCTAAATTTGAGAGGACTCACGAAGCCGGAATTGATACCGGGCATAATCTCTTTGGGGACGTCGGAGTCCTGCGCCTGTGCGGCACCATACGCCCATCCGATCGCCCCTAGTCCCAGCACTAAAAGCGAACCTCGGCTCCAGAATCTTCTATGCATTATTTCCCTTCAATATTCAAAATGAGGTGTGTCTGTGTCGTTGAGAGAATACGCCCCAGGATAGTCGAAAGATCAATGGAGCGCAAAAGGTTTTTGGCGCAACTGACCACAGAACGCTGGTTTCCCTTGGGATTCTCGCTTCCACGAGCTCGATCCAGTTCGATTCACGGCTCGTCATCAAACCTTCCGCAATGCAGACGCTCTAGTTGACCTCATTGAAGATCGATCAAAAAGGGGGTGTCATTCGCCGATCGCGCATGGAAGTGAACCTGAACAACTAGCAAAACTCAAGCGGACTCTGGAGTATTTAAATCATCGATCCGTTGTCGTCTGGTGAAGTTTGAATTCCACAGCATCCACAAGCGCCTGCCAACTGGCTTCGATGATGTTTTCGCTGACGCCGATTGTCCTCCAGGTCGAGTGCTCATCAGCACTTTCGATATTCACCCGAATGCGTGCCGCCGTTCCTGCCTCGCCGTTGACGACCCGTACTTTAAAGTCAATCAGTCGCATAGAATCTAATTGGGGATAGAAAGGCAATAACGCTTTGCGAAGTGCATCATCCATGGCGTTGACAGGCCCATGTCCTTCGGCTGCTTCGACCATGACTTTATCTTTCACCTGCACCTTGAGAATCGCCTCGGCATAGGCGTGCGCTTCCTGGGCCTCAATGTCTCCTGCGAGCACTTGGTATTTGATGGTTTGAAAGTGCGGTTGATACTGCCCAGTGCATCGTTTCACCAGCAAATCGAATGAGCCTTCGGCTGCTTCGAATTGAAAGCCTCGGTTCTCTTTGGAGACCACTTCTGCGAGGATTGAATCGAGGGTCCCTCGATCGCTTGGCAATCCTTGTTCTTGTGTTAAGGCTGCGATGTTCGATCGTCCGGAAAGTTCGCTTACCAGTATTCGTCGCTCGTTGCCTACTTTGGCAGGATCCATATGTTCGTATGTGTGTGCGAACTTGTTTACTGCGTGAACGTGCATACCACCTTTGTGAGCGAAAGCACTTTTTCCTACGAACGGTTGGCCACTCCTCAACTGAAGATTAGCCGTTTCGTAAACATACCGAGACAGCTCGGTAAGATGTGTGAGGGAATGGCCGCCAAGTACCCGGTAGTCTTTCTTTTTGAATTGCAAGTTGGCCATAACCGCGACCAGATCAGCGTTTCCACATCGCTCTCCGATTCCATTGATGGTTCCCTGTACCTGATCACACCCTGCATCAATCGCGGCCAGTGAATTAGCAGTTGCAAGGTCACCGTCGTTATGGCAATGAATCCCGAACTTCACAGGCAGTACCCCTAAAGACTCCTTGGCATCCCGAACGATCGCTGCCACTTCCTCCGGTAACGTTCCGCCGTTGGTATCGCAAAACACGATCCACTTGGCGCCGGCAGAAGCTGCAGAAGCGATCGCTTGAAGTGCATACTCGCGGTTTGCTTTGTAGCCATCGAAGAAATGTTCGGCGTCGTAAACGATTTGCGAATACTTCGCTAGAAATGCAACGCTCTCCGAAATCATGTCCAAGTTTTCTTGGAGCGACACGCCCAGTACATTGGTGGCATGAAAGTCCCAGGACTTGCCGACAACGGTTATGACTGGCGTTTCCGCAGCCACGAGCGCCTTCATTCCCGGATCATCTTCAGCTCTCATCCCCCGGCGTCGCGTCATTCCGAACGCGGCAATGAGACTCGAACCGAGCGAAAGATTTTTCACGCGTTGAAAAAAAAGCGTATCTTTCTCGTTCGAAAGGGGATAACCGCCCTCGATCATATCGATTCCGATTTCGGCTAGTCGCCCGGCAATATTGAGCTTGTCCTGCAACGAAAGGCTAACGCCTTCCCCTTGCGTTCCATCACGAAGAGTGGTGTCGTAGATATGGATGGATCTGTCAGTCATGATGAGTCGTGGTATGGAATCGGTTGAAAGCTAGTGAAAATGGAGAACAAAAAAACCCCTGGAGCCTTGCGACTTCAGGGGTTAAGTTTCGTGCTGTAGCCAATCGGCCATTGCACCCCGAAGCCTATTGCGGCCGGGGAATAATAATTTCGACAATGAAGAGCAAGTTAGAAAACAACGGAGTTCAATGCAGTTTAAGGGATATCTATTTCGTATCGAAGAGCATTATAATCCGATCCCGCATCGGCAGGAATGCCATTTGTCCATACTATTACGATTGTCCTCCAATTTCCGGCGATCCATGAACAATAAATCTGTCGTTCCCCTCGAAAGCTGCGAACCTTTTGTCACAAAAGACGGGTCACTCATTCGAGAGTTGCTTTCGCATCGGAACTCTACGATAAGAAAGCAAAGTCTCGCGGAAGCGACGGTGCCTCCTCGTACTTCAACCGACGCCCATTACCATCCAATGTCCGAGGAAATCTACTACATCCTCGAAGGGACTGCGACGATGGTTCTGGGAGACCGATCCTTTTTGGTGCGTCCCGGAGATGCGATCGCGATCCCGCCTGGTATCGTTCACTGGTTGGACAATACGGGGTTTGTTCCATTGCGATTGCTTTGCTGTTGTTCGCCAGGCTATGAACATGACGACACAGTCATGGTGGATAGAGTGATAGCGGACAAATTGGTCGAAGAGAAAATGACTGTCGATACAGAGAATGAATAGTGGATGCGCCATGCCAACAAATGTGGTAATCGTTGGAGGTGGATTTGGCGGGATGATGTGTGCAAAGGCGATGCGTCGAACGTCGGCTAACATTACGCTCGTCGACAAACGCAACTTCCATTTGTTTCAACCGCTACTCTACCAAGTCGCAACGGGAGGCTTATCCCCCGCGAACATTGCTGCTCCTCTCCGAAGTATCTTTCGCTGTCAACGGAACGTACAAGTGTTGATGGGAACGGTCGAGTCGTTCGATAAAGCCAACTCATGTGTGATTCTGGAGGACGGGACCCAATTACCTTTCGACTACTTGGTTTTGGCAACGGGATCGACGCACCATTATTTTGGGCGTGACGTCGATTGGGAGCCTGTCGCGCCAGGACTCAAAACAATCGAAGATGCGACAGTTATTCGACGTAGAGTTCTATCCGCTTTTGAGAGAGCAGAACGCAGCCACGATCCCTTGGAGATTGCGAGGCTCCTAACCTTTGTCATCGTCGGCGGCGGTCCGACAGGTGTGGAGATGGCTGGTTCCATTGCGGAACTATCCAAGCAAACTATGAAAAAGGATTTTCGGTCCATCAACCCCACGACCGCTCGAGTGATCCTCGTCGAGAATAGCAAACTGGTACTTGATCGATACCACGAGTCTCTTTCGATACAAGCAGGGAAAGACTTGCGTTCCATGGGAGTCGAAGTCATGAATGAAACACGATTGTCGGAGATTTTCCCGAAGCATGTCGTTGTAACACAAAATGGCCGACCCCTAACGATCGAAACAGAGACTGTCATCTGGGCCGCTGGCGTCAAAGCTTCACCGCTCGGAAAGAAACTGGCAGAAGCCTACGACCTGCCAGCATTGTTAGACCGTAGTGGTCGTGTACAAGTGGAGGCAAGGTGTTCTATTGCCGAGCATTCCAACATTTTTGTTATCGGAGATCTAGCGAATTTCCCAACTCACGATGGAAAGACATTACCAGGCGTTGCGCCCGTGGCCATCCAGCAAGGAAGTTACGTTGGCAAATTGTTAAACGCTACGATTTCCGGCCGAAAATGCACTCAGCCTTTTCAGTACTGGGATAAAGGAAATATGGCCACGATCGGACGCTCTCATGCCATTGTTGAATCAGGCAGAATTCGTCTGACCGGCAAGCTTGCTTGGCTAGCATGGCTGTTCATCCACATTCTGTACTTGGCCAGATTTGAAAACAGGATGCTAGTGGTCTTTCAATGGTTCTGGAACTATGCCACTCGAAACCGAACGGCAAGGCTGATCACTGGAAATGAAGATCGGCATAAGTGATCTCGAGTTTGATACATTGCACGCTACGCAAGGGTTCTTTCGCTGATCAAGAGCCCATTTAGTGGAGGGTTGAACGCCAGGCGTGCGATCACAGAATCGCACTTTACGCTCCGATGAAGTCGCCATCCTCGTTGTAGCGGACCAACGCAAAGTAGAAAAAGTTTACGATCATCATCGGAATGACAACGAAGAATACCGGGCTGACGAAGTAGATCAGCAGGGCAGTGATGATTGTATAGGTCAGCCACAACCACCATGTCTGCTTCAGGAACTTTGAATAACGTTTCATCTTTCGATCCAAGTTGGAGTGTTTGCCGTATCCACAAAACTGGCCGCCAGACGATCCAGTCGGCCTAGCCTGCAGCTTCCAATAAAAAACCCTAGACGAAAAAAAACCCAGACGAAATAAAAAAACCCCAGACAGGACGTCCGGGGTTTTTGATGAGGCGAGGTCGACGGGGCTCGAACCCGCAACCTCCGGATCGACAGTCCGGTGCTCTAACCAATTGAGCTACGACCCCTCATGTGCACAGGATTATAGCCCCACGAACTTGTCCCGCAAGCGTTGTTTAGACTGCCAAGTGAGCT
>CAIOHR010000093.1 GCA_903858115.1 uncultured Pirellula sp. | reverse complement strand
TCGTAAACCGGACCGGGACATCGACCGATGGCTGGAGCGCCTCGGTGCAACCGAGTGGTCGAACAAGAAACTCGAACAACTCTCGAAAGGGATGGCGCAGAAAATCCAGTTCATCGCGGCCGTCGTCTCACGCCCAGAGTTAGTGATTCTCGACGAACCCTTCAGCGGGCTCGATCCGGTCAATCTCGACCTGTTGCAACAGGCGGTTTTGGATCTGAGAAACGAAGGAACAACCGTCTTGCTCAGCACCCATGACATGGATGTTGCCGAGCAGATGTGCGACCGTATCTTCATGATCTATAAAGGTAACAAAGTGCTCGATGGGACCATGGACCAAATCCAGGCCCAGTATGGCGAGCCGGTGCTGCGAGTTCGTTTGGCTAGCAATATCTCGCCCGATCGATCGCGGCTCCCCGGAGTCGAATCGATGACCGATAGCGCTCCGTACACGGAGATCCGGATGAGATCGCTCGACGATCGACCAGGCATCCTGCGCGCCCTGTTGGAGCAAGGGGAGGTCGAGCATTTTGAAACAGCCCGACCGAGGCTCCACGATATCTTTGTCCGAATCGCCAAACCATCCCTGGAGCCATCCGCCAAAGAACAAGGAATCGATCGATCATGAACAAAATTTGGGTGGTTGCGTGTAGAGAATTCTGGGCAATGGTCGGAACTCGCGCTTTTTTGGCGACTCTGCTTACCATGCCGGTGCTGATGTTCGGCGGTCTGTTTCTGATGCCAACCCTCAACAAGATCTCCGGTGGCAGGGAACGCACCATCCGTATTGTGGATGGAACAGGCCGCATCGCGCCAACATTGGTTACCATGGCCGAGCAACGCAACCAGATGCTCAATCGCCAACGGAATAAAGAGGGCTCCTTAAGAAATGCTCTCAGTAGCATGGATCCAGATCTCTATCGAATCGAACTGCTAGCGTCGAAGTCCCTCGACGCTGAAACACGTCTCGATTGGAGCGATGCGATTCGCAATGGTTCGCTCTACGCATTTGTCGAGATCCCTGAGTCCCTGTTCGATCCTGCCAGTATTGAAACGGCTTCCTACGTCGGCCAGGACTCGGCCGTCTCCGAGGCCAGGCAATGGATGCAGGGGATCATCGATGCCATAGTTCGGGTAGAACGCTTTAAAGTTCTTGGACTGAATTCGGAAAAAGTTCAACTCGCCAATCGACCGGTCACCTTAGCGCCGACATCACCCTATGAGCAGGTCGCAGACGGCAATGGAGGAGAGGCAACGGTCCAGGCCAAACTTACCGAACTCGGTCCATACATTCTGTTAGCTCCGCTTTTCATGATGATGCTGATGTTCATGGTGATCTTTCTGGCGGCACAGCCGATGCTCGAGAGCGCGATGGAGGAAAAATCACAAAGGATATCGGAGTTGTTGCTCGGCTCCATCAAACCCATGCAGTTGCTGACTGGAAAACTGATCGGCAATGTCGCTGCATCGCTACTGGTCTTCGCTTTCTATGCCGCAGGTGCGTACGCTTTTCTCTTGCAACGAAATCTGCAACACCTCGTTCCGATATACCTGGTCCCTTGGTTCCTGGTATTTCAGATTCTCGGTGTGCTGTTCTTCAGTTCGATCTTCATGATGATCGGCACATCGGTGCGAGATTTGAAGGAAGCTCAAAGCCTGCTGCTGCCGGTTTGGCTAGTAATGATGTTGCCGATGATGGTTGTGTTCAACGCAGCCCGCGACCCACTCGGACCAGTTGCGTTTACGCTCGGAATATTCCCACCGAGCGCACCGATGATGAACGTGCTTCGGTTGGGGACCGGCATCACCATCCCAGTGCAGCAAACGATCCTGGGAGCGGTCGTACTAGCGGCTGCGACAGCTGTGGTCATTTGGGTCGCCGGTCGGATCTACAAGATGAGCATGCTCCGTTCGGACTCGGTAACGACCTTTGCCAAGCTGATTGCAAGGGCCCGAGAGAGACCATGAGGTGTAACCCAGATCAACGACCGAACATCCCTTCATAAGGCAAGCCTAGGGCATTCCCGTGCAAAACTCTCCTCGAACAAACCCAAGACTCTCTCGCTTTGGAGTACGAAAAACCCTGGAAAAACGGGCTTTTCAGTTTTGCCAGTCGATACAGCCCAGTGGCCGTCCCCTTTGTCGCACTGGCGATTAGAGCAGAGTTGTTAACCCGCAGCGAGTTAGTTTTTGGCACGCTCAATGGCGACCGGTGAGTAAACGTGGCGCGATCGGAAAACGCGTCGTGTACTGGGTATGGACTCTAAGCAAAGTGTCCTTGGCCGATCTGCTAGACGGATTCGATGGACACCGTTTACCTTGAAACATCTATCGTTAGCGATCACTTCCCTCTCGGATACGAACCCCATTCTCCTGCACTATCCATAAGTTTCCAGAAACTTGCTCTCCTCCACCTAGCAAAGGAAGGAGTCTACCCAGCAAAGCAAGAACATCGGGTTTCGATTGTGTGCGGGGCCTAAGAATAATGATTCCTGCATGTGCTGCGGGCGGGTATGTCCGGATATCGGAAAAGTCGAGGTCCAATTTGACGAGTGCTCGTTCTTCCGCCCGGCAGATGCTGGCAACTTTTAAGTCCGGTTGGCCGACCATTTCCTGATCGAAAATGGTCATCGCATCATTGGTTATTAGCTCGAAGGATTTCGGCAACGTCGATTGGCAAATTCTCGTCGACCTTGAAACGCATTTATGCTGCTCCTGGCGTAAGCGATACAAATCGTTCACGCACAAGTTCAGCAGCGTAGGAAATGCAGCCATCGATATCTTCGTTTTTTAATGATGGGTAGTTGCGAAGAATATCCGGTCGACTAAGACCCGATGCGAGATTATCCAAAACAACTGAAACCATTATGCGAGTTCCCTTCACGCAAGCTTTTCCGTGACACACCATCGGGTCCACCGATATGCAATCTTGCCATTTCATAGTGTTGCTCCCACTTGATCATTCTTCACAACAAACCCCACTCTATTCATTCTACCTCAAAACTCGAAAGCAGTTGAACAGACGTTAATTTCCCCAAGATTCCGACGACTTGGGGATTTAGGAAGAACTCAGGGCAAGGCGGAAGCCAAGGTAGTTGCCCAGACCCGACGGCCCACGGCCATTTGCTCCATCGCGACGATCTCTTTTCCGACATTCAGTTGCATGTTTTTCTCCATAGAATTTGTGGTAATCGCACTCGCTGCAAGTTAACCGCTGTGGACGACAGTGAGCACGTTTTCGCCGGAAAGCTCAAGGCGATCCGCAGAAGATTCGGCAGGATTTCTAGCTTGCTTGCTCTCAGGTAGCGAGTCTCGCTCCCGGAGCCGCAGGATGCCGGCAGCCAGGATCGATGCGACATCGACGAGTTGTTGCTCGTCGGGCGTGCGCGCAGTTTCATCGCAGTTGGTCATCGTGAAAATCTCCGCAAGAGGATGGCCACCGGTTGTGGCCCAGTGCTTGTTGCTACAGTAGGTTCGTGGCCGAGCTCAGCCCTATTGTTTACCTACCGGGTGGAGTTTCGAGTTGGCGGAAGAAGCACTGACTTGGTGTGTTGTGTACCTACCTGCCCAGTCCCGATAGCTTCTTGTGTTTTACCAATGAGTCTTGACCGTGTTCGAAAGGTGGAAGAGACTAAGCCCAATCATTTCGATTTGTAGCAGATGTCAACTCAGGACCGGGTGACTGCAGACGTAAGACACGGGAAATTGGAGTCAGCTTAGATGTACGATATTCGTTGGATCTTTGTAGGGGCAACTACGCTGCTGGTTTGCTTCGCTATATCGTTTGCGGGCCAAGAGGCTCCCATTTCCTCGATATCCAATGTAAACGAATCATCGACATTCCAGGATCCAGCCGTTCCCCTGGTCGCATTACCAACGTCCTTCGCCTCTCGTAGAGAGAAGAAGGAAGTCAGACTTGACAGTAAAGGAATTGCTGAACTCGCGTATATCGATGGGCCTGGCTGTATCCGGCATATCTGGTTTCTAACGATTAGCAACCAGGATAAGCTGACTCTTGAGATCACGGTTGATGGCGCAGAGGAACCGCAAATCCGGGCTCCTCTGAATTCGTTCTTTGGTGTTATGCAGGACCGCGAGCCTTACTTTGTCGACTGTGCAGCATACACTGTTTTGCCAAATCCGGAGGCTGGAAAAAAAGATGCTCTCATTCCGGGTACTCCGGGGTACAACCTGTTTCTCCCCATTCCTTTCAGCAAATCTTGCAGAATACTTGTTCGTGGTAATGAAGGGGCATTCTTGGGCACCGTTGTGGACTGGCACAAATATACGACTGAGACACCACTGACGTCTTACCGTCTCTACGCGGTTCATAAGCGCTTCGTTGATACTCCGCCTCGAGGTAACTCCATCGAAATGGCAAAAGTTAGCGGCAATGGCTTTCTGGCTGGCTTTGTGACCGGCTACATCCAGAAGAATAAGAGCGATATGGTCTTTCATACTGGAGGAATAAAGATTCTTCTTGACCAAGATACGGATCCCTACACAATCGAAGGCAACAACGTGGAAGATGACTACGGGTTCACATGGGGATTCAACGCGCATCAAACTCGCTGGATTGGGTGCCCAACCCACGAGAACCGCGGTCGCAACGACCAAGATGGCGTCTTCTACCGGTTCTTCGGTCCTGATCCAATCGCCTTTCGTTCATCCATGACTTTTCTCGCGGGAAGTCGCGGTGACGACATGGAGACGGTGGTGTATTACTACAAGAAACATGGCCACTAATTCTTCCGTGGATGGGGAAATCGCACAGATTGTAGATATCCGGTAAGCGTCCCATTATCGCAGATAACGAACTTCGAAGTTCATTCGAATTAACACCGGGGAACTCCTCACGGCGGTAGTACCATTTCGGACCGCTTTCAGATGGAGTCACGAGCCTATCGACTATGCGAGACTCGGTTGGTCTCACGCAGAGCTTTAATTTTGGGAATTTTCTGTTGAGGTGCATGCCACTTCCGAACGGCGATGAGGCAACTTTGATTTTTCGGGAAAGCTGTGATCGAACATGTCCGTCAAGTGTGACTGATGGCTCTTGGGATTGGCGGTGACGGGAATAATACAGAGCCTTTGTCCCCAACTGCTCTTGGCCAGGTGCGGGAACGATTGAGACAATCGTTCTACAATTGTTTGGTCGCTACGCTTGAAAGGGATTGTGGCCGGGATCTTTAGCAAGATCCACTACTTACTCTTCGCGGCTTCGCGGCTTCGCGTGAGATCGGTCGGGAGTTAAGGACCAGCTGTCGCGCAGCTTTTCACGACAGGGATTGTCGTGCCACGATGTGGCCACAATGCAGAGCCGTTGTCCCCAACTGCTCTTGGCCAGGTGCGGGAACGATTGAGACAATCGTTCTACAATTGGTTGGTCGCTACGCTTGAAAGGGATTGCGGCCGGGATCTTTAGCAAGATCCACTACCCTCCTTCGCGCCTTTGCGCCTTCGCGTGAGATCGATCCGGACCCGCTGGGCGGATCGAGAGTAACAGCCAATCTCTCACTGAAACATGGAGAAGTACCATGGTTCGAGTGGAATGCCCTCTTAAACCTCCGCGATTCGACGCCCCATGATCACCGAGAGGATCAGCAAAACGAGGAAGACGAAAAATAAAATTCGAGCTCCTTGCATCGCGATTCCAGATAATCCGAACATTCCGAAAACGCTTGCAAGCAATGCTATGACAAGGAACATGATCGCGTAACGCAGCATGATGCTCTCCTGCTCGAATTTTCGAGCGTTGAGGAATTTTTTGATCGGCACATGCCGAGAGGACATCTCTCAAATCCAAAATACCAATCGGTAGCAGACTCAAAACAGATTGACGAGCCTTACGATGAGAAGGGATGAACGATCAGCACCAATACCCCTCGTTCACGTCTGGGACCGTAACCTCGCCATCTCACCGCCTAAACGGTCGGAAATCGGACGGTGCAAGAGTTGTCTAATTCCATTGTTCACGAAGGATGAGGGTGGAGGTATCGTCCGATCCTTGAAAATCGAATGGTAGATTCCACCATTCCTTAAGGACCAGCGGTCGCGCAGATTTTCACGACAGAGACTGTCGTGCCACGATGGGCCGCAATGTAGAGCAGTTGTCCTCAACTGCTCATCGCCAGGAGCCAAAAACGATTAAGATAATCGTTCACCACCAATCTTACCCGCATCGCCCAAACCCCATCACAGCCAGGATCTTTCGCAAGATCCACTACACTCCTTCGCGGCTTCGCGCCTTCGCGTGAGATCGATCGGGAGTTAAGGACCAGCGGTCGCACAGCTTTTCACGACAGGGACTGTCGTGCCACGATGGGGCCGCAATGTAGAGCCGTTGTCCCCAACGGGGCTTGGCCAGGTAAGGGAACGATTGAGACAGTCGTTCTACAATTGGTTGGTCGCTACGCTTGAAGAGGATTGCGGCCGGGATCTTTAGCAAGATCCACTACTTCACTTCGCGTCTTCGCGCCTTCGCGTGAGATTGTTCGGGAGTTAAGGACCAGCTATCGCGCAGCTTTTCACGACAGGGA
>CAIOHR010000092.1 GCA_903858115.1 uncultured Pirellula sp. | reverse complement strand
TGTGCGATATCTTCGGGACGCAATATCTTCTGACGATGTTCGTCGCTGAGTGGGGTTGGTCGTTGCTCAAGGATGGGTGTATCGACTTCACCGGGATAGACGTTGGTCACTCGAATGCCTTCGATACCGACTTCGTTGGCGACGCATGTCCCCAGCGCGGTCATGGCGAATTTGCTGGCTGCATATGCCACGCCACCCAAAGCGAGGGCTCGTTTACCAGCCACGCTGGAGATGTTGATAATCATTCCATTCTTTCTGGCACGCATTTGAGGTAGGACAGAGTAGATGCAGTTGTAAGCACCCGTGGCATTGATGGCCATCACTTGGTCCCACTGTTCGGGCTCCATGTTGTTGATAGAGCGGTTCTTGATGTTGACACCAGCTGCGTTCACCAAGATGTCCACTTGACCGAAATTCTTTTCGATCCACTTAAAGAAGGATTCGACGCTGCTGCGATCGGCAACATCGACCGCGAGACCAACTAGCTTATCGCCAGACGTTGTGATCGCTTCTGCGATCGCGGAATCACGACGGGACCCGATTGCGACCTTGGCTCCGCTTTGGGCAAAAAGATTGGCGATTGCAAAGCCGATTCCGGTGGCTCCACCTGTGACAACAACATTCAATCCTTGCAAACTCTTGGTTTCGGTCATTCTAAAACTATTGGCTTGGGTAAAGTGATGCTTGCGAGAACCCGCGTGAGGATACGCGTGTCTCTCATGGGTGTTCGAGAATCGCCTACAATTTGAACGACAAACAGGCTCTCCAGCGAAAACATGGAAGTTACCACTATCGGACTAGGTTATTAAGTGCAGTATTCTACCAAACCTCAAGTAGTTGTGATCGGTGGCGGATTTGCGGGCATGGCCTGCGTTCGAGCATTGAGAAAATCCAACGTCGACATCAAATTTGTCGATCGTCGCAATTTCCACTTGTTCCAGCCGTTGCTGTACCAAGTTGCCTCCGGCGGCCTTTCGCCTGCGAATATTGCCGCCCCGCTTCGGAGCATTTTCAGGAAACAGAAGAACGTCCAAGTTCTTTTGGGAACAGTAGAAGGCTTTGATACCTCCAGCCAAAAAGTCGTTTTGGAGGACGGCTCTGAGTTGCCGTATGACTATTTGTTAGTCGCGACGGGATCGACACACCATTACTTTGGTCGCGATGCAGAATGGGAGCCGTTAGCGCCAGGGCTCAAGACCATTGAGGATGCGACCAAGATCCGTCGACGCGTGCTTTCTGCCTTCGAAGCGGCCGAGCGAACGGAGGACGCAGCTTTGCGTGCGGCTCTGTTGACGTTTGTGATCGTGGGAGGAGGCCCGACTGGCGTTGAGATGGCTGGCTCGATTTGTGAACTGGCACGTCAAACGATGAAAAACGACTTTCGCGCCATCGATCCTGCATCCGCTCGTGTTGTGCTTATCGAGAATAGCAAACTGGTGCTCGACCGATATCACGTTTCGTTGTCGGAAGCGGCCGCACGGGATTTGCGATCGATGGGGGCTGAGCTTTGGAACGAAACACGCCTGACAGAAATGTATCCAGACCATGTCGTTGTCAGCCAAGGAGGCGTTCCGAAACGACTCGATACTCACACGGTGATCTGGGCTGCAGGCGTTAAGGCTTCGCCGCTTGGAAAGAAGCTTGCAGAATCGCTTCAAGCTCCGGAGCTTCTCGATCGCGGAGGGCGTGTGAAAGTTGACAGCCAATGCGCCGTACTGGGGCATTCAAATGTTTTCGTCGCAGGTGATTTAGCTGCATTTGATCTGGGAGCGGAGAAAACGTTGCCAGGCGTTGCACCTGTAGCTATGCAACAAGGGGCCTTCGTCGGAAGCTTGATCGCTAAAGCACTGAAAGGTAACCGCCCTGCGGAACCGTTCAAATATTGGGACAAAGGCAACATGGCAACGATCGGACGTTCGCATGCTGTTGTTGAGTCAGGCAAGATTCGGTTGACTGGCAAGCTTGCGTGGTTGGCGTGGCTGTTCATTCACGTCTTGTACTTGGCTCGATTTGAGAATCGCGTGTTGGTGATGTTTCAATGGTTCTGGAACTACATCACACGCAACCGAACCGCCCGTTTGATAACAGGTAAGGAAGAGTCGGTAGCCCCGTAACGATTTCTGCCCGTAGTGGATCTTGCTAAAGATCCTTATTGAAGCGTCAGAATGAACATGCGCGATTGCGATTGCGATTGCGATTGCGAGCACGAGCACGAGCAC
>CAIOHR010000091.1 GCA_903858115.1 uncultured Pirellula sp. | reverse complement strand
GTGATCTCGACAGTCAGATCTGCTGCTCGGTTTGCATACGATTTGAATTCGTCGTTGGCAAGGATATCGAGAACGACGGGTTGATTACGGCTGACAGAGGAAAAGTAGTCGTCGACCGCGATCGGATCAGATAGATTTGATTCCTTGGTCACTTTAATGAGGGTCGAAGCGTTGACGTTGCCGTAGTTGACACCGATGCTGTTGTAGAGAAAAGCCCAACCGTTCAATCTAACACCACCAGACGAAGAATAGCCATCGGCTGGCTTATAGAATAGGTTTGCAAGGATACGGTTCACGCCGGCGATCTCCCCGACGATCCAAACACCGCCCCCGGCTGTGGGATAAAGCGTCGCCATCTGAGTCGTACTACGGGAGAGCAACTCACCTAAAAATCGTTGGCCAACCGAGAAGCCTTCGGGGAACTCCCATGTGAGGTAGACGCCGACTTGGGCGCCGGAGAACCCCGCAAAATTGAATTGGATCTGCGGAGAAGCATCTGCGTTCCGGAAGTTTATTTCATTTCCTGCGGAACCTTCTGCAACCTCGGGCATAATCAGTTCAAAGTTCACATTCGAATCCTGCTGAACTTCGTATTTGATCGATGCAAATGCAGCTGAACGCCTCCCATCGCTCGACTCTATCATATAGAGGAATCGATCGTAATTGGCACTAGATTCATTCGGGGTGTAGACCAAGACGATGTTACCGGGATTGGAGGAAGAAGGTCGGATGGAAACCGTCCCGGTTGCTGCCATACCAGCTTGAACAATTTTCAGATTCTGGCCGATATCGTTCATCAGCACGTCGATTTCGATTTCAGGCTTAATCACCGCATCGACGGATACGTAGACCAGTTGGGTGTCATCAACCGCCGTCACTTCGCTTTGTGGATCTTCACCTGCCCCACCCCCTGCTCCACCGCCAAAGTTCGGGTTCGGCATATTCTTGACGAATTCAGAATTGAGGTTATCGATCACAATCAATACATCAACAGGGCTCACAAATCCATCATTGTTTGTATCGGCCATCATTGGGGATTGCGAACCGCTGGGTTTACCTGAACGATTAAGTTCATCGATGATCATGAGTGCGTCGATGGGTGAAGCGGTCCCGTCCATATTAACATCGGAGGGGTTGATCAAATTGTGTCGCAGACCCACGAACGCATCGGCGGCCAGAAGAGATCGAGATTCGAGGCTTTCGAGACGTGGAGTGCGATTGAGGGATATTGAACCCGATGAACATTTTCGTTTGTTACGCATTACAGACCTCTCCGCGACCCGTTGGGTGAACTAGATTTTGATCAATGTGCAATAGACACTCAAGCGACCGGTTAGTCTCTTTCACAAAAAACTAAACATAGCAGTGTAGGGTAAAGACAAGGGCCGGAACAAGAAGAACGACTCTTCAAGAAACCAGACTTTAGGGACGGAGTGTCACCAAGGGTTTACACATCTACTTAAATAGTGACTCAGGAAAAATAGTGGCCATTAGGACCGCGAATCGGATTCACCCCCACCCACGAACACCGTTCCTCTGAGCGAGACAAGGGCGATGCAAACCCGAAGCAAATCAATGGCTACTCCACACACCACCATCATGAGTGCACGAGAGGTTCATGAACGCCCCCAACTGACGGGGGG
>CAIOHR010000090.1 GCA_903858115.1 uncultured Pirellula sp. | reverse complement strand
AATTCCGTACGTGGGCAGAACCTGTACCTGAGCTATTTAGAACGACACCGGAAGATGCGATCATTCAAAATGACGTTATTGATCGGAGGCCATCAAGGAATTGGTATCGCGGGAATTGTCTTCTTATCGGCGATGCAGCACAGGTGGCTGATGCGCAGGAGCAACTTCAAAACGTGCGATTGCTGCGCCGGGAACTTGACTTCGCCACGCTCTGGAAGTGGTTCGACCTAAAAAAGATCCACCCGGACTATTTCCAGGATCACGAGAAATACTCGGCCAGGATTACGGCAGTCAACAACGTTAAAGCAAATGATGGGGTGCAACAGCCCGCGCCTATGGGCGCAGGAACGCTGGAGGACATGTTGGCCATGATCGCCGGCGGCGGTCAGTTGAAACCTCTGCCCAAGCAATTCGATGACATTGACCCTGCACGCATCAAGCAGTTTCTCCCTCGCAATTACGGCTACGGGTCGCAGCCGAAAATACTTCCCGACCAGGACGCGGCCTTCGGCTATGCAGCCACCGTAGACCTTCCGGATCTGCCCTTCGAAGTGGGCTTTTACCAGTGGCTTTCGCGCAATCCTCAGCCCGGCCAGCCCTCAGGGATTGATGCAGTGCGGTTGAAGCTCAACAAGGACCAGATCACGCCCGGCGAGTACCGTTTGTATGAGATAGGCGAGATCGTGGTGACTTCGGATTCCTGGATCTGGTTCTCGGCCAAAAGCTGGGTGACGCGGCTTGAGATCGGAACACGGATTTACGAACCCGGCGCGGCCAATACCTGGCACGCCTGGGTCTCCCTGAAATTGGATGGACCGTCATACGGCGGGAAAGCGGACAAAGACCAAGTCTTGTGCGACCGAATCATCCTTTTGAAGAAGCCGTAACTCGGCACTTGAGCCGAAAGACGGTTGGCCCAAACGGCGAATTTTTTCAGGGGCCGGACATTACCGGGTAGCAAAGGCACGCCGAACCAAGGTGCTGCAGCATCTCGGTGCGTAGGTTCGAGTGCTTCCAGCCCATCGCTGTATTGGCGGAAGCTCGGTACTACAACGCGGCGACCACATACTCGCTCTTGTCACCGAAGATCTCAAACGCTTCATCGAGGATCGGTCGAAGCTCAAGGAATAACATCGGGCAGCTACGAATGCCAAGGCCACAGTGATGTTCCACTTACGGATAAGGGATGCTCATCCGGTTGATTTCCCGATCGATGTACGCTCTATCCGTTAATCAACTGTTCATATTCATCATGGTTGCCAATCCAAAACCAAACAATAGTACCCCCGTCCTCAACACCAAGAGCGCGGTAAGCAATTCCGACTCGAACTGATCGGTACGGACCAACCTTTTTGAAGTGCAAAGAGGGGTGCTCCGGGTCAACCTTAAGAATCTCGTAATTCTTGTCGGCGAGTTGCTGAATTGCAGTTGGAAGTCGCTGGTAGCACTCCCAGAAACCAGATGTTGCATGGTGAATCATAGAGGATTCGTCTGGCCGCTTCGGAACGCGCGTAGAGCCGCTTGAGCAAGCGAATCCAGTTTCCCTGACGTAGCGTCTTTCTCGATTTGCTCATCCCAGCGATCCCCATCAAAACGCAAAAACCATTCGCGAAACTTCAAAAGTTCAGCGGGCGGCAATTTCGAGATGGTTTGCTCTAATTCGTGAAGTGTCATTACATCCACCTTGGTTGGAACCAAACGATTATAGAACAAGAGTTGCTATTTTGACAGATTCAAGACTCGGTCTTGAAACCGTCCCTACCATTAATTGCATCGAGACCATCAAGATCAAGGACTTCCTCGAATTTCGAACTGAGTTTTGCTCTAATTCTCTACAAAAAAGAGCCGTTCGAACCTCCGAAAACATTGGGAAAACATCAAAAAGTTCGGTTCCTGTCCTGTCCGCAGGACCGCTCTACTGTCTACTTTCAACTCTCTTGGCTGTTCGGGTTTTTCGCATTTCTAGCCCATTGCTTTGGCTTTCCTGCACGTCCATGCACGTGCATGCTTGCACATGCTGCGTCGTCTAGTGCGCTGCCTTGGAACCTGGTGAGTCGTCCAGAGAGTCGTCAGAGTCGCCTCGCAACCTTCGTTTTTCCGGGGAAAACAGTTGGTTTTGCAGCAGAGGTGGTAGGACTCGAACTAGGTTAGGGATTTTTGACGCGCGGGGGCGGTGATAATAGGCCGAAGCTGACTATTGCCCGATCTGAAAGTTGCTCCGTCTGTGGGTGTCCGATATCGTTAGTCTTAGCTTCCGTCTATCTCGATTGATTGGCTGAATTGGTGCAGCCTATAGGGTTTAGGCCGGTATGTGTAAAAACAAATTGTACGGCGAATGGATATAAAGCTTCGACGGTTGGCGCTCCTAGTTGCTCTGGCTTTCATTTGCGGTTGTAGCAACGAGAAGGAGCAACCGAAGCAACCCGTTGCTGGCGACAATCGAAGAGATGCAAAGATGGAACCAACAGACTCTCCTTTCTCGGACGAAAGGTCACTTGAATTTGATGGTCCGTCGTTTACCGACGCCAGCCTCAAGGCATTGCCGCATCTCGACAAGATTGAGGTGCTCACCCTCGCGAATACGGCCGTAACAGATGAAGGATGTCGCGAACTATTGCGTGCCCGTTCCTTGGTTGAAATCGCGATTATCAGCGACGAGATCACGGACGACACTCTTGCCGTACTGGCTCAATTGCCTTCCCTCCGTAGCCTTCAGATTCATCACGGTCCGAAAATCGGCGATGAAGGCCTGGAGCATTTGCGCGGTTGCACAGGGTTGCGGGAACTTTATCTCATGGAAACAGCGATCACGGACCGTGGGTTGTTAGCAATTCAAAATCTGCCGCAAGTGTGGAGTCTTATCCTCGACGGCACAGCTGTCTCGGATGAAGGTGTTGCGGCGTTGGCTGAAATGCAAAAGTTGTTTCTGCTAAGCTTGAAAAACACTCGGGTGGTCGGTCACGGCGTGGCGAAGTTGCGGGACAACGAGCATTT
>CAIOHR010000089.1 GCA_903858115.1 uncultured Pirellula sp. | reverse complement strand
GCCCCTTTTAGGGGAGAGAGGCTGCTGATTTAGTGAGCCGATGGGCGCTAGCCCCGGTTTAGTGGCTTCGCCACAGCCGGCAACCGGGGCTAGCGCCCGACGGCTCACCAAGAACCAACAAGCCGGGCCTAAATCAGCAGCCTCAAAAAGGGGCGAGCGGGAGAAAATCGCAGGGTAGCAGTTTAGGCCAGATCAATTCCTTGTTCCGTCCACCATTGCTGCACCTTGTCCCGAAGCTGATCTTGCGTGCCATCGTTCACCAGAATAAAGGTCGCATTCTTTCGTTTTTCCGCGATCGACAATTGCGTCGCCTCGCGAGCGGCTAACTGTGATTCGCTCCACCCTCTCGCCGCGGCAAATTCTCGCCGCATCGCATCGGGCGTATCTACCATCAACACGCAATCGCATTGCTTGACCCAGTCACGCTCGATCAGTAATGGGATGTCAAGAACCAAAATGCCGGAGTGTTGCGTTGCCTTCCATTGGTCAATTTGCTTTTGTAATTCGATGCGAACCCGTGGCTGGACGATCGCTTCCAGTTGAGATCGTTTTGCTACGTGATGTTCGCTGGAACCAAAGACCAGAGCCGCTAATTTTTTCCGATCGATCTGAGGCCGCTCATGGTCGGCAAGTACCGATTCACCAAAGCGACGAACGACCTCCTTTATCACTTCTTCCTGTCGCAGTATATCGTGTGCAATACCATCCGCCACCAGAACAGTTGCACCTAACTCCTCCAGCCATTGGGTCACTAGACTCTTGCCGCTCGCGATCCCGCCAAGCACGCCAACAATCTGTTTCTTTGGGGTATGCGTACGCAAGGAACTCAAGTTACTCATGGCATTGCTTCGCAATCTGCCCAATTGGGCCCGAACTTGACATCGACCTGGAGCGGTACACGCAATGGCATGACGCTCGTCATCGCATCACGAACCAACTCTGCCAATCGTTCACGATAATCATCGCGACAGTCGAAGATCAACTCGTCATGAATCTGCAAAATCATCTTCGCTGGCCAATCGACTTCCGACAAACGACCGTGGATTTCAATCATGGCTAACTTGATCATGTCCGCTGCAGAACCTTGAATGATCGTGTTGACGGCCATTCGCTCCGGTTCAAGTAGTTGCTTTTTCTTGTTGTCTGGCAACGATGGAAAATCACGAATGCCACGCAAGAATCGTTTTCGACCCGACATGGTACACACGTATCCATCGCGACGACACTTGACCAACGTATCACTGATAAAGCTACGAACGGCTGGATATCTATCGAAATACGCGTCGATAAAAGTGCTCGCGTCCGAACGAGAGATGCCTAAACTCTTAGCCAAACCAAATGGACTCTGACCGTAAATGATTCCAAAGTTAACAGCTTTCGCATTGCGTCGCATGGCCGATGTCACTTCCGACACGGGTACTCCGTTCACTTCGGCCGCAACGATCGTATGAATATCTTGCTTCTCGTGAAACGCTCGACTCATACTGACATCTTGAGAAAAATGAGCCAGCACTCGGAGCTCGATTTGCGAATAGTCGGCTGCTACCAACGACCATCCCTCTTCGCGAGCCAAGAACGATGAGCGAATGGAACGCCCCTCCACCGTTCGCACAGGAATATTCTGAAGGTTTGGCTCCACACTGCTGAGTCGCCCTGTAGCGGCGATATCTTGGCGAAACGACGTATGCAACCGACCAGTCTTCGGGGACACCAATCGAGGAAGCGCATCAATGTAAGTATTCTTCAATTTGGTGAACTGACGATACTCGACGATCTTGGCCGGTAACGGATGCTCCGAAGCTAATTCTTCGAGCACTTCGGCATCGGTACTTGGACCAGTCTTTGTTTTCTTAACAACCCGCAGTCCTAGCTTTTCAAAAAGGATCGTTGCCAACTGCTTCGGACTATCTGGATTGAACGACTCACCTGCGATCTGCATGATCTCGTCAAACAATCGCAACAGTTCAACATCGAATTGCTTCCCCAACTCTATCAATCGATCCGTAGAGACACGAACTCCTTCCATTTCCATATCAGCCAGCACTCGAATGAGCGGTAATTCCAACCGATCCATCACCTCGAGCAATTCTTCCTCTGCCAGACGCTCCCTCATTCTTTCGTACAACCGAAACGGAACATCGACATCCTCGCAGGCATACGTAGATATCGCCGGTACAGCCACTTGGTCCATCGTGATCTGATCTTTGCCAGAACCGATCAAGTCGGTGATTGGAATGTTCTTATGACCAAGCCATCGTTTGGCAAGCTCATCCAGATCATGGTTGCGTCCTCCTGCATCCAAGAGATAGTCGGCGACCATCGTATCAAACCCGATGTTGCTAATGGGCAACTGATGCACGCACAACACGATCGCGTCATACTTGATATTCTGGCCTACAAACACTTTACTAGGATCCGACAGAATAGGACTTAGCCGATTCTGAAGGATCTCAAGTGGTATCACCGACTCTCCAACTGGAGCCAGGATCGGAATATAGGCCGCTACTCCTTGCATCCAGGAAAGGCTGATTCCCACCAAATCCGCATCGCGTGGGCGAGTTGAGGTCGTTTCACAATCGATAGAGATCAACGGTACATTTTGGAGTTCGTCGATCAACTGCGAAAAGAGTGTTTCAGAATCGACCGTCCGATAACCCTCCGTCGGCAATTGTTGTGAAAACCCAACAACTTCAGGCAAGTCTCCGAGCAATGTCATGTACAATTCGGAAAGCTTGCGAAGCCCCAACTCGCGAAGCATCGCGCCAGCTCCTTCACGATCGAAAGCGCCAGGTCGCATCTCTGCCCAAGTGAGTTCGATGGGACAATCCACCTTGAGTCGAACCAGCTCGCGACTCATCAGGGCTTTGTCGCGGTGAGATCGTAGATTCTCTTTCTTCTTGTCACCCGCAACTGCGTCGATGTTCGAGAGCAACTCATCCAACGTGTCAAACTGCTCCAGCAATTGTTGTGCTGCCTTGGGGCCGATCATGGGCACGCCTGGCACGTTGTCCACGGAATCTCCAACCAACGATTGAAAATCGACGACTTGGTCCGGGCGAATTCCCCACGTCGCCTTTAACTCCGATTCTCCAAACAACTCATTCTTTCGAACGTTCAACATTTGAACTCGGTCGGTGATCAACTGCCGGCAATCTTTATCGCTCGTGACGAGAAGGACTTTCGCTCCACGCTCAGCCGCTTGGCTAGCGAGCGTTGCCATAATGTCGTCCGCCTCATAGCCGGGCAACGTTACTTTCGGAATCGAGAGTTTGCCCAAGCAATCGTGAATCATCCCCAATTGAGCTCGCAGTCCCTCAGGCATTGGATCGCGGTTTGCTTTGTATTGATCGTAAATCTCATTACGAAAGGTAATGTCGGACGCATCGAACGTGCATACCAAGAAATCAGGCTTCCACTGCAAGAGTAGGTTCGCAATGTCTCGCAAGAAACCTTGAATGGCTCCTACTTCCTCTCCCTTGGGGCTCGTCATGGATGGTAGCGCATGAAAAACTTGGTAAATCAAAGAATGCGAGTCTACCAAGATGACTAAATCCCCTTCCTTGGGAAAGGGGGCCAATTCAGCTGACGGCAACGCAAGCGACTCTGCGACAGTCTTTGACTCGATGTTCGAGGCGATGAGGCTATCGGAAGAAGGTTTCGTCGGAACTGGTGCGATCTCCTCGAGCAAGGAATCAAATCCCGCCAGCATGGGTTGATTCTTCGAAGCTTTCTTCGGCATGCATAAGCCTTATAGGTGATGGGAAGCGAGAGAGGCGAACACCACAAACACAATGATCAGCAGGACAAGAGCGAACACGCCTGCAATTACGAACATCAATTTTGTATTCGAGAAAGGAGCGATTCCGTAGACTTCGCTCGTTTGGCCGTTCACCAATACGCGAAACGATTTGTCTTTGTATCGATAGACCATAATCCAAACAGGAAGCAGCACCGGGACGCTCGACATGTCTTGAGCGCGGACGTTCACACGCAGGTTGCGAATAGAACCATCCAGTTGTTGACGAACTTCTTCTGCAACGATTTGGTCGATCGTTCCTTTGGCAATAGCCCGCGCATCGCGGCGCGTTACTCGAAACTCTTCGACAACAACATTAAGCAAATCGAGGCTCTCTGGATCCACGGATTCGGAGAGATCGAACGGGGCGATCTCGCGAATCTCCATGGGAGTCAACGTCCCGCTCGCTCCGACCAACACACCTCGGTACGAACGGTGGGTGGTACCGGAGATGGGTCTCCATGTACCTCGGGCTCCTATGGGTACACGCGATGTGTCGGCAGTCCAGGCCGTTTCTGCTTCGGCGGAAAAAACCCAAAACGGAACATACACTGGGGTCGCTTTGCTGATGACGGATTGTTCGGAAGCATCGTTGGGTCGCCAAAAACCTCTCCCGAGCCATTCTCGAAGGAGTCCATCCACATGGTCGCGATTGACTCGAAAGGGAACGACCGATCGAGGCTTGAGCGTTCGAGCGTTCGGTCGCGAATGAAGCTTTTCACTACCACAGAACGGACACCGCAATTGTTTGGCGGACGCATCGTAACTCATGGATGCACCGCATTGGTCGCATTGAAAACTGAGAACGCTTGCGATCTGCTGCGTCGAGCTATCAACCTCTCTTGCTATACCTTGCGAGTCGAGGCCGGACGGATTCTCCGTTCCGCAATTGCTACAAAAAAGATCCTCACCATCCAAATAGGTACGACAGACTTCGCAACGTGTTTCGAGCATCAATTACCAATCCTCGGATGAGTTGCCAACACAACGAGAGCAATTAGAGCTACCAAAAGTATTGCCACTCCAATAACGGCCACAGTGATACGTGAACTTGACCAAGGCTTCTCGCCATAGATCTTCCCCGTTTGTCCATTTACCAAGAAACGAAACACTTTATCACGGTATCGATAGCTCAGAACATGAACTGGTAGAAGGATAAGGTCCGTTCCGCCTAAATCCAATTTTGTTGAGACATCCAATCCTGATTGTGTGTCACCCGGAAGAAAGTTCGTGATATTCTCATGTTCGCGTCGTTGGAACTCAGCCCGCGTGATCTCCAACGCCTGCTCTTTCGATATGGAATACTCTTCAACCAGCCAGCCGGCGAGATAGTGCGGGCGGTACCGCATCATATTCGATAGTTGGTAGGGTTGAATGGCTAACGCTTCGGCTTGAGGGAGGCCTTTCGATGCCGATACCATATATCCCGAGTAGTACTTTCGAAATTCACCAAAGAGCGGCCACCACTCGGTTTCTTGAACGGTTCTAGTACGTGTCTCTGTTTTCCCATCCGACGTCTTCACAACATACGTTTCGGTGCGATACCAATGCTCACCAATCTGCGCAGACCAGTTGCTGTCTGCCACCATAGAAAAGTGCCAAAACGGAAGGTAAATCCCTTGCTGTTTGTCCGTGCTGGCTTTCGCTTGGAGATCGCCTGGGCGAAACCAACTATTGCGACCCAGCCATTGAAAAAACAGTTCGAGCGCCTTCTCTCGGGTGATGGTAAATCCAATCACAAACTCGGGTGGTTGCGTACGACGACTCTCTTTAGGGATCTCGACCACATAGGTGGAATCGCAGAACGGACATCGCAAACTAGATTTTCCCGGCGGGACGTCCACATTGGCTCCGCAACTATCGCAATGAAAACTGCTGCCGTTGGGACCGCTGGCTAGCTCGAGATCTGCTTCAAAGCGATGGCTGGGCTTTGCGTTAGGAAGTTGCCAATCGAGAACGACCGGGGCCGAAATCTTTTCCTTCGGTGTCTCGAATGGTACCCCACAAGCGGTGCAGAATCGAGCAAACAATTGCCGTGGAGAACCACACGCTTCGCACGGCAAAGCAGCCACCGTCCCCATCTCTCCGAGTAACTCGGGTTGGGCGGGCTGAATGATTGGTGATAAGACTGGAGGCTTCTCGCCGTTTGCCATCAATTCCTCGAACAACGCTCGCATTCAAAACCACTATGATACAGCCGAAAAACGGCAAAGTAGTAGGCACATTCCATGTGCCGTCCACCAAGTATGCCGGCAAATGTCCAAGAGCGGACGGCACGACGAAGCGTGCACGCTACTTTTGTCGGCGGTGTCATTATTTGACAGCCGCAGAACGATTTTCGCAACGCAGGCTACGGTCGCCTGCACTATCAGAACAATCGATACATTCGGAGGGGTCGATGCAAATCTTGGTCGACTTACTGCCAAAACTCAAATCCCCGCCGATTCTTGAACTACGGTTCTCGTGGAGTTTTTGTTTCCAACACGTTAGAAAACGATTATGGCAGTAACCAAGAAAGAAAAACCTGACGCTGCAAAACAGGTCAAAGATGCGCATGGGGACAAACCAGCCCAGGAGAAAAAAGGTGGTGGTCTCGTTGGGAAACTGGCCCTCGGGGCCTTTGTTAGTGCTGTTATTATTACGGAAACGTTTGTGTTTTTCTTCCTCGTTCCCTCGGGAGAGGAAATCGCTGTCCTCGCAGAACAGAGATTGATTTCCGCAGCTCAGGAAATCGATGCGAAGGAACGAGAAATGGCTCACAAAGAAGACAAAATCGTCGAGTACGATCTGGGCGACCCCTATAGCATCTCTTTCACTCCGCCAGGTGCAGATGCTCCTTACCGAGTCGAATTTCTCCTCTTCGGTGAATTGCATGCAAAAGACCTAGAACAAATGGAAGAGTTGTTCGCGGAAAAGAAGCGACGCTTCGAAGCGAGAATCAACCTGGAGATTCGCAATATGTCTTTACAAGAGCTAGAAGAAAACCAACTGGGCTTGATTCGCCGAAGACTTTTGGCGACAAGTACAGAAGTTCTCGGTGAGCCACTGCTGCTTAGCGTCAACTTCCAAAAGTACCAACTTCTTGAAGACTAATCCGAGTCGCGGTTTTGCGATATATTCGATGTCCAGCAGCATATCACCACAGGTCAAGGAAGATCGATGGCAGACACCAGCACAACTCCAACGAGCGATGGCAAAACGGCCAACCAAGCCGAAAACATCCTAGAACGCGCCGAAGCGGCATTGCGTGACGTTGAGGATTCCTTGCGAAGCCCGAACGTGCATCGGTACGCTCTCGAAGAACTTATCGGTAGCGAAGGACCACCGGAAAAGGTCTCGATCGACTTGCTCCGCGATGTTACGCTGGAACTGAAGATCGAGCTCGGGCGTACGCGTATGAGCCTCGACGACATTTTGCAGCTTCGCAAAGGTTCGGTTGTCACCCTAGACAAACTCGCAGGCGATCCCGTTGATATCTATGTCAACGGCCGATTGGTCGCACGAGGTGAAGTTCTCGTTCTTAATGACAACTTCTGCGTTCGTGTCGCTGAACTGGTAGGTAGCGATGCCATTTAACAGCAATCATCGTCTAAGTATTCAGATAATTGCGACAAGAATTGTTGAGAGTGTCTCTGAACTTCGACTGCTCGCAGTACTGTTCCTGCTCTACCCCATAACCGCTTTCTCTCAGCAACCTCGAGTTAATCCTTCGCCAACAGGTGAACCTGCCCTGGTTCGCCCCCCGGGATACAGCGTCCAACCCACCAACGGTTCCACCAACGCAGCAACTCGCGCTGTCGAGTATCGCTTTCAAGATAGCAATGCAGGACTTCCCCCAGCGGACAATCGATCGGTAAATAGCAGCATCAACACACCGGTCCAACCAGTCGCATTTACGGAACCCACTCGACTCTCGCAACAGCAAACAATACCAGCTACATCTGCGTCGCAACCATCTAAGCTTGGTAGCATAGCACTGAAGCCATCCGATCCAAACTCGAAAGGGGACATCAAGAAGCCGACGAACTCGATCGGTTCATTCCTCGGCGTGATCTTCTCGATGGGGATGGTGATAAGTCTATTCCTCGGACTCGCATGGGTTTACAAAAAATCACTTCCCAAGAGCATGGGCAGATTGCCCCATGAAGTCGTACAGGTACTAGGCCGAACCAGCATCTCGCCCCGACAACAAATGTACGTGGTCCGGTTTGGTAAAAAGCTGCTTTTGGTGAGTCAGCAGCCTGGCCAAACCCAAACGTTGAGCGAGATATCGGATGACGAAGAGGTTGACCGACTCACCGGCATCTGCGAATCGAATCTCCCCTCGTCATCCACGCAGTCTTTCTCGGATGTTCTTCGCCAAGTAGCGTCAGGCCAACGCACGACCGATCGCCGCCGTCGCTCGCAAACCACCGCTTAGTTCGGATTGCCTCGGATGAGCCCGATCAAATCATCGACCGAAAGTTTGCCCGAGGATTCTGTACCGGAAAGAACACTTTCGACGAGGTTCTTCTTGGACTCATGGAGCATCAGTATCTCTTCCTCGATCGTATCTTTCGCAATGATGCGATATACCATCACTGGCTTCGTTTGACCGATGCGATGGGCTCGATCTGTCGCTTGATTCTCAACCGCAGGATTCCACCATGGATCCATATGAATGACGTAGTCCGCCGCTGTAAGATTGAGACCCGTTCCACCTGCTTTGAGAGAAATGAGAAAAGCGGTTGCATCACCCGTCTGAAATCGATCCACTTCCGCTTGCCGCGAGATGGCGGGGGTGGAACCGTCGAGATACTGATAAGTGATAGACTCCTCTACCATCATCGCACGCATCAATTTCAAATGGGAGGTAAACTGACTAAAAATCAACACACGATGCCCTTCCTCTCGCAACGCAAGTAAACACTCTCTCAACTCTTCTAGCTTCGCCGATGTTCCCTCCCAGGAGTCATGGACTAACCCGACATGGCATGCGACTTGCCGAAGCCGTGTGATCAACGCTAACAGCTTGAAACGCAACTCGAGGTCGTCTCGGATCTTGGCTACTTTATCCACTTCGCCAATCACCGACCCTCGTACGCGTTCGTAAATAGCCCGCTCCGCATCGCTGAGTTCCACGTAGCGGTTCATTTCGGTTCGAGGTGGCAACTCCTTGAGCACCTCTTGTTTCGTTCGACGCAGAATGAAAGGCTTGATTCGCCCTCGAAGCGATAATCTTCGCTCTTCGTTATTCTCGGATTCGATCGGCCCCGCATAGTTTTGTCGAAACTGTTGCCATGTTCCAAAGACACTCGGAGCGACCACACTGAACAGACTCCAGAGTTCCCCTAAATGGTTTTCTACCGGCGTGCCTGTCAACGCGATCGACCATTGCGATTCAAACGATGCGATCGCTTGCGACGTTTTGCTCCGACTATTCTTGATCGCCTGCGCCTCATCGAGAACCATCGAAGCCCAATCGATTTCTTTCAGCTTCTCTTCATCGCGCCAAGCCAAACCATAACTGCAAACGATCAAATCGTTTTTTCCCAAGTTCTCCAACATGCTATCCCGTCCCGAATCTCGGTAAAGTTGTGCCTTTAATTGAGGAGCAAATTTGCTAACCTCTCGCATCCAATTAAGAGACACCGATGTCGGAGCGATCACCAGTCCAGGCCCCAACTCGGCTCGATCGAGTAGCACGGCAATCGTCTGCACCGTCTTCCCTAACCCCATATCATCTGCCAAAACACCTCCAACGCCCCACTCAGCGAGGCGTCGCATCCAGCGAAAGCCGTCTTCTTGGTAATCGCGCAGCGACGCTTTCAATGTCGGTGGCACCTTTGGTTGGAATTTTTCAGCGTTCTCCAATCGCTGCAGACATTCTGTCCACGCTTTCGTCTGCTTGAACTCCACTTCCTCTTGCAAATCTCGCAACGCAGGGGCAGCCGCCATATCAAACTGAGCCTTGCCTTCCATCATCATCGCATCGCGGAGACGCAGCAAAGTCGTTCGCAATTGTTCGCTCAGATGCACCCAGCCAGTTCCCGCGACATTCACAAACTTTCCATCTTCGTAATCAAAGTTCACTCCCGACAAACTGGCGATCAAATCTTTGATCTCGATCGATTCGTTGCCGATTTCGCACTTCCCTTGAAGTTGAAACCAATCGCGTTTCTTCCCAACTTCGACTTGAACATTCTTTGTCTGTGCCTTTCCGATCAACCGAATGGGTGGCTCCGAACCTTTGGCCCACAAACATTCGATCTTTCCATTCGTCGATTGCACTTTTTCGACGAGAGCGATCGAATCCAAAAGGGAGTCGATCGTTCCAGACATGACTCCGCTTGGGAGTTGCAATTGCTGGACGGCCTCATGAACTTGCCTCCATTCGGATTGCGCCGAACGTCGCCATTGGATGGGTTTTCCATCGACGATCTCCGCGCGCAGCAATGGAGCAGCACCAGGATGCAGAAGTTTGCCGTCTCGATTGCGAAAACGGAACCCATAATCGAGTTGCCCAAGCGTATTGGATTTCAGCAACAGCACCAATTGCGAGTCTTCGAGCTGGACTCTTCCACCGATCTCTTCCGGCAATTGCAAACTGACAATCGATTGCAACATCTTGGCTCGGCGTAGCAACTCCCCTTCAAACTCTTTCCTCGGCAGCTCGCGCATCCAGTCGAACCCCTTCAGGATGGCGGACTGCTCTTTCGTCACGCGAAACAAGCCGATACTTTGTTTAGGAGTCGTGATGATTCCAATCGTTTCGGAGAGAAACAACTTTTGCTGAAAATCCCACCCCGATGGCCGAATGGAAACACGATCTTCCCGCACATGCAATTCAAAAACGCCATCGATAGGCAAAACGTCCACCGGTTCGCCATCGAGTAGCACATTCGATTGACCTATCAGCTTTTCAGCAACCGACAGTGGATCAAACCCATCGTACTCGCGAGCAAACCAACGGTTGCATAGTTGATCGTCAACGATGGACTTTTCAATGAACTTAGGCCAATTCATGTAATTGGCCAAACTGCGAACGTTACCCCAACCTTTACTCTTTTCCACTTGCTCCCATGGTACCAAATCAAGCGTTGTACCATCGGTGTTAAAATTCCACGCGATTCGAATTCGCTGTACCGGCCGCGCGACGAAAAGCTCGTCAGCCGGGATTTCATAACCGCGAGGCCGATTCTCGATGACTCGGTCGAGTACATCGAGCTCCATTTGAAATTCGCTGGAGCGAACGACCGGATCTAGGGGCTTTGAGGAATCCTGCGGCTTGTTCAATACGCACTCTTTCGAATTCGAATCAACAAATCATTCAGCGCGGTACCAGCAGTACTCTCGCTCGGTAGATGGGTGCGATGATACTCTGCTTCCAATCGAGCCAACCACGTGCGATAGAGTTTCTCGATGAACTCCATATCGACATCTTCAATGGTATCCTTTTCTTGGCCCGTCTTTTTCCGCTCAATCCAATCCGCAACCAGCGGGAGTTCGTACGACTCAAGCAACGTTGACAGATTGGCTTCGACCACGCCCGCTTCCATCAAATGAATGCCCGTGAGCAGCACGCGGAAGACGTAGAGCAACGGCTTGATTCGTGGAGGAGATTCTTTGCTAAAGAGTCGCCATTGTGTTTGTGCAAAGCCGAGATAATGATGCGCGTGATGTCGCGTCAAGCAACCTGGAGCCAAGGCAATCAGCTCGGCGTGAAACGGGTTCGTTTGCACCACGAGTGGCGACAACAGTTGCTCTAAAACGTAGCCGTTTCTTTTGAGCATCAACCCCATAAACTTGCGAATGTCATGGGTTACCAAATCCAATTCGAGCCCGTCATGGATTCCCGATTTTTCAATCGTCTCGTGATTGCATGTCAGCCCTAGTACCTCATCCAATGGGAGAACATGCACTCCGCGCAAATCGACGTCGGAGTTCGGAGACTCAAATCCGTACAGATGCGCCCCGCTGATGGTAGCGAACAACAGCGGGTAAGGATGCTGTTCGATTTGGACAGCCAATCGGGGGTCATGCGTAATGTTCACGGCTTTTATTTCTTCGATGCGAGGATTTCCACATAAGCACAGGGGCGTAATTTTTAGGACAAAGTGAATGAACATCGATGGACAGGATACACCGGATAATTTCAATCCCTTGATCGATTCCAGTTGCCTTTAAGTAATTCATTGATGACTTCGAATGCACAACCGATGATTTTCTCGGTGATTTCCCCATACTGCAGTTCGGATCGATGGTCATCCTGTAAATCCATGTTCATTTCTCCGATTAAGTTGAAAGGCAATGGTTATGCCAGTTTACG
>CAIOHR010000088.1 GCA_903858115.1 uncultured Pirellula sp. | reverse complement strand
GTTTTTCTGAATCGTTGAACTAAGCAATTTCGTCACTTTCTGACAAAGAAATGCCCTCGAAAACCTGCTTGTTTCGGAACCTTCCGAAGTTGCGTTTTGAGTGAGCAAAACGGGTCTGCATTTGCTTCGAAAACCGAATCTGACTGAGGTCACCGCCCCATGTCCTGTAAGCGTCAAACAGGTCAGACGAAGCCACCACGAGCTCTGGCGACACATCACAACAGTCGGATATGAAACGCCCCAGTTCATCGGAGCTTCCGCGATAGGATTGCGTCTCTTTGATGACCGATTGAGGCTCGATGAATCCGTTGGCACGCCAGTCTTTGAATCCATCAATGAGCCAATTGAGGATGCCTGGTCCTTCCTCACGCACTAACAGTTTGTGGTAGTCCGGTATGGGCTCGGTAACTTGCCGGAGGTCGACGCGGAATGGAATCAGCTTGATGCGACGCCAGATGCCCTCATCGGTGCCGTTGATCTGCGGTAGATGGTTGGTGCTGAGCCAGAACTTATGCGTTCGACGAAAACTCCAATAATCCTCACGCATCCGCCGAGCGGTGATTTGCTCATCGCCAGTTAGTTCCTTGACGCGGGCTTCACGCAACTTCGAACCTTCGTCGGGCTCGCTGATGGCCACCAATCGCCGCTGGTAGAGCGACGCAATGACGGTGTCGTGTTCGTTCGTTGTACCCAGAAGGAGTTTGCTAGGAGCCAGCATGGCGTAGTCCCCCAGCAGTTCGACAATCGCATTCCATAGCGTTGATTTGCCGTTGGCACCTGAACCGTAGCAGATTGGCAGGATGTGTTCGCCGACATCGCCAGAGCACGAATACCCTAGCAACGCCTGAATGTATCGTTTGGCCTCATCGTCGCTACCAAAGATCAAATCGATGAAAGCCCGCCACTTGGGACATTGAGCCCTCGGATCAAACGCTACATTCGCAAGTTGCGTGATGGAGTCGGTTTGGCGATGGTCTCTAAAATCCCATGTGGACAGATCGAGAGTTCCGTTCTGCAAATTCAGAAAGTAAGTATTCTGATTCAGCAACTCGTGATCAATCGTCGTCCTAGCATCACATCGAGCGAGAGAGACAACGTTCTCGATCGTGGTCTTTCGATTGGCCCAGCGACAGAAGTCGGCCCATTCCTTCTGTTGCTTCTCAGACTGAACGTGCTGTAGACGATCCCAGTAGTTGCGAACGAGCCTCCTAGCCAACCGCGTGGTTCTGCTCGTGTCTACGTCGACTTTCCAACGTTTCCCATCCCATGCGAGCCATTTTTTCCAAGACGGAACGTATCGCAATTTGGCTTGATTACCGTCGATGAACTCAACAGCCATGGCGTTTTCGGTCTGATCACTTTTGAAATCCCAATCGATAGCAGACTTTGGAAAGCCGAGATTCGCTGGTGGCTGGCTTCTCTGCGAACTAGGCCGCTTTTTCTTCGGTGTGTATTGCTTAGTGACCTTACTGAGCGCCTTCGAAATCGTCGTTGCACCGTAGGTCTCGATGCCGTGCAACTGATCCCACTTGGATCGTATGAGCTTTGATTGTCGAAAGATGCGATCGATCTGTGCCGCATCTTTGGTGTAATAAGCCAACGTGAACACGACTGACGAGTCCGCTTCGCTGGCCGAATTGTAATGGTCATTCCAGTTGCCATCCCAGAGCGATCGAAACTTATCGCCGGTGCGAGGTTTCTTGCAAGCGAGTTCGATAATCTCGTTATCGCTCAGCGCGACCGAGGCTCTGTCGTCGGTTGGAGGTGATGGTCCACGATTGCTCGATACAGCGGCACCTGGTTCATCGCCTCCGAAGACTGAT
>CAIOHR010000087.1 GCA_903858115.1 uncultured Pirellula sp. | reverse complement strand
GCAGTTTCTAACATAACTACGAACAACACCTCGACAAACAACGGAGACACCGAAGTAGCAATTGAGGTTGAAATTTCCGATCCCACCGATCCATACTTCTGGCCTTCGTGGGATGTCTTTAGTCCAACGCAGATTGAAGAGATGCTAAATGGAATGTTTTCTGCGCCAAATGAAACAGGAAATACCCTCGAGGGTGGTGGCGTAGGCGATGGACAGGGGGACGATGAATTCGGCAACGACGGTCAGTTTAGATTCGACGATCCTGATGATCCGGGCTTGGGCAGCCAGCAGCATTTGCGTGCGGGTAAGATGGCTCCAAACATGGGGCTTAATGCAACCGAGCGACATCTTTTCGCCCTGCATGGTGCCGGACAGATGCAGAGCATTTTTGCAAATTCTATTCCTGGGGTGGGTGTTGCCCTGGGCGCGGTAGATGGAGCAAATGGAGAAGATTCGATCACTGGCGAGAAACTGACCTATTTTCAACGAGGCTTGGGCTTGCTTGGTGCGGTTCCGTTCGTGGGAGGTATGGTAAAGAGCACAGGACGAGTTGCAAAAACTACTCGAGCAGTCGATAAAGTAGCCGAAACAATTGGTCATGCCCCAGTTGAGGGACCGCTCTACCGAGGACTGGCGGCGGGCGAGAATGCAGCCGCTGGTTTAAAAGCTAGAGCACCAGGAGTAGGCAACAGTGTCGCTAGTCATGTTGCTGGTAAGCGGCAGTCTCAATGGATATCACTTACGAAGGATGAGAACATAGCGGCTGGGAAGTTTGGTCAAAACGGTTACGTCAAGGTCGATCCCTCAAAGCTTGATCCGGATTCCATCGTAGATATTTCAGAAGGAATTCCCGGAATGCCAGGCATCATGCTATCGCACTGGGCTCGGAAGATGAGAGAGGTTCTTGTTCGTGACCACATTCCACCGGACGCAATTTCGCCATGAGTACATCACTTATCTCTGACTTAGAGTCTTGCTGGGATTGGGAATCCGGCTTCTTCGCAAAGCTCCGTAGGGGGCAATGGGACGTAAGTGCGCTGGAACATGTGTTGAACATACTTTCGGCGATTGAAGCAAACGATTCCACCTCAATTCCGCGTCGCGTTGTTTCGATGCTTTGGTATATGCCATTGTTCATGAGTTGGCAGAATGAGCAAGTTTCGGAGAGCGGAATCGACCGTCAGAGCTTCGAGTTGGCCGTGAATCGAATCCAACAGCAAATTGAACGGATCTTGGGTATCCCTTGAAACCGCCGAACAGTGACCGGAGTCATTCACACCAACGCCTTCACCGCAACGGACAACGAAAGGACATGCACAGCGAATTGCATTTGTTTTGGCGGCGGGACACAGCCGACAAAACTCGTTGGATTCCATGCGTTTGCGATTGCCGGTTCTAAGCCCAGGAAGGGCGGAATGGAATAGCCAGGGAGTGCTAACCCCTGGCTTACTAGCAAACCAGAAATCCAAGCCCTGGAGGGGCGACAGGGATGCTGGCGTGTTGGAAAACGTTGCGATATGTGTCCCCCCTCGGGGGTCAGGTTTCCCGCGGAAACCCATCACTGGGGTTGGCACTCCAGGCTATTGCATGCCACGCCTCCAGCGTTCCGGCCCGCGCCCGCCGCCGTCCCTTTTGTCGGCTGTGTCCGGCGGGTAAACAACAAATAGCTGTGTCCCCACGGTCCGGCAGACCAACGATTCCCGCACTGCCGCAGCAATCGAACTCATGGAAGAATTACATTGCTAGTTCTAGGTCGCAAAGTTGGAGATAAACTAGTTATCGATGGCAACATCACTGGGGAAGTTGTCAAAATCCAAGGTAATCGAATTTCGCTTGGCATTGTTGCCCCGTCCAATGTCAAGATTCTCTGCGGTGAGATGAATCTGCCGAAAGCCTTTGCGCAAATTGTGTAATTTGTAGTTGAAGATGGATTGTTAGTGGCTTGCTAGACTCGTTGCGGGATTGCGTTAGATTACCCTTAGAGCGAGGTTTGGATCGCTGACGGGGCAGAGAAAGCCAACGAATCAAAAAAAGGGGTGGTTTGAACGGACGGACTTATTTGATTGGCTGCTACGTAGTTAGACGAAATTCGTTCGAAATCGGATTCGCATTCAAGGAATGATTTGACAATATCGGGATCAAAGTGCTTTCCTGATCCTTTCACTATTATTTCCCTTGCGGCTTCGTGCGTCATCGGGGCTTTGTAGGGCCGGCGCGATCGCAAAGCATCATACTCATCAGCTACGGCAACTATCCTCGCAGAGATTGGGATTTGAGAACCAACTAGCTGGTATGGATATCCACTGCCGTCCCACTTTTCGTGGTGGTAAGCGCAGATCTCTTTTGCGAGCGAGAGGAATCCGTCATTCCCTAGCCGTTCCTCAATCGCATTCAAACATTCCTCGCCAACCTGTGGATGGGCCTGAATGATTTTTCTTTCTTCCGCATTCAATCTGCCTGGTTTTAGTAGCACTCGGTCAGGTACGCCAACCTTGCCGATGTCGTGTAGAGAAGATGCAAGGCCGATCGAATCGACCAGTGGCGAATGTGAATTTCCGGCTCGTCTCTCGACGGTAGCCGCTAACTCCGTTGAAAACAAGCTGATACGTTCTAAATGCTCGCCAGTGTCGCTGTCTCGCGATTCAGCGAGCTTCGCAAGTCCGAAAATCACGGCATCGCGAGTTTTGGTCAACGCACGGGTTCTATCACGAATCGTTTGTTCAAGTCCCTCATTGATAATCGCTAGTTCGTTCTCATAACGCTTGATGATCGCAACACCAACCTTGGTAGTGATGACAATCATCGATAGGCCGATAACGAGGCCGACGTAGCCCAGTGGAGTTAGGATTCTAGACACGGCCTGCTGAGTCGAGGCTTCCGCCTGATGCACGAGCAAGACCCCATTGATTTGAGGAAGTACAGCTGCAGAAACAATTTCCGTTCGTGTTCCAGCACCAACAATGCCCGTGACCACCTCAATTTGCGTTTTGTCGAGATTTCCAATCGCTGCTAGTAATGTGCTTTTGCCGGAGTCCTGCATTTGGCCAACGCTTAAATCTCTCAGTACAGGGATGGTTCGCATTTTGGGATGGCAAAGTAGCTTTCCCGTTTCTGAACTTGCAACGCAAAGGTAACCATCGTTTGGAAGTTTTGCGTCTTCGACGAACGTTTGTAACCGCCCCCAGTTTTCGTCGCCAAATTCAACTGGAGCAGATTGAACACTTGCCAGAACGCGTCCCATTTGTTCAGCGATTAGCTGATTCTCAGCGATAATTTGTTCCCGAATAAGCACTCCCAACTTGATCTTGATCCACCCACCAAAGCAGACCAGCGCGATCGCCAACAAAACGATTTGGGTGCCAGCCAACCACTCGACAAGTTGCGATTTGCTTCGAAGTTTGACGAAAGAAAAAGAGAGTCGCGTCACTAGTCCAACACCTCGACCACCCGCCAAAGCGATTTATACGCAGCCATGCCAACAGAGCCCACCGTAGAGGCACAAACAACAATTATCAATGCCAGCATGACGGCGTATTCAACTGCGGTAGGACCTGAATCATCTATGAAAAATCTGCGAAGGAGTAATGGAATATATTTTCGCATGACACAAGAGGTTCATTGAGGAATATCGACCGAATTGGATCGGCAGAATCGATACAACATGCAGATCCGATCGAAATACTTCACTGCAAGACAAAGGAATTTAGATCACAAAACCCTGAATGCAAAAATCATCAGAAATTTTTTGGGGCGTAGGGTGGATGCTGGTTTTGCCTATTCCATTCTTCGGCAGCCCGTGTCGGTTAAGATCAAATGAACACGTCACTATTCACAGCCTTTCAGGGTGTTCTGAGTAGTCCACAGTCAATCGTACTCGTTTGGTTACGTGCCAATTGCTTTGTCGGTGCATAACAATTTAGGGACGAGGGCTGTCTGTGTGGTGCGCATCTGGAATTCCTTCAGACGCGGAATGATGATATCCCACTGACATGTCTCCGAGACCTCCGGCCCCCGTGGCCATACCTGCGCCCGAGCGACCGCCGCTTTCTTTATCTGAACCTTCACCGCGACCACCGCCATTTCCCTTGCCGCTGGAAACAGTTGGCCTAAGCGGGCCCTGGTGTGGAATGAGTAGTTCGGTGGATATCGGTTCTAGATCCAAAGCTTTACGAATAAAATTCCGTAGACTCACAATAAGTTCGGACAGGTGAACTTTGTTGCCAGCGACCATTTCACGAGCAGCGTGTGCAGCAAGGTTTACGTGCTCCTCAGTACCCAACAAGATCACATCGGAGAGTGCTGCTTCGACGGCATCTCGTATTCGCCTGCGGCGTTCAGAAGTTGCTGGCTCAAGGGTTGATTCGATTTCGGTGGTTCCTTCAGTGGGTTCAATTCCTAGCGACACATTGCTGCTTGCCAGTCGCAACGAACGAAGGTGCGCGGGATCGACGCTTAGCTCACCGGTAAAGGATCCGCCCAATATCTTGTATGACGCAATGAGCGTTCGCAGACGCTCGTTGATCTGACGGTTCTCCCGCTCGCGTCGCCGTTGAATGGTTTGCATCAGCAATAGTCGAATTCCTACAGCGACCACGGACACGAGGACCAACCCCAACAGAGTCGTCAGCGCTCCGTTCCAAGAACTAAAATCAAGATTTCGCATATTGGACCAAAGGCTTAATGGATGCTGAATTTCGAATTGTGAACCACGTATAGCCCTCGCGATGTACAAGTTAGTACAAGGCAAAGATCGACGCACGAAGTCCGTCGCTATCGTCGGACGAAAGCCATGATTGTCGCAGAATTCGATTCGTCACACGAACAGCTTTCGAACATTCCCCCTCTCGATCGACGATACGTTTCTCGATCCAGACATTCGCGCGTCCCATCCCCAGGAGCAAAGTTCGCAACTTTGGTCCGCCTTTTTGTGCGTTAGGCGAGAATTTCGGCTATGGATCGGATATTCGTGCTACCCCCGAGACGGCAGTATTCACTGCAACTGCGTACCAAACGAGAGCGGACGATCGCAGCTGTTTGGTGCGTCCTGGATAAAGTTGCTTCCGAGAACGGGACCGCCAAGTGGCGGCCGGGCCAAATCGCCATCATCTGGTTTAGCTACTTCAAATCGAATGTCACCTTTTCGACTTTGCCGGTGAAGGTGAACGGAACCTTGTAGGTTGAGTCCACCGCCGAGCCGAGGTCGGTGCCGATGTCCAACCCCTCGCCGAGAGCGAACTTATTCGGAATCGTCCTTGGCAACTTGCCTTCGCCCGCCTTCTGGCCATTGACGAGGATGGTCACGAATGCCCCCTTCCCGAACTCGCCCGGTTTACCCGCATAGGCGAAATCGACCATCAATGTTACTTTGCCCTTGGGCAGCGGGTCGGAAGTGATGGTGAATAGATCCATCGCGAGTAGGTTGTAAACGAAGTGCGCCTTGCCGTCTCGCATGTAAAGGCCATAGCCCCCGGTGAGACCACCCTGAGTGATCACAATCCCCTCGGCCCCCTTCTCTGGGATCTCCAGTTCGGCCGTGATCGTAAATGACTTGTTCAGCACCGGAGGGCAGGCCCCTTCCGGTAACCCGACCTGGCCGGTGTAGTAGACATGCTTGTTCTTCTTCCCGGCAAGGCTCGGCCGACCCTGGCGCTCCGCGTTCAGCCGTTCGATGGTCCGCCAGTCAAGAGGAAGCACGTTGTACTTTTCGGCCTCCCTCCAGAACATGGCGTCAAGCTCCATTACTTTATTCGGATACTTGGCAGCGACGTTGTCGGCCTGGGAGAAGTCCTTGTCGATGTGGTAAAGTTCCCACTTGGCGGTCAGTGGAGTGGCGACCGCAGAGCTTGGCAACCAAGGGGCGCTGATTCGGCTAGCCGCCACCCAACCGTCGTGGTAGATCGCCCGGTTGGCACCAAGTTCGAAGTACTGCGTCTTACGGACTTCGGAGGTGTCCTTATCAATGATGCTCTTCAGAAAGCTTATACCGTCCAACGGCTTCTGCTTCGCACCGTTGAGCATCTCCGGCGGCGTTATGCCGATGGCATCGTAGAGTGTTGGGACTAAGTCGATGGTGTGCAGAAATTGGTTGCGCACCACGCCCCTGTCCTTCATCTTCGCCGGCCACGAGATTACCATCGGGTTGCGTGTCCCTCCGAAGTGGCTGGCCACCTGTTTGGTCCACTGAAACGGTGTATTCATGGCGTGTGCCCATTGCGCCGGGAAGTGGTTGGCCCACTTTGGTCCGCCAAGTTCGTCAATGTGCTTTAGCGCGTCCTCCCAGCGTTCGGGGTAACCGTTAAAGTACAGATTCTCGTTGAGGCTACCTTCGAGACCGCCCTCGGCGCTGGCGCCGTTGTCACCGGCGATGTAGATGAAGATCGTGTTGTCACCGCCAGGCATAGCACGCACGGAATCAACGATCCGCCCCATGTGGTAGTCAACGTGGGCGGCAAACCCAGCGAACACTTCCATCATACGAGCGTAGATCTTCTTCTGCTCCGCGTTGAGAGTCTCCCAGGCAGGCAGCCCCTCACACCGTTCAGTGAGTTTGGCGTCGGCGGGGATGACCCCAAGTTGCTTTTGGCGGGCGAACGTATCTTCGCGATACTTGTCCCAGCCGCCGTCGTACTGACCCTTGAACTTGTCGATCCACTCCTGCGGGGCGTGGTGCGGGGCGTGATTCGCACCGGGGGCGACATACAAGAAGAACGGAGCGTCTGGCGAAATGCTTGTGACCTTGCGACTCCACGCGATGGCCTTATCCGCCAAGTCCTCGGTTAGGTGGTAGTTCGGCTCGTTGCTTTTTGGTACGAGGTTGCGGTTTTCGACTAGTACCGGATTCCACTGGTTGGAAGCTCCGCTGTTGAAACCGTAGAAATAGTCAAACCCCAAACCGTTGGCCCAGCGATCAAACGGTCCGGCGGCACTCGTCTCCCACGCAGGGGTGTTATGGTTCTTGCCAATCCATGCAGTCATATAGCCGTTTTGACGGAGTACCTCGCCGACTGTCCCACAGCTTCGGGGAATAACTCCCGTATACCCTTCGTACCCAGTTGCCGCATCGGTGATGACGCCGTTCGATGAAACGTGATGGTTGCGGCCTGTGAGAAGGGCAGCCCGTGTTGGCAACGCTGTGAAGCATTTTTGTCAGTAAAAACTGGGGTTTCAGTGGTTTAGAGGATATGAAAGAAAGGCCAGATTCCCCCGATCACTAACTGAAACATATCAGTCAGAAAGGAATCTGGCCATGACTTCCAAGCAGCGT
>CAIOHR010000086.1 GCA_903858115.1 uncultured Pirellula sp. | reverse complement strand
GCAGTTTCTAACATAACTACGAACAACACCTCGACAAACAACGGAGACACCGAAGTAGCAATTGAGGTTGAAATTTCCGATCCCACCGATCCATACTTCTGGCCTTCGTGGGATGTCTTTAGTCCAACGCAGATTGAAGAGTTGTTAAATGGAATGTTTTCTGCGCCAGATGAAACAGGAAATACCTTCGAAGGCGATGGAGGAAGCGATGGACAGGGGGATGATGGACTAGGCAACGGTAGTCGATTTTGGTTCGACGATCCTGATGATTCGGGCTCGAACAGCCAACAACATTTGCGAGCGGGCAGAATGGCTCGAGATCTGGGGCTTCTCGGAACCCAGCGTCATCTTGAGGCTGCGCATGGTGCCAAACAGATGCAAAGCACTTTTGCGAATGCGACGCCTGGAGTGGGTGCTGTCTTGGGCGCGGTAGATGGAGCAAATGGGGAAGATTCGATCACTGGCGAAAAGCTGACCTATTTTCAACGTGGTATGGGATTACTTGCTGCGGTACCGGTCGTCGGAGGTATGGTAAAAAGTACAGGTAGAGTTGCAAAAACTACTCGAGCAGTCGATAAAGTAGCCGATACAATTGGTCATGCCCCTCTTAAGCAGTTGCAGGGTAAATTTGATGAGTTGGCTGAGGCGCACCTCATTCCTAAATACAAAGCCATGGACCCGAACCTAAATTGGGGGTACACAGGATCGTTTAAGACAGGTGTGGTTGGCAATATCAGCAAACCAACTTATGGGCAGCTCATCGACTTAAAGAACTTCGATGTAGATTTTTGGATCCAAAGCGATATTCTTTTCAAGAAGTTCGGACCGAATCTTCGAGCGGATGTTGACTTCCGAAAAATTCTTTCGAACACCCCAGGTTTCGAAGGTCTTAAGCCAAACAAACAGGGCTTTTCGATCAAGTTTAAGCCATCATCGTCCAATTAACTCCTAAGGTATGCAATATGAACGAATCGTACGGAGCATCAGCGACTGTATCCATTCACTTTGACGGTGCTCTTGAGCAACTAGCAAGGCAGCTTTCGCTGAGCTTGGGAATCAATGAGATCGCTTTTGAGCCCTCAGAGTTTCCTCCACATGATGTAGTTGGTTCTGCGGAATTAATGGGAATGGAGCTATGGCTTTACCGGACCTCTCCCAGTGAGATTTGCTTGAAGCTTGAGACGACAAATTCACATGAAGAAATCTTTGCTGGCAGGATGTACGACCTATCGGTTTGGCTTTCGCGGCTGATTCGAACGACATGTGACTTGGATGCGACTCCCTCCGAAGTCGCATCCAGTTAGGCGCGTGAACTGTGAGTTATTTCATGATTGACGTTGAAGCCGATGGTCCGATTCCGGGTGACTACTCGATGATTTCGTTCGGAGCTGTAATCGTCGAGCCCAGCCTAACTCGAACGTTTGCTGCAAAGATTCGTCCAATCTCAGAACGATGGATGAAGGAAGCGTTGGCAGTCAGTGGGTTCACTCGTCATGAAACCGAATTATTCGACAGCCCTGACAAAGTGATGCACTCGTTTCGAGACTGGATCAAGTCGGAAAACAAAGGGAGTGCCGTCTTCGCATCGGACAACAACGGCTTCGATTGGCAGTTCATCAACTGGTACTTCTGGAAATTCGTTGGAGCGAATCCATTCGGCCACAGCTCGATGAACCTCGGCTCCTTGTATAAGGGCCTTAAAGGCGATTGTTCCAAGAGCTTTAAGCATCTTCGAGTTACAAAGCATACGCATGATCCGTTGGATGATGCAAAGGGTAACGCGGAAGCTATGCTCACGATGATCGAGCAACTCGGCTTGAAAATCAAGCTGTAGCGCAGAAAACCATGACAAAAGGGAAAGAAAAGGACCCGCACAGCAACAGGCATTGTTTTCACAAAAACAAAAAAAAGGACAGCAACGGTCTTAATCATTGGCAATTGCTGATTCAAAAATATATTTTGAATTCCTTTCTGGTTTGGAGTCTTGGGTAGGTGATGTTTGGATTTTTTGAGCGATAGCGCCGGTGTTCAAAGGCTCTTTGAAGCGCCTTACGTATAATTAGTGGCGCAGAGCGAAACGGAGCAAAGCTCTGTGGGGACACAACTTTGCAAGGGTAAGCTAGGCCGACGGTGAGTCAATGGACTCTTGGAAAGCGTTTCCGTTTTTTGCTGAAACGCTTTCTGCATTTTTCCAGACCTGTTTACTCTTGATCAGTAGATTTACAATCGTAAGGAGCTTTCTCATGCACGCGACTATGGCTACCTTGGATTCTTGCCCTTGGCCTTGAAACGCTGATTGAAGCGTTTGATTGTTTCGTTATGTCGGATCGCGACGATCGTTGCCATGTACAGAACACAGCGTATGTGGCCTCTGCCTCCACCGATAAATCGCTTCCCAGATTTCTTACCCGAGTCACAATATGGAAAGACCTTGCAGCACTCGTTGACTGAAAAACGAACGACGAAGGAAACATCGGTTGCAAATGCGTCGAGTTGACTCGCAACGGAAAACTAGCGAGGGCTCTTCTGCCTAAAGAAATCCCCCCGACCATCCCATCAACACATAGACCTGATCAGCGAATATGTAGGGATTCAACGTGCGCAATCTGCAACTTCACCCTCTCGTTGAAGTTTCGCGAGCGGCCCGGAACAAAGCACATAAAAGGACACGCACAATGTAGGAGCTTGACCTTCTTGAGTTTGTGCTCAAATCGATTCACGGTTGTCACAGCGACCAGAAGTGAAGGACAAAAAAGGACATGCATAGCGATTTGGAGTGTTAGGGACACAGCTTTTTGTTGTTTCACCCGCCCCATTGGAGGGGATGTTTGAAGGATTGGAATCTGCTCAAATATCAGCGTCAGTTGATGGTTTGGTTACCAGTTCCTTTGCCCAGGAGACTTGCCATGGCACGCATCATTCGAGCCGAAATCTTCAATCCACGAGAAATCGCGGTCCTTCATCTTTGCGCAAGAGTTTGCCGCCGTTGCTTCCTGCTCGGCGATGACCCATTCACCCAAAAGAACTTCGATCATCGGAAAAATTGGGTCGAAGACCAACTCAAAGTCCAAGCGGCTG
>CAIOHR010000085.1 GCA_903858115.1 uncultured Pirellula sp. | reverse complement strand
TGTGATCCATCTTCCCGCCGACACCAACGTGGTGTTGTACGGACAAGTCTTGAGTGGAATGAAACCGACGGATCCACCTTTGCCCGGCGAGAAAAACGAACCGATGATGCCATTGGTTTGGACCAAGTCGTACCAAATGCCCGAAGGAAACGGGAAACCCGCTGGCAAAGAAGGCAAAGTCATCGGTTCGACCATCGGTGCTGCCGTCGACTTGCTCAGCGAAGACTTACGCCGACTATTCGTCAATTCCGTCTATTGGGGTATCGGATTGGAAGTCCCAGCGAAAGCTAGTGTCGATATTCCAGAGTCTTACCAACCAAGCTACTTCGGCTTCAAAGACCGGAACTTCTTCGTCGATCAGAAAATCACTCCCAAGTCTCTTTTGAAGAACTAAAAGCGAGGGAGTTTCCTAAGCAGTACGCCGCTTGCGAGTGCCTACTCCGGAGACTCTCAAGCGGCGAGCAGCCGTCTCGACCGCTTGCTCGACCGCTCTTACCTTGCGAAACACCCCCGGTCGATTCGCGAAACGGCGAAGCGACCGACGGTACTTCAAGAAGAACATGAAAGTCTCTGCAAAATCCTCGCTTGCATTCGTCGTCGCGTAGTCGGTGATGAACTCATTCAGCAGGTATCCATAGAAAAACTTCAGCTGACCCTTCGGAGAGTGGCAGCGTTTCTTACCCTCTTGGTACTCAGGGTTCTTCTTGAGTACCTTTCTCCACTGGTTGTAGGGCGTCGAATTGCAGTTGGCATACGACGTTCCAAAAGCGCGAGAAAACCACTCCTCTCGGAAGAAACTAGGGTCTTGAAAGTACCAAGCGTGGGCGTATTCGTGGCGAATCGTATCGCAAAGAGTTAATCCAGGTTTCCGGGGTTGATGTGGTAAGTCGCGAGGCAGATAGATCACCCCTGGTCGGTACCCCCATTTCGCATAATGACCGACCTGTTCGAAAACATAGCCACGCTCCCCGACACTCTTCTCGCCCGAGATGACGAGCTCGACAACATCGAGGTATAGACCATCGGCCAGCAAACCGACTTGGGCTAACTCTTGGCGGACGTGATTGTAAGCGCGATCGACATTCGTCATGGCAGTGGATGCGGAAGCTTACGAAGAAGCTTCTTACGGGTAGCGAAATGCGTTTGAAAGCTCGAATCAGTTCGAAATTGCAAACGCTCTATCGGGGGGATAGCATCCGTGCAGAGGGTTTTGACGCGATTCAGTCTGGTTGGAACCTGGTGTGGGTTCAACTGACAAAATCACATTTCGCAGAATCAGGCAGGCTGATAATGCGGCTTTTGGTTTGCCGCTTGAAGCAGAGAAAGCGACGAGGAGATTCTCTTGTGACAGGCCGGACGAGGCAATGCCTGCAAGAAAACAAGCCGCCCTAAGCCACTACTAGAAATAGACTTACGATACCCAACACAGGTGCCAATACGCGGCTTCTGACGCTAAGTGTCCAGTTGGGGTGGTGCGTTTTGTAGGGATTGCAGGAGGGATTGCACATGCTCGAAGCGGTGATGTGCATTGAGGCTGATGCGGAGCAGACAGCGGTCGGCAGGTACCGTCGGAGGCCGGATAGCCGGCACAAAGACACCTTGGCTTTCAAGATACTTCGACAGCGAGATGGCGGCTTGAGGCGATTCGACGTACATCGGAATGATCGGAGTATGGATTGCTACTGAATTGCTCGCTTGATTTTCCAGCCCACTTGTTTTGTCATGGTAGTTCGAGTTCTCGACCTGCACGTTTCGTCCGATTTCGCGCAGTCCGAGTACCAGTCGCTTGCTTAAGTCCTGGAGTTTACTGCGTTCCTCATCCAACGTTTGCAAGATTTCGATGGCTTGAGTGCACGAGGCTAACGTATTTGGTGGAAGGGCGGTTGAGAAGATCAGCGTGCGAGCTCGTTGCACGATCAATCGGCACATGAGCTCCGATCCGGCAACAAATCCACCGACGCTCCCGACGGCTTTGCTTAATGTTCCCGTTTTAATCCACAGGGCTGGGTCAGCTCCGAGGAGATCCAGTAGCCCTTTACCTCGCTTGCCTACAACGCCGCTTGCGTGGGCTTCGTCGGCTACAGGAATGGCTTGATAGGCTCTGGCAAGCTCTTCGATCTTCAGAATCGGAGCGATGTCACCTTCCATGCTGAAGACGGAATCGGTCAGAATCCACGCCATGCGGTAGGCTTGGCGATGCGTTTTCAGAAGACTATCGAGGGCATCGCAGTTCGCATGGGGATATACGATCACTTTGGCCCTGGAAAGTTTGCAAGCATCGATCAAGCACGCATGGTTTAAGGAGTCAGAAAACAGTACATCTTCGGGTGCGACCAAGGCTCGGAGCGTTCCGAGATTGGCGGCATATCCCGAGGAAAAAACAACAGATTTCTGAGTGTTTTGCCATCTAGCGATGGTCTGGCAAAGCCGATCGTATTCCAGGGTAGCCCCGAGGATCAACGGGCTGGCCGTCGCTCCGCTGGGGTACTTGGAATAAATGCCGTTGTCGCTCTTTTCGTTGAGTCTTTCAGATAGGCCGGAGGCCAGACTCGCGTGCCAAGCGAGTCCAAGGTAATCATTGGATGCGAAATGGAGGAGTTTTCGTCCGTCGCGAACGATGTGTGTTGGACTTAAGTGCTCCGTGGGCCGAAGAAACCGAGCAAGTGAATCAAGGGCGAGCTCATCTAATTCGCGGGCAGCTTGGCTCCAAAACGTCTTCTGGTCGATGGATCGATCGGCTGATTGCATCTTGTTGGATCCGGAATTGATTCCCGCGGGTCAAGCGGTCATAATTTGTCTAGAGGAGTTTTCGGAGCAAGTCGATGGAGACCAGATCGTTGGGCATCCCAGATCGTTGGGCATCGCAGGGCACGGAATCGATGGGGCACTAAAGTTGTTGGGCGTTAAAGTGATGGGGCGTTAAAGCTATGGGGCAACGAGTATTAATAACCGACGACGATGACGCATTTCGCACGACCCTCAGCGAGGTATTATCTCGCCGTGGCTATTCTACATGTTTGGCTTCTGATGGCTTGGAGGCTGTAGAAGTAGTTGCGCACGGAAACAT
>CAIOHR010000084.1 GCA_903858115.1 uncultured Pirellula sp. | reverse complement strand
TTGCCTTTGAGGTGCCTTCGAACGATCGCGGCCTTCTGCTCGGCAGTGAATTTTCTACGTGATTTGGTCATCGAAATCTCCAGGAATCAGGTTATGTTAACCTATCCAACGGCAGATCCAATTCCTAGAGAGGCAAGACACCGGTGACCTGAGCTTTACTTGACTCCACAGGTACGCTCGGCCCCACCGATACAACAATCGCTCCGTCCGGAAGCACCATTCCAGGCTTGAGATCGGAAACCCCATCCCATACTTTCGAAGATTGCGCCTGCACAACAACCCCTGACGAATACGAGGGCGCTGTGTAGCCTCGCGATGAATAGCTAGGCGATGAATAGCGAGGTGCTCCGTACCCAGGCGCCGAGTAACGATACGATGGCATCGAATATCCATAGGGAGCGCCATATCGATAACCGTACGGTAACGTACTCATCCCAAAACCACTGTAACCCATCCCGCCATACCCCATCCCGCCGTAGCCTATGCCGCCGTAGCCTATGCCGCCGTAGCCTAAACCACCGTAACCTAAACCACCGTAACCTATCCCAACTCCAATACCACCTCCCGAGTAATGATGGCCACCATGATGCGCTCCGCCGCCTACATGCCCGCCACCGGTATGCCCACCGGAATGGCCACCCCCATGGCCTTGAGCACAAAGCACCGGAACCACTCCCCCAGCCAGCATCGTCGATACCATACCGATCGCAGCTCGACGCAACCATTTCGATAACATGATTTTCACCTTTATTATCCCTCTTCAGTATCTATACCAAACAGTCATACCAACCAATCGACTTCACCCGCTCCGCCGAAGAACTTCCGTTTTTGCGGACGGCACCGAACAACTCGTTCCTTTTAAAATAATACCGAGTAACTTACGTTCGGCCGTTGCTGCGCCCGCCTTTGCCCCACCGCCAATCCCAACCCTTCTCAAGAACTCCATTGATTTCCGCGGAGAATCTTGTCATCGGAGAGAAAATAGGAGTAGTACCGCCCGAGTCGCGATCTTCCAGAGACTGACGATTTCGGCATAAATACCTTAGACACTTGGCAATGAAAACTCCGTCGTTCCCCTGGAAAAACACGCTGCGATCTTGGCCCTCCGATATAGACTCCCCTCAAATCGAGATCGTGCCACCAATCGAGATAGTGCCTCCAATCGAGATAGTGTTAATCCTCGCCACAATCCCGCAGTTACCAACGTATAAGCATGAGTCACCAACACCGTAACGGCGCACACGGGGAACAGCGTCATGGCATTCGAAAACGACGATCACTGCAAGTACACCCACGAAACGTGCATTTCCGATATCAACCCTTATGCACCTTTGGCGTCAGTCGCGGATGATCGGCAATTGATACCGGATGAAACAACCGCGAGAACATATTCAGTGCTTTTCGTCTGGCTAGCAGCATGGCTGACCACTGCGATCGCGGGCGGGGTGTTCGGTTTTGGAATGTTAGCTATCGGAGGTGCTGTTCTCTTTGGAATCGTTGGCTTTGGAGTTGGGATTATAATAGCAGGGATCGTTGCTGCTCCCGTCTCTACCCTCCTGTACGTATTCATCGCGTTGATCACTCGCACGCTGACCAGCAAGGCTGCAATGGCGTCGGCAGGCGTTTGCGGCGGTATCTCGGGAGTTATCTCTTCATTAGCAATGGGAGGCGGATCCACTTTGGGATTGGTAATCGCCGCAGGGCTTGTCGGAGCCATCGTTCCCGCAACGTTAGTGAAGATGTTTCTTAGGTGAGTAAGAGCATCCTATCGCGATATCCAGAACCCCAATGGTTATCCAGAACCCCAATGGCTCTGACGAGCTCGTTTCCTCCTTAGTTGGATCTGAATTCTTCTAGGATTTGCTCGTCGGGAGTTTTCCAGCGGTCCTGTCGGGTCACGCCGAATCATGATTCCGAATGGAACCACGGATGACACCGATGGCACGGATAAAGAGGACTTGGTGTTGCTCCATGTACAATCGGTGTTATCCGTGTTATCCGTTGCAAATCGGCATTTGACTTTGGTTCAGCGCGATGCTAAACCAATCCAAAAGTTGACGGGTCCGTAAGTTGCCGATACGAGAGTGTCGATCCAGAACACGAGACACCAGCGCAGGGCGAGACGCTTTCTGATTGAGAAAAGTGCCTGCGTTAGGTCTTGCAGAAGACGTAATCGTACTCGAGCGAACCATTTCGATTCGACTACGAGCACCATCCGCTACGGCGGATTGAGCGCGAGCACGGATTAATCACCCCATCGCTGTGTGGGCTGCGGCTCAGCGCCGCTTGATCCCTTTCTGAAACTGAGCGATACTAAGACGCTGGAGTTGGTTGTAGGATCGAAAGCAGCTCAGAAAACACAAACGCCATCACTGAGACCGAAGAAGAATTAGAGAGATACTGTGCTTACGCTGGAATCCGAACTTCGCGAAATTGTACGACGTTTCAATGAAGCGAAAGTAGAGTATGCCTTATGCGGGGGAATGGCTCTCGCGGTCCATGGATATCCTCGTTTTACAAAAGACATCGATTTTTTGATCGCCCCCGAGTCGCTAAGCCGAGCAAAAGAAGTTGCTGCGTCAGCCGGTTTTCTTGACGAGTCAGGCCGAATTCCGTTCCCCGACTCTGAAGTCCACCGTATTCTTAAGACAGAGGGTACTGAATACCGAATCCTCGACTTGCTGGTACCTAAAAGCCTCGATACGATTGCTTGGACACAACGACAGTGGTTTGAATGGAATGGCCTTCCGATTTGCTCGGTATCGAGAGACGGTTTGATCGAAATGAAGCGTGCCGCTGGGCGAGATATCGACCGAATCGATATCAGACAGCTTGGATATAAAGAAGATGAGTAGTGGATTGAATGACAAGTCGTTTTCTGATTCCAACGCAGTGGACATGTCCAGCTCTGCGATTTCCATTCGCCTTCGAGAGGTAAGCGAACTCCATCAACTCGGGTTGTCATTAGCGAAAGCCAAGCCGATGGCAAATGCAAATCATGCGGCTCAAAACAAAGATACTGCTATATCAAAATCGCTCTTGAGCGTTAGCCAATTGCCGGATGAGATCGGAAGCGACGACGAGGCGATGCGAAGCTCTCGAAACTAGGATGTTCACAGTTGGTATGAATGTTTGTCCATCGACCTCTGTCGTTCGCTGTTATTTTCCCGGACATTTCCAAGCATCTTTCCGGCAACTCTCAAAACATTGGGAAAACATCGAAAAGTTCGGATCCTGTCCTCTCCGCTGCAAAACCCTGGTTTTCCCAGGGTTTTTCGCATTTCTGGCCAATTGCTTTGACCGTCTGTAGCGCCCATGCAACTCGGTGCATGGCGCCTGCGGCGTTGTATTTCGCGTCGCGCACCCA
>CAIOHR010000083.1 GCA_903858115.1 uncultured Pirellula sp. | reverse complement strand
GAGCGCCCATGACCCATTTTCAACTGGTAAGTTTCCTGCACCGACGGCCGCTTGAAGTTGACCTTGGCGTAGTAGATCCAAGTAAACGGATCGATCAAGCGTCGTATAGTTTGCAGTCGTATAAACCCCGCCAAGGTCGAGGATCAACGGCAAACCCATTGGCTTGCTACGTAAAACCAAGTCGGTCGCCATAGTTGCACCGCCATTGAATAGGTTATCCAATCCGCGATCCGATCGCTCCTCAGGGTCCATGACGCTGAAGCCCAGGGTGGAACCTTCGCCAAATATCACAGCTGCTCCTGCGCCAGCAGCCGAGTATGGAACACCGCGAGCCGCGATAGGATTGAAGACGAGACCGGTGCTTTGGAACCCTCCCAAGCCTGGCAGGTTAGTAGCGACACCCGGACTGTACTTTAGCGCGTACCCATCTAGTCCGTTTAGCTTACCCGCGAACAACACAAAGTGCTCAGAAAGTGCTTGGTTGAACTTGAACGCAGTTAGCCATACACCCGTCGGATCATTATCGAATGGAAACGCCATCGCCGCGTTGCTTGGGAGCAGCGTCCCGGAATTCGAATTCGCCGTAGTGCCGAACCGATTCTCCACGTGCATGTTTGCCGACAACCCTTGCCAAAGCCCAAGCTTGTGGCCGTCAAAGTTGGGCAATAAATCTAGTTTGCCGCCGTATTCAAACTCGCGAGACAAACCGCCACTGGTGACGCCTTGGTAGAACTGCGTGGCGAAAACGTCCATCGTCACCCCGCTTTCCGCCAGCTTCGATCGTCGTCCATACCAGTCGCCGGATAGATTGCGACGTGTGAACAAGTCTCCTTCATATGGATTGAGGGTAGCTGATGAGGCACCAGCAGATTGAGTTTCCGCTACATTCGGGCAATCGCTTAGTTCGTCGCAAATTGTCTGTGCAGACACTAGACTTTGCCCGCATATTTGGACAGCGATCATCGCCCAGAAAAGTATTCGCATGGATCGTCTACTGCCTGCGAGAGTTGTCCACGATTTGTTACAGGGAAAGCCGAAAGTGATTGATCAATCGAATGCCCCGCAGGATCCACTTAACGTTTGTGCCGGATTTCCCGGTAATTTCGCTTCCAAACAGACCGGTCTTAACGGTTCTCATGCCTTTTAGGCCTGCGCTGACGCGTCAACTAGGATGTAGAATAAGGGCCAGCCAACGGCAGGATGAGCTTTTTTTATGCGTTTTCGCCATTCGATCGACGGAACCGCGATACCAAGTCATTGCACGACAGAGACACACAATATGGAAATGACACGAGCTTTTTATTGCATCGCTTTGATGCTGATATTTGTTTGCCAGACCAGCGCACAGCATCCAACGACAGATCCCACGTCCGTGAACCGCACGGTCTTGCCTGTTGCTCCATCGCCATTCAGCGGAACGCAGGGTTTACGTTCGAAAGATTCAACACCGTCGTTCCCAGATAAAGTAACCGCTCCCAAGGGAGCACCGAACGTCGTGCTCATATTGAATGACGATGTCGGCTATGGCGCGGCCAGTACCTTTGGAGGGCCAATCCCGACTCCGAATCTACAGAAGTTGGCAGATCGTGGACTGCGATATACCCGCTTTCACACGACGGGAGTTTGCAGTCCAACGCGAGCGGCATTGATCACCGGAAGAAATCACCACTCGGCACACACTGGCGTTGTTATGGAGATGGCCACGGGCTATCCAGGCTATGATTCGATTCTTGGAAAGGACATGGCCTCAGTCGGAGAGATTCTCAAAGACAATGGCTACAACACAGGATGGTTTGGAAAGAATCACAACGTCTCTGACTGGGAAGCGACAGCGGCTGGTCCGTTTGACCGTTGGCCAACCGGCCTTGGATTCGAAAAGTTCTACGGCTTCATCGGAGGGGTGGCGAACAACTGGCGACCTGCTCTCTTTGACGGAACGACCCCAATCGAGCCCCACGTTGGGAAGCCCGACTACAACATGGACTACGATCTTGCTGACCAGACAATCAACTGGATCAACATGCAAAAGACAATCGCACCCGACAAGCCGTTTTTCGCATACTATGCCACCGGTGCCATCCATGCTCCTCAGCATGCAAAGCCAGAATGGATCGCGAAGTTCAAGGGCAAGTTTGATGGCGGATGGGACAAGTTGCGAGAAGATACATTCGCCCGCCAAAAGCAGCTCGGCATTATTCCTGCAGACGCTAAGCTAACCCCGCGACCGAAGGAAATGGTGAGCTGGGACTCGCGCAGCCCACGAGAGAAGAAGGTGCAAGCTCGAATGATGGAAGTCGCTGCGGCTCAATTGGCACAGGCTGACTACAACATCGGGCGAATCTTCGAATCGATCGAAGCACGAGGCGAATTGGACAACACATTGATCATTTGGATCGTTGGCGACAACGGTGGCAGTGGCGAGGGTTCGATGAACGGCGTGCTCAACGATATGAACATTGTTGCCCAAAGCCAGGAGACACTCGAGTATCTCGAAGAGCATTTGGACGATCTAGGAAGTTGGAAATCATCCAATCTTTATCCCGTGCCTTGGGCTTGGGCCACCAACACACCGTTCCAATGGACCAAACAGGTTGCAAGATCGGAAGAGCACACGTCTGAACTCCAGTCACGAATTCGTATCTCGTATGCCGTCTTCTGCTTGAAAAGGGGGGGGGGGGGGGGGGGGGGGGGGGGGGGGGGGGGGGGGGGGGGG
>CAIOHR010000082.1 GCA_903858115.1 uncultured Pirellula sp. | reverse complement strand
GTGCAGGTGATTGGATAGAATCGCATACGCGAGCACATCTGCACCAAAAACCGATGCTAGCTTTTCGATCCGTTGTCGAATCCATTCCTTTCTGTAGGAATAGTCCGTCCCAGTAACGGAATCCACGCCACTAAGGTAAGCACGGCGAACACATCTCTGGACACAATGCAAAATGGCGATTTCCTGGGGTCGAAAGACCTCCGAACGTAATGGTCTAGGCATGTCGAATTTCTCCTTTTCTCCAAATTCTACCGGACCCTCCCCAAATTGCAAGTGCCTGGTACCGTAATTTATGGTGCGGTAATATTTACACTTATAACATCAACACTTTTCGAAGCACGGAATTGCTTCGAAGGAGAAAACGATGACTTCTTCGCCAGTCACTGTACTTAGGTCGTGATGCATGCTCCGGACCTTTGTCCCTACTGCCTCGTATATCAACGAGTCCAACATCGGACGGGCCAGTTCCAGCAATTGCTTCCGTGTCTGCTTGATCAGATCGCGTCCCTTTTCCGGTGAGGCTGTTTTTCCTAACTGGCGCTCCGCCAATGTTAGAACACTACGGATGCGTACTACCAACAGATCCTTGACAAAATGGATCTGTACACGATCCGACCTCCAGCCGAGATAATCTTCCTGAAACCGAATGATTCCATCGCAGATGGCTGCTTCGCTCTCGCTTTGAGTTAATGTTTTGGACGTTCGCTCATTTCGTATCTTTCGAGCTTCCTCGATCGGCAACCGCTTCTCCGCCGAAGGGCTAGGTCTGCCTTTCGTCGACTTGAGCGATCGGCCAGTGGTCGCTGTCGCAGGCTCCACGCTTGCAAGCAACGCCTTGATTTCACTCAGCATCACAGGCTTCGTCAAGACTAGATCGCAGCCTGCTTTCATGGCCAAAACCCTGTGCCGTTCATCCTTCAAGCCTGTAATCGCGACTATCTTGGTTTGCTCAAAAGCGGGTATGTGGCGCAATTGGCTTGCCAACTCACAGCCATCGATGTCAGGCATTATGAGGTCGATGAGCATGAGGTCGGGTTGAAACACGGTCGCAACATCGAGCGCTTGGGTTCCTCCGTACGTCACATGAACTTGGTTCCCCAACGCTTCGACGAGCAATCCGAGCGCGTCAGCCCCATCGCGATTGTCGTCGACGATGAGGACACGATGCTGTCTATCGGTGGTCAACATTGGTCTCACGCTCCGTTCTTACGTATCACTGGAAGCCATTTGAATTTTTTGATCAGCTACTAATGCCAAAATCTCTTTCACTTGTTCGAGCCGAGCAGGTTTGACAAGATGATGATTGAACCCAGCTTGTGCGGACAGTAATCGATCAGTGTCTTGGCCATATCCTGTCAGTGCAATGAGGACGATTTCCTTTCCGCCGGGCTGTTGTCGGATACGTTTAGCAACTTCGTATCCATTAAGCCCTGGTAATCCAATGTCGAGCAATACCGCATCCGGTAGATGTTGAATCGCAACCTGCACTGCATTGTAGCCATCATGCGCGGTGAAGACTTTATGTCCTGACGACTTAAGCAAAATGGAAAAGCTCAACACAGTATCTACATTATCGTCCACTACCAACACTCGTAACGGGCGTATGGCTTTAGGGTTCACGATCACAGTCCTGGGCGCCTCTGTATCGGACTCAACTACCATCAAAGGTATCCAGATTTGAAACTCGGTTCCTTTCCCCAGCACACTTTGAACTTCCACTCGACCGCCATGAAGCTCTGTCAATCGCTGAACGAGCGCAAGTCCGATTCCAAGTCCACCTTGCGATCTATCTAAAGATCGTTCCGCTTGGGTAAACAAATCGAAAATCTTCGGCAAGAGGGCAGGTGCGATACCGACTCCAGTATCGCGCACCGAAAGAACGCACTGTTTATCTTCCTCGCGCGCGCTTAACCATACGTGTCCCCCCTCTTCTGTGTACTTGGCTGCATTGGTCAGTAGATTCACCACTACTTGCTCCAAACGAGCCGCGTCTGCATGAAGCCATAGCGTCTCCTGCGGTAGCGAAAGACTTAGCTCATGTTTGCGTTGGGCGATCAATGGAGTTGCTGTTTCGACTGCCCCGGCGACGATACCACGAATAGCCACCCGCTCTTTTCTCAATTGTACCCGGCCCGTTGTGATACGGGAAACTTCCAGCAGATCGTCGACAAGATGTTGGAGCTGCCCGACTTGACGTTCGATGATACCACGAGCTTGTTTCTGTAGCGTGTTCTCGGCTCCATCTGATAGCCCAAGTAGCTGGATCGCGTTCATGATAGGGGCGAGTGGGCTTCGCAGTTCGTGACTAAGCATTGCCAAGAACTCGTCTTTGCGACGGTGTAAATCGGATAGCTCTGCCGCTTGGACCTGCATCTGCATCTCCAGTTTCCTGCGCTCCGAAATATCTCGGATGTTACACTGGATGACGGCATGCATTCCCTCCTCATACTTGTTTGCTACCAACTCCACGGGATGTTTTTGTCCATGTCTATCTTCGAGCGGGAGTCCTTCGTATCGAATGGATCCAGTATCGTCCAGTTGTTGCATGGCGAGCACACTTGCTTGCTTGTCTTTGAGAAATCCAATCTCCCACAATTCTTTGCCAAGAAAATGCTCAGCTGTGTAATCGAGGAGCTTGGTGAGAAAAGGATTGACGTGCGTAATCTTGTGCGTGGAAGCGTCCAGGATCAGGATTCCATCATGGGCAGCTTCGAATAGTCGCCGAAAGCGAGTCTCTGATTCTTCGAGCTTCATTTGCGCGATTCTGCTATCGGTGATGTTGACGTGGATGAGGATGACGCCGGCGTTCTCTGATTTCATTCTCTGCGCGTGCATGGAAAACCATTCTTCACGACCGGGTGCTAGACATGGGTATTCTGTTTTGAAATCGTCGCGAATTCTGTTGAGCACTTCTTCCAAGCCGTCGACCATCACATGGACGTCTGGACCACCTTTTGCAATCGCTTCCCGACATAAATCGATATAGTTGACTCCAACAGCAGCAGTGCTCAATGTTGCACTACTCTCCATCGTATGTCGGTCCGATGGTTGATTTACTGCTAATACAGTGCCAAGATCATCCAGAACAACGACGTGGTCGGGCAAGGAGTCGAGCACCGCTCGTACAAACTCGCCGCTCGCACGCACGATCTCAGCAGCATTCTTTTCCGCAGTGACATCGAAAACCGCGAGCATTGCATTCACAGGATGGCGATCATTTTTTTCACCCAGGAAGTAAACTTGCTTTCGGACGCGTAGCCAATGCACCTCACCGTTTGGCCAGAGAACTCGGTGGTCCATGGCGAACCAACCTCGTCCCGAGGGCAAAAGCGACTCGGCAATGCGAACCATCAATTCGTCGTGATCGTCTGGATGAAACGCGTCGTGAACTGTCTCGCGAGGCACTAAGAGCGCGTCTTGCGGTAATCCAAACAATTTAGCCGCGTCGACCGTCAAATGCACGTAGCCCGTAATGTAATCGACTTCAGCCAACGCCAAGCCTGCTACTTCGACGCCGAGTGCCAGTCGCGATTCACTTTCTCGCAGTGCAAGTTCTTTTTCGCGGCGATCGATTAGCAATGTGAAATGTTCCATCGCATTGTCGATCGCGCGACTCAAGCTTTCGGGAGTGATCCATCCCTTGCCCAAGTAGTCTTGTGCACCACTTCGCAAGAGTTCCCTACCAATCTGACGATCGGAGCTAGTAAGAACCACAACGGGGCAAGGTGGTAACTCTTGACCATCGCAGAGAGCGGCTAACATTTCTCGTGCTTCGAAGTCTGGCAGGCAATATGCTAGCAGTATACAGTCGAAAGGTTTGGCTGTGATGGCTCGCAGTTGTTTCAATGCATTCGCGCCCAGGTCCGCCTCTTCGAATTCATATTGTCTGTCCGAGCCTTCCAAAATCATCTTACGTAAGTCTGCACGATTCTCGACATCAGCATCAATGATTAGGATTCGGCAAACATTGCTTGTCACGATGTACTCCCCAGCGATATGGAATCCAAACCATTGCAGACATTAAAAAAGCCGACGGAACAGGACTTCCTTGAAGGAAGAATTGTTACGTCGGCTTACTTGCTTACCTGTTTCTCAGCGAATGCTAAGCAACCTTTAGTTGAGTCGTCCGATGTCGAAGTGGTCCGTAGATCTGATTCCCGAATGAACTTCGACAGTGAGCATACCATTGAGAGTGATTTCGTATCTGGCAATAACAGTGTTTCGTCAGTATTTCGTCAAGAAAAATCCATGAAAGGGACAGACGATTAAAGAACTACTCGCAGAACGAGTCTGCAGACAGCTCTCTGGACACGTGGAGCCAAAGCAAAGTCGTAACAGGAGTCCTAACCTGCGAGGAAAGACATCACACGGGGCACAATTCCCAGTCAACTTGCTTGTTTCGTATTCGATCTATCCAGCGAAGGTGTGGGAGTAAGTCTTCTCCGATGCCAAACGGTTCATCGATTCGGATTCTCTTTCGAGTGGGTTTGGCTTTTTGCGCGACGTTGTTGTTTGTCGTAACAATTAACTCAAGAAGCAACTGATTCTCGATTGAGATTTGATATCGATTTTCTGCCTCCGCACCGGACCAAGAGTTCCTTATAGCCAATCGACGGTCATCAGCACTTTCCGGGCGAATGGGAATGGATTCGAGTGATTTGATTTGCATTTTTTTCCTAATGTGATCAGACTCCGTGTAGTTCGGTATTCGGTGTGTCCTTTCTATCATTCGCAACTCATGGGCCATATCACGGAGGCCCGAAGAAAAATGAGGCATAGAGCTAATCGAGCTCCGAGAGAGTTTGATCAAGCACTGGAATGTACATTCAGTGACCGCAAATCAATCAGTTCGATTGGCTTGATTTCTGCCATCTCTTGTCTTAATCAACCGTCAAGTCTCGGACGATTGTCCCAGGCTACGATCGTTCGCGCCACTCTCCCAGTCAAAATCTAGCGTGTTTCGACGGGATCATTTGGTATGACAAGGTGGCGTAGAATTGTCAACAGCGCCGCACTTGCAATTGGCTTTTCGTGACATTCGTCAAAGCCCGCATCGATCGCGTGACGTTTTGTCGCCAGTGAGCTGTGGCCAGTTAGGGCTATAAGATATACGTCGCGACCGCGTGGGACCGAACGAATCTGTCTAGCTAACTCATACCCATCCATTCCTTTCATGCCAATATCTGAAAAGACTAGGTCTGGCATTTTCTCCAGTATAGATTCCAAGGCTGAGACTCCACTTGAAGCAGTACGTACACAAGGCCCCATCCTTTCGAGCAATTTCTGGAGAGCGTACGTAACTAGTCGTGTATCATCGACGATCAAGACGTCGAGATTTCGAAGCTCAGACGGAATCCCTTCCTGCAGTATGATATCTAACTCCTCATGATTTAGCTCTGAATCGCTAGAAACTGGCTGGCTGCAAAATACGCCAACCCTCTTGACCAGAAGCTCTAACTGTCGATCGAGGACTGCGATCATATCTTTAGAGTCACTCGATAAGTTCGTATCGGAGCGAATGACATCGACAGCACTCTGTATTGCAGCAGCAACGTTTCGAACATCATGCTCGAGATCCGCTAAGCTCGGCATCTTCTCAGGCTCTGTCATTCATTTCCCGTTGATTCTTGACTTTGGCTTTGACTGTGTTGTATCTGATTCTCTGACTTGGTCTCTGGATGTGACATCGAGATCGTCTTTTCCACATGGATTCCGAAACTGGCGATACGATCCCGAACTTTGCCTCGCGTGATCCCTAATATGTCAGCCGTTCTCGATTGATTGCCACCCGTCAGGTCCAGCACGCGGGTGAAGAGCAGCCTCTCCATTCTTTCAAGAGCTTCGGCATATAGATGAATCGAACCCGATGCAACGCGTTGATCGATAAACTCGCACAATTTTTCTTTCGAATCCGCTTTACAATCCGTTGTAAAAACAGCTTTGCGATCCACCGCACCATCCGGCTTGTCGTTCGTTGCATCTTCTACGGAACAAATGTTGAGTCGACTGCCCATTGCTTCGTCATGCGAAACGGTCGATTCAAGGGCTGTCGTTGCTGACTCGTGTGAGATTCGATCTTGGTTGACTTTCTCCTGGTTTTTCTCTCGAAGAAACGAAGGGAGATTCTCGGCATTGATGACCGTACCTGTTGCATTCAGCACAGAGTGTCGTACGACCGATTGCAACTGACGAACATTTCCAGGCCATCCATACTGTTGCAGTAGATCGAATGCTTCCGGAGAGAGACCAGCGAGATCCACTCGATTCATATCGTGTTTCGCGCGTCGGAAAAAGTACTCGAGCAACAATGGAATGTCCTCGATTCGTTCACGAAGCGGCGGTAGCGGAATGACGAAGCCATTCAAACGATAGAGCAGATCTTCCCGGAATTTTCCCTCCCTCACCATTTGCTCGAGGGGTTGGTTGGTTGCTGCGATAACGCGAACGTCTGTTTCGACGATCTCATTTCCGCCGACTCTTTCAAATCGCTGCTCCTGGAGCAATCGGAGCACTTTGCCTTGGATCACCGGCGTCATGTCGCCGATCTCGTCTAGAAAGATGGTTCCATGGTTGCATTGTTCAAATCTACCCATGCGACGTTTTTCGGCTCCGGTAAAGGCTCCTTTCTCGTGGCCCAACAACTCGCTTTCTAGCAGTTGGTCCGGGATCGCAGCACAGTTGACGGCTACAAACGGTTTGTCGGCACGATTGCTGTTTTGAACAATGGCTCTCGCTACGAGTTCTTTCCCGCTGCCACTTTCGCCACGAATCAGGACGGTGATGTTTTGCGCGGCAACTCGACCGATGGATTTATAGACTTCGATCATTGGTTTCGAGCGACCAATGAATCGCTCTGAACCATCCATCGCCTCTCCGATACTAAAGGCGACTGGTTGGTCCATCGCTTGGCGTGCTCGGAGGGCGCTCATCGTCAAATTGCGAACTTGCTCCACATGGAGTGGCTTCGCAAGATAGTCAAACGCGCCTGCTCGCATTGCCTGAATAGCGGTTTCACTCGACGTATCGGCCGTGATGAAGATGATGGGGATTTTACGATTGAACGCACGGACTTTGCGAAACAACTCGAGACCGTTATGTTCCGGAAGAAAGATATCCAGCAACAATACGCTTGGATCTTCTTCTTCGATCATCCGAAGTCCGCTCTCTCCGTCGGCCGCCTGTAATACAGAGAGTCCCTGGTAACCGTTGAGCACACTGCTCACGGTATGTCGCACCAAGCGGTCGTCGTCTATGACTAGTACCTTGTTCACGATAGGTTGCTTTCTTCCAAACCGAATTTTGCACCAACTGTAAGTCTATCGCTATTGGATCGCGCAGGTATGAAATTCGGTTGATAATGCGACTCTTCTTGTTGTTCGCTGGTACCGTGAATCGACAACTTCGCTGAGGCCTGGTACCACTTCGTTGTCTTTCTTTTGCAAAAACCGTGCGATTGGGCCTGAGATTGCTTGTATGCTTTCAAAATGGTTCAATTCTTTTCACTCACCTGCGGTATGAGACATGGCAATCGATGAAGTGCGAGCGTTGAAACTACTCGATGGAAATCACGAGTTGCTACAGCAACTCGCAGGCATCTTTGCGGAAGACTCGATTCAATTAGTGAATGAGTTCGATCAAGCAGTTTCGGCGCACGACGCCTTGTTAGCGAGGCACGCAATCCACAGTCTCAAGGGAATCACTGCAACTTTTTGTGCAGAAACGGAAGTTGATCTCTTCGATCTTGTCGAACAAGCGGCTTCTCATGCGGACTGGAGTCGATTGGAACCCGCACGCGTGGAGATTAAGGACGCGGTCGCTACGATCGTACAAGAAATGCGAGAAAGATCCTGGCTGGTTGGTGTTTGAGTATTTCTATTCGTGCTGGTTCTTCATCGATCAACTTGATCGATCTCCAATCATCTCTCTGGTAGTCAACTTTGGTTGAATTCACCATGGCGCGGCGCAACAATGAGCGAAAGAGTGATAGCGAGGCGCGCGATGCGATGTTTAACCTCTACGACTTCGTTTCATCTCTATTCCCATTGCGAGGACGTTCGCCGAATGGATAAACGGTGTCGTCTGCACATTGCGGCACACGAAATGCTTCATGCTATCTTGGCAGGCTGGCCTCTCTCGAGGAAGGCTGGCTCCAGGGCGGGCGTAGGTGCGTTGGACTTTGCTAATAACGCGAACACCTCACCCTCGCTTCGCTCAGTCCTCCCATTGGGAGCGTGAGTAAGGCATGCCTTTTGTTTCGAGCAGACCAAGAACGCGCAGGAGATTTCAAATGGTTACAAGAGAACAGATGAGTGGAAACTGGCACTCCGTCATTGGCAAAGTAAAAGAAAGATACGGACAAATCACCAGCGATGAACTATCCAAAGTAGAGGGAAACATGGACCAACTCGTAGGACTGATCGAACGAAAAGCTGGACAGACTCGTGAGCAAGCAGAAGAGTTTCTTTCTTCCCTCTACGACAAAGCCGAAGGCACGTTTCGCCAAGTTTCGGAGAAGGGACATCAAGCCTACAACCAAGCTTACGAATTGCTGGATGAAGGAATGAAACAAGTGAGCCAAAAGGCGAACGAAGGGTACGAGTATGCGAAAGACACTGTCGCGCGTCGTCCTGGCGAATCGCTCGCCTTAGTCGCCGGTTTGAGTATGTTGGCGGGGATCGCGATCGGCGTATCGATTTATTCGAAGAGTCGGTCGAGATCTTAGATGACTCACAACGCCGGATCGGAACTGCAAGATCGTATGAAATGTATTCGCGCCAAGCGGATCGATCGTGTCGCTGAACTTCAACACGAAGCGGTACGGATGACTAATTGGCGCGAACATGTCAAGTCGGCACCGATGACAGCCTTGGCCGGTAGCGCCGTACTCGGTTTCTTCGCAGTTCGATTCGCGTCGCGCCTACCGACGGCAACGGCCATCGCTAGACAGCCCGATGAAATGCAGACAATCAATATGGTGCGTGAGCTACCGCTTTTCCATCCGGCGTCCATCATGAGCGGTGCTATTCGCACACTATGCGGTATCGCCCTTGCGGCGGGCAAGAACTATCTAACCCAGCAGTTGAGTGCGCATTCCAAAGATCCGAAGCCATGAGAAGACCAATTCTTTCACCCGTTGCTTCCAAGAACGGCCTAAGTAATCGCATCCCAAGCTTTGAAAGAGAACCTCGCTCTTCGCAGCCTCTTGGGGAACTGGCTCGTGAAACGATCATGACGACCGTGAGCAAATATCCAGCAACAGCCTTGGCTGGAGGATTCATTCTGGGTGGTCTGCTCGGATGGTTGCTAGCGAGGGCGAGATGATTCAGCAAGTCTCTCACACCACGACGATCAATCCGCTTACAGGCCTGCTCTCGTCTGCTTCCGATGTCGCACTCGATATCATGGAAATCGGGGAGTTGCAGGTCAGGCTTGCGAAACTCGACACCCAGGCAGCGATTGACCGATCCATCGTGGGTGCGACGCTAGTTGTTGGAGGCGGAGCGATGATCATCGCTTCATTGCCGCTCATTGCACTGGGATTAGCGAATGCCATTTCCGACCACTTCGATCTATCGCTATGGAAAGTCCAGATAGCGATTGGAGCTATATCAACATGCATTGCGTTGCTGTTGGTAGCAATCGGCGCAATGCGTCTTCGCTATGCAACGACTGCCTTTTCAAGAACGTCTAGCGAACTCTTGAACAACGTGAACTGGCTCAGGCAACTGGTGCGCGGTCTAAAAACAACCGACGATTCTCGCAACTGAAGAAGAGCCTAAAAGCAATATCGCACGGCGAACGGCTCGTATTCTAAGGTGAAAAAACGGTATCGGGAGGATAGACGCTCCTGAACGTATCTCTTGTAATTTTGCCGAAAACGCCCTAAGTTCCATGCTTCTCCCGAGCTAAGATAGGTTACCATATATACCCCATCGATCTCTCGTGACCCTCTTCACGCGATTGCATCTGTACATAGCTCTCGACAGTTTCCTCCAGGAAATAGACCATGGAACGTCCATTCGTTGGATCGCGTTGGCACTCGATTCTCGTCCGCATGGCCGGCATTCTTGCCATCAGTGCTGCCGTAGAAATCCCCGTTTACTCGCAGTCACTCGAGAACACCTTTCCAAAAGAATGGTATGTGCGTGATGGTGAGGGACTCGAGGAGCTTCGCAACCTCGAAGGCAAACCCGCACAAGAGATCTCGATTGCGGAATGGAAAGGGGAAGCCTCGCCACTTGCTCAGCTCAAAGGCAAAGTGATCGTACTCGACTTTTGGGCCACGTGGTGCGGGCCTTGCATGGCTGCTATCCCAAAGAACATCGAGTTCATCAACAAGTATAAAGACAAAGGTGTCGCTCTCATCGGAATCCATGACGCGAAGTCCGGTTGGGATTCCGTCGACAAAGTGATCAGTGAAAAGGGGATTGAGTACCCGGTCGGTTTGGATGCTGCCGAGGGTGATTCGGCCAAAGCCTACGCGTTGAAGTTTTGGCCCACTTATTTTGTTATCGATCGAGACGGGATCGTCCGCGGTGCTGGGATCAAACCGAACAAGATCGAAGAAGCCGTCGAAATGATTTTAGGTGGTTCTTCGATCATGAGTCCTCCAGTTACCAAAATCGCGAGCTTTCCTGATCGTTGGTTTCTTGGCGGGGATAAACGATCCAAAGAATCACAGAGTATTGTTGGCAAGAAGATACCCAAATTCGAGATCAAAGACTGGATCGGTTCGAAACTGGAACGAGACGATTGGGAGCAACGTGTTCGTGTCGTTCAATTCGTCAGACCCGAACTCTCGCCATCGATCGATCAATTGGCAAAACTACAATCGGTATCGGAGCGATTTGCAAAACAAGGGGTCGTGTTTGTTGCCGTTTGCGATGCTCGTTCCGACAAGTCACGTATGGAATCTGTCGTGGACGAAAAGCGGATAGAGATTCCGATCGCCATGGATCGACCTTCCGAAAAAGGTGCGAATAGCATAGGAAGCATGGGTGATTCCTTGGGAATCCAATTTGCGCCAACTACACTGGTAGTGGATCGGGCAGGAGTCCTGCGAGCTTCTGGGGTCAAACCCGACTTTTTAGACAACATGCTGAACCAATTGCTGGCTGAGTCGACCCCGATCCTGGAGACCGTGGTCGATGAAGCGGACAAAGTAGAAGAACGCAAAGCGGATTCTCCCAAGGAGAAGACCGACAACAAGGCGAGTGACGTTACCCCTGCAACACCTGCCCCTGCAACACCTGCCCCTGCAACATCGGCCCCTGCAACATCGGCCCCTGGCAATCCATCGAGAGAGGATTCACCAGCACCTTCGTCCGAATCAAAAAAACCATAATCCCAACTCATCTTCGCAAACAAGTAAAGCATCCATGATTCAAGCGGAAGAAGTTAAGCAGTCGGAGTTTGCCCGTATCGTTCGGGAGCATGTTGCCAAAACGGTTGTCGGTCAGCAAGCAGTCGTCGAACGTGTGATGATCGCATTGCTCACGGGCGGCCATCTCCTTCTCGAAGGGGTTCCGGGAATTGCTAAAACGCTATTGGTACAAACGGTTAGCAAAGCAATCGACCTGCAGTTTAAACGAGTTCAGTTCACGATCGATTTGCTCCCTTCAGATATTGTGGGCTCTGAAATCTTGGACCAAAAGTCGAGCGAGTTTCGGATTCACAAAGGACCTGTTTTTACAAATCTACTACTTGCCGATGAAATCAACCGCGCTAGTCCAAAAGTCCAGTCTGCCTTATTGGAAGCGATGCAAGAGCGGAAGGTATCGATCGGTGATCAAACGCACGTGCTTCCTGCCCCTTTTCTTGTGATCGCTACCCAAAACCCAGTCGAGCAAGCGGGGACGTTTGAATTGCCCGAAGCTCAGTTAGACCGCTTCATGCTCTGCCATCGTTTGAGCTATCCTGGTCAAGAAGACGAGACGGAAGTGGTTCGACGAAGTCTGAAGTTGCAATTGATGAGACAGGGAGCAGGGGCTGTTCCAATGTCGGCCTTTGATGCAATCAAGGAGTCTGGTTTGCTCCACATTAGCGACTTGACCGAAGCGATGAGTAAAGTGCAAGAAGTGTATGTGAGCGAAGTCTTTATCCGCGATTGCGTGGAACTGATCCATCGAACTCGCAACCATCCGAAGATTGAATTGGGTTGCAGTCCTCGCGCGGCACTTTCACTGGTTCAAGCATCGAGGGCTCGTGCGTTCCTTTATGGAAGAGACTTTGTTGTTCCCGAGGATTTATTCGTTCTCGCAGAAGATGTCATTTTGCATCGCATCCGTCTCACCTACGAAGCGCTCGCGGATGGCCATCGCCCTGCTGCCGTGCTGCAGGAACTCCTCGAGTCGATGACCTAGAGGTTCGAGAGTTTAGGGGCAAACGCATGAAGGCGATTGAGCAAAAGGCAAAGCTACGTTCACCTAAAAAGCTTCCGCATGCCGATTTCGAGTTGGTAGCCCGACGATTGGCGGACGAACTAGCGTTCGGTTCCGATACGTCGATGTTCGTCGGTAGCGGACTAGAATATGCCCAATCTCGTCCTTATGAACCCGGAGACTCCGTCAGGCAACTCGATTGGCGACTGACCGCGAAAACGGGAAAGCCTTTTGTGAAACAATACGAAACACTTCGTCGCATTTCGATCTACTTGATCGTGGATACATCTTCCTCGATGAGCGTTTCATCGACCCCCTTTTCAAAACAAGACATGGCGATTTGGATCGCATCTGCTCTAGGTTTGGCAGGGCAACGTCGGTTGAGCCCCGTGGCTGTCGTAGGGGGAGGAGAACGCGAAACGCGATTGGAACCAAGTCTTTCGCAGGGAGACTTCTGGCAATCGATTGAGCCGTTGCGATCGCGAGCGCATGGCGAGGCAACCCAAATGGGTTCGCGGCTTCAAGCGTTAGAACCACGGCTTCAACGGTCGAGTATCCTCTTCGCCATTACCGACCTGCATGATCCCGAGATCGGAACGAGCCTCAGACATGCGGCCCAAAAACACGACGTGGTGGTCCTGCATCTTGAGGATCCTGCCGAGAGGAACCGAACAAGTGCTGGATTTTTTCGAGGTATCGAAGCCGAGACGGGCAAGATGTTCTTAGGAGGTGGATTGCAACAATGGCGTGGTGAATTGCCCATAGTTCAAGAGCTCATCGGAGCAGGTATCAGTTATCTACATTTGCGAAGCGATCTTCCGTTCATACCTCCACTTCGTCATTTCTTAGCATCGCGGGCAATGCTGATGAAGGGGAGCTGATGAACCGACAACCATCCGAACGATCCAAAAACTATGTTGCGATGTTGCTGACTTGCATCGTTTTTTGCTGGAGTTTGGTTGCATTGAATTCTTCGTATGGCTTTGATGATCCTTCGGAGGTAGCTCAAGCGGAACGTGGTATAACAGGATCGTTTGAGTTTCGTTACCAAGGGAAAATACTGCACGTTCGCCCTCAACGCGAAGTCGATGCCCCCCTGAGTGTTCGGCTGCAACGTGTGAATGAACACGGTTCGAGTTACGAAGCTCGATTCATTGGCAATCGCGAAGGCCGTTTTGATTTGCGAGAGTATCTCGAGCACGCGGACGGAACTCCGCCCAACGATTTGCCTTCCATGCCAGTGCAGATCGTGTCGATGCTCCCGAAAGATCAACGGAGCGATCTATTTGATTCGACCATCTACCGCCCCAAAATTGTGGGAGGCTATCGATTCGCATGGATCCTTGGCGGACTATTGTGGATTGCGATTCCATGCATCCTTTGGGGCATCCGACACTGGAATCAACCACCCGTTGCACCCGAGGGCCCTGAAATAAAGGAACCAACCGTTGCAGAACAATTGCGACCTCTGATTGAAGCCGCTGCTCACCGCCTATTGTCGACCGCAGAAAAAGGGCGATTGGAGTTGCTGCTTTATCACTTCTGGCGAGAACGAGGTGCCCTGACGCAAGACAATATGGCTGACTCGATCCGTAAATTGCGCACACTACCGGAGGCAGGTGAATTGTTTCGAGTCGTCGAAACCTGGTTGCATAGCAATCCGGAAGACACTTCTGTCGATCGATCGCCAGAAGCTATCTTGGCGATACTCAAGACTTATCAGTCCACCAAGGACGCTGCGAATGATGCCCATTTGGCAAGTACAGAGGTTCAGCTAACAGGACAAGGAGTCGCTAGATGACATTTGCACATCATTGGGTGTTGCTACTCATTATTGTCCCTGTCGTCCTTTGTGTTTGGATGCTGCAACGGAGGACTTGGGGTGTTGCGATGCCCTACGACCATGGCGATCACAAACCTCGGCGAATGCTCCATGGATTGTTGCGGTTCTTGGAATTGATTCCGATGCTCATCTGGATTGTTGTGTTGATTATCATTGCTCGACCTCAAGTTCAGAGAATTCCACGCGAAGAACGTGTCCTCAACAACATCCTCATTTGTATGGACGTGTCATCCAGTATGACCATCGACAATCGATATGAGATGGCCAGAAAAGCGATGGAGGAATTCATCGATTCGAGAGATGGTGATGCGTTAGGTTTCACCCTATTTGGCACACAACAAATTCGCTGGACACCTCTTACGAAGGATATTGCCACGATCAAGCGAGCGTTACCATTCGCCAACCCAAGGAATCAACCTCCGTTTATGGGTGGTACGATGATCGGTGCGGCGCTCCGTTTTTGCCGGGACAACATGGTGCGCGAAGCACCGGAAGGGGACCGATTGCTATTGTTGGTTTCGGATGGCGTCAGCGCGGATGTCAACAGCGGCAACTCGAGCGAGTTTGCCGACGAAATGAAGGCAGCGAACATCACGGTCTACCATATTCACGTAGGAACCGATCCAACGCCTCCCGACGTGATCGACATTGCCAATAGCACCGGTGGGGAGTCCTTTGTAGCAACTGACGCTGGCGGCCTAAAGCGGATTTTTCGACATATCGATCGCATGAAGCCTGCTCGATTCAAGCCCGCGACGGCGATTCCTATGGACTCCTATCAACCCTTCGCTGCGATCGGTCTCTGCCTGCTCGGAGTGCTGGGCGTGAGTGCATTCGGATTGAGGTTCACGCCATGGTAACACTATTTCAAGGGATGGCACCGTCGTCAGCCGCACTCGTTATCACGATTCTGTTTACCATCGCAATCGGGATAGCGGAATGGTTGCATCAACGACGCGTTCAGCGTGTCGCCTATCTCGCATTCGGCGAAGAGGGACGCCCTCGTCGTTGGGTGTATGCGGTACCCGTCATTCGAATGCTCAGTGTTGCCTTGGCTATTTGGGGAATGGCGGTTTTGCTATTCCTGGAACCCTCTGCCGTAGATAAGGAACCAACCAGCGAAGCCTCAAAGCATCTACTCGTCTGTTTGGATGCTTCTCCAAGCATGTTCGTAGAAGACGCGGGACCCGATGGAAAAACCAAACGCGCGATTTGGGCGGGTGAAGTCATACAAGCGATCCTGGATCGACTGGATACCGAAACAACACGAGTCACCGTCTTTGCCGTCTATACGAAGTCGATTCCGGTGATCGAAGATACCTTTGACATGAATGTCGTTCGTAATTTGCTCGATGGACTGCCGTTATACGCAGCGTTTGAATCTGGATCGACAAAGCTATCGACCGGAATCAACGATGCTCTGACGTATGCCAAACAATGGAAACCCGATTCGAGCACATTGCTGATCGTTAGTGATGGTGATTCCGACGAACGACCTCAGATCCGCTCGATCCCGTCATCGATTGCAGACACGATTATCGTAGGAGTTGGAGATCCGGTTCGACCGACGATGATTTCTGGACATCGATCGACACAGGATGTTGCGTCCCTGAAGTCGCTCGCTAGCAAGATGAAAGGGTTTTATCACCAAGGCAATAACAAACACTTGCCGAGCAACATCCTGAACAAACTAACAATGATCCGCCCCCGAATCGGTGAGGGAATGGGGCTTCGAGAGTGGGCTGTTTTGTGCATCGGCATAGGTGGAAGTATTCTGGCCATGCTTGGGCCAGCACTACTACTATTCGGTAGACGTTCCTCGGCGCATCCTGTTGTTCAAACAAAGCAAAAGACCATCACTTCAGCAACTGGACGGAAAACTGGGCCGAACGCTGGAGTCGATTTCGCGAAGCCAATTGTCGAGAAAGGAGCCTCGTGATGTTGCGAATTTGGGGTTGGAGTTTGTGGGCGATTGTCCCAGTACTTGCGATGGTGTTTCATTTCGGGCCAGGCCAGTCGTTGATGAAGCGAGATACGGCCATAGATCGATTGACTATTGCAGAACGTGCAGAATCGGTCGCAGAAGAGTTGCAATCCGCAGCCCATGAAGCACAACTCGCGACGCTTCAAGCTCGCGACAAGAATGAACGAGACGACACCGATATTACACGTGCCGAATTAGACAGGCTCCTTGCTTTCGAACAAAAGGCATATGCTGCAGCGAGCGACGCATGGAAAGAGGCTGCCGAACGTTACCACGAAGTAGAAATACTCCTCGAAGGTAGCAAGACGGCGAACCAAATACGATGGCTTCGCGGTCGCGCGTTGGTACGAGCGGGCGAAGTCTTCAATGGTATCGATGAACTGCAAGCGACACTGGATGAAGCCCTCAGCGATCCATCCTCGAAGGATGCAAGCGGCAAATCATCCAAGTTGGTTCAAGCGACTCGCGAAGAGTTGGCCGCAGCGAATTATTACGGTGCACGACTGCTTCGCGAGGAAGGACGATCGGCCGATGTTTGGCGTCAAGTTTCCGATACGTCTCGACAGCAGTTTCGCTATCTCGCTGAGGGTGCTTCGGAACAAAGCCAAGCTGAAGCGGCACAAAGTCTTCAACGCAATCTAGAACGTGTATTGGATTTGGAACAACAAGACCGCTCCGAACTTGTTGGAAAGCCTATTCCCAAGGACTCTCCCAGAGCCAGACGACCTGGGGATGGCGAACCGAAGCGAGGTAGGCCTGGTGTGGGACCGCCACGTGGCGATCAACCTGGCAATGGTGCGTCAGGAATGATGGAAATGGGCGCAGGCTGGTAATTTTGCCCGAACCAAGATGAAAGTAAATGCTATGTCGAGTTATCAAAAATCAGTCGCTATCTCTTTGTTCTTAGCAACTCTCTCGTTTGGAGAAGGGGCTCTCTTTGCTCAGATCCCAGCAGTACCATTGGTGCCCATGCGTCGCACTACCGAAGCATTGCCGAGCGGTGAAGACCCCGCTCAAACGGCCAATCGGCTTCGAGCAACACTCGCATTGAAACCTTCCGCGAAGACATTAAAGGATTCGGAGATTGCACTGCTCAAGGCGGATTACGAAAAACTCTCGAAAGAAGATCGCGAATCGATGGTTGCCGTCTACAAAGACCTCGGCATAGATCTCATGACCGCTTTGGGGCTCAATGGTCCGGAAACCGTAACTGATCCGAAAGCTACCGCCGCTAAGAACGAACTTCTCAAAGCGATACGCAAACTAAACTTTGCACGGACCCCAGATAAAGTGTTAGAAGCGAGAGCGCAGATCGGACTGAAAGCGACTCCGATGCCAAACGAAAAGGCACCTGTGGACGAGTTGGCAGGTTGGCTTCATTCCAACGTTCTCGCAGGGGAATGGTCTGCGTTGCAAGTCTTTCTCAAGGATCGTGCTGGAAACGATGCCGCGGAGATTTATGCGCATGTTCTTCAATCGACAAATCAAGGTGACCCAGGATTGCTCCCTGAAGAGATCCTTGCAATCTCCGAAGCATGTCCTGCTGAGTTGACCGATTGGCAACTCTCGCTCTTAGCACAATTGCTGAAGACGGCAGCCTCCCGTTCCAGTACAGGCCCATTACTGGAGAAGCTACGAAAGGGAACCACCTTTTTTGGACCACAAGACGATGGACGAAGAGATCGCACGGCCAAGTTTCTCTCGGAGGCTTCGCTCGCAGTCGATGCATACGGTTACTTGCCCATTCTCGAACTCGCCAGAGAACGCTCCAATACCACGGCGTTGACGTCGCATGCAAAGTATCACGAAGCGAGGGCCAAGGAATTGGGGGCGACCCCTCAAGCTCAGACCCATCAGCGTACCGCTTGGGATCTCTATTGCGAGATTGCTTTGATGGACAAGGCGGATTTTGCATCTCGGCGAGAAGCGATGGGGCAAGCGATCGAGTTGCTTCCTAGCATTCCACCTGGTCCTGCAACGCAGTGGCTGCAAAACGTTTTCGCGAACAAAGCGCTGGCAGCAACCGGTCTGGAAGCGGTGGCTCTCAAGGCGATGCGAATTGGTAACGAGAAGATCGGTATCCAAGAGCGAGCGTCCGCTATTTTGATGATGAAGGATTCCGTGGATGCTCTGCTTAACGATGAGACGATCGAAATTGAACAGCTTCGGATTCCGTTGCGACTGCTAACGATGAGTTTAGTAGCAGCCGCCGAAGAAACCATTGCTAAGCAAGCGACGAAGGCGGGGGTGGCACCGGAAACGACGCTGCTTTTGCGAGCTTTGCCCGGCGAAAAATGGCGAGCGTCCATCGAACCTAGCTTGGCAGTGCGTGCATTCAAGGCTTTTATCGGCATTGCCCTCAGCGCAGACAATGTGGACATGGCTCTCGATCTGCTTGCCAAAGGATTGCAGCGTGCGCCCGGTCAAAGTATTGAAATGGCGGACGAGTTCTTGAAGGTATGGATGCTTCGATTGAATCCGCCACCCGATCCGAGACGAATGCAGTCTCTCATCATTCTGGGAGGCCGAACGCAACAAGCTTCGGCACCGCTCACCAGAGGTCGACAAGATCGCAACTTGGAAAAGCTGCAGACGTTACTCGATATGCTCGACAAAATCGGTGCCAATGGCCGTACGCTCGATAGGGTCGTTACTGCATTCTCTTCATGCCATGGCAAGGCTGAGACGTTTCGACGCGAGAACGTCGTCGCCGTATTGGGACCAATTGAAAAGCTGGCACCCGCCGTTTCCGCTCGATTGGCAGAGTCGATGCGATCTGGTTTGAATGGCGATTGGCGTTCGCGTGATGCTCAGAAAGCGGCTGGCAATCAACGTAGCGCTTCGGAGATTGAGGCATTGATCGAATCCGGTTATCAGTTGGCTCTCGAACTCATCGACTCGGCGATGCATCAGCAACCTGACTCGTGGCGTTATGCGATGACAAAAGCCGCGTTGGCTTACGATCATATGCAGTTTCGAAAACAAAAGGATCAAGATGCTGCTGCGTACAATATGGCGAGGCGCGATCTGTTCAAAGCCTTCGGCGATGCTGCCAAACAATACCAAGCGGCTGTGATTCGAGGTGAGCTTCGCGAAGATCCAGGGGTTTACATGACTTGGTTTAGTATTGCGCTCGGTTCCAGCGATCTCGATGCGTTGAAAGCGGATGACTTGCTTACCGAAGGCGCTGAAAACAATGAACAAATGCAGCTCATACGTAACCAAATCTTGGAAATGCCGTCCGAGATGGCGGCATCCCATTTAGGGGAATTCGCCCGTCGCGTTACCGACAAATTGCCGAACATGACTCCTGAAGTCAAACCAGGTGTGGTTCGCAGAGCGAATGAAATCGTCGGGGATCACCCACAAGGTGCATTGCTCCGTCAAACACTCGATCTCTACAATGATTTGCTTCGAAACGAGCTCTATCTCCATGTGGCTATCGATGGAGGTGATCATGTGGGGACCAAACCGTTCGGTGCCACGATTTCGCTTCGATACACAGCCGCCATCGGTCGTGAATTGGGCGGATTCAATCAGTATCTGCAGAACAATGTTTACACTTATATTTCGGGTAGGTACCAGCCCACGAACTTTCGAGATCGTTTTGAAAAGACATTGACGCAAGCGTTTTCGGATGATTTGGAACTGATCCACGTGGGATTCTTTGACTCCATGAATCCGCCGAAACCGATTCAAGTGGAAGGAAAAAGTGGTTGGGAAGAAAAGCCACTTTGTTACCTTGTCTTGAAAGCCAAAGATCCGAGCGTCGACCGATTGCCATTGCTTCAGATGGATATCAATACTACGGACGAGTCCGGTATGGTCGTGTTGCCAATTCATTCGAACAGCGTGCTGATCGACGCGACCGATCGGGCAGAGAAGAATGACAGCTCCAATTCCAGACCCATCTTTGATCTTGATGTTGCTCAATCGATCGATACGCGAGGAGTAACCACATCTGGCGGAATCGCTGGAGCCACCGCCTCGAAGGAGAAAGAAATCAAGATTGAGATCTCCGCGACAGGGCGGGGCGTGCTGCCAGAGCTGGAAGATCTCGTGAAGGACTTGGGGACAGCAATACCTGGTTACGCTTGGAATCGAGAGAAGACAGAATCGGAACCTCTTCAGGTGGTCGGCGTCAAGACATCCAGCCGAGCGGGGATTTTTGGGAATCAGGATTCCGAATCGGACGCATACATAGAACCAGATGGAGATGGCTTGTTCAGGCTCCCAACGACTCGAAAGTGGACGGTTCGGTTTGAACCATCCTCGATGACTTCGAAGAACATTATCAACGTTCCGCAGTTGGCATCCGGCTTAGCGGGCAAACTTACATCCGAGCGATACGTCGACATGGATTTGGTTCCCATCGAATCAGAGACGATACCAATTCAGGAAGGTGGCAAAACCAACGTAGCGATGATCCTAGGAATTGTCAGTGCCTGTGTTTTGTTGCCAGTCTTTGTTCTATTGTGGCTTCGCGTGGGAAATTCCATGGCACCTGCCCTGGATGAAACGTTGAAGATGCCTAACGAGATAACACCTTTTTCAGCGGTCATCACTTTGCAACGATTTGCGAAGCATCATGCGGCAAAGATGTCGAACGAGGATCGTGGTCAATTGCTAAAGGATATCTCGAATCTAGAGCAAGCATATTTTGGAGTCCATCCTAAATCAGATGCCATGGACGCAAAAGATACCGTCGTACGTTGGCATCAACATTTGACTCGTCTAACTTGATGGATTTAGTGCACATGCGACAATTCAAATGAACCGGCAATTGCAAATGCTTCCGATCCAAGTGATTGAATGGCTACATTTGCAAACCACTAAAGATAGCGTTGGACAAGCGGGGCGGCCACGCGGAGGCGCCGGAACTTGCGAAACTCTTCCGGTGCTGCGTTGCTCTCCCTCGCTTCGTAACGCAACAACGAACCACGCTCGACTTCTGTCGAAGCTCGGACTTCGCGATCGTAAACCGATTTCGAAGACTGAGCGAAATCGAGATCGTCGATCACGATAGCGACTTCCAAATTTTTTCGCTCCGATAAAAAATCTAGGTTGTGACTACCGATGATTGTAATACGGTCATCGATGCGGATCAGCTTCGAATGCAAAGTACATTCGCCTCGATACTCAAAAATTCGCACCTTGTTTCGGAGGAGCCAACGACGCTCATTCGCGAAGGCCGCGTGTACGATGATCTGATCCGTGGATTCCAGTGAGTTCGTCAGCAACCGAATCGAAACGCCTCGATCCGCCGCTTGCGTGATGAGCGATCGCATTTTGTGCGAAACTGCGAAATAGGGTGTTGCGATGTCGATGGAGCATCGAGCCTGGGAGATTAGTTCCGCGATCTGGGAAGAGATGGCGCCCGGATCCAATTTCGAACAGCCGACACAATCGTGGAGGAAACGAATGCAACCTACTTCTTGCGGTTCGTGTTCGAGTCGAGATCGGAGATCACAGGCTGCAAGTGGTGCGGACTCGCATTCGTGCAACCATTCTGCTATCTCTGCCTTGGCCTGATCCCTCGGAATACATTGCCATTGGGGATGCACATGTTTCGCTTCCGATTTTTTGGCTTCGTTTCCGATCAATCTCGGTTGGCCTACGTTGCATTCGCTCCAGCGAGATTCAAAATAGGCGCGGGCGGTTGCCGCAACAACGCCTACGGCGACTACATCGTGGTCCATGTAGAGTCGTTGGCCTATCCCAAAAAAGTCTTCCTCAAGATTTCGGCCACCCATGAGCAGGTAATGTCCGTCGACAATAAACAGCTTTTCGTGCATTCGCGGACGTCCCAACTCTATTTGGTACCGAACATCCACGGGTCGTTCGCGAATGGCTATTCCCTGTTCGATCATATAGTCCATCAACGCTTTCGGCAGACTATTAGAGCGAGGGTGACCATCGACGAGGACTCGCACGGATATGCCGCGAGATGCGGCACGGACCAAGGCTGCAAGCACCTGGCCCGTTGTGTTGTCATCTCGAATTTGAAAGTATGACAATTCGATCGATTGTGACGCCTGATCCGATAACAGAATGCGACGTTCTAGCGATTCCGATTCGCTGGAGAGCCATTCTATCGTGTCGCCATCAGCTTTCGAGGAGCCAAGCGTTGCAATCAGAAGCCCGAAGCATAAGCAGATTAATAGGCCATTCATGAATCTTCGAGAGTAGCAATCGTGTCCATGAACAAAGAATCAACTGATGGATCCTTCACCGTAGTGCTGTCATCGCCAAATGATTCTTGATGAAATTCTTAGCCAATCGTATCAGGGCCAAGTCAAAACTGATTGGATCGTCACACTTTCCGGAAATCGACTAGACTTTCGAATCCCGTTTCTTTAGACAAACGGCTGTTGGACGGCTATTTCTTTCGGAGACTCAGCAGCACTTTTAGGATGAGTGAATGCGGTAAGGTGGACGATTGACTCTTTGTCTTGACGTATTCGCACAGAGCTAGAGATTCACGAGGGTGGCAAAGGATGGTATGAATGGATTGTCCGTCAAACATATTCGTGAGACATCCGGCAACCAACTGACGAAACTCTGATACTTTCATCGTGCATCCGCCGTTCGAAAGATGTTTTGAGAGCTTCACTTTCGAAGGCCCGCCGATTAGTTTCTTGGAACACTCTTTGCGTCTGCGGATCGTCAGCAGCGTTCCGAGTACGATGGAGTCATGCAAATTTGCATCGGGATTGCTTTCGCGAATGATTTCGCAAAACCTAGTGGCAACGGCGGGAGTACTCAGGACGGAATCGATCGTGGTTGCCGGGAAATTGGCACGCAACGTTTCAAGCAAGAGGCTTTTGAAGGCCTCTGTCGAACCCTCGAAACCGCAGGCTTTCAAGTTTTCGGATAGTTTCATTTTTGTTTTTTCGTTAATGGAAATGGACTGATTCTTGAATCAATAGTTCGGCATCCAGCTACTTCAATTCGCTGCGTTCAAGAATCTTGTCGCGATTCTTGTCCAAGCCATCAAACACCGGCAAGAGATTTTTCGGAACTTCGTCACGAAGCAGTCGGTCATCACCATCTGCATCTAACGCATCGAAAATCCTCTCGGCATTCGGTCGTTTTGGTCGGCTCGTCGAAATCGCTTTTGCCCGTCCCGTTTTTGGATCGATTGGAACGGCTATATGGAAATAGCCGATCATCATCTCTTCGTAGGTTTGATCTCCCCAGGTTACATAAGATGTCGGATCAGGATTGTTCAAATTCTTTTCTGAATTATCGAAGACCGCCTCGCAATACATTCGAGTCCCTTCTGGCAGTGGCTTGCGGTCGGCAAGTCGATACTCTGTTTGCCAATTGAAGTCATAGTTCGGAATGTCGAGCAATACTTCTCGCTTGCTATCAGGATAGACCGCCGTATAGCGAAAGGATTTGCCTCGAACATGCATGTGAGGGCTCATCGATAGCAATTGACTTTCAGGAAGCTCTTCGGGCTGCATCGCGACCGTTCGGTAGTTGGCTTCTTTAGGGGGAATGCGAAACTGTGTCTGGACCGAGCTTGTCGTTTGCACTTCGTGCGTAATGCTCTTAGGATCGGCATACCAAAATGCGACTTTGCTCAGATCCGATTGTTCTGAGCCGTTGGGAGTGTAGTGGATTTGGAAAATGAGTTCGCTGTTGGCAGGGATACGCTTTGCCATTCCCTCGGGCATCATCTCCACACGTGTTCCAGGAACATAACCCGCTAGGAATCCACGTTCCGCACCGAGCTGGCGACCGCGCCCCTCTTTTTTGTCACGCACGAAAACTAAGATATGGTGGACGACAGCTCTATTCCCGGGGACAATCTCCATTCCATTGACCCACTTGTCTTCCGTGAACTCGGGATCAGCCGTAAAGTACTGGTATCGCACTTCTCCACGCGCCGGAATAGTAAAGGGTTTGGTCGACATGGGAATCACGATGTCAGGCTCTCGCGACAGTTGCCAACCGCTCGTGAATTTCAAGGGAGCGGGTTCTTTCTTGGGATTGCCCCTCGGTGTTCCTTGTTGAACCCATCGATTGAGAATGTCGAGTTCCTCTTGAGATAAACGACGATCGTTCGAGAATTTGCCATGATCAGGTGCTGCGTGCCATGGTGGCATTCGCCCCTCATTGACCACTTCGAGGATCATATCGGCCCATGCAGAAGCGTCGTCATAACTCGACAGATCCATCGGTCCGATCTCGTCCGCTCGATGGCAACTGACACATCGTTGTTGAAGAATACGACTCACTTGATCCGCATAAGTTACAGATTCCGTCGACTCGGATGTCTTCCGGTTGGAGCTACCTCGACCGATTAGGCATCCTGGGGCTTTGGTAACCGGTTCCGCGATCTCGCGCCCTTCGAGTGTCCTTTCAATGGCATCGGTCAAATTGTGAATGGTCGGTTTTTCACGCGTGTACCCGATCCCATATTGATCATCGATTCGCCCGCGATAAACCAATTTGCCATTCGCATCCACCACGCAAACCTCGGGAGTGCGCGTCACGCCGAGCGCGTCTGCCCATTGTTGGTTGGGATCTTTTACAAAGGGAAACTCAATACCGAACTTTCTCGCATGTGCCGCCATTTCGCTGAGGCTGTCTTGGATATTGGGATCCACGGCAACGAACGCTACATCCTTGTCGCGAAAAGTCTTTTCCAGCTCTACGATCTTGGTGGAGTAAAGTTTTGCCAGCGGGCACTGGGTTCCAATGAATGCGTAAACCGTGGCTTTCTTCTTTGAAAATTCACTCGATTTCCATTCCCGGCCCTGGAAGTCAGTCCATTGCGAGGCGGGTACTGATTTTCCAACATCAACGGCAATCGGCAAGTCACCGCTGAAGACTGAGTCACAAACAAGGCAAATCGCTAATGCGAAGAAAAAAACTCTATTTATCATTCTCACGGTTCTCGAAGGAAGTACACAGCAATCCACATATTGTAGGAACGCGGAAAGCAATCCATCTTTAGACTTGGGCTCGCGGCAGGCAAACGAGCTTTTCCATCACCCAGAATATCGATTCAGGCTCGGAAAAACAATGGAATTCAATTGTGCATTCTTTGTGAAGGCGCATCCCATCGCAAGAGTGTCTATACTGTTACCTAGGCCCTATTTCCGATAGAAAGCATTCAAAGTTTGTTCCAATGCGTAAACTTCTCTCCATCGCCGTACTGTTGTTTTTCGTTCCGTTATCCCTGACGGTCGGCACGGCTGAGGCCAAAAAACCAAATGTGTTGTTGATCGTTTCGGACGATCAAGCGTGGACCGACTATGGCTTTATGGGCCATCCCCACTTGAGAACGCCCCATTTGGATAAATTGGCGGCTGAGAGCCTTACTTTTCCTCGAGGATATGTTCCATCGAGCCTTTGTTGTCCCAGTTTGGCAACGATTCTGACGGGTCGTTATCCGCATCAACACAAAATCACATCCAACGATCCACCGATGGTGCCCGGAATGAAAGGTGCCGAGTTCCATAAATCCGCCTCGTTTCTCCAGGGAAGGGAGCGGATGAACGAACACATGCGAGCCGTGCCGACTTTGGCCCGGTCCTTGGTCTCGAATGGTTATGCTGCATTGCAAACTGGCAAATGGTGGCAAGGACACTACACCCAAGGTGGTTTCACGCATGGCATGACCAAAGGTGGACGTCATGGCGACGAGGGGTTGACCATCGGACGTAAATCCATGGAGCCTATCGAGTCGTTTATGGATCAATGCCAAAAAGAGGATAAACCGTTTTTGGTTTGGTATGCGCCCCTCATGCCTCACGATCCCCACACACCGCCGGACAGGTTGCTCGAGCGTTACAAGCCGTTGACCGATAGTATTCATGTGGCTCGCTATTGGGCCATGGTCGAGTGGTTTGACGAGACGATCGGGCAATTGATGAGTTCATTAGAAAAGCGTGGAATCGCCGATAACACGATTGTAGTCTACGTCGCTGACAACGGATGGATCCAAGATCCGAACACACCGCGCTATGCACCTCGATCGAAGCAATCTCCAAATGATGGCGGATTGAGAACGCCCATCATGATTCGATGGCCGAACAAAGTGAAGCCAGAAATGAGCGATGCGTTGGCACAGAGCATCGACATTGTTCCCACCCTTTCCAAGGCATTGGGGATCCCTATAGCAGACGATCTTCCAGGGATCGATTTGTTGGATGCTTCCACGCGTAATTCGAGAACTTCACTCAAGGGAGCTTGTTTCACGCACAACGCAGTCGACATCGATCGGCCAGAAAAGAACGTTCGCTGGCGTTGGTTGGTAAATCGTGAATGGAAGATCATTCTTCCCGATGCGACCAACGAACCAGGGCAGTCGCCAGAACTCTATCGAATTGTGGACGATCCCAAGGAAACCACCAACCTCGCAAGCAAGGAAGTCGAGAAGTTAAAGGAACTCTCGAAGCAAGTGGACGAGTGGTGGAAGCCATATTGAACAGAGCCACCAGCGTGCTTGTGATCTACTACCTGGCACTCCGCGAGGGGGAGCGACAATCGTTGTTCTATCTCGCGGCTTGTCCGATCGGAATCTGGTAGAGATGGTAGCCTGGAAATTCAGTCGGACCGTTTCGAAGTTACCAAAGTTACCTAAATCGACGGCATCTTGCAAAATACTTGGTCCATGGTGCTCAACGCCTTTCGGCATCAACGGATAAAACACACACGGACGGGAACGGTCCTTGCGACAATTAACCTTCGTGCTCAACGCCTTTCGGCATCAACGGATAAAACACAACGAGATTGCAAGAGTGCTAAACATGCCACGCAAGTGCTCAACGCCTTTCGGCATCAACGGATAAAACACCTCGCGTTTGGTCCAAACACGGCTTTTCCGACACGTGCTCAACGCCTTTCGGCATCAACGGATAAAACACGTTTGCGTCGATCTCGTCTGTTGCCTTCGCTACGTGTGCTCAACGCCTTTCGGCATCAACGGATAAAACACGAGTGGACAGAATCAAGTATCGATAGAGCCGTCCGGGTGCTCAACGCCTTTCGGCATCAACGGATAAAACACTGGAGTTCTGTTTGGGACTAGTG
>CAIOHR010000081.1 GCA_903858115.1 uncultured Pirellula sp. | reverse complement strand
TTCACCAAGTCGTACTTGCATTTGGTACGAACCGCGAGAGAGTCCTAGTCCAACTGAAGCAGGATTGCTCAAAGCTGGGGTTCCAGCAGGTTGTGCTGGGCTTTGGTTGCTGCTTCGAACACGAATATGGTAGAGACTTGTTATTGTATCCTGTCCAGGTAGAACGATTCGAAGTCCAGCATCTTTTGGATTGGTGCTGAAATCGTCTCGAGCTTCTTGCAATAAACCTGTACGAGGTACTTGAAGGAGTGAACTCTTGCGAAGAGGGTTCGCTGCGTTTCCAGGTAGAGCTGAATAGATCGGGTTAGTGCTAGAGCTCGTTTCTTCGAGATAAGAATCATCCGAAAGAGCCAAGATCGTGCCATCTTCCGCGATCAATTCAACGACGGTATCCAAGCCAAAGGTCGTGCGGTCGATGTCCAACCAGACTTCAGTTCGTCCTCTCGCAAAGAAACTGTAGACGTCAACGTCGCCATTCTTGTTGAGAGTTCCCTTGATTTCAAAGCCAAGTCGAGCAGACTCATCGCCACCGTTTAGGGACGAAGCCAATTGGCCGAGGAATTGTGAAGTTTGTGGCGTGTCATTTCCAGCTGGTGCGCTGGCTTTGTTGGATTCCAATTCTGAAACGATTGCAACGTTGCGATCATTGCTATTGGTAAGTAGATCTACACCTCGCCAATCTCCTGGCTGTGCAACTCCACCGCCTGCTTGACCAATGAAGGTATCAACAAACGCACTGCTAAAGCTGGTCGTTGTCGTACCGCCAGCGGAAATTCGATTGATGTCTCCGGTGATTCCTCCTACCGCGAAGGACATGGAGACATAGTCGGCTTCAGTAGTGCCGAAGCTTGTCAAAATGCTGCCGCCAAATTCTGTTGTATAACCGCCAACACCGTCTTCTTTATAAACACGGGTTTGGTTATCCAAAGCCAAGAACGGGAAGGCGTTATTCGCATCTTGGATGGTAACATCCAAAATAGAGTTCAACCTGACACCTTCCGATTGTAGACGTGCTACGATCGCGCCTTGGTTCTCATTGCGAATTTGGTCGCGGTCTTCGTTAGAAACGAGAACGATGAACTTGGCAGCGCCAGTTCGGAACTGGTAGTTATCGAGTGTATGGGTAATGGCAGCCCAACCATCTTCCTCGAACCCATCGTCCGTCAGGTTGTCGGCAGCAATCACATACTCTGTAGATGTACCAAACAACGAACCATTCGGGCCAACGGGGATAGACCGTGGAGCCGAATCAAAACCGCCGAATCCAACCAATCCATATCGGTTGCCTTGCTCAACGCCGATTCCAGATGCAATCAAGCCTGCTTCCAAGTCTGTAATCAATTGCTTGGAAAATTCTTGAGCGAAGAACATCGATGCTGATTCATCCATCACGATGACCACGTCAGCACCAACGATGAATTCCGACGAACAAGTATTGATGGTGTCATTTTGCATGCGACCATCGGGAGTGAAACCAGCTCCAACCGTGCAATCCGAGAGAGAGGTTAGAATTACCGGCGCACTCGGGTCACCGATTAGCGAAACGCTTCCGCCGATTCTGTCATCAATATCCAAGGCCAATCCTGTTGCGGTAAAGCCCGCGTCAGCCCCTTCCATCTTGACGACCAAGCTACGTCCATTCTTGCTTACAAGCTGCGTTCCACCGAATGTGTAAGTGTTCGAGGATACGACTTCATCACGCAACACGTGAACAATGTCAGTGTCGTCCCAAACAGATTGAGTCGTGGTCACACCACCCCGAACTTCAACACCATTGACGAGGTTTCGATCTAAACGATTACCTTGGATGAATGGGCCTTGGTTACCGATCGAAGTGTCAACAATGCCGATCGACCCCGTCATTCGACCGCGATCGATAACGAACTCAGATGTAAGTGAGTTTACATCGATGTTAATTGCTGCACCTGAGTTGCGAGCCATGACGTTGTTAAGAATAACAGGCTGTGCACCACGAACAAAAATCGCAGCATCGTCATTTGTGCCTCGACCAACTCGATTCGGAGAAGTTGATCCCTCTGTTCCCGAGCCGCTATCTGTGATTCGAGAGTTTGCGATTCGGACGTCAGCCTGATGAATCTCGATCGGATTAAAGGATGCAAATCCACCTTCAATACGAGTAAGTCCCCCTGCATAAGCCATTCGGACTTGATCGATCGAGGCTGAGCTGGCATGGCCAACAAAAATGCCGCCCCAATCGCCTCGATCCGCAACGTCAGATGATACTGCTGTGGATGTTCTAGCTGTTCCGCCGACTCCATAGCCAGTGTCAAGCAGAGATGTGAAAACGATCGGCAACTCTTTG
>CAIOHR010000080.1 GCA_903858115.1 uncultured Pirellula sp. | reverse complement strand
GTGCAGGTGATTGGATAGAATCGCATACGCGAGCACATCTGCACCAAAAACCGATGCTAGCTTTTCGATCCGTTGTCGAATCCATTCCTTTCTGTAGGAATAGTCCGTCCCAGTAACGGAATCCACGCCACTAAGGTAAGCCCTGCGAACACATCTCTGGACACAATGCAAAATGGCGATTTCCTGGGGTCTAAAGACCTCCGAACGTAATGGTCTAGGCATGTCAAATTTCTCCTTTTCTCTAGATCCTACCAGACCCTCCCAGAATTACAAGTGCCTGGTACCGAAAAATTTGTACTGCAACTGCAAGAGGGGTAGCTCGTACTTTGGTCATTAGCGATCTCTTACCAATAGCGTTCAACCACGTAGTTGCCAGGCGTTTTCGGCTTGTGTTTTGTCATGCCGCGCGAATGAAGCTGATGCTCGACGTCGTCGAGCATCTGAGGATTGCCGCACATCATTACCGCACTATTGTTGGCCTGCATCGCAATTCCAACTTTCGATTCCAACGTACCTGACTCGATGGCTGTGGTGATGCGTCCTGAGATCGTTCCCTCGACGGACTGTCGCGATATGACTGGTATGAACTGAAATCGATCCGGGTATTGATTTGCAAACTGAGCCAATTCTTCCTGGTACCCCAAATCGGTTACATAGCGGACACCGTGCGCCAGCACGATTTTTGGAAAGCGATTCCAAATAACTGCTTCACGCAACATCGCAATATAGGGCGCTAGGCCTGTTCCGGTTGCCAAGAGCCAGATGCAATCCGCATCTGGAACGTGCGAAAGAGTAAAGCTTCCAGTCGCCTTCTCTGATACATCAATCGCATCTCCTACTCCCATTCCCCATAATCGTGGCGTCAACTCTCCCCCATCCACACGTACAATAAAGAACTCAAGAAGATCTCCATGGGGTGACGCGACAGAATAAGGACGATGAAGGTGTTTATCTGGCAATGGAACGCCGACTTGCAAGAATTGCCCCGGGTCAAAGGGAAGAACGCCAGGACATCGAACTGCAATCGTAAACAGGCCATCTGACCAAATATGCTTTTTCGCAATTGTGCCAGAAATCCAATGGAGCGACATGAAGGAGTCCTACGCGGGAGGATAGAGGACAATGAAAGTGGTTCACGGATTTATATCGTAACCTTTCATTCTGCCTTTTTGTGGGGAGGTGCGCAAGCAAATCTGTCACTTCCTGGCACATACCCACTGCCGTGATCTCAATCTGCATGGATTAAACAAATTGAATCGATTAACTGTGACGTAACGCTTCGATGGGGTCTAGTTTGGCTGCTTGCCTAGCTGGATAAATGCCGGAAGCGATCCCCACAAACAACGAAACAGCCGAAGCAATAAGAAGCGACCATGGCGAGAACGATGGTTGTCATTCCTGACAGATATGACACTAAGTATGGTGAGAGAACTCCAAAACCAAGGCCAATCAAAGTTCCTACCAAGGACAAGAATGGAGTCTCGATCAGAAATTGCAGAATGATATCGGATTGTCTCGCCCCTAATGCACGTCGAATTCCGATCTCTCTGGTTCGTTCGCTAACACTGGCCAGCATGATGTTCATAATGCCGATTCCACCCACTAACAAAGAGATGGCAGCCGTTGCTCCCAAGACAAAATTGAAGATGCGCTGCGTCGCTTGGGCTTGTTCGATCAGGTCAAGCGGAACGGTGATCGCATAGGCTCGTCAATTCCTGCCGAAGGTGTTCCTATACATCAAAACGCCGATGATGCGAAACAAGTGTTTGCTGTTCACTAGGATGGATTTGTCGAGCGCACTTTGGCCGGGATAGATCTGTGCTGCCACGGCTTCTCCAATAACGCAAACATTGCTTTCTGTTGTGCTTTGCCTTTCCTCAGGAAATCCTGCGAATTCTCGGAAAATCGACAAGTTTGGCTGTATTCCGATGCGCAACGCTGCACGATTTATCTACACCATTTGGGAAAATGTGAACGAACAGTTTCGCTGTGGCATTGGAACAACGTTGAATGCCAGAATAGAATGAAGCGTGACCTACCTGGGAATCTGTTCCCGTTTTCATTTCCTAAACAATCGGTACTTCCGGTGCGACCGTTAAATCTTCCGTTCTTGATATCTGCTTTTCGGGTCGATAGAAGTTCGTTCACCCACTGGCTGAAAGCGGTTTGGCTGAGTGCTGTGCTGTGTGGTGTTGCTACAACCGCGAGCGAGAGTTTGGCATTCCAGTCGCCGGCGAAAGGGACGTTGGATTTCAATCGAGACATCCGGCCGATACTCTCGGAGAATTGCTTCTATTGCCATGGACAGGATGCCAATAAGCGTGAAGCGGGATTGCGATTGGATGTTCGAGAAGAAGCTGTTTCGGCGGGCGTCATTGATTTGAAGAAGCCCGAGAGTAGTTCATTGTTAGCGCGTATTCATGGGACGGATCCCGACACAATGATGCCACCACCCAAATCGAATCGAAAGCTTTCTGATTCGCAAAAGAAACTTTTGTTGCGTTGGATTCAAGAGGGGGCTGTGTACGCTCCGCACTGGGCGTTTACACCGCCGAAGAGACCGAACCCGCCTGAGAATCGGTTTAGCCAATGGGCCAGGAACCCGATCGACCAATTCGTACTTGCAAAGCTGGAACGCGAGGGATTGGCTCCATCGCCCGAAGCAGATCGCCGTACATTGATCAAGCGTCTTTACTCAGATCTGATCGGGCTCCCGCCTAAACCGCAAGATGTGGAGTCGTTTGTACAAGACACCGATCCACAAGCGTATGAGAAATTGGTCGATCGTTTGTTAGAGAACTCGCACTACGGCGAGCGGATGGCACTGCCATGGTTGGATGCCGCACGCTATGCGGACAGTAATGGGTTTCAGCAGGATGGCGACACATGGCAATGGATGTGGCGTGATTGGGTAGTCAAGGCCCTGAATGAAAATCTTCCGTTCGATCAGTTTACGATCTGGCAACTCGCAGGAGATCTATTGCCGAACGCCACTTTGGATCAGAAGATCGCTAGTGGCTTTAATCGCAATCACTTGCTCAACGGTGAAGGAGGAGCGATTGCGGAAGAGCAACGCTTTGTCATTCTCTTTGATCGCATGGACACCACAGCAACGACGTTTCTGGGGCTGACGATGTCTTGTTCGCAATGCCATGATCACAAATACGATCCGATCACGCAGCGCGACTACTATAGTCTGATGGATGCTTTTAATCGGGTACCCGAGTCGGGTGTACCGCAGCGGTTCTCGACTCGCATTCGAGTCGCCAAACCTTTTGTTGAGGTGCCGACCGAAGAGACGAAAGCCAAACTGTTGGATTTTGATTCGCAAATAGAAGAACTAAACAAAGTAGTAAAGCCTTTGGCGGACGCGGCTTACCATGGATGGCGAGTGGGGATCTTTTCTGATAAGAAACCGGCAGACGGAAAAGGGCTTCCGGATTCCGTCACCGGAATTCTCAATAAGCCAGAGAGTGAACGCAGTGACGATGACAAGAAGAAACTAGAGTCGGAGTTAAGAAAGCACTTTGATCAGAAGGTTCGAGATTCTCTCGCAGACAAAACTCCATCGTTCTCAAAGCTCGCCACGGTGCAAAAGGCGCGTTCGGACTATGTCGCAGATCAAACGCCTCGGCCGATGATCATGAGCGATGACCAACCTCGCGACACTCATATACTAGCGCGCGGTGAGTATTTGAAGCCTGGCGAGAAAGTCAGCTTTGCGACGCCAGGCTTCTTGCCCGCGATGTCTGCCGCGATGCCTAAGAATCGATTAGGTTTTGCTCAATGGTTGGTATCACCAGAGAATCCACTTCTGGCGCGTGTTCAAGTGAATCGCTTTTGGCAGCACTACTTCGGTACGGGTATCGTCAAAACAGCAGAAGACTTTGGAGTTCAAAGCGAATACCCGCTTCATCTCGACCTACTTGATTGGCTGGCTGTTGAGTTTCGGGAAAGCGGTTGGAACACGAAGGCATTGCATCGCATGATTGTGACGAGTTCGACGTATCGACAATCTAGTCGCTTCACACCGATACTAAAAAGCTTTGATCCGGAGAATCGACTTTACGGCCGATCGAGCCGAGTGCGAATGCCTGCGATGATCTTGCGAGATTGGGCGCTCGCTGCGAGTCAGACGTTGGATCCGCGAATCGGTGGCCAACCCGTTTACCCGTATCAACCCGACGCTATTTGGGAGTCGCTCGCCATTACCAAGGAGCGTGACTTCACCTATCCGATATCGAAGAGCAGCGATCTCTTTCGAAGAAGTCTTTACACTTTTTGGCGACGAACTGTTGGGCCAGCCAATATGTTCGATGCGTCGAATCGACAAGTTTGCAAAGTGCGTGTTGGCCAAACGAGCACTCCGCTGCATGCGCTTACGATGTTGAACGACCCAACCTGGGTTGAAGCGTCGCGAATGCTTGCGGAAAGAGCGATGAAAAAATCCAGTGATGTTTCCGAGCAGATCACCTACGTTTTTCAATGCGTGATGTGCCGAGAGCCGAGCGACTCAGAATCAGTCCGGCTTTGTGCCGCTTTGGATAAACAACGTCAGTTTTATGCATCAGAACCGCAATCCGCGTTGGAACTATTGTCGGTGGGATCGACTGCGCGCGATGCGTCGTTGGACGCGACTCACCATGCATCGCTCACTGCTATTTGCTTGGCTATTTTTAACTTAGACGAAGCGATGACTCGCGAGTAATGACAGGTGGATCTAGTCGGTCGACGTAGAGGATGGAAATAAACAATATGCAAAACGATTTACTTCAGCAGAACTTAGCTCGAGTCACACGCCGGCAACTCTTCGGACGTTGCGGAAGTGGCGTCGGGACAGCGGCTCTCGCCTCGTTGTTAGGAACCAGCGGAGCCTACGTCTTGGGAGATACCCCATCGCCTGCAATGATCGTGAAGTCAGGCTTAACGGATCTGCCACATCACGTTGCGAAAGCGAAACGGGTTGTGATGTTTTGGCAAGGGGGCGGCGCATCTCACGTTGATTTATTCGACGACAAGCCCGTGATGCGAGAAATGGCTGGCAAAGATATCCCAGACACGATTCGAGGGTCAACACGTCTCTCGACCATGACCTCCGGGAATGGCAAGTGGCCCTGTATTCCGGCAATCAAACCATTTCAGTCGTATGGTCAATGTGGCATGCAATTGAGCAGCATGTTGCCAAAGATCGGTTCGCTAGCGGACGACATAACGCTGGTACGATCGATGCATACAGAAGCGGTCAATCATGCGCCGGGGGTGACATATTTTTTGACCGGTTCTCAGGTGCCAGGACGACCTAGCATGGGAGCTTGGTTGTCGTATGGGTTGGGGAGTGTGACAGAGGAGTTGCCAACCTTCGTTGTCATGACTTCCAGTGACAAAGGGAAAACATGCGGTCAATTGTTCTTCGATTATTACTGGGGAACTGGTTTTTTGCCGAGTCGCTACCAAGGTGTCCGTTTTCGAAACACGGGTGACCCAGTACCTTATTTGGCCAATCCGAATGGCATGAGCAAAGAGTCGCGACGTGCACTTCTCGACGATATCGCGGCACTCAATACAGAGCATCTTGCAGAGTACGGCGATCCAGAGATCGACACTCGCATCGCGCAATATGAGATGGCCTATCGTATGCAAACGAGTGTTCCCGATCTATTGGATTTCTCGAAAGAGTCGGCGAGCACGATTGAGCGTTATGGACCGGATGCATTGATCAAGGGAACGTATGCAAACAATTGTTTGATCGCAAGACGACTGCTAGAAAGAGGTACGCGTTTCGTTCAGTTGATGCATGCAGGTTGGGATCAACACAACAATCTTTATACACAACTGGAACAGCAATGCCTGGATACCGACGCACCTTCGGCTGCGCTCGTTCAAGACTTGAAGGACCGAGGCATGCTAGAGGACACGCTCGTCATTTGGGGGGCAGAGTTTGGAAGAACTCCCTTTGGACAAGGGAATCCAGAGAAGCCGAATGGGCGTGATCACTTTGGCAAAGCGTTTAGTTGGTGGATGGCTGGTGGAGGTGTGAAGAAAGGTCATGTGCACGGAGCGACGGACGATTACGCTTGGAACATTACTGAAAATCCAGTTCATGTTCACGATATGCAAGCGACCATTTTGCATTTATGTGGCATCGATCACACGCGTTTGACTTATAAGTTTCAAGGTCGGCAGTTTCGACTCACCGATATTCACGGCGATGTCGTGAAAGGGATCGTAGCCTAAGGGGGTGTTGTTTCGATCGAGGGAATCCCTATTGAACACTGTTATTGAGAATCGATAATTGTTCGCGCAGCCTCTGACGCGTCGCTTCATTCTTCGATGCGTTATATTCAGCAGAAAGCAATTCGATTTGTCCATCTACGGTGAGTTCTGACTCGGAAACACTGCGAGGGAAAGCGTCAACTTCAAATGCTGCATGGTCGACGATATCGATAGGTGCCAATGCCGTTCTTGCAATCCGGGGCATTGCAACATTGGGGCCTAGCTCAGCGATTTCTGTCGATCCCGAAGAGCTAAACCTTTTCCATCTTTGCAGTCCATAGAGTACCGCTGTGCCGACCAGGCATGTCGTTAAAACGCCAGCTGCAAAGTGTGCAGACAAAATCCCTATTGGTTTCATAGTCTTCTCAAAAAGATGGGGTGGAAATGATATCAATCAAATCGTTGGTACGCTGAACAGCGAGGCCGAGCTTTCGAATTGATTGTTTACATTGGAGACTTGTTTTCGATTAGTAAGTCGCTTGAAAAGGACTTTTCCCTGAGTGTGTCTCAAGCTTATGAAGTTCATTCGGGTGTTTTCATGAAATCTTGGAAAGCTCTACACTAGTAAAACGCAATACGAGTGGTTTTCTTTCACGGATTTAGAGGGAAATTCACAAGAAGGGAATTACCAGCGAATCACTTGTGCATCGATCGCGTTGAAAAAATCGGGCAAACTCCCAAGCAAATCATTCCGAGGGCGCATTTCATTGATAGAAAGCCAATAGAACTCGGCAACCTCGGCGGTGTTTGCGATAGGCTCGGAACCGGGGTGGCGGTGGCAAAGGAGCCACTCGAGTTTTGTACCCCAGCGAGTTTCAGAAGACCACAAATGCCGTTCGATATCCACCTGTAATTGTAGCTCTTCCATCAGTTCACGGTGCATCGCTTGTTCGAAGCTCTCGCCTGTTTCGATACCACCTCCTGGGAGGCACAACAAATTCGGGGCTCGCACGAATTCCGATCGCCGAATCACCAGTAACTTATCTTCTTCTCGAATAACGGCCACGACGCCGTGGCGTCCCTGATCTTGATTGGGCGACAATTCCTTATCCTTTCGCTGGTTGGTTGGAATTCGACTGATGATTAGAAAAAGCGACACAGCGAGCGATGGAAGCTCCGACGATCACTACAAAACAAACGATAAGAAACACGATAGCGAGGGTACACAACCCGCCTTGTAAAGCCTGCCCAAGATTGCTGGTCTTTACTCCGTTCGAGAATGACGGCCAGAACCGTGTTTGAACCATCTGCGCGCTGGCAGTTAATGTCGTGGTTGCGATGAAGCAAAGAGGTAGGATCGTCACCAAACTCCATTTTCCTCGCCCCGACTGAAACATCCAAGTGGTAACAACACACAAGGCGATTCCAGCCAACAATTGATTGGCGATCCCGAACATCGGCCAGATTGTGTCGATAGAGCTACTCCAAATCAATCCTCCCCAACCCAACGTGACTAAGCCTGTGCTGAGCAATACACCGGGCATCCAATCCATTTTGGCAAACTGAGGATGAACTTTGCCAAGAATTTCTTGAAGCAGGAATCGCGCGATGCGCGTCCCCGTATCGATCGTTGTCAAGATAAACAATGCTTCGAACATAATAGCAAAATGGAACCAGTACTTGATCACACCATCGATCGAGATGCTCGACGACAATTTCTTCATCGCGTCGGTCATGATCTGAGCCATTCCAACGGCCAACGTGACAGCACCACCGGTTCTGCCTCGGAGTGTTTCGCCGCCCACTTGTCGTTCAAGTTCTTGAAGGTGGTCGACGTCTGCGTTCATTTGCGTGAGCGTTTTGGTATATAACTCTACTTTACTCAGATCGATGTTGATGGCCCAGTAGTCACCAACTGGAAGGGAAGCGGCTGCAATCAAAGCACATACGGCAACTAGTCCCTCCATCAACATGGCTCCATAGCCGATCATGCGAATATCTTTTTCGTTGGAGATCATCTTGGGGGTGGTACCGGACGAAACCAAAGCATGAAAACCTGAGATGGCTCCGCACATGATGCAGATAAATACAAACGGGAAGACCGCTCCTGGAAAGGTTGGTCCGCCGCCACCTGCATAGAATTCATTCAGCGCGGGGGCTTGCAATTTCGGATTCGCGATGAGAATGCCGCCGATCAAGACGATAATGGTTCCAATCTTGAGAAAGCTCGAAAGGTAGTCGCGTGGGCACAGAAGCAACCAAACGGGTAGCACCGAAGCGATGAAGCCATAGATGCAAATGGAAAGCGTGACCCCTTCACGCGAGAGAGAAAAATAAGGTTCAAGCGGTGAACCTGGAATCCAATTGCCAGCGACCGTAGCCCCCAACACGCCGATCGCACCCAGTATAGAAGCTTCTACGATGTGTCCTTTTCGGAATTTGTACATGTACAATCCCACAAACAAGGCGATGGGGATGGTACAAAAAATCGTAAAGGTACCCCAGGAGCTTCCGGGAATCAGTTCGGCGGATTGCGCAGGGATATCGATGGTGCCTTCCGTCGCGAGTGCGGTGGCAGTTGTGTCCGTTGGAATCCGGAGCTTAAAGCTTTCGCTTCGAACGGATGAACCTAAGGTGTATTCCACCTTTGCTCCTTCGGGGACCTTCAGTTCTGTGCCTTTTGGTGTTTCTGTTTTCTCAAGCTCGCCTGAGTATTGGATTTTGGTCCCAGCGAGCAAATTCACTTGTTCGCCACCGAGTGCTTTGACGACAACGACACCGAGGCCGGACAACGCGATGATGACGATGAACAGAATGGCGATAGATGCCAGCCACCCAACGGTCGGTCCCAGAATGGTTCTAGCGATTTCGGCGAGACTTTTTCCGTCATGCCGAACGCTGGCGGCCAAAACTAGAAAATCCTGGACGGCACCTGCCAAGCAGACACCGACGATAAGCCAGATTAGTCCGGGCATGTAACCGAATTGGATGGCCAAAACAGGGCCGATGAGGGGGCCGGCCCCAGAGATGGCGGCAAAATGATGGCCGAAAAGAATCCATCGATTTGTTGGATGGTAATTTTGACCGTCATCGAGGCGTACAGCGGGAGTATCACGCGTTTCGTCAAGAGCGGCAACCTTGGCGGCGAGGAATGCGCTGTAGAACCGATAGGCGATCGCCATCGCAGCCAGGACACCCAACATGATAGGCATTGCATGCATCATTAGCCTGTTTGATTACGTGTGTGAGGATTAAAGAAACTTTGCGGATCGCTTGCTGACTGAAGTCCACATAGTTAAGGTATTGGCTCGGTTGAGCAATACCAGCTTAACATTTTGTGATTCGCTTTAGGCGGCCGGTTAGGTTCAGGGAGGATCCCTATAATAACCGAACGATTTCCTTTGGGCTGATTTGGGTAGAGCAGACTCCAAAAGATGTCGAGAAGCACGATTCACTTAGGGGTGTTCGTACCAAAATGTTTTTCTGGTAAGCGGGATGAGGATACGTGTTCTCATCACGTTGGCGAACAGGGGAGGATAGAGCAGTCACTCAATCGAGTAGTTTTTTGAGTCTTTTAGTAAGAGAGATGTAGCTGAATGTCTTCTGAAAAGAAATATAAGCTCGAGTATGTGTGGTTGGACGGTTATTTGCCCGAGCCAAACCTCCGCAGCAAGACGAAGGTTGTGGATGCAGCCCCAAAGAGTGTCTCCGATCTTCCCTTGTGGGGATTTGACGGAAGCTCTACCCAACAGGCGGAGGGAAAGAGTTCCGACTGCATTCTGAAGCCTGTGGCGCTTTATCCAGACAGTACGCGCGTCAACGGTTTCCTCGTTATGTGCGAGGTTATGTTGCCGAATGGCGAACCGCACCCATCCAATTTCCGCAACACAGTGGACGACATGGATGACCTGTGGATTGGGTTCGAGCAAGAGTACTTTTTCTATGAGGACGGTCGCCCTCTAGGATTTCCCGACGGTGGTTACCCAGCTCCCCAAGGGCCTTATTACACTGCAATCGGTTACAGGAACGTCGGTGACATCGCTCGACAAGTAGTCGAAGAGCACATCAATATTGCGTTGGACGCTGGTATCAATTTGGAAGGGATCAACGCAGAAGTTGCGAAGGGGCAGTGGGAATTCCAAATCTTCGCCAAGGGATCGAAGAAGGTTTGCGATGACATGTGGATCGCTCGATACCTTTTGATTCGATTGGCTGAGAAGTATGGTTTGGATATCGAACTATACTGCAAGCCGATCAAGGGAGACTGGAACGGTTCAGGGATGCATACAAACTTCTCGACAAGCAAATTGCGAGATGAAGGTGGCAAAGAATACTTCGAGAAACTTATGGCTGCCTTTGACAAGTACCGCGACGAACACATTGCCGCGTACGGTCCTGACAATCATTTGCGTTTGACGGGTCTTCACGAAACGCAGTCGATTGACAAGTTCAGCTACGGTGTGGCTGACCGAGGCGCATCGATCCGCATCCCTCACAGCTTTGTAAACAATGGTTACAAAGGTTACCTCGAAGATCGTCGTCCGAACTCGCAAGCCGATCCATACAAGATCACTTCGCGAATCATCAAGACGATCAAGTCTATCAGCTAGTTCGAGTCGATTGGCTGTTTGAGAAAAGACTTCAATAAATCCAAAAGAGGCACGTTAGCACGTGCCTCTTTTTGTTTGCTAATAACAAGATTTATTTGCCACAACGCAAGATTTGCCAGAACGCAAGTCTAGTAAGCGAAACCCGCTCGGACGACGATGCTGTCGTCGAGTTCTAGGTTGTTCTCGCTATTGAGACGAAAGATCAACTCTCGATTAAAGGCGTATCCCAATTCTATAAATCCACAGCGGTAGCCCTGTCGGATTTGTTCAGACCGTCCACACTCCATTCCAATCATGACTCGAATATCGTTGATATCGATTTCGTCTTCGGATTGGTCTGTCCTTTTGATGGTCCAATTTCCACCGCCGTAGTAACCGCTCAAATACCACCAGATGTCTTTATTTCCCAGTGTGGAAACATAGTGAGAGACCTTGGGCTCCGGAAAAAAAAGATCGAAGCGTGAATCTTGGTTCGGAGTGCAAAGCAGACCTCCAGCGGGAAGTAATTTGATTTTGTTTCTATCCAGATAAAATACTCCGAGTCGAAATGTAGAGTTTGGCGTCAATCGCAACCGGCCCAATAGCTTTCCCTGATACCGCACACTGTCCGAGTTGATCGCGTCGAAATCTGCAAAGACGCCAATTCTCCCTCCGAGTTCGAGTCCTAGTGTCTGCGTTGGGTTCGTGTCCCAGCCAAAGTCCAGAAAACCGCTAAAGGCTTTGCTAGGAAGATCGCTTCCTGCGACACGCGGTCCATCCCATAAATGGTGCGAGTACGAAGGGATGATATAGAACGACCTCGTGCTATTGAAAAAGTTAGGAATTGCAAAGACGAGTGATACATCCGTATCGTTGATCTCGAGTGAGGTCGGTTCTTTACTGTTGAAATCGGCAGTCCCGTTGAGCCATGTATGCCGAAAGCGAGCACCTTGACACAATCGAACGACTTCGTTTGTTCCATAGCTAACACTGGACGACAAGGAGCTTAAAGACGGGTTCATGTAGGGGTTGTTGTAGTTCCCATTGGTGTATTGGGGCTGATTGCCAGTTCCAGGATAGAGGACATTTGGCGTACTGTTGGGGTAAACGCTGTTGGGGTAGTATCCCGGTGGTTGTGACCACGGATTTGTCTGTGGCGTGCTGAAGGTCTGCGGCGTGCTGAAGGAAGGGGTTGTTCCGGGCGGAACGTAGGTTGGATAGTTGGCAGGACCTAGCGGAATGACAGGGGGAGAGGTTTGTCCCCAGTAATAATTGAGTAGGTTTCCGAGATTCCAATTGGGGGAATTGAACATCGGAGCAGGGGTGCTTGGGCGAAAGTATGGATCGAAACTGGTTGCCGAGGGTGTGGAATAGGTGGGGGCCGTACCATAAGGGTTCGTGCCGTAAGGGGTCGTGCCGTAAGGGGTCGTGCCGTAGGGGGTCGTGCCGTAGGGGGCTCCAGCCCCCACGTTTGGGGCTGTTGACGGAGAGGAGGTCGGTTGGGGAGGGAGCTGAACCTGTGGTTGGCCGAACAGAGTTAATCCTGGCAAAAGCCAGGCAACACAAATAAGGCTGAAAATAAAGTGAAATCGACGATTGCCCACGGACTGACTTTGCAATAATTTTGATTCAAGAACATCTTCGCGGACGGTTGGAATAGCATTTTCTGGTTGTTCCGGTCAAGAAAGCTGGAGGAATTCTGACGGATTTCACGAAAAAACCTAAAGAGTTGTTGGGAGGACGTGCCACCAAATTCTTGCGAACATGCGATGGGGCAACTATTCTTGGGTAGTAGGCGTTCCACACCAGGACCGTCCATTGCTCATTCCTATCGACTTATCGCAAACTACAAGGCTGCTTGGCATGCGTTTTAAATTCCCTCTGCGTACAGCTTGTACACTGGCCATCGCGGCTATTTTTTGCAGCAGTTGCGGGCCGTTGTTGGCTCAAGGCGGCGGTGGCGGCGGTGGCGGCGGCAACAATAACAACAACAATAACAATAACAACAACAATGATCCCGGTGTTGCAGGTATTGATATTGATGCGACTGGCGTTTTGCGGGTGATGCAGGTTGATCCGAGTGTTGCTACGGCGCAGAGAATGGCAGCGTTGCAAAACACACCGCGTGGTCAGCTAAAGACATCGCCGATGCGAATGGTTTCACTGAATCGTTTGGAATCGTTTGTATCTAGTGAATTAGTTGCTGGGAGGGAACTCTCCACAGAAGTTTGGGGGCTCGCAGGACTGCAACGCCTTGAGTATGTTTTCTATTTGCCAGAGACGAAAGACATTGTAATCGCAGGTCCTGCGGATCAGTGGTACGTGGACGCGACCCAGCGAATCGTCGGGTTATCTTCGGGACGAGCGACTCTCCGACTCGATGACTTGATTGTCGCACTACGTGCTTTCGGACCCAACGGCGGTGCTACTCGTTCGATCGGTTGTTCGATAGATCCCACACCTGAGGGATTGAAGCGAATGAGTCAATTCAACGCACAGTTTGGTGGACAGGCTCCCAAGGATGTTCGCCCTTTGCTTGTAGGTATGAAGAACGCACTGGGATTGCAAACCGTATCGATCCGCGGCGTTCCCAGCACCACGCACTTTGCTCGAGTTCTTGTGGAAGCTGATTATCGAATGAAACTTATTGGAATCGGGCTGCAAGACCCGATGGTACCGATGTCCACCTGGATCGAACGAAGTCGTCCGAGCGCCGGTTCCAATGCTCTTCAGCGTTGGTATTTTGAAGCAGATTACTCGACGGTGGCTTCGAACGAATCAGGAAATGCGATGCGGTTGGTAGGTAGAGGGGTAAAGCTGTCTGGAGAACTTGAAGGGGTTCAGAAAGATGGAAATAGAAAAAGAACAGGAAAGGCAGACCCTGCGAGCAAAGGTTTCACGCAGGAGTTCACTGAGAAGTTTGACATGATTGCAGACGCGACCCCTGTATTTCATGAAATGCGAAACTTGTTTGACATGAGTATCGCGGCGGCATTCATCCAAGATCGCGATTTGTACGAGAAGGCGGGCTGGAATTTGGGAGCCTTTGAAGATGAGTCGCAGTTTGCCGTCAATCGAGGATCCGAAGTGAGCCAAGTGGAAACGGCGATCAACGCTGTGTGGAAGGATTCGCAGTTGATGACTCCCATTGGTGGCGGCGTTCATATCGCAGCGAGAAAGCTGATCGATCCATCTGCCGTGACCATCGATCAGGAAGTCGAGACGAAACTAGAAAAGATGGGAGCTCCTGCGGACCTCAAGCAATCTCAGTGGTGGTGGGATTGATTTGAACCGCCCCCTTCGACTAGATACGACTATTGGGCGTCAATCGACGCCCATTTTCGTTCCTCAGAGATTGGTCCGCTGAATATGAAGGCAACCATTTATGGATTGCGTTGGGCAATAATTGCACTGGCCGTCTATTGGGTTCTGTTGTTTATAGGCACTCATATACCAGCCCGATATTTGAGCCAAATCCGCGCAAACGATAAGTTACTACATGCTGGAGCATTCGCAGGCCTATCGTTTCTTGTGGCTTGGGCGATACCCACACGCAAGGTGCGGTCGATCAATGTCTTGATTGCGCTCTTTGTGACGATTGTTTATGCTGGCCTTGATGAACTATTGCAGATTCCCGTCGGGCGCACCGCAGATTGGCTCGACTTTTATGCTGACATTGCTGGCATAACGATGGGGCTTTCATTTTATGTGCTCGGTCGATCCATTCTCCTCGCTTCCGGATATCGTCTCTTTGAAACGGAGCCGGCTGTTCCAACCATGATTGAGAACATCGACTGATCTGGCTGTCGGTCTCTGATTCTGCTAAAAGCCAACAGAATGCAGGACTACGCAATTCAGAAAAGCTCTCGCAAGTGTTTTGTCAGTGATCGGCCTCTCCAACCAGGGGACCGTTGTGTATCTGCCATTATGCAAAAAGGGGGAGATCTCGTTCGACGCGATTTCGCCCTAGAGAACTGGCCTGGCCCTAACAGTGAGACCGTCGGTTGGTGGCGTTCGGTTATTCCTCAAAAACGCTCTACTGGGCAATCGCTAGCACCCAACTCTGTTTTGATCAACACGTTGGAGAATCTGTTGGAGTCACCTGGCAAGGGTGCAATCGCTTATTTGTTGGCTCTATTATTGATACGTCGCCGAGTATTGGTGGATGACGCAGAGGCGTCCGAACAAAGTTCCGAGACAGCCTCCACACTTTCCTTGAGAGTCGCGCACGAAGAGCGGATTCTGCTAGTACCGTTGGAACCGGTTGATGCCGCTAGATCCCAGGAATACCAAGCTCAATTGGTGGAACTCCTTCATGGTGGAGAGTAAAGCGATGGTAAAGCAGAGGGATCCACGAAATGAGTTTGCGTTCTTTGTTGTTATCCTTGGGTCGCTGTTTTGCACGACAGGTGCGACATGTCTTCCGAAGCGAAAACTTCCTGACTTTCAGCCAACGCCGATTTTTCAAACACCTCCGACCATTGAACAATTGGCCGAGGTGCTGAATCGAACCAATGGAATACAGTCGCTTCAGTCCAATTCGGTTTCCGTTCGCGTCAATAACGAGATATCGCTCTCCTCGAACTTGACGTGGCTACGTCCCCGGAACTTTCGAATGACTGCGACCGTGGCTGGATTCAAAGGTTTTGACTTGGGAAGTAACCAGGATGCGTTTTGGATGACGATGCGAAACGGGATGGCACCCGAGTTGATTTACGCACAGCATGAGCAATTCGAAGCCCAAGCGAATCGTCGGATGCTGCCTGTTTCACCGATGTGGCTGGTGGAAGCGTTGGGGGTGATCGCACTCGATCCGTATCAGATGATTCAAGCTCCGGTGACGCGAGCAGACGGCATGCTCGAGATCACGACCAAGGTGGAAAGTCCGATTGGAATCTATCTGCGTACCCTCGTGGTCGATCCACAATTTGCATTTACCAAACAGATATTTCTGCGAGACCCGTCCGGTAGATTGGTTGCGATCGCTCAGCAATCGAAGCACGAGTATTACGCATCGGTTCAAACGTCTCTTCCGCATCAAATCAAAGTTCAATTGATACCTGCGTTAGATCCTCCGATCGAATTGGATGTGACGATCGATTCGTATGTCGTGAACGGTATGACTGGCGCACCCACTTCACAATTCACGTTCCCGAACACAAATGGCTACTCCGTGACGAACCTCATCGACTTGAACAATGGAATGTCTAGTGGGGCCGCGCCGCCTCAGGTGGCTCCTCCTCAACCTTATCCACGATCGACCTACCGCGGGGTCCCGTGGGAAGGGACATTGGTGCGATGAAACGAGGGTTTGACATGCTAGTGCCACACATTCACAACTGGACCATTCGCAAGAAACTACTCGTTTCGATGATGGTTTTAGGGGTGGTTATCGCCGTGCTTGGGTACAGCAGCTTTCGCGGAGTCTATGCGTACCGGGACTTGGCGACGACACTCAGCGAACGGGCTGCGGAGATGCCGATTACCTCCGAGCTCACGCGATCTGTCGACGAATTGCGAAATGAATTTCCGTCGTTTGATTTGCAGTCTCCTCTGACGTTTCGGTTGGATCAAGAGTTCGAAATCTCTTTGCAGAACGATCGATTCAGCAAGCAATTGGATCGGGTTCGCACCATTCTCTCGAACTATCGGTCGAGACTCGCGTCGTTCGAGGAAGACGACGTTCTCTTAGCGGATCGGTCGGACGAAATTGAATTGACGGCACGAATCGCAGAGCTCCTCAATCGAATCCGTGATCGACAAAATTCGGTGATGGAAAATGGAGCTGACTATCGAACAATTCGACAATTGCATGATTTGAAACACTTGTCGGAACTGGCCCATACGCTTCCCACGCTTTTGACCAAGCGGATGGCAAGCTTTCGTGAAGAGGTTCGAAACCGATACCGAACATGGTTTGGCTTGACGGGGGGCAGTGCGTTTCTAGCGGTCGGTTTGCTCATTGGACTGATCCTTTACGCCCGACTCGCCGTCATTCGGCCCTTTAAAGAGCTGCTCGTAGGAGCGCGGCGCGTTGCAGCTGGAGACTTCACGCACCGGATCGAAGCCGATCGAAAAGATGAGTTAGCCGAGTTGGCAAATGCAATCAACCTTGGCGTCGAGAGTTTTCTCAATATTCAGCGCGACCTCCACGAGCAGGTAAGGGAACGTTCACGTGAAGTCATTCGGAATGAACAATTGGCTAGTGTTGGTTTTTTGGCGGCGGGAGTCGCGCATGAAATCAACAATCCGTTGGCATCCATTGCATGGAGTGCGGAGGCACTGGAATCACGACTGCATCGGATTCTCTACGATTCTCCGAATCGTTCTGATACGAATAACGGACATGCCGAAGGTGTCGATGTTGAGACACTCAAATCGTATCTGCGCCGAATTCAAGATGAGGCCTTTCGTTGCAAGGGAATCACTGAAAGACTCCTCGATTTTTCACGCTTAGGGAATGAAGAAAAACGGCAATACGTAGATCTTTCTGAGATTATCGAGGATGTGGTCGAAATGGTGCGACATCTTGGGCAGTTCAGAGCTCGAAAGATCGAGTTTCATCCTGATTCGCATGCCATGATGGCTTGGGCGAGCCCGCAGGAAATGAAGCAGGTGGTGCTCAATCTTCTAACCAACGCTCTGGAGTCCCTGGATCCGAAACGCAACGATGGAGTGGTCAAGATCGAAATTCATCAGACCAATGAACAGATCGCTTTTTCGATCGAGGACAATGGCAGTGGCATGACCGATGAAGTTCTGACGCACCTTTTCGAACCCTTCTTTACCCGTCGTCGCGACGGAAGAGGCACGGGATTGGGGCTTCCGATCACGAGTCGCATCATTGCAGACCATGGCGGTCACATTTCCGCCAAAAGCCTCGGTATTGGGATCGGCTCCCGATTTGAAGTTGTGGTTCCGAGTCAACCGCCGGAACAAGTAAAGAACGAAAATCACCCTCCCTACTTATCTGAGTTACACAATGCAGCTTAGCAATTCCCTTTCTGTTCTGTTTGTCGATGACGAAACATCGTTGCAAGAGCTGATGCGGATGGAGATTCCGCACATGGGACACCGTGTCACGGTTTGCCCTGACGGTTACACCGCGCTCGCAGCCATGGAAAAAGATCGATTTGATTGCATGATCGTCGATTTGGATATGCCTGGGATGAATGGTCTTCAAGTGATCGAGCGTGCACGCAATACGGCTCCAGCCATGGACTGTATCGTTCTTACTGGAAAGCAATCTCTCGATTCAGCGGTTGCAGCCCTGAAGTTTGGCGTCATCGATTATCTCGGCAAGCCGTGCAAACTATCCGAGCTAAGCCAACTATTCGAGCGAGTCAACGCACGCAAAGAATTAAAAATTCAAACACTTGCGACGAAGAACCGACACAAGCAATCGAATGCAACGACTAAACTGATCGGGAATTCCTCCAGGATGAAGGAGATAAGCAATCTCGTTCATAAAGTGGCCAGAACCAATAGCTCGGTTCTCATTCGAGGAGAGACGGGCTGCGGGAAAGAGCTTGTCGCGCGATCGGTCCACGAAAACAGTCTGCGTAGTCACAAACCATTCGTGGCTGTGAACTGCGGCGCGCTTCCTGAGCATCTCATCGAAAGCGAACTATTCGGCCACAAGAAAGGCGCCTTCACTGGTGCTGAGTCTCATCGAGACGGGCTTTTTCATGATGCGCATGGAGGAACAATCTTTCTGGACGAGATTGGTGAATTGCCTTTGCCTATGCAAGCGAAGTTACTGCGCGTACTAGAAAGCGGGGATATTCGCCGTGTTGGAGACAACGAGATTACCAGGGTTGATGTCAGACTGGTTTGCGCAACGCATCGAAACTTGGAGCAAATGGTCGAGGAGCAAACCTTCCGAGAGGATTTGCTATTTCGAATCAATACCTTTGAAATTCAAGTTCCCGCACTTAGAGAACGAGCAGATGATTGCATGTTGTTGGCTCGCTATCTCTATCTGCTTCATCGCCCCGAACACGAATCGATCGAAAAGTTATTCGACGAAGAGACAACTGCAGCGTTTGAAAATCACCCCTGGCCTGGCAATGTCCGCGAACTTGCCAATGTGGTTGAGTACGCGACCATTTTATGCGACCATCCACCAATCGCGCTGCAACATCTTCCGAGACACTTTTCGGACAAGCATATCAAGCGCGAGGTTCGAGCAAGTGTTTCGAACAATGCGCCGATCAAGCTCAAGGACATGGAAGTTCGAGCGGTTCAAGAGGCGATCGATCGCCACAAAGGGAATAAACCAGCGGCGGCGGAAGAGTTGGGGATCAGCTTGAAAACTCTCTACAACAAACTCAATCAAGCGGAACCTAAAAAATCATCGGCTTAAGTCTCGGTCAAACGCGGATGTAAACTTTAGCACGGTCCAGTCCCGTTGCGATGAGCCAATACCCACTGAGCAACGCGACCGAGTAAAGACATGAGCCTAAACGCGGATCGTTTCCGATCTGAGAGAAAAGAGACTTGTATGTCCAAGGCAGAGGAGATGTCCAAACAGAGTTTCCTTTTGCATCTAAGTCTAGTTGCCATCGAAACAACCCCAGAAGCCTCGGAACCATTCCGCTGAGAACGAAGATAAAGAGAGGATTCTTACCGAAAGGCTCGAAGATCGTTCGGAGCATGAACGAGCACGATGATTTGATCGACTCAAGATAGGAGGAACTTGATTCCCCTGTGTTTGCTAACTTGGCAGAGGACGTGTTCAGATCGAGCCATTGGATGAAAACTCCGAGAGCGAGCATCGCGAGGCCAGATGTGTGCAGCACAAAAGTCGAAGTCCATAGCTTCTTGTTGATCGGAAAGACTCCTTGCCAAACGTATGCGATAGTCAGCAAGTAAATGCCAGCAACAAAAATTCGCGATTGGACCATGCTTAGGTCTGTCCGATTGCAAACAATGAGTTGCCCCACCCACCAGCCCAAAAGGACTTGGACGATCGCAGGAAGAGTGCTAACGAGTCCTTCCGGGTCGAACGGGACGCCTTCGCCTCGATAAAGATGCTTTTCGCCAAGTACGGCGCGGTCGATGGATGTGCCAAAGAAACCATTCAGGCTGTAGGGGTCGCTCGAGTCGCCGAGCCTCCAGCAAAGCCCCCAATAAACCAGTAGAATTGTTGCGCTAGCCATCAGTATCCTGTGTGTTTTCCCATCCCTTGCAAAAACGCGAACAAGAATTGCGGCGGCCCCAAAGCAGAGGGCGATACGTTGCAGTACACCCAGAAACCTAAAAGTGCTGAAGTCTTTCCAAGCCAGGGCGCCGCTCTCCTTGGACCATTCAACAAAGGGGAAGGCATTCAAAAACAACCCAATAGCAAAAATCAATGTGGTTCGGCGCAGTATCTTGAACCAAACTGTGGAATCAGGCTCTGACCGGAGTGCATGAAGTACGAAGGCAAGTGCGTTGCCGACCGCAAACAGAAAAAATGGAAAAACCAAGTCTGTCGGTGTGCAACCGTGCCAACTCGCGTGCTGGAGAGGTTCAAACATGGCGGACCAGGAGCCTGGATTATTGACCAAAATCATAAAAGCGACGGTGGCTCCACGAAATACATCGAGTGCCGTGAACCGTTGTTTGCTTGCTTTTTCCTGAGATTGGCTCATTTTTTGAACTGCAAAAAGGTAACCCTTGACTTCGAGTCAGGCTTGGGATGGTTGCGTGCCGAGGGATAAGGTCCGGATGTATCAAAAATAACGTTCGAAAGGAACTTTGCCGCCAAATCCCGCATCGTACTCCAGGATCGTTTTGTTGACACGCTAAGGTGTCCAACTACGATGGAATTTCGCTTGTTGCTGTCGACACCTTTTTTTGGGGTGAGTAACAGTATTTTTCAAGCAGACTGCGTTTCTTTTCCAACCGTTTTCCACCTGGGGATCTCATGTTGAGTCCACGTAAGTTCGCTGCCGGTAAGAAGTTCCTTCAACGATGGCAGAAAGCCAAAAAACGTCAAGCCAAACGAGGTCTGCGTGTTGAATCGCTTGAAAAACGCGAATTGATGGCTGCCGATTTTCACCCGAGCGTACTTTCGGCGTTGGGTACGATGCGAATTCCGAATCAGCAAACGTTCCAGAACATCGGTAACATTTTGGAGAACGCGCGCACTGGCGGTGGGGGGGAAAGCTACGAAGGCGAAAACAACGCACCATTGACGACTGGTGAGGTCGAGCCCAACAACACTCGAATGCAAGCACAGCTTCTGCCGCTTGGAAACGGCCCTGGGCAGAATGCCGCCGTCAATGTGAACGGTATTACTAGCAACCTGTTCGATATTGATCACTACGCATTTGATCTCAAGAAGGGCGACATACTCGATGTTCGAATAACGACCACGGGTGGTTTGCAGCCTGGCCTCGGACTCTTCAATAGTCAAGGAAGAGAGCTTTTGTACAGCCGAGGGCTTTTCTATCCACCCGCGGTTGGTCGCCCAATTCCAAACCAATCGCCTAGATTTACGACCGGGAACGCCACGCTCTCGTACATCATTGATACCGATGGCCGTTATTTCCTCTCTGTCGCTGATGCAAACTTGGCGTACAGCCTCAATCTAAGAACCTATCGGCCCACGATCGAACAGCAGCCGATTGGTACAAAACAGATTCTCTTTCTAGACTTCGATGGCGGCTTTATGCGGTCTGATGTTCTGGGTCTGAACGTGCTCTCAGGACAGCCGGCGCGTACTGTACGTGTGCCAGCGATGAGTGAGATTCTTCCATCTTTGAATCTACAGCCCGAGGATGAAATTCCTTTAGCCCGTAATATCATTGCAAGAGTGGAAGCGAAGCTACGCGATCGAATTGGTCGAGTTGATGGATTCAATGGTTTCTATTCAGACACGGGCAAACCAGGGGATTTCGATATTGAGATCCGAAACAGCTATGATCACCCAGATCCATGGGGGCAGCCGAATGTTTCCAGGCAGTTTGTGGGTGGCACGAATGCTCAGTTTGGAATTCCAGCAGCTGCTTCGGTGTATGGGATTGCCGAGTCGATTGATTTCGGCAATTTCAATCGAGAAGAGACAGCGTTGACGATGCTCGATATTTCCGTCGGCACGTCGAGAACAACACCTCGTGCAGGAAACGTTACCGCAGCGGATGTTTTTGCTCAGGATGTGGCAGACACCATTGTTCACGAAGCAGGCCATATCTTGGGTGTGCCCCACTCTAGCTTCACGAATAACGTCTATACCATCATGGATGGGTTCTTGTTCAACACCTACGGTCGTGATGGTCTGTGGGGTAACGCCGACGATGAGCCTGTTTATTTCATTAATGATACGTTCAATCTAGGCGAGACGACGGATGGCGGTGGCGTCAACAACTTGCCACAGCAAATCGCTTTTGGTGCTTCGACGGGTAAAGTCGGAGGATCTATTGTAGGCGTTGCTTACAACGATAAGAACCGAAATGGTCGTCAAGAACAGAATGAAGAGGGAATTGCAAATTGGGAAGTCTTCGCCGATCTCAATAACAACGGTGTTCGCGACCTGAGCGAACCGCGAACCACTTCAGGCGCTAATGGCGCATTTTCACTTCTGGTAGCCGCTGGCACCTACAATGTGCGGATTAACCGAGCCGCGAGCTGGATTGCATCGGTCGATACGGAAACGGTAAAGTCTGTAACCGTAACCACCTCGGGGAGCTCGACCGCGAACTTTGGTTCGGTACTGCCTTCGAATATTGCGACAGGCTTTAAGTGGCTTGACCTGAATGCGGATGGTGTTCGCGATGTGAACGAGCCTGGACTTGCTGGTGTTTACATCTATCTAGATCTCGATGGAGACGATCGCCCTGATATCGGTGAACCTGCTAGTATTTCCGGTGCAGATGGATCGTTCAGTTTGACTCCTCCTCGCGCAGGATCGTTTGCGATTCGCGAAGTCGTCGAAGCTGGCTTCCGACAAACATTCCCTGCCAGCGGCGAGCATATGGTAACCTATGATGGTGTGAACCCGTTGCGAGGATTCAACTTTGGAAATGCGGAATCGGCAGATTGGGGAGATGCTCCTGCTCCGTATCCGACAACACGAGCGCAGGGTGGTGCTTCGCACGGCGCAACGGTTGGTTTACGACTGGGTGTGGAGTGGGACTCGGATCCAGATGGTCAGCCATCGCAAAATGCAGACGCAGATGATACCGTGGGGTTGATCGGAACCAATGGCGTCATTGATGATGAAGACGGAGTTGCACCGCTGACTCCTTTCGTTCGTGCGGACAGTGCGAATGCTCTTCGGTTCAACGTTACCAATACCACAGGATCGCCAGCGTACATTCAAGGCTGGATGGACTTCAATGGTGATGGAGATTGGGCCGATGCTGGCGAACAAATCGTAAGCAACCTTTTGGTATCGTCCTCAGGAGTCGTGTCACCGTCGTTTACGATTCCTTCGGGCGCCGTTTCGCGTAGCTTTGCTCGGTTCCGATTGTCCCAAGCTCAGAATCTTGGACCTGCAGGCCGTACGGCAACAGGAGAAGTTGAAGATTATGTTTTCAATATCGGCGATGGTCCTCGAACGCTACTACAAAACGACACCGTTTCTGTAGCCAGGAACAGTCGATCGAATGTGATTGACGTGTTGGCAAACGACTTTGCACTGCCAGGCGAACCATGGACCATCGTTGGGGTCAGTGCAGGGATTCGCGGTGGACGGGTCACCATCGACACCGCAACCAACAGAGTGAATTATGTTCCGCCGTTGAGCTTTATCGGAACGGACGAATTCACCTACACCGTTCGCAATGCGAGTGGCCGAACTGAAACCGCCAAGGTCACCGTTTCGGTGCTTGCTCAGTTCCTGAATCCAGTCGGCGTCGATGACTCGTTTGAGGTAACGACGAACTCGTCAGGTTTCCCTCTCAATGTGTTGGCTAACGATATAGAAGGCCGAGGTGGTGCGCTTGTCATCACCGGTGTGCAGTACAGCGGTACTGGTTCGGTGACTATCGGTTCTGGTGGATTGAGTATTCGATACACACCTGCCCCGAATTTTGGTGGTACAGAGTTCTTCCAGTACACCGCGACCGATGCTTTGGGAGAATCGACGACAGCAAACGTCACTGTCCACGCAATTCCTGGTGCTTTCACAGATAACTTGGCTGCGTTTAATTTCCGCTTCTTCAATATGGCGGGCCAACCGATCACCGAGATTCGTCAAGGGGAACAGTTTAGGGTGTCTGTTTTTGTAGACGACTTGCGTCCTGAAATCGAAGGTGCCAAGACTCCTCCTGGGAATGTAGTGAATCCAGGGGTGTTCTCCGCGTATCTCGACATGCTTTACAATTCAGGATTGGTGGCGCCTGCTTCCCCTGTAGCATCAAACGGTTTCGACTTCCAAGTGGCTTTCGCATCCCCGTATCTCAATGGTCAAGGCGGATCGGCTGGAATTCCTGGGATTATTGATGAGCTTGGCGCGTTTGTGAATTCTTCGGCACCAATGGATTCTCCGGATCCGTTGAAGGTAGCGGATTTGGTGTTCAACGCGAACAATGCAGGTTTGGCCGAATTTGTTGGCGATCCGGCGGATCGGGTTCCTGCAAGCGACGTGACGTTTTACAACGAACCACGCTCCACGGTTTCCAAATCAAGAATTAGCTATGGTCGCTCAAGAATTGAGATCGTTCCTAATACAGTGAACTTCCCATTCGCAGTGGATGATTCACCCGCTCGATTGACTGCAGGAACACCCTCCACGATCGATGTACTAAGGAATGACATCGTAGGTTCTTCGGCACCTATTCAAATCGTACAAGTTAGAGATCCCGCGAGCGGTCAAGTGTCTATTGATCGAAATGGTACGCCTTCGAATTTTGCAGATGATAGAATCACCTACACTCCGAGAACTGACTTCACCGGCACGGATCAATTCCAGTATGTCATTCAAGATGCTCGCGGATTCCAGTCGACGGCAACCGTAACGGTACAGGTAGGAACTCAATCCGAAGTTCAGGGAGATGACAAGCTGCATCTTCGACTTTCGGTAACCAATTTGGCGGGTGAGGAGATTACTCAAATCACTCGAGGGTCGGAATTCCAGCTTCGCGGATTCGTAAGAGATCTCCGATTGGGCGATACGACTCGACCGAATGTCGACGGTGTGTTCGCCGCGTTCCAAGACGTCCTTTATTCTTCAGGCTTGGTATCCGTCAAGAGTACAGCGACTGCACCTTTCTTCCAAGTCTCGTATAGTCCCGAATACGGCTCTGGAAGATCCGGGGACGTTCGGATTCCTGGATTGATCAACGAAATTGGTTCGTTCCAAAGCAGCAGCAACCCATTCCCTCTAGATGAACAGCTCTCGGAGAAGCTTCAATTTGTCGTCACGTTGGTAGCTAACCCCTCTGCATTGTTGAATTCCATTGCAGAGTTCATTGGAAATCCTGCGGATATCTCGCCTTTCCATGACACGTTGATGTTCGATCCGACATCCCCCGTTCCTATAAGCCAAATTAGATACATCAATGATAGCGTCACGATCGTTGGTGCAACGGGTAGCGGAGGATCGGGTAACGGAGAAGGGTTTACCAATCTTCGAAACGCCTATGACGTCGACAACGATGGTTTTGTGTCTGCTATCGACGTGCTGATCCTGGTGAACTCGCTCAATTCTGGAAACGGTGGTTTCCTAGCTGGAGATTCCGGACCAGGTGCTTCGGGTGAAAGTGGTGAGAAGTATTATTTCGATGTGGACGCCGATGGGATGCTATCCGCGCTGGACGTTCTGGGCGTCGTCAATTTCTTGAACAATCCGACGGTACCTAGTTCCGGGGCAGAAGGAGAAGGGGAAGGGGAAGCAGCCCCATTATTCGTGAGCAATTCGCAGAATGCAGTCTTGGTTGACACGCCGTTTGCGAAGCTTGATCCAATCGACTCGGTTATTGATTCGATGTACATCCCGATGATGAGTGCTGAGGGCGAGGAAGACGAAGAATGGAGCTTGGCAGACTATTTTTCCTCCGTCGACGATTCAGGCGAGGATGATCTGTTTTCAGGGCTTGCCGACGATATCCTTCGTCATGGCTAGAAGTCGGGAAAAGAGACACTAGAAGACGTAGAGACTCGCTGCCAAAATTGGGAGCGAGTCTTTTTTTTGCTCAAATGCCGTCAATGGTCTGGATGAATTGGCGAACCGATTTGTATTCGCCACGGGATACCGTGTGAACGCGAAGATTTTCGTCCAGTTCGTCAAGATTGCAGGTTTTCGAAGTTTTTCCAAGAATAGCGTTGAATAGCTCTAACCAGCTATCTTTGGTCGCGGTGCCCTTTAGATCGAAGTACTCGATAGACTCGTTCCGATCGTAAAGCATGCCATCTATTTGTGAGCGCGAGGCATCAGAATTGGACCCGCGAACCCACACAAAAGATCCATCCATCTCAAAGTACATTCCTGGCCAATCAGAGACGGTCTTGGCAAAAGACTCCATGCTTTGAGTCCATCGATGTCCAGGAAGCGGAACGACATGGATATGCATTGGCTGCATGTTGATTTTCCTTCTTTTTTGAGATTGATGCGAATTTTGGAATCGTTATACTACGTCGTTCCGCTGCGTCGATTTTCGACCAGGTTGTGTCCGATTCAGGCCGCTCCCAGCCCTCGATTTGTTGGAGTTGATAGAGAATGAAAGTCGTTTCGTCCATTGGGGCGTTGAAGTATCGACATCCTGATTGCCAAGTGGTGCGCCGACGTGGACGCATTTACGTTATTTGCAAAAGCAATCCACGATATAAAGTCCGTCAAGGGAACGCAAAGAGTAAGCGCACTAAGCGGTAAAGCCCCTTTGTATGAAGCTTCGCATCGGAGTTGTTGGCCAGGGGCGTGATTGGCAGTCTAGATACCTTCCAGCATTTCGTTCGATGCGTGATCGGTTTCAGGTCATCGGCGTCTACAACAGTGTACAGGCTTTAGCGGAAAACTCGGCCCGTGAGCTAGATGCCACGTCTTTTGGTAGTTTTCGTGAGATGATGGAATCGCCATCGCTCGACGCTATATTCGTTTTGGAAGAAGATTGGTACCGGCTGGTTCCTGTTTACGCGGCCTGCGATTTTGGGAAAGCTATTTTTTGCGGCTCGGAAATCGATCTGACCTCGACTGCCGCGAATGAAATCAAGCAAAGAACGCAATCTTCTGGCGTTGCTTTCATGAACGAATTCTCCCGGCGATTTGCCCCTGCAACGCTGCGATTGAAGGAATTGATTGCAACGAGGCTTGGGCGTCCTAGATTGCTGTTCTGCCATCGCAGGTTGGCCTGCGAGAATAGGGATTTGCGGCATGGCAGATCCCTCGAAAGTCGCTCGCAGAGGGAGTTGCTCGAACTCATTGACTGGTGCAACTACATCGTTGGCAGTACTCCAAACTGGGTGCAGGCGATACGGCATTTGAGTCCCGAGTCGACCTCGACTGCCGACTATCAAGTGTTTAGCCTTGGCTTCGGTTCGCCCGAGACAGATAACCAAGCGATTTTGGCACAGATAAGCTGTGGGGCTTACATCCCAGAGGTTTGGAACGAAGCGATCAACTACCGACCGCCGGCCGCAATCCAAGTCTGCTGCGAAAGAGGCTTGGCATTCGTCGATCTTCCTTCGACACTCGTTTGGTTCGATGGGGCCGGCAGGCATCAAGAAACACTCGACACCGAACTATCGATTGGACAGCAGATGCTAGGTCAATTCCACCGCGCGGTCACTTCGTTAGTTCGAAAAGCCAGTGATTTGGAAGATACTTGTATAGCTTTGCATATTCTTGATACGGCCAAGAAGAGCATGAATGCTCAAGCTCGCGTCGAGTTTTCCTAATCGGATGTCCCGTCCAATCGGGCCAATTACAATGTCTCTCTAGGCGTGTGTCGTTCGAGTAGCGATCGAAAAAGGTCACAGCTATGAATAATTCCTTGAGCGGACAACGATGAAGATTGCATACTTAGATTGTTTGAGCGGTATCAGTGGAGACATGACCGTCTCTGCTCTTCTGGATTCAGGTGCAGACCTGGCTGCAATCCAGTCAGCCGTGAGCTCCATGGGCCTTACAGGTGTGACAACGACCGCGAGCCAAACGTCTCGCAAAGGGTTTCGCGGAATATTGTTTTCTGTCGACCATCCGCCCCAGGTCGTTCACCGCAATCTCAGCACGATCCTTGCAATGATTCGACGGAGCACGATTTCGACGAATGCAAAAGACATAGCAATGCGGATCTTTGAAAGACTGGGCCGAGTCGAAGCCAAGGTTCACGGTACGACTTTGGAAAGAATACACTTCCACGAGATCGGAGCCATCGATTCGATCGTCGATATTGTGGGAACAGCTGTGGCATGGGACGAGCTAGGAATTCAGCGCGCTTATGCATCACCGATCCCAACCGGTACTGGGACTATCAAGATCGCCCATGGAATGGTTAGTATTCCAGCTCCAGCCACTGCAGAGCTTCTTTTCAATGTGCCCATCGCTCCATGCGGCTTACCCTTTGAAATGACCACTCCGACCGGTGCGGCGATCGTCGCGGAGCTCGTGGATGAATTTGGGCCGATGCCGTCCATGCAGGTATGCAGAATCGGTTATGGTTCCGGTCAACGGGAAATGCCTGACCGTCCGAACCTGCTCCGTGTTCTGCTAGGCCATGAAGTGCCAGGGAAAAAGAGCCCACAAAGTTCAACATCCGATGAGTTCACAGAAGCGGAGCAAATCTGCATCTTGGAAACGAATCTCGACGACGTAAGTGGAGAGCAAATAGGATTTGCAATGGAGATGGCATGGAAGAACGGTGCGCTCGACGTCTTCACGATTCCCATCCAAATGAAGAAGAATCGACCAGGTGTCTTGCTGACAGTTCTGTGTCGTCGAGAAGATGGGAAACGAATGGAAGAAGTCTTGTTCGAGCATACAGGCACTTTGGGGATCCGCCACCGGAAGCAGTCGCGCTCGTTCATTCCGAGGGCCAAGATTGAAATCAACACTCTCTGGGGGGCAGTTTCTGGAAAGATCGCAAAGCTTCCAAGTGGTAAAGTCGATTTCTCCCCCGAGTATGAAGATTGCCGGGGAATTGCATTGGCCAACGGACTGCGATTGGTCGAGGTTATGGATGGTGCGAAAGAATCCTTTGCCTTTCAACACGGAACGCACCCTTTCAATTCCGCTCGAAAGGACACTGAGACTCGCACTTCGTCCGATTCTGACGCAATCCAGACTTCGAATAGCGCCACCATCAACCAGGCGTTTCAACAAGCCGCAGCAGAGGACGAGTCGAGTGCTTCTTCGGAACTTTTCGGGGAGGCGGGTACGACCTCAGAGCCATCGCCCACGGCACCAAAGGCGGCGGACGATTTAGAGTGCATTCAAGATACTCTGTATCGATGGGATAGCTCTCCCTGGGGGTAGCGATTATTGTTGCATTGCAATCGCTTGGGAACGCACGGGCTGCGGTGAGAACTTTTCAGCACGGTCGAAATCGACCAAAAGATACCTAATGACAAACGATACGCTATACTAAGGGAACACGACGTCTTCTCATCTCTTCCAGCAACTCGGCCGTGCGGACATGGATAGGTTTCATTCATTTCGTTCTTCATCCCAAACAGTAGGCTTTAGAGGAAAGACAATCTCGAGACTTTCATGGTCGATCGCGGTCGCGATCGCTATGCTCGAAATCAACGCTGGGCTGTGCCTCGCGGAGGAGCCTTCGAGGCGATTCTTAGAGCGATTGAAGCAAGAACGGATGTTCGAGACCGGTCTAAAGTATTTGGAGTTGGCAGAAAAAAGAGACCGATTACCGGCCAGCTTCAAAGCAGATCTAGCAATCGAGAGAATCCTTCTAGAGCAAGAGTCTTTACCTGAGATAAAGTCGCCAAAGCTCGCAGAAGAACGCATGACTTCGATTGAGTCAGGCCTGAAGTCGTTTGTCGAATCATCGCCCAACCATCCTCGGAGAAGCGAAGCGCAAACGCGGTTAGGAGATGTACTTCGATCGCGTGCCGAAGCGGCCATCGAAGAAAGCAAAACAGAAACAAACCAGACTAGAGTATCCGAGCTAAAGGCAAAAGCTCGGCAGTGGTTTCTCGACGCCAACAAGCTCTACGTCAGTATCAACGAAGAGCTGAAGCCTATTCTGGAAGGCTTGGCAGGGAACCGAGCACAATCCGAAGAGGATATCCAACGCCGTGAAAAGTATCGCGCGGATTACCGGCAAGCGGAGATACTACAAGCGAAGACACTGGAGTTTGTCAGTCAAACCTACGATAAAGATTCCGCAGAATGGCGCAGTTGGCTAGAAAAATCGGAAAAGAAACTTTCAGAAATCGTAGATAAGACCTCCGGCTCGAAAGAGGCCGGGCGACGAATGTTAAGCCTGCTCTATCGAGCCCAGGTTCAATCCAAATTGGGAAAATGGAAAGAGGCGAGAGAAAGCTTCACTCGGGTTGCGGATGTGAACGAAGGTGGGATCTTTCGTACTTGGAAGATCGAATCGATTGCTGGGTTGATTCGATTGGATCTACTGGACTCGCCACCGAAATACGAACCTGCCATCCAACGCGGCGAGGATGCACTCAAGTCAGCCTCGAACCAAGAGAAAAGCGAGCCACACTGGATTGATTTGCAGATGGCTTTGGTGGAAGCCAGAATGGCGTGGGGTCAAACGCTCGACGAGAAGAAGGAGGACGGCTTAGTTCGCAGCAATCGTCGAGAAATGCGTGAGAGCCTTCAGTATCTATTCAAGATTCGCGGACCGCATCAAGAGTTTGTGAAGAAACAGTTGGCTGCTATCGGGCTGGATTCGATGGCGAAGAAAGAGACCGAAGAAAAGCTCCCAGAGCCAAAGAACTTTGAAGAAGCGATCGCACAAGCGCGTATTCGTCTGGATCGCGCAGAGAATGCGGAAAAGACTCTTTCGCTTGCGAAAGACGAGGAGTCAAAAAATCAGATCATGGAAGCTGTTGCCAATGATCGTGCGCAAGCGATTGTCAGCTATCAGAAATCTCTGCGATTGTTTCGAGAATCGGACTCACGCGAAGACCTTGTGGAAGCCAAGTATTTGATTGCATATCTCTACTTACGAACGGAGCAATACTGGCAAGCGTTGGCATTGTCGCAAGCAATCGTTCGAACCGATCGCGGAACGGAGAAGGCGCAGAAAAGCGGTGGGTTCGCTTTGGTAGCCTTGACGAAGCTAATCGCATCGCGTCCCGAGGAAGAGAAAGCTGCATTGCTTCCCGCTCTTGAAACGCTGGCAAAGAATCTGTTGGACTCGGCTGCCGGTAGCGAAGAAAGCAAAAACGCACTCGATACCTTGATCAAGCTGGCGATTATCAACAAACAATACGACAAGGCCCGCGAATACGTAAAGCTTGGCGGAAATCGTGGAAGTGGTGCAAGCATCCTGGGTCAATTGTTTTGGCGCGATTATCAGCTGAATCTCATTGAACACAAGAAAAACAAAACGATAGAAACAGACGACGACAGAAGATTAAAGCAGCAAGCGGAAGAATTACTTAAAGCGACATGGGATGAGTTGGATCCTGATCAAGCTGACGCGGCCTTGATTTCCGGCGTCAACGCGCTCGCGAACCTCTACTTGATGTCCGACCGACTCACCGATGCCAAAATCGTGATTGATGATCCTAAGAAAGGCGCCATTGCGCTGGTGAAGGCGAATGAGCAGATTGAGAAAAAAGACAAACTCGAAGCTTACAAATTGCAATTGCAGTCGATGGTTCAATCCGCAGGCAGCCAGGGCGGTACACCTCTAGAAGCAGCAACGGTAGCTTCGATCGTCGAACGCATGAAATCATTGTCCGCAGGGCAAGACGTCTTGCTCACTAACGCCCTTCGGAGTCTTGCTTCGTCGATAAGCACAAAGATCGAATCAACAAAAGGCAATGGTGAGCAAGTCAAACTTGGAAATGCCTTAGGCGTTCTAGTGCAACAGCTTGTTTCTGTTACTTCAGACATCGGTATCTTGGATTCCGCAGGAAGTTCTGTATTGGCATCCGCCAAGAGCCTGGCAACGATACCTGGTCTTTCTGAACAATCCAAAACCCTCATGGGAGTAGCAGAACAAGCGTATTCCAGAATCGCTTCAGCAACAGACGACGAACTCAAGGCAGCGAATCGAAATCCACTGGAAACACGAATTCGATTGGCGATGAGCAAAACCGGTGCTGGAAAGTTCGAGGAGGCTCACAAACTCTACTTGGACATGCTCATTAAATCGCCTAAGAATCTGACCATTCAAATGGAGGCGGCGCGCAATCTTCAAGCTTGGGGAGGTCAATCAGATGCCGCACTGTTGAAGAAGGCCTGGGCCGGGTCGGATCCGAATGCGAATAAGGAAAACATCGTTTGGGGATGGAACAAGATTGCGCAAATCACGGGTGGAAAGATCAATGATTTTAAGGACGCCTATTTCGACGCTCGTTACAATCTCGCCCTTTGCATTCGACAAGAGGGGTTAGCATCTCAGGATTCAGCCGTTCGCCAAAAGCAACTTACTAAATCCACGGAGGTGATTCGAGGAACTCGTTTGTTACAGCCGGATTTGGGAACGCCAGAGTTCAAGCAAAAGTTTGAATTGTTAGAAACAGAAAACAATCGAGATCTCAATCGGTAGGATCTTTCATTTACCATCGTTTGGCAACCATTCACTTTCATTCAAATCGTTCATTCACATTGAAACGCAATATGTCTCTGCAACGTCTGGTTTTCCCAGCCTCTATTTTGATTCTACTTCTGTGCTCGAACCTTTCCTTCGCACAGAATAAGGATCGAATTTTCCCGACCAAGGGTGGTGCCGCGGCCACGGGAAAGATCATCGAACGCACAAAAGATAAAGTCGTTATCGAGAATTCGAAGGGGACCCCACAAAACTATGCTACCAACGATATTCTAAGAATCGTGTTCGATGGCGAACCGCCGCAACTCTCTCGAGCAAAAGACAACATTGTCCAGGCGCAATACGATCAAGCGAAAGACGAGTTGAGTAAAGTCGTGATGGACTCGCTGACGTCCGAGGACATGAAAGAAGAATATTTGTTTTACAAAACCTATTTAGCAGGTGCTCAAGCGCTTCGCGGACAAGGGGATCCATCGGAAGCATCCAAGGCGCTGCTGGCTTGGGCTGGCAAGTATCGAACGTCGCATAATTTCTATAGCGCATCGGAAATGCTTGGAAATCTTGCGATCGCTTCCGGTACGCCCGACCAGGCAGCAAAATTCTTCGGGGCTTTTGCTGGAGCACCTTTTTCTGATTACAAGCTTCGCGGTAGTTTTCTTCAGGGGAAAGCACTCATGCTCCTCAGTCAGAATTCGGAAGCAAAAGCAAAGTTTGCCGTCCTGACGCAAGCGAAAGTCTCGGACCCGCCTTCGCTGAAGTTGCAAAAACTAGCGACGATTGCGATTTTGAAATGTGATGCGGCGGAAGGAAAGTCAGACCAAGCGATTACAGCACTGGAAAAAATGGTCGACGAAGGGGATTCGACCGATGCTGAATTGTTTGCCGATCTGTATAACGCCATCGGCTCAATCCATCAAAGTCAGAATAACCACTATGAAGCCGTGCTTTCTTTCCTAAAAACAGACCTGCTCTACGCGTCCCAGGCTGAAGCCCATGCTGAAGCACTGTACAATCTGACCCAACTCTGGACTAAAGTCGGTGAGCCTTTACAGTCGACCGATGCAAAATCGCGGTTGGCAAAGCTTTATCCAACTTCTCCATGGGTCAAGAAATAGTAAAACAGAGAATTTTTGCGGCACACACAAATGTCCCGCAGAATTCGAGAGTGTTGAGTACTCCAAAGTACTCTGATTTGTTTACACGATAACCTTATCGCCTTGCTTGAACACAAACGGTAGAAGTCTCGGAGACCTTCATGCAGCTCTATTCGCCATTTTCAAAGATTCCCTTTAGCCTTCGAACCACGGTCGCAGCGTCTGCGAGTTGGCTTGTTTGTTCGACTGCAACATGGGCACAAGACGGTCCAGCTCCTGCTGGCCAGAATATGCTTGTAAAGACATGGGTGGCTCTTGGCCCGCCGTATGCGATCACGTTTTTGATCATGTCCATTATTTTGGTAGCTTTGATTGTAAGGTCGATTCTCGCCGTTCAAAGATCGAACTTCATTCCCGACGATTTGGTTCAAGGCATCGAAGCCAATCTCGCCGAAAAGAATGCGCAAGCGGCAGTGGATCTCGTTCAGGCAGACGAAAGCTTCTTGGGGCAGGTGCTTGGAGCTGGACTTGGCAAACTTCAAAAGGGCAAAGAGGCAGCCATGGAATCGATGCAGATTGCCGGCGAGTCGGAAATCATGAAGCTAGAACACATGCTTAGTTATCTCGCATTGATTGGAAATATAGCTCCAATGGTTGGTTTGCTCGGTACGGTGCAAGGGATGGTCGCCTCGTTCGGTCAGATCGCAAGCAGTCCTCAAACACCGAAGCCCAACGAGTTAGCGGGTGGTATTGAGCAGGCACTCTACACGACACTTGTGGGGCTTCTTTTGGCAATTCCTGCAATTGTCATCTACAACATTCTCAGAAATCTCGTGCAACGGCATGTTCTTACTGCAGGGGCACAAAGTGAAGATTTGCTCGAAAAATTTCAGCCCTTTGTTAAGTAAGTTTCTACGGCTTAGGAGTCGCTTTAAGCATTCAAGTGCATCATGAAATTTCAGCAAAAGTTTAGCGCGAAAGCGGCTGACGGTGACATGACGGCTATGATAGACATGGTGTTTCAGTTGATCATTTTTTTTATGGTGCTCATCAACTTTTCGCAAGATGATGTGAATGACAAGATTAAGCTTCCCTCGAGTGAATTGGCGAAGCCAGCTGAGGCTCCACTTAAATTTCCAATTGTCATCCATTTAGACTCCAACTCCACAATTTACATGGGGTCGAATGTTGCCACGGTGGAGTCTGTTGCTCCATTGCTTCGAACGGAAATTGACGTACTCAAATCTCGGGGCGAGGCGGCAAAGGACGCCAATATTGTCATCCGTGCCTCGTTTGACACCCAGGGTGGATTGGTTCAGGATCTGATCAAGAAGTGCCAAGAGCTAGGTTTTGAACAATTCGTCCTGCGAGTGAAGGAAGAGAATTCATAATGAAGTTTTCGACTAAACGAAGCGGCGAAAAGGCCGAGTTGCAGTTAACATCGATGATCGATGTGATTTTCCTGCTCCTCATTTTCTTCGTGATGACCTTCAAAATCGTCGCTCAAGAAGGGGACTTCAATATCCGTATGCCGCTCGGTGGCGGAGCAGGCAGCACGGAAAACACCAATGTCCCCATCAAAGTCCGACTGCGTGCAAACTCCGCTGGGGATTTATCCGACTTGATTGTGAACGACAATCTCACGTTCATGGTACAGCCTGCTGCTGGTGAAGATATCGAGGCGAAGCTAGAACGCGAGAAGCAGATCTTCGGAGGACTTCGTGGGTTTATTCTCAAGTTGACGAATGGTGTCGCGCCGCCTAGTCCCGACGAAGGACCTGAAGTAGAAATCGACCTCGACTATGGGTTGCGATACGGATACGTCATTCAAGCAGTTACGGCAGTCACCGGGCAACGTCAAGGTGATGAAGTAACGCGATTGGTGGAGAGAATCAAATTTGCACCACCTAGAAAACCGCAGTAGTCTTTCGTGTTTAGTGTCTGTCAAAGAAATTGGGCATCGCTACGACGTAAAGATGAGTCTCAATTTGCCTGGCCTAATTCCGCGAGCATGCTAGTAAGATAGGTATCCCAACCAGCCCGATCGTAGGGAGTTACCATCTTGAAACGTGGGTCTTTTTCCTTCGGAATTCTACGCAGGAGATCAAGTGCCATCTCTAGTGTCCTTCGACAGTCTTGAATCTTGCCTAGCTTCTTATAACAGAGGGCAATTTGCTTTCTCGCTTCGAGAGATTCCGGCTCATTCATAAAGCGAGAAGATGCTTCTTCGTATGCGATACGCGCGTCTTCAAAATCATCTTCGTAAAAGAAGATGTCTGCTTCTCCGAAGTAACTGTTTCGCAACATATCATTGGAATTGAGGTTGGAGACGCGATTGTTGCTCTCGTTCAGTAGCTCCTGTCGCAGTTTTCGAAAGGTGGTGCGAGACTTTACGAGGAGTTCCTTTCTCTGATTCTTGAGACTCAGCGTGCTATCTTCGTTCGCTGTTTGGCTCTCTTTCAATAGTATCTCCGGCCAAAAAGCAGCGAGCTGATATGCCTTCGCCATCTGATACAGAAGCTGAAAACGTCGATGATCGGATTGAAAGCGACGGAGGAAGTCCTCCATGCGGTCGATACTCTTCATCAAGATGCTGGTGCTTTCTTCAATCTTGTCAAAGTTTTCGGATGCTTTGCTTGGGTTGTCTTCTAGAAGATTTCGAATCGCGAGTAATTGCTTTTCACCCTGCGAATAAAGCATAGAACCAAATTCGAAAAGGGACTCCATCCAAATTTGGTTCTCGGGTCGCAGTTCTCCACTTAAGTTCTCTAAGATCAATTGCTCTGCTTCTTGGAATTGACCGTCTTTTACCTTCATTCTGGCCAGATCGAGCCGAGCTTCGTAGACGAGTGGAGTGACCGTGTTGCTGTTGATGATCTGCTCTAAAGCGACCGTTGCTTTAGGACTATTCTCCATAGCTATGTAGTTCTTTGCTTGAACCAAGTAACCCTTGGGGCGATTCTCACGTGACTGCAGACTTAGATATCGGTCTAGAAGTAAGTTGCTTTCTCGAAAAGAACCGGCGGTTCGATAGTTGGTAATTGCACTCCACTGCCAGTCATCGTTTTCCTGAGCACGAGGTAGTTTGACGGATAGTAATTCGAAGGCTTGTCCAGCTTTGCGGTGATAATCTTGTTTTGCCACAGTTTCTTTCGACTTTTCAGGAATCGACTGTCCCCACTTTTCGTACAACTTGCTTTCCAGACGAATCTTGTCGAGCTCGTCACAGAACTTTGGCAACGTGGTCGCATAGGAAGCAGCGGTCGAGTATTTTTTCTGATCAATCAATCGATTGGCAACGGCCACGACCCTGCTTCTCATTTCAGAGACGGGCAGCCAATCCGTAACGTACCAGTCAAGATCGCCGAGGTTGTCTTTGAGGTAAGTCAATGTCTCGAAAGACTGTTTATCTTGGCCTAATTCGACCAGGATCTCCATTTCCTCAATTGCCGCAGCAAGGCTCTCTGGTTCGTAGGGTGACGACAACCGAAGAACGGTCAAACTACTCACAGCCTCTTGCAGCCGACCCATATCTCGTAGCACTTTGCCTTGCTCAAGATTTGCTTGGCGGCGAATAGAGACGGTAAATTTGGGAGTCTTGACTAGATTTTGAAGGTGGTTCAGTGCATCGGCAAGCTCCTGATTCCGGTCGGTTGGGTTTGTTACTTTCTTTGCAGTTTCGCGTTTACATTGCGCCAATAGCAAATCGCACATGGGGCGATACGGCGATTCCTTCGCAACCTGGGAGCCGAGAAGGTATGCTTTTTCGCTTTCGCCGATCTTTAGAAGCGTTTGCATTTCCTTGAGAGCGGCTCGCTCATCATCGTACGCGGAGCTTCGCGGCAAACTGCGCCAATGTTCGATCCTCTGGAGCGCGGAATCTGCATCTAATCTCTCCCGAGATAAATCGATGTCTACAAGACGTTCGATCGCATCGGAGCGCCCTGCCGGCCAACGCTCCGAAGCTATTTCAAGCGGTTCTTCTGCATCCTTCCATCGAAACAGGTCGTACAATGCCATCCCTAAATTGAAGTTACCTAATCCTTCAAAACCGCTTGGAAACTTTTGTGAACGGCTCGCTTCGAGATGCTCAACTGCTTTCGCGTTTAGCTCGTTAGCAATCGGGCGTTGCTCGATTTTTGTGGCACGATTGCGTTCATGCGATCCCAAGATGAAATTGCGTTTAGCTATATCCGATTTTTTCTTAAGGTCCTCTTCCTTTAAATGAGCCGCGATCCTAACAGCTGCATCCTCTTCGCCCTTGTTCATCAAACGGAGCGCAATCTCGAGTTGCTCGGATGGATCTGGTCCTTGAACCGCATAAAGATATAGACCCAAAACGCCAAAGGACGAGAGCACCATCGATGCCATCGCCCCTAACAGGATTTTTTTGCTCAGCCCGTTTCGATTCCGACCAACAGACCGCCGTTCTCTTCGGATGAGATTCAGAATACACCTCCCGCGATACGTGACAATCCAGCAAGCGGCGAGGCGAAAAACAACTCCCGCCAGCTTGCGTCAATCAGAAATCGCATGGCAAATACTGCAAACCAAAGAATCAACAGAACGCGTGCAAATACGATCGCATTTGCTTGAACTCGCACAACGTAAACTGGCCGTGGTTTCCTCACTAGCGATTCGTTTTCAGACTCGCGACGAGGAGAAAAGGACAACAACGAATCCGTTCGAACAACAAAAATTCCCAGGCATGGAACCCCACCGATCGACTGTCCTGTCAGAGGTTCGTTCCTTTTTTTATTAGACCAAATTCTCTTCAGAACGGCGCTCCATGAAATAGGCGATATGGAGAGAGTAGATTCTCGCTTCAGCAGAATTGAAGCAGAGAACCAGCAAGCGAATGCCATGAGTGACAGAACCGAAAGCCTCCACCAACCCAAAGCACTTACAACTGGATATTGTCTTTTACTGCCCGTGAACGACAGAAAGCCTTTCGATTTCGACTTAGCTTTTTCCAACGATTGCTCAAGCTCACGGATGCGAGTGCTGTATGTTGCCATTTCTTTTTCCAACTCGGGAGGCCCCTCAGGTTGAGGGTTTTTGAACCCCACAAGTCGATAGACCGGTTTGTCTGTTGAGACATCCTGTCGGGCCAACTCTCGGTCATGATCGGCGCGCAGAACTTTGACTGTATGGGCCCACGACTCATGCATCCAATTGGCAAGACGTAGCTCTTTGGCGATGTTTTCATACTCCTGGGATAGAAACGTCGGCTGGGTTGCAATCTCCAAGGCCTGTTCTATTCGATTCAGCTCTCTTCGGCTTGTAGACCTCAACCGCACTTGTACCGTTCGTAGTTCAGAGTCCAATACGCTTTGCGAACTCGTTGAACACCGAACGAGATGCGTTTTGGTGTTGGGAATGCATTTCCCCTCCAGTGCTAGCAGTGAATCAATTCGGTGCTGCGATATGGCAATGGTTACGATCAATTCGTGAACAACGCTTTGGACTTTCAGCCCGTTGATTCCCCAGAGCAGGGTAGCAACAACAGCAATCCAGATAGGCTTGGCTGTCTTGCACACCCGAAGCGATTCTTTTACTGCCTGCGGCTCTATTACTCGTATCGGTTCTCTCATGAATTCTTTGATTCGAACGCTAGCAATTCAATCTATCATGGCAACGTACTCTGTTAGTTGTTCGGCAAGCGAGAGACTATTTCTGAACATCTATCACAGAAAGAAAAATCGGCAGAGTCTCTGCGATCGGCAAAGTTTCCCTAAATACCGCAACCAGTAGTGCCGATGAGAAGAAATGTGCTGCTGGTGATACGAATTACGCTAACCGCTGTCGCGCAAGTCAATTGGAAACATTCATGAACAGCCCTGGAACCCTCCAAAACAAATTTCGCTTCGTTGGGCCAATACTGCTGGTCGCGGGTATCGTTACGGCACCAGGCTGCACCATTTGTCGCCAACCCTACTTGGATGACTATGTTGCGTTCGGATCTAGCACTCCGCGGGTAGATATGAAGCGAGGCCGAGTCGGCTCACCTTTCAGCGATCCTAATCTTTTAGGGGCCAACCCACATGAGTCAGGCTTGGACGGTAACGGGACCGTTTCGGATCCCAATGCTGAGCTCTACTACGAATCGGAAATTCCATCGGAGATAAACTCTGAGTTAACGGTGGATCCATCGCTTTAATCGCCCATGCTGTCCAGCAAATCCCCTTCGGTGATCATCGTGAATCCCTTTCGGGCGAGCGTATCGAGCGCGTTCTCGGTGTTGTCGACCATAATGGCGACGGCCGGTTCACCGTGAGGTCGGAAAAGCAACGGATAAGCCTGAATGATGTTTATTTCCGCTTGCAACAAGGCTGCACAGATCTGAAGTAAAGGCTGCCCCCCCTCGGGCAACTCAACGCCGATCAAATCGGTTTCAATAATTGCAAGTCCTGCACGTTCCAAAATTTCACGACCTCGCTCTGGATGACTCACGAGAAACCGTACAAACGCGCACTCCGCTGAATCGTTAATCGAAAGGGCGACAATACGAATGCCGGTGCCCTCAAATCGCCTCACGACCTCAAGCAATTGGCCGACGCGATTTTCTAGGAAAACGGTGAATTGACGAATGGTTGGATAGTTGCGTCCACGCATTGTCTCAAAGGAAGTCGAGGCTCCATCTCCCGAACTCATACGGCACTCTCTCGGCTGTTTCTTACAAGTATTGAACCATTCCGCCAACACAGTTTAGCATAATGCTGCTGCGAATGAAGTCGGGGCTAGGCTTAGCTGGCTGCGTTGCTGGTCAAGAACGTTTTCCACGACTCGTAGCGTGGATCCTTGAGCGTAACGGCAATTCCTGGATTGGAATGTGGCCTCGCAGGTGTCGAAAGCAACTTCATGTTGGCCTGCAAGGGCGTGCGGCCACCTTTTCTGCTGTTGCAATTCAAACACGAGCAAACAACATTCTCCCAAGTGGTTTTCCCACCTTGAGATCTCGGAATCACATGGTCCAAGCTGAGTTGGCTCATGGGTCTCGTTTGACCGCAATATTGACAATGATATCCATCGCGTGCGAAAAGTGTTTTACGATTGAACCGCACCGTGGACTTTGGAATTCGATCGTATAGCACCAGCCTTACAATCCTCGGGACCAACAACTCGCGATTGGGAGTCCTTAGATAGTCTTCGCCAGACTGCTTTTCCATGGCCTGTAATTCGGAAAGCTCACACCAAGCTTCAAAATCATAATTTTGGTATTGGCTGTCTTCTATGGTGATGACCTCTGCGCAACTTCGATACAACAGAATCATCGCTCTGCGTACGTCGACAACGCGAACCGCCATGTAGAATCGGTTCAATACCAATACACTACAATCTAACGAAGAGCTCTCGCCCATCCTGACTACTCCCGGTTTGAGTTAAAACCCCATAACCTCGTGCCATGATGATCCTAAGCACGAAGCGCGAGCGAGTGCGGTGCATTCGCTGGCGCTGCACGCCGAGGATTGCGTTGGAACTCCAATCATGTTACCTAATTTGTTCTCACTGCACAAAACGCTAAACCAAGATGTTTCGAATTTGTTCGAATTTTCATACAAATGATGGCATCCGATCACGACCGAACCACTGGCTCAAAAAGCATTCCAAAGTTTATTCTATGCAGATAAGCGACTACTTTAGCTGGCTGACACCGCTCATCCCGATATCTCTTTCATTGTTGGCAGCCATTTCTTGGGTCCTTACACTGCTGGGGCTGCCTGGGAACTGGGGACTCCTAGGAATCGCTGCAATGACCGCATACTTCACGCCCGAGGCAACATACTTTGACGTTTCTAGCACGACGGTGCTTCTCGCTCTGGGCCTGGCTACGTTAGGGGAAGTCGTCGAGTTCGTCGCTGGAGCCGCTGGAGTCAATCAACTAGGTGGGTCCCGCAAAGGAAGCGCTTTAGCTCTCGCCGGTTCCGTAGTTGGTGCGATCGTCGGCATTTTTGTCGGTGTACCAGTACCCATCGTCGGTAGCTTGATCGCCGCCGTACTCTTCGGTGGCTTAGGAGCATTTGTGGGAGCGGTCGCTGGCGAGCGATGGGATGGAAAAGAGTGGGAACTCGCAATAAAAATAGGTTGGGGTGCTCTATTTGGCAAGCTTTTGGGAACGTTGCTCAAGTCGATCTGCGGGACAATCATTCTAGTACTATTGCTCGTCTCATTTTGGTATTGAAGCTATACGAAGTACAAGCTTGACTCGCAATCGAGTAAACTGCGGTTTCCGTCAAAGTACTCATCGTATAAACCCTCCGACTTTTCAACCCGCCAATCTTCTCGAAGGTAACCGCCATGAAGTCATTTTCCATCGTTCCAACCGAACAAGAACTACAGTCTCTCGATCGAGACTTGCATTTCTATCCAACCGTAAACGCATCCCCGAAGGTTCTGACCACGGAACAGATCGATGGCTTCAATGACCGGGGGTATGTTGCACCGTTGCAGATTTATTCTCCAGCAGAGATTGCTTCGATCCGCACCTATTTCGACGATCTTTTGGCCCGCACGGTACAAGCAGGTGGAGACAGTTATTCCATCAGTTCTGCTCACATGAAGTACGGTCCGGTGCATGATATCCTAACCAACCCACGGATCGTGGACTTCGTCAGCGATCTGTTGGGGGACAATGTCATTGGTTGGGGATCTCACTTTTTTTGCAAGATGCCGGGAGATGGAAAGTCAGTTGCCTGGCACCAAGACGCAAGCTATTGGCCATTGTCGCCGTCCAAGGCAATTACGGTCTGGCTCGCGATCGATGACGCTGATGAAGAGAACGCATGTATGAAGTTCATCTCGGGTAGTCATCATCATGGACACATGACCTATCGCCCGAGCAGTTCCGACGACCACAACGTTCTGAATCAAACGATTGAAAATCCGGAGCAATTTGGCCAAGTTGTTTGGAATCCACTTCCCGCAGGCTGGGCATCCATGCATGCCGATTTGCTGCTTCATGGATCTGAAGTAAACCGTTCCAACCGACGTCGATGCGCGTTGACGTTGCGATATTGTGCAGCCGAAGTTCATGCTGCCTTAGACTGGAATTTAAAGGGGGTCCAAGTCCGCGGGCGAGACCCCCGCGGACATTGGGCAAACGTAGCGAGACCTTCGGCCAACTGAGAAACGAGAAGTGGATCAGAAAGCCGCACCGCGAACTTCGGTTTTGAGGGAGCGTATAAACTACAATGTGGCCAAGCTATACGATCTTGACCAGGAAAAAAACATGGAACACTTGACTCGTCGTACTTTACTCCAGTCTGCAACGGCTGGTGCCATTACTTCACTCCTTTCGTCGCATTGCTTCGGTCAGAAGAAGACTGATCCTTATGCCGATGGTGTGCTTGTAAATGGCGAACCCGACAAGCCCGCGAAAGATTCCTTCACCATTGCTGTGTTGCCAGACACTCAAAACTACAGCGAGAAGTTCCCTGAGCAGTACATGGCACAAACGCGATGGATTGCAGAAAACAAAAAAGATCGCAACATCGCATGTGTGCTCCATCTAGGCGATGTCACGAATCACAACTCTGCACCGGAGTGGGACAATGCCATCAAGGCGATGAATCAACTGGATGGCATCGTCCCGTACTTCATGGTTCCAGGCAACCACGATTACAGTGAGAAAGGCTCTTGCAAGGACAGAAATTGCGGTTTGAGCGCTGCGTTTCCAGTGGCCAAATTCCGAGACTTGCCGACCTTTGGGGGCGTGTATGACCGGGAACCCAGCCGCCTCGAAAACAGTTTCCATCTTTTTTCAGCAGGTGGTAGGAATTTCCTTTCGCTTTGTCTCGAATTTGGTCCTCGAAAAGACGTGCTACGATGGGCAAATGATGTCGTTGGTCAACACAAAAATCGAGCAATCATTCTTACGACTCATGCCTATATTTACTACGACGACTCGCGATACGACTGGCATGCTCATGGAACGAAACAGAACTGGAATCCTCACAACTATGCGATTGCCAAAAGTACAGACAACGATGTGAGCGACGGTGAAGAACTTTGGACGGGTTTAGTTGCCAAACACAATAATTTCATCATGACTCTCAATGGACATGTACTCGGTGATGGGCTAGGACGATTGATCTCGCAGACTCCGACCGATCGTAACGTCCATCAGATACTTGTCAATTTTCAAATGCGTCCGAATGGAGGCGATGGATGGCTGCGACTATTGGAGTTTCGAAGTGACGGAAAGTCGGTGAGCGTCTGCGACTACTCTCCAACCCTCAACCAAAAGAATGAGTCGACGCAGAACAAATTCAGCTTGCAACTCGCTACGACACCGTCTTAGCAATCGCATGCATTGGAGATTGATATGCCCGCAAGGCGAACAATGAGTGGGCTGCAGACGAGCATTGGCGTGGTCAAGAGACTCGTGCTCGCAGACGAACAAGGTATCCGAATGGCCCCTCCGTTCTAGGTTGCAAAGTGAAGTAACCTGTCGGTTACTCCTTCGCATGGAATAGATATCCACTACAATCCTGGCGATTGCCTAAAGCTTTAATGGCTCGGCAGGTACGACCGAAGCGATTTTAGGTGCAAAATTAGGCGATTTGCACCAGGATTCGAATTCGGTACACCACATCGTAATAGCACAGCACTGCGTTGTAATAGCACAGCATTGCGTTTTGACTTCCCTTTCCTTTAGCTTCAACCGAAAATCTCCGCATGGTCAACGAGATAAGCCCGGTCCTAGTTCGTCTAGAAAAAAATATTGAGTCGGTAGTACTCGGGAAAAAAGAGGTGGTCCGCCGAATTTTGATTGCTTTGCTCGCAGGGGAGCACTTGTTGCTTGAGGACGTCCCTGGCGTGGGCAAAACGTTACTTGCCAAGGCGATCGCGAAAAGTATCGATGGAAAATTTTCGCGGGTACAATTTACACCAGATTTGCTTCCTTCGGATATTATTGGTAGCAGTATCTACCATGATGGTGAGTTCAAGTTTAATCAGGGGCCAATCTTTGCAAATATTGTCCTGGGGGACGAAATCAACCGTGCTCCCCCGCGAACGCAAAGCGCATTGTTGGAGGCGATGAGCGAGCGTCAAGCGAGCGTGGATGGAAAAACCTATTCGTTACCTAATCCATTTATGGTCATTGCGACACAAAACCCGTTCGAGTTCGAGGGGACTTACGTTCTGCCCGAAAGTCAGCTCGATCGTTTCATCATGCGAATCGATGTTGGATATCCTGGACGTGAGGCGGAACGGAACATATTTCGATCTCACCAAGCTGGTGAACCCGTCGAGACCCTTCAGTCCGTAGTGGCTGTAGGGGAAGTTCTTTCGATGCAACAGTCGGTTCGTTCCATTGATGTAGAAGAATCGATCCTGAACTACTTACAAGATATAGTCGATGATACTCGGAGGAGCAGCGAAATTCAGGTTGGTGTGAGTACCCGAGGTGCGCTTTCTTTTTATCGCGCTGCTCAAGCCCAAGCATTTCTCCATGGCCGCGCATTTGTTGTGCCGGACGATGTGAAGTCGTTAGCAATTTCCGTACTGGCTCACCGAATCATGCCGCGAGGCTTTACTGCTGGTAGCGAACGGTCTACCGCGGAGTCGATAATCGAGCGATGTCTTCGCAACGTCGATGTACCTGTTTGATCGCGACCACGAAATCGAAGGGGCTTCGATGCCAATTCCATCTCCGACGATGACGAATGAGACGTTGCCGACAAAGCCCAAACGCAATCTCTCGTGGTCGTTCTCACCATGGCGATTGCTTCGATCTGCCAAACGGGCGGCTACACCAGTAACCACGCGTCTTACACGCGAGGGTTGGCAATTCGCTTTCATGGTCGCGTTTGTTGTTCTTGGGGCGGTGCTGCGCGATGTCAATTTGTTGGTCATCTTAGCAGGTACGTTACTGGCATTGCTCCTCATTCAATGGCGAGTGTGTTCCAAGAGTCTGTATGGATTGACTCTTTATCGAAAATTGCCACGATCGATCCAAGCTAGGAAAGATTTCGAGATTGAGTTAACGGTTACCAATCCGAAACGATGGCTCGGCGCATGGTTGGTGTTGGCGCAAGATCGTATCATTCATACGCCGTTTCGCCCCGTTTCCAAACAGGTTTCGCAGTCCATTGGATTATTGTTTTCCTCGGTTCCTGCAGGCTCCTGTCGGACGCAGCGGTATCGTTGTAACGTTCAACAGCGAGGAAATTACGATTTCTTAGGATCGGAGATTACGTCACGCTTTCCACTCGGCCTGATGCGAGGAATCCTACCCATCAAATCGGTTGGAAGCTTTACCGTCCAACCGGCGATGGGCAAACTATTACCGGGTTGGGTGGAATTGTTTGATGGAAAAATCACGGGCTTCAAGCATCGCAAATCTCGTTCTATTTCAGACGAAGGCGAGTTTTTCGGACTTCGTGCCTATCATCCTGGTGATAGTCCGCGTTGGATACATTGGCGTTCTTCCGCCCGAATGAATGATTTGATGGTGAAGCAGTTTCAACGCACGGACAGTCGTGAGTTGGTCATTGTTCTCGATCTGCATTCACCATCTACGTCAAAGAAGGATGCGTTCGAAGCGTATTGTCGCGCAGAGGATTTAGCCGTTGAGTTCGTTGCCTCGATCGCACAAAGTGTTGCTACTTCCAACTACGCTGTTCTTACTGTTGCCATTGCAGATCACGATCCTACCCTCGCTCTTCGCATCCAAACACGCGGCCAGAACACAGCACTCCTAGATCGACTCGGTATAGCGCATGGGGCTGAAGTCGATACTCTACCGAAGACGCTGGATTTGTTGGAACGAGAGTATCGACGTGTTGAAAATCTTATTGTCGTAAGCACGCGCTCCAAACAATTAGGTTTGCCGGTCCATAACCCCGAAGACTCGACTAAGAACGTATCATCTTCGGTTGTATTCTGGAGAAGAGTCGTTTGGCTCGATTCATCTCAGGACGATCTTTCAAGATTTTTTGATCCCGCAACTGCTTCGATGAATGGCAATTAACTCTCGATCGGTGGACGCATGTTCTCTTTAGTCATTCGAACGATCCTTCATTATCGCCATGTGCTATTACCCGTCATCGCAGGCGTCAGTGTCGCAGGCGCAGTCATCATCGGAGCGTTGATCGTCGGCGATAGTGTCCGGGGTTCGTTGCGCCATATCGCTGTGGATCGAATCGGTGCCATCGATCACGTGCTGTTAGCCCCACGGTGGTTCTCTCCGTCCATCGTCGACCGCAAAGATAAGGCTGTCGAACTTCATGAAGTCGTCTTCGTGCAACAGGTAACTGCTAAGCAGGAGTTGCGTGTCGATGACAAACAAGTGGTCCATCGCGCCAATGAGATGTCCTTGTTCGGTGTGGAAGATACGTTTTGGCAACTCGGTTCCATTCGTCCTCAGAAACTACCAGTAGGCGAACAAGTTGTACTGAATCAATCGCTCGCAACCGTGTTGCACGCGAAGGTTGGCGACAAAATCAATTTGTATATTCCAGTACAGTCGGTGGTCCCCGCGGATAGTGCACTTGGCAAACGCGATATCGATACGTTTGCACTTCCGAGATGGGAAGTGATCGATGTTCTTCCCGATGAAAGTCTAGCTCGGTTCTCCCTCCGCAGCGATCAACGCCCAGCTTGGAATGCTTTCGTGGATCGATCTACATTGCAATCCGAAATCAAGATCGGAGAAAAAGTCAACGCAATCTTTGCCAAAGGTCAGAGCGGCTCGTTGCTGCAAAAACTAAAGCCATCCCTGGCCGACTTGGGATTGGAAGTCAAACATGTTGCCAAGCGTTTCCCCGCGGATGGTCCGACGATCCTCGATTACAGTATCGTGACGACCGATCAAATGATGTTGCAGGATGCGATCGTCAAACCGATGTTGGATTCCACCAAAGAACTGAATCCGTCGCCGATTCTCACGTATTTGGCCAATGGCATCGAACGCGAAGCGAACAATCGTGCATCGCCAGTTTCCAATCGATCGAGCGTTCCCTATTCGACGATTAGTGCGGTCCGCTGGAAAACGCTTTCTGGCATGCTGAATAATGCTCCTGTCCATCAAACAATCGATACTGAGCCAACGCAAATGGATTGGTGTGTCGTCAATCAATGGTTGGCGAACGAGCTTCAAATTCAAGTCGGAGATCAGTTAAAGATCGACTACTTTTTGCCTGAAACAGTCGAAGGCACCAATGTCGAGAAAAGCTTCTCCGTGAAGGTTGTGGCCATCGCTCCATTGACGACACCGACGAAGCCCAACGCGTTCGAGGTATCTCCAACTCCGTTCAACGATCCGAACTGGACTCCCACGGTGCCTGGAATCACCGACAAGGATTCGATAGACGATTGGGATACCCCGTTTCCCTTGAAACGAAAAATCGAAAAGCAAGATGACGATTATTGGAGTTTGCAAGGGTTGACTCCGAAACTCTTCATCGACTACGACTTTGGCGTTTCACTGTTCGGCTCTCGATTTGGTAATGTGACTGGGATTCGTTATGAAGAAGCCGACGCATCTGGCCGCAAACGGGTCGCAAGTGAATTGCTCGATGTGGTGAAGTCGGATTGGGGCAGTATCGGTTGGCGAGATATCCCATTGCGTGTGCAACAGATCCAACGGTCGAGTGGTACCACTCCCTTTGATGCGTTGTTTCTATCACTTAGTTTCTTCTTGATCGCAGCCGGGCTTTTGTTGGTGGTGCTTCTCTTTCGGCTTTCGATTGAAAAGCGAGCGGACCATTGGGGACTTTTGGTAGCAACAGGTTGGACGCGGAAATCGGTGAGACGATTGTTGTTGATGGAGGGTACCGTTCTGGCCGCAATAGGAGCTTCGGTCGGAATTGTTTTAGGTATCGGTTATGCCTATGCGATGATTGCTTTGCTCAAGACATGGTGGGTAGGAGCTATCTCGGTATCGTTCTTAGATTACTATTTGCGACCGCTGAGTCTTGTGATGGGATGGGGTTTAACCTGGATAGCGGCCATCGGAGCCATCTTAGTCGCGACTCGCAAACTCAACCATAGCCCTATCGCCTCGTTGCTCAAAGGACGCATCGAGGAACTACAGTTCCATCAAAGACCTTCGAGTTGGTTGCGTTGGGTCGGAGTTGTTTGTGCCGTCGCTGGAGTGGGAACGCTCGCGATGGGCAGCGGATTGCAAGGGCAAGCACAAGCGGGTGCATTTGTCGGCGGGGGCATGTTGTTCATGATGTTCGGGCTATCCTATGTTTGGCAAAAATTAAAGACAGGCAAAAGTAGTTGGTCAGCCATTCCGTCGGGTGTGGATTTGGCTCGGAGCAATGCCAAGCGATCACCCACTCGCAGTATTCTCGCGATCGCCCTGGTATCGATCGCATCGTTTCTTATTTTGTCGATGAGTTTATTCCAAGCGACACCGACAGAACCAGGCCTAGGCGGTTTTCAGTTCCTAGGCAAAAGCTCGAGTCCCATTCACTCTGAGATTGGAAGTCCTGTTGTACGCAAAGAGGCTCTTGGCGCTCGATCGGAAGAGATAGGCGACATCGAAATCGTTTCGATGCGTATGCGTGGAGGGGATGATGCGAGTTGCAACAATCTGTACCAAGCGAGCGAGCCACAGATTCTCGGCGTCTCACCCAGAATCTCATCGATCGATATCGATGAAAAGGGCAAATCCCGATTCGCATGGTTTCAAACAGCGAAGTCGAGTGATTCTCCCTGGCAATCACTCGAAGAATCGGCGACCGGAGAAGCCGGGGCTCCACTTCCCGTCGTCATTGACCAGAATACTGCCTTATGGGCATTGCATCTGGGTGGCTACGTAGGCGAGCGATTTGCCTATGAGTTCGATGGCAAGAAGATTCACTTTCGAACGGTGGGTGTTTTGCAGAACACTATTCTGCAAGGAAGCCTGTTGATTGGAGAATCGAATTTTGAGCAAGTCTTTCCAGCCATCACGGGTTATAGGAGTTTCTTGGTCCAAGTCCCAGCGTCGCTGCGAGCGAAATCGGATGAGATCAAAGCGGCACTGGAGGACGGTTGGGAAGTCCCTGGGCTGAGTTTGGTTCGCAGTGATAGCGTGCTGTCGCAATTGTTGGCCGTGCAGAACACGTACCTTTCCGCATTTCAATTGCTTGGAGCGCTCGGACTTCTGTTAGGAACGATAGGGCTCGGCGTTGCTCAACTACGCGGAGCAATGGAACGCAGTTCCGAGCTTGCAGCCATGAGGGCGATCGGTTTTACGAAAGGTCGCCTTACCTGGTTGCTCTCTTTAGAAAATGGTTGGCAACTGATGCGAGGAATGTTGATTGGGACCATGGCGGCAGCGCTCGCAACCATTCCTGCGTTGATGAGCGGTCAACCCTTTGGCGGGATCGTGAATCCGCTGTTGATGTTGCTGCTTATTGTGGTTCTCGGCACGCTAACGAGTTGGTTGTCTGCATGGCTCGCCATGCGGGCACCGTTATTGCAGTCATTGCGTGCGAAATGATTGAATTCGATTTTCGTACGATTAACGGGATAATCGTGGGCGAGTCGCGTCGGATTTCGAAGTCGAAACAGCGGCACCTTCGGGTTTCGACTCAGGTGTGGTGGTTGCTGAGGCTGCTTCCACGGACTTGCTATCCAATTTGGTCGGCCAATTGATAAGTTCAAAGGTGCTGATGATCTGTGCGTCCTCTGCCGCAAACTCTTGTAGCTGATCTGCATTGAGCATGAAGACGGCGATGGCGCGTCGCCCATCATCGTTCGAGATGTGATAGTGTATCCATACGATATCTACCCCTTGGGCTGAACCGCGTGATGCTACGCGCAGCGCGCGCATACCACTGGACGTCACCCGTTCGGAAGATTCTAAGATCTCTACGAGACTGGTTCCGAGCGACGTTTTCACGTCAGCGACAAATCCATCCATGCTCAGTTGTCGACCTGATTCGTAGTCAATCATGTTGGTTACGTTGCATTGTGCAACACGATGATTGTCAACAATGTATCGGTACGTCGCTTCTTCCCCACTGTCGCGATAGGTCATCCATTTGCGGCTTGCCAAGAAGCGGAAAAAGCCCAGATCCGATTGGAATTGCTGGAGCGAAGCCGCTTCAATTGTCGGTGTTCGGGAAGCAATCGATTGAAGAGTGAGGCCGCTAGAAATCTCTTCGATTCTAGCACGACGCATTTGAACTTGAGCCATCACCTTGAAGCCTGGTGAACGTTCAGAGATATCGCGAGTCTCCTCGATATTCGCTGCAAACCAAGTGACGCAACCCGAACCGAGATCCACTTGTGCTTTTCCATCCACCGTGATTGTTGTCGCGACGTTTTGAACCGAAGCAGCAACGGTTCCTTTCACTTCGAGCTGGGCACTCTTGTCGTCGTTCTTGACAAGATAAACACTCAATCCACCATCGAGAACCGCTTCGACTCCCAAAAGGTAGCATGTAGAATCATTATCCACTTTCCAGCTATCGTTGACTCGGACTTCTTTTTTGGTCAAGAGGCTGTCAAGGAACATGGAGTTGATTGGAATGTCAATCAATTCTCTCTCCGAAGCAAAAAGCGGATTGTCCAAACATGCCGTCATCATCTCACGATCGTTACCCATCTTTACGATATCGCGGCACGATTCTCGCAATTTTGTCTTGGTGATCGTGCGATCTACTTGCACTTCTGACTCTGCTTCGAGAACATGCACGTACGATTTGCATTCGGCTAGCGACATACCGATTTGGATATGCTCCTCGACGTCCACTAACGTACTGGCTTGAATAGGGGCTGTTTTGGCTGTAATCGCAGTGCCCTTGTTTGTCTTGGCATCGTTGATTTGACTCTTGAGACGAATCTCCCCATTCAGTTTGACGACTGTCCGCACTCGAAACATCGAGCTAGGTTTTTTGGTTGTCGCGAACGAACGATTGTGGACATTTCCAAAGACCAATCCAGCAGTGATACTGCCAAGAATCCAGGAACGACGATCCATCATCGGCTTTGGTAATGTCATGATTTGCACGATAGCATTCGGCGAAGGAAGCAACGACCACAATACGTCTTCGATCGGTTTTTGTAGGCCACTGCCCTCATAGGAATCTGAATAATGATTAGATTCTGCCTGGACAACCTCATGTGCCTACTTTGCCACCCCATTTTTCAAGGGGAAAATGCTAATGCCAGCACAACGCGTTCGCGAAGTGGATTAACATGACAGTGCACAGCCATGGGCATTGCTCTTCTTCTTTTCCAAAGGTGGTCCGATACGCTTCGGTCAATCTCATGTATTACAGACTCGTTCCAGACAATCCGATCGCAGGTATTGGTCCGCAAGGCTGGAATCTCAGCCTACCATGCACCGTCGGAAGAAACCCAGATTTGCAAATTTGTATTGATGAGGACTCGATCAGTCGATCGCATTGCCAGCTATTGTTAGGGCCCGATGAAGGTGTCCAAATTCGGGACCTCGGTTCGTTGAATGGCACGTATGTCAACGGCGAGCGAATTAAAGGAATTCACTCGTTGGTTCCCGGTGACGCGCTTCAAATTGGATCCGTGTCGGTTCGTATAGAGTATGCATCCGATACCGATCCAGGAAAACCACCTCCCAAACGAGTGTCCGCACCGAACAATGCGACGCAACCGATGAAGGTAATTCCGCCAGAAAAATTCACTATGCACGAGGTCGTCGAACCGGAAAAGAAGTGGTGGGAGTTCTGGAAGTAATTGCGACGTGGTTCTGTCACAACTCGGAGCGATTAGTGATCATGGGGCCTGCCTCACGTGCCCATGGTGGTAGTGGTTGCTCGGTTGTAGGCACCATGTGATAGAGTGGTTGGCCGATGGAGCTGGGCTCATCGGGGCGTCGCGTGAGATGGACACTGATCGAGGACGAGTCTTTCTCTGCCTCGCCGTGCACTTGGTTTTGCCACTGCTTGAGATTGGATACATTGGTGCTATATCGGCGTTCGACGTTTTTGATTCGACGTGTGATCAAGTGCTCGCAATTCACATCGTAGACGCAGCGAGATTCGTGCCATTCTATGCTAGACTTTAGGATTACTACCGGCAGAGACTCGAGTTTTTCGCGAAATACGTTGGAAAGTGAAATCAACGAGACGGTGTGTTTTGAATCGAGAATCGAATCTTGAATTCGCAATGCCACAGGTACGTCTATTTGACGAGAAAGCATAGGGCTCACTGCGTCTACAGCTCGAATAATACTGTGTTTGATGTTGAGCTGGGATTTTTTGTAAGTGACAACGTTCGCCAATGGATACATGATCGCGACTCCGATTCGACCTGCAAGTTCGCAATTCTCCATTTCGGCTTGCGAATGATGTCCAAGCCATGCCAACGCAACGCTCGCTCCACTGAACGTCGAATTCTTTGCCTCAAGATTTCCGCCGACAGCTACACAGACTCCCCCTGGGCTGCGATGAATTTTGCAATCTCGAATTATCATGCGCGTACCGGGCGCTGAACCAACCACCGCGTTCAGTACTTTTTCTCCGTTAAACAAAGGCGACTGCGCAGTCGTCTGCCAATCGATATCGATCCCATCCAGAGTGAGGTCTGATTCGGCTCGAAGAAAGTAGGCGTCCGACGAACTTTCTGTATTGTTTGATTCGGCAGATTTAAGCAAAGGCCGATGCGACGCACTTCCTTTCAGTGTCAGATGTTTTGATTGAATTGTTATTGGAACACATTCCAGGTCTTCACCAATCTCGATGGTGTCTCCATCGATTGCCGATTCGACAGCACTCGCCAGGGAATCAAATTCGGCGTTGTTGCGACGAATCCAAACGGGTTTCGATGGAATAAACGGTGGAGTCACAACTTCTGCCATCATCGTTTGGCCATTCCCAGGCTGCGATGTCTTTGACACAGATGAATTCCACCAAGCAAGTACCGGTAGCATGGCTAAAGCACATAACGCTACGCCCAAAAGTAATCTTCGATATGAACTCGATACAGGAGTCCCATTCTGTGAATCGGCTTGATGCGAGATTGCCGTCAAGAGTGCTTCGGCGTTGGCGATTCTGTGTTGGCGGTCTTTCGACAACAATCGATCGATGACTCCTGATAACCAGTCAGGATAGTCGGGTCTTAAAGATTTAAGGTTGGTCGCGGATTGATTTCGAATTCGATCCATCACCACAAAGGGGTCATCTAATCCGAATGGTGGCAGTCCGGTCGCGGCCGCCACCAACACGGAGCCCAGGCTGAAGAGATCGGAACGAGCATCGAGCGCTTCGCCTTCCGTTTGTTCAGGTGACATGTAGGCAGGCGTGCCAGCGACATGATCGTTGACGGTCAAGCCCGAGGACCTACTATGCTTGGCGATCCCAAAGTCTGCGATTCGAACGATGTTGGTTTTGTCTTCAATCAGAATATTGTCTGGTTTCAAATCGCGATGAATAATTCCGGCAGCGTGGGCCGCTCCCAAGCCTAAAGCAATCTGCTTCGCGACATCAACGCATTCTTGCCAAGACAGATAATGTTGGGAATCGATCCGCGATTGAAGCGTTTCCCCTTCGACAAACTGTTGAACCAAAATAGGCATGTCTTCTTGCAATTGAACACCGTAGATGCTGACGATATTGGGATGCAATAGTGCACCCGCAGCTCGAGCTTCTTGCAGCATTCGATCCTTGGCATTGCTGTTCGAGGATCGAATCGGAAGCAATCGTTTGATAGCCACTTTCCTCCCAACAAGTTCGTCCCATCCTTCATAGACAACACCCATGCCTCCACGACCAATCTCACGGACAATTCGAATGCCTGGCACCAACAGTGGTTCGCAGTGTTCCATGTCAACGGTGGAAACTGTTTCGCCAGTCGATCCGGAGCCTGAGACACGTTCGATGCGAGACTCGGATACCACTCGTTCGATGACGCTAGCTAGCTTCGGAGAGGAGGGCTCCGTCGGGACAGGAGCACTTCCAATGGACCAAATTCCAGAACCCGAAAGTAACTCAAGCCGATTTCTCAACGTCGAGTCGAGCTCAATGTTGAGAGCGATCTCGGACTCTCGTTCCGGCGATAGCTGTCCGGCTAGAAGCGCCTTCAGTTCGTCAGTTGTGTAGCTTGGCATTTCAGATCGGCTCCCATGATTCGATCTTCTGGATCTCGTATCGAATTCTTGCAAGGACCCTCGATCTAGCGATATAGATGGCCCCAGGACTCATACTCAACTCTTTGGCTACGGCAGCGATCTCTTGACCGTCGACGGTTGTTTTCCAAAAAGCATCCCACGTTTTGCTTTGGAATTCGCCTTGGACCCACCGAGCAACTTTATGAAAAAGCCATAATTCGTACTCGCGTTCCCAATCGCTATCGGAATGAGCATTCGGATCGGGGCTTTGTTGCAACATGATTTGCACGTCGGTATCGCCTGACCCGATCGCTTGATGCTTTGATTGATGGTATCGTTTTCGCAAGGAGTTCCTAACCAAGGTCAAAAGCCAACCGCGGAAGGACCCGCGATGGGGATCGTAGTCGAAGTCGCGAATCACTCGTACGACGTTGCACATCGTTTCTTGTGCGACGTCAGCGGCATCGGAATCTTGTAGCCCGTTCTTGATCGCGTATCGATAAACCAATGGAGTGTAAACCGAGGCAAACAAACGCCATGCATCTTGATCGCTGGCATCGCGCAGGCGGATCAGCAAGGTCGCTCGTGTCTCGAGTGCATTCATGTAGGCCGCTGAACTGGTTAGGCTGTTGCAATGAAGGTGAATAAATTCACGGTAAACCAGTTTAACAAGCCAACCGCGTGGAAGTATTCCCAATTCCCAATTCCTAATTCCTAATTCCTAATTCCTAACTTCGCCTCCCTTCGTTTCGCGATTTCTTCCCAAAGAGATTGGAAGCTAGCGGCGGCTAAAACTGCATCGATTGCGTCGGTTCGGGTGCGTTCCGATCGCTGCCCGACGGGCGATGCTAGTGATCTGCTCTCCATTTCCATTGGACTATCGTTCTCTCCTTCCCCATTTCCCACGCCATTGATTCGATTGACTAGCCGCAACACATCCAATGGCGATACCGTTCCGTCATCATCCACGTCGAAGTACGCTGGTGGGGTTGTCTCGTCATCCTCTTGGGATAGCTCTCGCGTACCATTCGAATTCAGGTCATTGACGATACGAAGCACATCGAGAGGATCGGTTCGGCCATCGTTGGTAACATCGAACGGATTGAGCACGTTATGCCATCGATTGCGACCGATTACCGTGAAGCTCACTATGGCTTCGGCTTGGTGGATGAAGTTATCGACTTGATAAACGAAAGATTCTGTTCGTTGCTCACCGCGTTTGAGAGCGAGTAAGCCTGGGACTCCGCGTGGGTTGTAAAGGATGGTACCGTCGGGGCTCGCTTTTACCGTTGCCCCAAGCGGACTTATGAACTCGATCGACTGCCCTTCCAAGGGGCGGCCATCGATCATGACGACTCTTCCATCTACCTCTCCAAAGAGATTGATGTCATTCGCTATCGCATTCAATCCTTGTCGTCGAAACTTACCGCCGGTAGAAAAATCATCCAACAGAGCAAGTCCCTGTTGCGTCACACGTAAGTAAAGCGACTGCAACGGACTGTCGCCTGATCCCGCTGTTTGCATCCCTGCTTCAGTCCAAACCACGTAAGGGTAGGTGCTTGCAAAGCCATTTTCAGGTAACGCTAATGACAGCGATTGGAGCGAACCACCCGTGCGACTCAATCCTCGGCCGCTGGCATCGTTCTGTGCGAATTCGCTCATGACATAGGGTCCCGGAGTTTCATTTCGATACCTGGAGAGCAGAAACAAACTGGAGTCGCTGTTACCATCCCAAGTGTCGTCGTCCATCCAGGCGATGAAGGACCCAAAGTACGACGCGGCTAGTTCCGGCTTGGCCGCATAACCGATCGCGTGTGATACCGTTTCGGAGTTCAACAAAGGTACTCCGCTGGCTAACGTCTCGGGAATCAATTGTTGTGCTGCACCGATCGTTCCATCCAATTCGATCTTGATCATGACTCCATCGACTTGATCCGATCGGTCGACACTTCGCTCCCATGCAACCAGTACATCGGTTTCCAATCGATTTTCGTTCTGTCCTTGACTGCGTTCTTGAATATACTGAATCGCTATCGTTGGATTGTTGGTGTCTATTTCCGGATCTGCCTCCGTATGGATTGTTTGCAATCCAGTCGGAGTGAGGACATCCACGCTTACATTCGGCACTGCCGGGCAGAGGGTGGACTCTGTTTGTACGTCAGTACCAAAACTACTTGCTACCAGCAGCTCATGATCGGAAGAATCACCGTAAGCAAGCACGAACGCTACGCGGTACTCGGTGGCGGCAACATCGAGATGAGTGACCGGCAGTCCAGCAGGCACACCGGTGATTTCACGTCCAGCCAAAAACCCGCGGAAACAAAAAGGTTCCCAAACATATTGGGACATGCCAGCACGTTGAATTCCCGAAGTGTCGTCGAGCCAAGCCAGAATACCACTATCGTCCGAGAAAGGTACCCATTTGGCATGATCCGCGTTATTCGTCTGGGCTGGGTTCGCTTCGCGAGCCCAGTCCGTATCTTCACGAGCTACTTCGATATTGCTGTTTCCGTTCTCATCGATACTCGTCCAAGCGACAATGAGCGAATCGCTGTTTTTGGTCTTGAACAACGTTGGCCGACGCGATTGATTCTGGTCATTGCTGATGCCACCTCCCGAAGCGGAATTGCTTGTACCAAAGCCGACCAATGCTGTCCAATCGCCGATTCCATTCGGATGATAAGCCACATAGATTTCGGTATTCCCATTTCGCCAATCTACCCAGGCGACATACACTCCCTCTTCCGTTGCAAAGACCGATTGCTCGAAGCCGCCAGTTTGTGACAGTCCGCTGTCGGAAGCCGAGTTGCTCAGTTCCGCCCAAAGCCCGCGTCGCTCGGGGCCTGCCGACAAGTTGATATTTGGACTAGGATTCGGTCCGGTCGCGAGAATGGTGTTAACTCCGAATCCAGCGTCAACCGTGTTCATTCCATCGCCACCATTGCCCGAGTCATTGCCGTCCCCTGCATCGATCTGATCATTTCCATGACCACCATAGATCTCATCGTCGTCGCGATTCAGTGCCACGATGACTTTAGGACCGCCGATGAGCAAATCGCCATGCACTCCGCCATAGAGCCGATCATTACCGAGCCCACCATCGATGATGTCAGCACCACCGAGGCCATCGATCGAGTCATCCCCGTCTCCTCCTTCGATACGATCCCCAAAAAAGACGCTGTCCTTCAAGTTCGGATCCTCTCGCCCTTCGTCCGAGCCGACAATCGTATCGTTGCCTGCATTTCCCTTGAGATAGTTCGTAACGCCATCTCCACCTGCGATAAAGTCATTGCCATTACCACCCGAGATATCATCGTTGCCATTGTCTCCGTATAGTGCATCGTCGCCGTCATCGCCGGCGATGATATCGTCACCTGCACCACCTTCGATGACATCATCCTCTTCGTTACCGGCGAGAACGTCGGGTCCCTGCTCGCCATAAATGCGATCGCTTCCTAGGCCACCTGCTACCGAGTCAGCATGGGCTCCACCATAAACAACATCGTCGCCGTCGTTTCCCTCGATCGTATCGTTCCCATCGTTGCCGAGCAAAAGATCATTTCCTTGATCGCCGACAAGTCTGTCATCATCAGCACCTCCCCGAACCGTATCGTTTCCTCGCCCACCTCGAATAACATCGAACCCATCGTCGCCATAAAGAACATCCGATTGGTCATTTCCGTTGATCGTATCATCCCCCGCGTTCCCTTCCACGATATCCATTCCATGATTACCGTAAAGCAAATCGCTACCACCGGCTCCAACGATCTTGTCATCGCCGGCCCCGCCATCGATCGTGTCTATTCCGCTACCACCATCGATCGTGTCATTTCCATCATCCCCAAAGACCGCATCCGCTCCTTGATATCCCAAGATTGAGTCATTACCCGCTTGACCACGGATAAAGTCGGCATCCGGGCCACCGTGTATTTCATCGTCGCCTTTGTTCCCGAATAGACGATTGCCAATATCTATTCCACCACTCACAGGGGACCAAACGGTGACCAAGTGGAATCCGTAAATCGTATCGATACCATCGTTCCCTTCGATGGTATCAGCCCCTTCATTGCCAAGTAGGATATCTGCATCTTCCTCGCCAAAGATCAAATCGTCGTCAGGCCCGCCTGCAATTCGATCGAATCCTCGACCGCCGCGAAGCGTATCTCGGTCGGTTGCTCCTGGTAATAAGGAATCCGCAAGCAAGTTCTGTTCAAATCCATAAATGGTATCGGAGTCATTCCCACCTTCGATGAGATCGTCGCCGGCACCACCTGAAATTGTGTCGTTACCTTCTTCTCCATAAATTTCGTCGTTGTCGTTTCCACCTGAAATCGTATCGCCGCTTGTGCCCCCGTAGATACGATCTCGACCGTTGCCACCCCGGATGATGTCTGCTCCTTGTCTACCAAAGATCAAGTCATCGCCAGCTCCACCTTCTATCTCGTCATCTCCCACGTCACCATCGATCTCATCGGAGTCTCCCTCGCCAAACAAGAAGTCTGCTGCTTCGCCACCGTTGATGTAGTCGAGACCGTCGCCGCCGTAAACAAAGTCCACACCGGCACGTCCCCATAAGCGATCATCCCCTTGACCACCTTCCAGAGTGTCGCTGCCGTCACCGCCATCGAGCAAGTCGTCACCCAGTTCGCCTCGAAGTGTATCGATGCCATTTTCGCCGTGAATCACATCGGGGCCACCCCCTCCCTCGATTGTGTCATCGTCGTCGCCACCGTACAAAACATCCGAGATGGATCCTCCGATGATCGTATCATTTCCTCCTTCGCCGTAGGCTGTGTTTCTGCCGTCTCCCGTTTCGATTTGATCGTTATCTTCTCCACCGTAAAGAGTGTCGTCTCCCTCCTGTCCGAACAAGCGATCATCACCTAGATCACCGAAAAGCAAATCGTTTCCAAAGCTGCCGACTAAGATATCCGCCCCCGCATCACCGTGTAATTCATCATGTCCTCCACCTCCATCGATAAAGTCTGCGGCGCGTCCACCGAGGATGACATCGTCTCCGTCGCCACCTCGCAAGATCGTCGGTTTGGTAACGTTGTCGGCCAAAGTGATGCGATCATCCTTGGTGCCACCATCTGCGACGATGTTGCGAACGAGAGTTGCGTCAAACGAATGCGATTTACCAAACGCATACACAGTCAGTTGGCCGTCCGCTTGCGCGACGAAGAAGGATTCCTCTTCGGCATTTGGTTTGACGTCGCGTCGATGTGCTTCAGGCCCCATGAACAACGTGAGCGTACCTGTCGCGGGATCGAGTCCAGCTAGAATCGCTGGAGGTTCCGGAACATAAAACGGACAAGCGATCTCAGTCCTACCTTGGATCAAGGCAACCTCGGTCAAAGGCAACTCCAATCGGAAGATGCCCGCCGTGGCTTTGGCTTCGAGTGCGACACCGAAATCGCCGTTCAGCGCAAAGCAGCCTTCGCGTGATGACAGGTCGCTACCTCGCACTTTGCCATCGTTGTTGTGGTCCAGAAGATCAAGACCGAACTCTGCAAAAACTCCACCACCGACAATCAGCGATACTCCGACTCCCAACACGTCGAACCCGAGCCCAGCTCCCGCGAACAGTTCACCGCGAAGGTAGAGTTCGTTTACATCTTCTCCCGTTCCATCTGCATCGCTAACATAGAAGCCATGAAACAAATCTGCGAGATCTCTCGATTTGGCATAGGCCGAAAAGCCCGCTGTATCCAAGCCTACCTTCAGATCCGTTCCGAGCTCCAAACCACCGAAAATACCTGCCAAAATGCCTGGAAAAACGGGAACCGTGAAGCCTACAGGAAAAGAAACCTCAACATCCGGCAAATCCCACGTCAGCAGATTTGCCTCACCGATCCCGAGAATCCAGCCGATGGCATTGCGTGGATCGTCAAGGATCGGCAAACGCAGTGCGCCGGGTGATGTGTCGATCTGTGCAGAAAGGTTGGGAGCTCCATTCGGGCCACCAAACTGAGCTCGTAAATCGCTGGTTGGAGTCGCTTGACCCAAAACAGCAGGGTCCAACGCGCTCAATCGCGCATCGAATTGCGGACTAGCATTACCACCAAACGAGATATCTCCTAACTGCAATGAAAGCCCCGATACAGAGTCAGATTGGATAGCACCAACGATATCGCTGATCGTTTTCACCATATCCACAAACTCTAACAGTGCATCGATTGTCCCTCGGATGTTCGAGTCTTCGGGCAACGAGTTCTTGAACACCTCAGCCAGACTGATGATACTCGGCGGTATCGTGCCCGGCTCGACCAACTCATCGATAACGGGAAGTGGGGCCGTCAAAAACTCGATCACTGACTCAAAGGGAACGAATACGGTTTGAATTGTTTCAAAGAAAGGCAAGAAGACTTCATTGAGCAATCGCCCTAGATTGAGCTGAATCCCTTCGTAAGTAATCTCAGGTGGGTTGTTGCCGGAAAAACCGATACCATCAAAGCTCCAGTCGATGCGCAATCCAGTCGCAATCGAGGGCAACCATTCGTTGACGACCGCTTCGATCGTGAATTGCAGCGCCGCGACGCCACTCAAACCTGAGGTGTTGGTATCGATGAATTGCCCAGAACCAAGCTCGCGAAGGAGCAGCTTGTCATCGCCACTAGGTTCTGTAAGGTCGATGACGTATTCTGCATGAAACATGCTTTGCCCCGGTGCAGGCGCTGACGCGGTCGCGATCACTTCGAAGAACCCAAGCTTGCCGGTAGCCTGGCCGAGCATATCGATATCGAGATCTAATCTGATCTGTTCGGAATTCGTCTCGACATAGAATCCTTGGTTCACATCGAGAACAAACGTCACTTGGAAATCGTAGGTTCCGACAACACTTAACTCGCTTCGCCAATCGGCCCCGAGTGCAGGTAGCCCAAGATCGGTTTGAACGGTTCTTTGAACATGGATCGCCGCCCCTTCGATGTCGAGCGTAAGTTTGAACTGAGTCGGAAGTGATAAATCAACACGCACATAGTCTCCCGAAGGATTTCCAAACAATGAGCGTAGCGCGTTCTCAATCGCATTCTCGACATCATTCACCGAGAATGAACTCAATGCGTCGAGCGCAATGTTGACCGTATCTCGTAGTTCCTCGATGAAATTCGTAAACTGCTCAAGCTTGTTACCGATGAGTGGGTAGGCATTTCCCAGCACTTCTTCGGCGACCTTTTCACCTATTTTTCTGAACCATTCATCGAGCGATGGTGCCAAAGCATCCAAGTTGACTTGAAGGTCTAGCCCTCCTCTCATTTGCCGAAAGTCTGGGCTCGATTGAAGGATGGTGGAGTTGGCCGGATTGTTGAAATTGTTAACCCGGAACGTCAATCGATTCGGTTCTACATTTCTTGTATGGTCGGGGACTACTTCGAAATCGGCTTGCAGTCGACCAATCGTCGTTCGTTGAGGTTGATATGTCGAAAGTTCACTGATACGAACGCGTCCATAGCTTGCAGGAATCGTGCTGTAGAACTGAGCGGGATTGAGTGGGTCAGGACGGGTAATGTTTTGCGCGATAACGACTGAGCCATTTTGTAGCGTCATTCCTACGGCGCCCGATGCTCCCTCGATCTGGACTGCTGAGCCGCCTGCAGGCGAAGCGTTCACGTAGAGCGTTCTTTCCAATCGCGATTGCGAATTGAGATAGCTCCGTGGCAACGAGCGTGCACCAAGAGGTGGTGGCGGATCAAACTCTATTCCCAAAAGCAACCTTGAGAACGAGGTAGCTGGCAATGAAGCTTCTTCGCCTATGAGGTCGTCCGTTTCGGATACATTTTCGGATACACTGGAATCGCGGGTATAGTCGTAAAGCGTGTTGAATCCTAACCCTACTTCGATCGAGGATGTCGTTTCTGCGGTCGCGTCGACCAACCAAGACAAAACTCCGCTCGCAGCGTGATAGCTAAGATTCGACACGAACTGTACGGTTCCCGTGCCTACAGCGACGACGAGATTTTCCACGAAACCTGGAACATCCTGCACGATGATTCTTGCGATACCGACCGAGTAATCCACTTCATCAGCAGCCTCGTACAAAGCATCGACAATTCGGTTCTGCCTCAAAGCTCCAAAGTCGTCCAATGAAACACCTAAGACAGCCACCGCTGCATCCCCTTCTGAATCCCAGTTCTCTGTACCTAGAAGTGCTTCGCCAAGCGTGTCTACCAAACCGTCGAAGCTGACATCTTCAAAATTGAGTAGATCGGAAGCATTGGTGGTCGTTGTTATTTCACCGGTATCGACATTTTCGACGCTCACTTCGACGAATGCGTCCGATGCGAGGCTAAACAAATTCCCCATCACCGATAGGCTTGGTACTCGCAGCGATACGTCGCCAAACCAATCGATAGGATTCAATAACACCGATCCGATATCGCTGATCGCGTGGTTCAAGTCACGAAGCGAAAATACGGTCGCTTGCGACAGTGCGTTGCCGATCAAGGCTGTCGTAGAAAACTGACCAGACAAAACTGCGTTAGCGTATGCGAGCCCGAGACCACCGAATGCCGCGTTCCCTGTGAGCACAACAGCTTCTGTACCATAGAATGTTTGAATGCGAAGATCCTCGATTGCAATACGATCCAAAAAGTCGATGTTCCTGCGATCGCTGAGGTTCACTGACACGACCATACTCAATGTACCTGATCCCGTAATCACAGCTTCGGTGTCGCTAGTTAACCCGAGCGCATCGTCGACCGATACTCGAGTATCTCGGGACTGTGTTCGCTGTTCGGGCAACGCTTGAACTACCGTAAAGGTAATTTTGTTGGTTGAAGCGTTATAGTCGATTCCACTTCCTGTGTAGGGAAAGTCCTGTGCGTTGTCAAAGGCTGGGTTCCCCGCATCATCTCGCAGATCTTCCGTAAACCTCGACATCCCGCGGCCGACGTTGTAAACCGAACCTGTCGTGGCATTGGAAGAGAAGGGAATCGGTACGTTGTATTGACTGGAATTGCTAAAGCTGGTGAGCCACGCTTGAAACTCTTCCATGCCAGCCACTAGCTCACCACTTGTGATGTTGTCGAAAAGGAAGACTTCATCGAAATTCGGACTGAAGGTCACTGCTGGTTCGAAACCTAGCCAATTACCAACCGTTTGCAGATACGTCGAACCTTCCAGTCGCCATCGCCCCAACCCAACGTCCAGATGGAAGGTTGCATTGAAGTTGTTCGTACCAATGGTCGTTTCGAAAAGTTCCTCCACTTCGAGCGTGTTGATCTCGGTCAATCGAAGCGAAGGGGTTGTCGGAGGTTGGCTAACAGCGATGTCGAGACTAGCTGCCAAGACAACATCCGGCACGCTAACTTCAAGTATTCCTAGATTCACCAAAAAGGGATGCCAAACGGTATCCGCTCGGATCGAACTGGTAATCGAATAGTCTCGAATGAAAAATGCTTGTTCAATGTTGAGGGATGGGTCGAGCGAGATGCCAAACACGTACTGAACGTCCACGAGAGCGCTCAAGTTGATCTCGATGCCATTCTTCGAATAGAAAGGACTTGGGAACTCTTCGGTATCAAATTCCAGATCCACGAGTTGCAGATCGTACTGCCGTTGAATATGGATATCGAATACTATTTCATCGATCGTGCCGTCTAGCAGTCCACCTTCGATCGACAGATAGGCAGGGTCCGAGCCGAGATGCGCGATGAGCGCGTCGGTGGAACGTTGGTTCAGAGGTGTATTGTCAAAATAGTCATCGAGCGGGTTCTCGACTTCTTCGCGTATCGTTCGCCCAAAGGGGCCGAGCAGTCCGGGTGTTAACGCGGACCCATCGCGGTTTTTGATCGGCCCCAGCGATTCCGCGTTGCGACCCGAGGAGTCTATTCGATCCCCAAGTCCGGAGAGCCCACGGGTTCCTTCCAGAAGAGCCTCCACCTGACTGGCAGAAAGAGACGCATTGACATATGGCCCTGTCAGAGGAAGACGTTCCTCCAGTCTTTCGATAAGGCCCAAAAAGCGTTTCCGACGTCGTGCGGGGCTGATTTTCCTGCTTTTTTCTTGATTTTGGCCCGTTGCCATGGTTCGAACCCTGCAAGACAAGAGAAGTTTCGTTCTCTACAGGTAGTCCGATTTTTCAAGAATCTTTCAGCGTGCGGAAAATTTTTTCGAACTTTCGAAAACCATCATCCTGGATGGCAAAGCACCGTACTGATCTACAAGCTCGCCCGCTCCAAATTCGTAAGTCCGACTATCGCTATCCTCATTCTACTTCCATCGCCAACGCGATTGACGAAGCTGCGCGAGAGGGGAATCTGCAAGGACTTCGTACCAGACAGTCACCATTGTTCCGTCATCGCACTGGACTGTCGATGGATAGCCAAAGTCACCGGATACTCCATCTTGATTAAGCGGAATCGCTTCGCTCCAAGTTGTTCCATGATCATCGCTCGTACGAATCAAATTGCCGAAGGGTGAGCGTCGGTGTCCATAAGTCATCACCAATCGACCTGACTTCGTTCGATGCAAGTGCGAGGGCAATCCCCAGACTCCGATTGCATGTGGCATAGACCAAGTCTTCCCGCCGTCCATCGACTCTGATTGGAGCGTTTCAAGATTGTCTTTGTCATTGTGATTTCGAATATGGCAAATGATACGACCATCAGCCGCTTGGATCGCATGTAGCTCATGATACTTATCAGGATTGTCGCCGACGCGTGTCGGCAAAATGGCCAACTCTTGCCAGCTCACTCCGTCGTCAGTCGATTCCCAGAATCCGACACGGTTATCTCCCCAAAGGGCTTTGCCAGCGTACAACAGACGGCCATCGTCGAGATTCACAGGGCCATGCGGACTGTTGCAAGGCACTCGATAGCGGCTATCCCAACGAATTCCACCATCAGTCGATCGCAATACAAAGCAGCCGAGTTCAGCCTTGCGTTGTTCCGGCGAGATTCGATGGTGAACCGCTTCCCATTCGAGAAGTAGTTTCGGATCCGAAAACGCGCCAGGTTCTCCCGTTTTCGCGCTTTGAGCACGCGCCAGGATGGGTTCATAGGCCAACGAAGTGAAGGTCGTTACGAGAATGGTCCCCTTCTTCGTTTCGAGGACGCCTGCATCTCGGTCGTCAATGGGACCGTCGTAAAGGACTTGAGGCCAGCTCCAAGTCACTCCGTTGTCCTTTGATCGCATCCATTCGACGCGACCAAACGGACAAACGTGCCTTTCACGCCCTCCCGAGAATGCGACTAACAGTTCTCCATTAGCGCGTCGGGCCAGGGTTGGCCAGCCGTGGTAAAGTGGTGGCTTCCAGCTAATGATACGAGTATCGAGAACTTCAATGGCTGGTGCCTTGGGATCTGCCAAAAGTTGCTTATAAAATCCGAGAGGGTTACACAATGCCAGCGCGGAGAGCCACTGGACGATCATTCTTCGGTTCATCGTTGAATATCCTATGCTATGTACTAGGACTCATTTGAATCCTTCGCTCGCGAAGCCGTTTACTGTCGACGCTTTTGCTTCAAGCCCTTGAAGTATACACAACCCGAAGCGTAGGAGCGTACGCCAAGGGCCGAGCATCACTCGCTTACGCTCCTGCGGTTCGGGTTGGGATTTACGCTTCTCGTGCACGATTTGCTGGCATCGCTTCATGACGAAACATACAAATTCGCTATACTTCTCGTGATTCCATTAATTCGCACCTCCAATTTTGATCTGACTATGAAAGCTATCGCTGTTCGTCCTGGTACACCTAACTCTGTCCATGAGCGGGACATCCCCATGCCAACGCTCGAGATAATACCGGACGGTAAGGGAATTTTGGTCAAGGTGCTGAAGGTGGGAGTGGACGCAACCGACCGCGAAATCAACGATGCTTTGTACGGCAATCCTCCTCCTGGAGATGACTACTTGGTACTCGGTCATGAGTCCTTTGGAGTGGTGCAAGCAGTCGGTCCTAACGTGCGATCAGTAAAGCCAGGCGACTACGTTACCGCAACGGTTCGGCGTCCAGGTGGTTCCATCTACGATCAGATTGGAACTTACGATATGACCAGCGAAGAAACCTACTACGAGCGCGGGATCAATCTGCTGCACGGTTATTTAACTGAGTACTTTGTCGATCACGAAAACTACATCGTCCGCGTTCCCAAGGGATTGAAGCACCTACATGTGTTGATGGAGCCAATGAGTTGTGCAGCCAAAGCCATTCAGCAAGCATACGAAGCTCAACGGCGTATGAAGGTCTGGAGTCCGAAGCGTGCGTTTGTCCTCGGCGCCGGCCAAATCGGTTTGTTGTCTACCTTGGTGCTTCGTCTAAAGGGACTCGAAGTCTTCACTTTGGCCCGCGCTAAGGGACCTCACTTGAAGAGCTCCATCGTCGAAGGAATGGAAGCGACTTACGTTTCGACTTCCGAAACGACTTTAGAAGAGCTTGCAAAAAAGGTTGGTAAAGCAGACTTGATTATCGATGCAACAGGCAGTTCATCGATTGCCTTTAACGCCATGGAAGCGTTAGGTCATAACGGTGTCCTCGTTTGGACCAGTATCACCGGTGGCAAGCACGTAACCGAAGTGCGATCAGACAAGATTAACATCGAATGGGTGCTCGGGAACAAATTGCTAGTCGGAAGTGTGAATGCGAACCGCGAGCATTTCGAGTCCGGCATCAAAGATATGGCGGTTGGCGAAGTGATGTACCCAAGCGTGCTCGAAAAGATTCTAACGAATCCTGTCGACGGTCTCAGCAACTACAAAGAGATGATGCGATTGTTGGTCGAAGACAACTCCGCTCTCAAGGTGTATGTCAATGTAGCCGACGAGTAATCTGAATTTCAGACACGCCGTCTCTCTAAATCGCAAACATTTCGAGCCTCCCAAAGTGACGCCTACTTGTCTCGAATCAAATGTCTAGCTTTTCTTCTTGAGAAATGGAACTGGTTTGAGTTCTATTTCCTTGACCGATTGAAGATAGTCAAGGGTTTCCTTTGCTTCGTCCCCACCGACTTGTGCGTGAAAGTGCAAACTGAAACCATGCGGCCCCTTGGCATCGATCAACGACGGTTGCATTTGAAGAAGAGTTTTGACAATCTCGGTCTTGCCCAACATCGTTGCACAAAACAGATCGACTCGGGCTCCACGTCCAATCAGGAATTGCACGATATCCTTCTTGCCCATGTGCGAAGCACCACCAAGGGCCGTTTCCCAGTCGCCCCCGCCCCAATCAATTGCAGCGTTGAGTAGCCCAGGCTCTCGATCGAGCAACTTGGTGGTCATCTCAAGGCTAGAGTGCGCATAAATCACAAAGTCTTGCGCCATGGTGCGATTGATCTGCTCCTTTTTCCAACCTGGCTTAAAGCTAGGCGCGTCATAGTCACGTTCGAACGCCGCTTCGATGGGGCCGCCTGCGGCAATCGGTTTACTTTCTTTACCTTTAGCTACGTCATCCTGGCCAAAAGCGACGCTGCCACCCAAAGCAGTCACGCAACTTCCTGAGGCTACGAGCCCAAAAACCCTACGATTGAAATAAGAACGCATTGGCGATTACACCCTTGGGACAACGAATGGGACCGTGCCAACGAACATTGGCGTGTGTTGGCTAAACTGAACCTCTAGAGCATAACACCAATGAATCCGTACGTCAGTCCTCGCCCAGGCGGTTCCGGTGCATTTACTGTGGTGCTGGAAGATCGCGTCGAAGAAATCGTCGCCATGCCAAACCATAGGCAATGCAACCTAGCAAAAGAAGTATTGAAACAAAAGACATGGGCTCCAAACAGCTCATGACATAATCTACACCCGTTTTTTCTTCCACTCCTGAGCCAACCCATAGCCAAGCCGCAGAAGGCTCTCGATGAACTCGCTGAACGATCCAATCGGGCTGATAAGCTGCCAAGAAACTGAACGGTGTCAAAAAGTGCATGCTTGCCGTCGACTTGGACAAGATGAATAGCAACAACTGCAACACATACAACCCAATCACCAAACCTATGGTTCGCCATCGATACTGATCATAGGCACTGAACAAAACGCTAAGTCCCAAGACAGTGAAACCAAGTACAAAGAGATTTGCGCAGGGCAGTAGATACAATGTGGGAGACACAAACTGCGTTAGCGGAACCCATTCCGTCTTTTTCGGAATCAGCGGTATCCCTACGTCCAGATTCAGGATTGGCAACCGAAAGGAACCGCCAGTTGTGACTGGAGTCGAGTTTGTGCAAATGCCTAGATAGATTCCTGCATAGACCAAGATGCAAAGGAGCAGTAGTCCTAGGACAGTGATCGTTCCGTGTGCAAAAAAGAGTTTGTGGCGACTTACAGGTTGAGCCAACAGCAACTCCATGGTCCCTCGGTTGAGTTCGCCGCTAACGACATCCGATCCACGAGAGATACTCCATACCAACACGCACAATAGGAGCACAGGCTCATCGAACGTAAAGCCAACCATTCCGTGGTACGTTAGAAATTGCTCGAGTGGGACTGGGGAGAATTTTTCAAATGCTCGAAACTGTTCGAGAATCGATGCGAAGCCACTCAATTCAAACTGACTTACCGTCCAGATTCGAACCCATGGAAAGAAGAACAATACCAACGCGCACGAACACCACAACAAGAGCGACTCGTGCAGATATTTCTTCAACAGAATTCGAAACATAGATGTTATGCTTACTCGTTGATGGAAAGCGACTGGATCGCTTCCAGAACGTCCGTATCATGGCCATCCACACTTACCTTTTTCCAAACCTTGGCAATCTTTCCTGCAGCGTCGATGAGGTAAGTGCTGCGTTGAATCCCCATCGATTTCTTGCCATACATGTTCTTCTCGCGCCAAGCTCCGTACGCGTCACCGATCTTGTGCTCAGGATCAGCCAAGAGGGGAAAATTGAGAGAGAACTTGTCGCGAAACTTGGCGTGGGATTTTTCATCGTCCGGGCTGACCCCGAGAACGACTGCACCTAGCTTTTCAAACTGCGAGCTGGCGTCGCGAAACGCACAAGCCTCTTTGGTACAACCTGGTGTGTCGTCTTTCGGATAAAAGTAAAGAACAACAATTTTTCCTTTGAAATCGCTCAGTTTCACTTTCGAACCGGCATCCGTTACCGCCGTAAATGCGGGTGCCTTCGAACCAATTTCCAGCCATTCACTCATGTTTTGTCCTTTGATTTAGATAACTGGTTGGCGGACTATTCATCGCGAAGGCAGCTAGTGCTCCGGCCTGTGACTTGACTGGCCTCACGGGCTAGCGACCGACACTGCGCCTGCATCCCAAAGTCGCCAACGTCGAGAATCGGAATATGGCAGGATTGTAGTTAGCCGGCAATCGAGACTCGCTGGCGTGTTCCGTTCGCATAGACTACTGGCCGATATCGAATGCGAACAGTTTCTCTTGATCGCGAATAAAAAGCTTTCTATCGGCAATGACAGGATGAGCCCAGATCGCGCCCTTTTTGCGATCCATGGCTGTAATCTCAGGTAGCTTCACTTTTCCTGCGGGCTCCCATCCTGTTTTGGATGGTTTCGCCAGATAGCAGATCCCGTCTCCATCGTCGTAGCAGTAAAGCATCCCGTCGGCAAAACCAATGGAACCGGATTTGCCGGAACCAACTTTCTTGCTCCATAGGACGTCACCCGTCTTCAGATCTTGAGCCATCCAAACTCCGCGAAAGGCTTTCGAAAATCCAAAGATCGTTCCCTCGTGAAGTATGTACCCACCATGATGGTTCTCCATGCTCTCTTTGCTTTTGTCATAAGCGGTTTTTGCAATGAGCTTTCCATTTTCAACATTGATATCGATCGCGACATTTCCTGCTCCGTAACCTGACGAGTGGTAAATGCGATTGCCTGAAACAATGGGGGTTGGAATGACGGCGGTTGGGTTTCCTGTCTTCGGAACGTTGAAGAGTTCTTCGCCGGTTTCTGCATGGATACCAATCAACCCAGGTTTCGTTGCAGTCAAATAAACGGGAACCTCACCGAAGTTTGCTTTGATGATGGATACATATTGAGCTTCGTAGCTACACTTGGACTCCCACACTTTTTCGCCAGTCTTCTTATCAAGCCCCACGATAAAGGCTGCTCCACCGGGAGTCGCAATCACTTTATCGCCGTCGATCAGGATGGACTCGCTATAACCCCAGTAGGGTACCTTGCCACCAAAGTCCTTGACAAAGTCTTTGGACCAGACCACGGTTCCGGATCGTCGGTCAAGGCATGCGAGGGATCCGAGATCGCTTAGACAATAGACGAACTCGCCATCGACCGTCGGTGAACTCCGAGGCCCATCCCCCCAGTCCGCATTGTAGGATTCACTGACGACTCCGCTGCCGAAATCTTTTGTCCAAATCTTCGCTCCCGTGTTGCTATTCAAACAAACGGCAAAGGCTCGGTCGTTGATCTTGCCAAGCGTAAAGACTTGTCCGTCGGAAACCGTAACTGACGAATAGCCAGATCCGTTTTCTCCAAATTTCCAGGCCAACTTTGGCCCTTGTTCTGGCCAGCTCTTGAGCAAACTCTGTGGAGCCGCATGACCGTCACGATTCGGCCCACGCCACTGCGGCCAGTTCCCATCAGCCATGACGGCGACGGGGAACATTGATCCCGCTCCCAAGCAAAGCTTCAAAACGCTCCGAAAAAACAAACGCGATAGAGTCATGGTGGGTTCCGTTGGGGATGGCCAGTGAGGGGGATTTCGTGCCGCGAGAGATTGTAGACGCTGAGAATTTGCTGGAAAGTAGTCAAATAATGTAGTTTCCAGTTCCATTCCCACCCATTGAGCTCTAAGTGGATCAGGATACACTCTCACAAGAATATTTTGTAGCAAATCCTTTACCCGTCGACCGGCCCATAGGAGATTTCGAGTGTCATCCACCAGCAATCCAATCAAGACCGACAGTGGTATTTTGATAAAGCTCTTTCTGATGATGGTGCTGGAAATAGCTATCTGGGGTGCTTGGCAAGTAAAAATCTTCAGCTACATGGGAGGCGACGGTCTAGCATTCCAAGGTTGGCAAATTTCCCTGGCTGGTAGTATGTTTGGAATCGCATCCGTCGTTGGGATCTTTTTCAGCAATCAATTTGCGGATCGATATTTCTCAGCCGAAAAATTCTTGGCATTTAGTCACTTGATAGGCGGGATCGCGTTGCTGGTAACGGCGTACTGTCAAGACTTTTGGATGTTCTTTGCGGCCTTCCTGGTTTACGGTTTGTTTTATGTTCCAACGTTATCGGTAACAAACTCTTTAGCATTCGCTCACATGAAGAATTCGGCCTCGGAATTCGGCCTTGTTCGAATGGGTGGCACCATCGGGTGGATCATCGTATCCTGGCCGTTTATATTCCTGTTGGGAGCAAAAGCGACTGTTGACCAAATGCGTTGGATCTTCATCGTTCCTGCTTTGATTTCGTTCGCGCTCGCTGCCTTTAGCCTAACCCTTCCACACACTCCACCCAGGAAAGCAGCGGCTGGCGACGATCAACTAGCATGGCTCAAGGCATTCAAGCTGCTGAAGGTGCCATATATCTTACTATTGTTCATTGTGACGCTAATCGACTCAACGATCCACAATGGTTACTTTGTTTTGATTGATGGATTCTTGACCGACGCGGTTAAACTGCCAGGAAATGTCACAATGGCCGTAACCACCATTGGGCAGATTGCTGAAATCGTCACGATGGTCGTTCTCGGTAAAGTCTTGATTCGACTAGGGTGGAAGTGGACCATGATCGTTGGTATCGCGGGGCATGCTGCCCGGTTCGCTGTGTTCTCGTTCCTCGGAAATGAACAATACCAATGGATCATTATTGCGGTACAAGTGTTGCATGGGATTTGCTATGCGTTTTTCTTCGCGACCTTATACATTTTTGTCGATGAGGTTTTCCCAAAAGATATTCGCACCAGTGCGCAAGGGATGTTCAATCTTCTCATCTTGGGTGTTGGTTTGGTGATCGCCAGCTTTGGCTTTATCGAACTGAAATCGCGATTCACCTCCGAAGTTGACGGTAAAACTGTTGTGGATTATTTCAGCATTTTCTTGGTTCCAACCGTGCTTGCTATCGTTGCGATGGCGCTGCTATTGTTTTTCTTCAAACCGCCCAAAGACCGTCCGTCGGCCCCCGAGGCTGCGGGTTCGCTCCCTCACTGATACGCGCAGCTGCGATTCGTATCGGTTAACAAATTGGAAAAAGGATTTACCGATGCCGATCTATGAGTTTTATTGTCCAGCGTGCCATATGGTTTTTAATTTCCTGGCGCGTTCGATGAACAATTCCTCCGTTCCCGCTTGCCCTAAGTGCAAACGTAAGAAACTCGATAAGAAAGTTTCTCGCTTTGCTATCTCGAAAGGATTAAAGGAATCGGACTCGACCCCCGATCCGTTCGAGAATATCGATGAAGCCAAAATGGAACAACTCATGGCGGAGATGGCTCCTCATCTCGATGAAAATTCGGATGGACCTGAAGACCCCCGTCAAATGGCATCCTTGATGAAGAAAATGTTTGATATGACCGGAATGCAACCGAACGACGCAATGCTGGAAGCAATGCGACGCATGGAAGCTGGTGAAGACCCCGACAGAATTGATGAAGAAATGGGCGATGCCTTGGACGGTGATGGAGACCCGTTCACCAACGAATCCAAAACCAAAAAATGGAAACGAATGTTCGAAGCGCCTGATGTCGATCCTGAACTGTACGAACTAAAATGAGCAATCTAAATGAATGGTTTTTGAAGCCCTCTTTTCTTGTGATGCTGCTCTTCCAAGGGTGGCATGCTGGGGACTCCAACGCTCAAGTGGCACAGAAGCGAACCATCGTCAGTATTGACAGTGATAAGTTTCGCATCAATGGCGAACTCACTTACCAAGGATGCGTTTGGAATGGCAAGAGTGTCGAAGGATTGCTCATGAATAGTCGCATGGTCCAGGCGACCTTCGACGACCGAAATACGGAAACGCGTTCTCGCTGGGCTTACCCTGACACCAACCTATGGGACGCCGATCGCAACACAAGAGAATTTCTTGCCGAAATGCCTGGCTGGAGAAAGAGTGGCTTATTGGCGATAACAGTCAATCTGCAAGGAGGGAGCCCCGAGGGGTACTCGAAGAACCAACCATGGTACAACTCCGGCATCAATCCCGATGGATCGTTGCAACCAGAGACCCTGCAACGCATGAAGCGGGTCATCGACAAAGCGGACGAGATCGGAATGGTCGTCATCTTGGGGCTGTATTACTTCGGACAAGACCAAAGGGTGCAAGACGAAGCTGCTGTGACAGCTGGCGTCGACGCATCGATCGATTGGGTCATAGTGAATGGCTACAAAAATGTGCTGATCGAGATCAACAACGAATGCAATGTGAAAGCCTACGATCACCAGATCTTGAAACCCGCCCGAGTGCATGAACTGATCCTCCGCGCAAAGATACGGGCTGCCAACGCGAACCATCCTTTGCTAGTCAGCACAAGCTACGGCGGCAATGCTATTCCGATGTCCAACGTGGTCAAGGTTTCTGATTTTCTATTACTTCACGGCAATGGTGTTTCGAACCCCACGCGGATCGCTGAAATGGTCCAGCAAACACGCCGATTGGAAGGCTACACTCCCAAGCCGATTTTGTTCAACGAAGATGACCATTTCGACTTTGACAAGCCGAGCAATAACTTCGTGGAAGCCGTAAGTGAGTTTGCCTCCTGGGGATATTTTGATTTCCGAATGAAAGGCGAAGGGTTCGACGCAGGCTACCAATCCGTTCCGGTGAATTGGTCCACCAGCAGCGAACGCAAGAAGGGTTTTTTCAAACTGCTTCGCGAGATCACTGGCAACAATTAGCGGATAGCTCGCGACGGCAAAACGCTTAGCCAGGAATTTATCCCAATAGAAATTAGTCCAAAAGAGCCGGACGATTCGCAAAGGGAAGGCATCGGTATCGAAGGAACTGGAAGGTATCTTTGAGCGGCTAGGTAGCAGTGCCGAGATTTGGTCAAGTCGTGTGAAGAAATTGCAAGCGAAGCTCGTTGATCACTATCACCGCGGACACCGCGGCGCAGATCGAAACAAGACAGGTCGATCTGCCTCTAGGAAGTAATTGTAGGGCTGGCCTTGTTCAGTCCTGGAAATCTCAGTACTCCAGAACTCGCGGCAGCTTTTTCGCTTCTTCAATCCAGCTGGTGATCTCCGCCAAGCTAGGAGGCTGTCGCGTATTCTTTTTCTCTTTGTTTACGGCGGAAACTTTGGTGTACAGATTCTTGGGAACGCGAGTCGAAAGCTCGACGACAGTATCAACGCCAGAGGCCTCGAGGAGCTGTGAGTACTCTGAACTGATTCCGTTGACTCGGTACAAGTCCGCCATGTTCGCAAACTTCAGGATCCACTTCTCGCTGATCCCAGTCTTCTCAGCCAAGTTCTTTCGTTGCTTGGGTGTCTTGGTTGACTTGAGAAGCCCGTCAGTATCCTTGATACCGGCGGCCAAAAATTTCTCCCTGCGAACAGGTCCGATTCCCTCGACATCATGGATCTTGTGATTCGCCACCGCTAACAACTCCTTTTAAAACTTTACATGTTTATAACTTCTTTAACCCATTCTAAAAATTATCACGATCGCGGGAAGAAACAAGCATAGCAAACGCAATGCGTGTCCTCGTTCTCTCACCAAGGAGTGGATGCGGCAAAGCTAGCAATAGTCACCGCAGAATGGGAATGTACTCCATCGAAAGTCGATTTCTACGAAGAATTCATGAAGTTGGAAAAGTCTTAATGTTTTCTGTTTTGTATTGCGATACAAGAAGTATTGACACCATGCTGAAAATTTCCGGTCGCCGCTTGCGGAACGGAATCTCGCCCTTTTAAATTCATTTCTCGATAGGCGAGGTATTCGTATGGTTCACAATACACTGGATCGGGTAATCAAATCCATCTCGGTAACCACTCGATACCCGCTTCATTTGTTGACTGCCCAAGCCGACTTGGAGAACGATTTGGGAATTGACTCTGTCAAACGACTCGAGATCGTCTTGGCCTTAAGCGAGGAGTTCAAAATACCGCTGGACCGCGAACCCCGCGACACTTCCATTCGCAGCATTCAAGACGTAGCTAATTGGGTGGATACGTTAACTTCTCAGTCGAGCCCTGCGTTGCAGTCGAGCCCCGCGTTACAGTCGAGCCCCGCGTTACAGTCGAGCCCCGCGTTACAGTCGAGCCCTGCGTTACAACCCAGACCCGTGTCTTCGCCTCGTTTCGACCAGCCGTCGGGGATATCAAATCCAGCATCGTTGCGTTCGAAGGCCGTTTTACAGAAAAGAGAGAATTCTTACGGAAACGGTCAGTATCTTCAAATGTCGCAACCGATCCACTCGCAAGGGCCAAGCGTCCGGTTAGAGCGATCATTTGGCGTGCCAAGCACGTCGTTCGGGAGAGCACTCCATGGAAGGGTTGCGTTCGTGACGGGGTCGGGGCGTGGGGTCGGCCAAACCATAGCTCGACTTCTTGCGTCACGGGGTGCGACCGTAATCGTCAATTCCTTTCATTCGCGAGAACTTGGCGAGCAGACTGCTGCGGAGATCAACGAGAGTGGGAATTTGGCTTGTCACATGTGGGGCTCCATTGCGAATCCGCAGCATGTCGATGAGATCTTTAAACAGATCCAATCTCGATTTGGCCGCCTAGACATATTGATTTGTAATGCGTCGGACGGTCGCATCGGGAACTTTTTGGAACTCAATAGCGACGATTGGGATCGTGCTTTCCGCACGAATGTGGTCGGACACCATCAATGCTCTGTGCGTGCTGCGTCGCTGATGCGTTCCCATGGGGGGGGCTCCATCGTGACGATATCGGCAGTAGGCTCACATGGTTATATCGAAGGTCTGGGCAGTCAAGGTGTTGTGAAAGCGGCAGTCGAAACAATGACACGCTATCTCGCTTGTGAGCTTGGGCAGTATGGAATTCGCGTGAATTGCGTCGTGGGCGGTCCCGTCTACGGAGAGTTGCTCTCCAAGTTTCCCAATGCCAGGTCAACACAACACCATTGGGAGTCGATGACGCCCGATGGAACTCTTTGCACTTCCATGGACCTTGCCAACGCCGTCGGTTTTTTGGTGAGCGACGAAGCGGGTGGCGTGAACGGTTCAATTTGGAACGTGGATCACGGTTTTTCGGCAATCGCAGATGGACGGCCTCTTCGCTACTCCGCCGCACAACAAACGGTCGGTTAATTGGGTTCGATGAGAATGCATGTTCGATAGATGAGGACGCGATGACATCCTGTTTTGCGATTGATTACACGATTCACTTCGATGACACGATGGCTTATGGTGGTCATCATTTTTTAACAGCATTCAAGCTACAGTGTGCCTCACGTGAAGCGTTTTTATTTGGCGAGCTCATCTTCGATCAGCAAGGTGTCAAGAAGGCATTGGAGGGGGTCCATCTACTAACTTCCGATGCCTATGCCCGGAACCTCCAATCGATGCGACTAGGCGATCGTGTCGCCATCTTGTTGACGCTGGAGCAATGGGGGCGAGCGAGCGCTAGGTTCTGTTACCGCGTTCTGGACCACGGTGGCGAACCTGTTTGTGCGGGTTTTCAAACGCTCATTTGTGCCGATGCCCAATCAGGCGATCCTCTGCCGCTTCCAACTGCGCTGAGCGACGCCATGAACCGACTGCGCGACATTGAAGAGCATCGCTCGCATCGGTCCTTCCGCGATATCGTACTAGCGGGTGGACAGGGTATTGATGAACTTTTTGGCGAATCGGAGCGGAAGACTGCCATTAAGTTTCTATCGGATCGCTATCCACGCCCCGCCATCGTCCAGATCGAAACGAGCTTTCAATCGACGATCGCGTCGTCGACCGTGAAACCCAATTCGTTACCGACGAATGAGGAGTCAAACGCTTCGAACCGTTTGGGCAACCACGATTTGGTCTCACAAGCATGGGCGTTTTCGGGTCAAGGGACTTTCGACGCAAATCTCTTTTGCCAACGACTTCGTCGCTTTTCAGATGAGGATGAACCCAATCTGCTAAGCGAGTGCGAGCAAGCCGCAAGGGAATACTTTGGCCCTGCGGCTAGCGACCTTTTCTTAGCAAACGTGGAGCGATGTCAGTCCGTTGTTCGTAAGGAGCCTGGATTGTCGCAGATTGCGATTCTCCTGCAGAACATCTTCGGTGCTCAATTGTGGAGACTTCAAGGCCATCGACCAACCCTGATGATGGGGCACAGTTTTGGGGAAATCGCCGCCTTTCAGGTTGCGAGATGTTTTGATCTTGTGACTGCCGTTCGCATTGTTTGTCTCCGCCATCAAGCCATCCAGCGGTTTGCCCCCGCCCAAAGCGGTTTGCTTGCAGTGTTCTCGGAACGATACCGCGTTACCGCCGAACTGAGCTTTCTCGGCTTGTCTAAAGTTTGCATCGCAGGTCGCAACCACGACATGCAGACCATCGCGTCCGGTCCACTCGAGCAGCTCGAAAGACTCCATGGTCATATGAACAAGCTTGGCATTCAAACCACACGAATCCAAAGCCCCACGTCATTTCATCATCCCGATCTGCAAGATGCGGCGAGGCATTGGTACGAGTCGATGAGCCAATTCTCCATACTGCCACCGGAGACGAAAATCTATTCACCGATCGGCCGTCGATTTGTGGAGCCGACCGATAATCTTGCCGGGACCCTCGCCAGTCAACTCTTGCAACCTTTTGATTTGCAAGGCGCTCTTCTGGATTTGGCGGCGATGGGAATTGCGCAAGTTGTCGATTGCGGGTCGACGGGAACACTTGCGAGTTTAATGTCGACGGCTGGTCAGGGAAAGATCGAAGTTAGTTGCGCAGCATCGTCGGAGAAAACACCCAACGTAAATCGTGTACCGCAATCGAGGAACGTAGCAGTGCCTGTCGTCCAAGGCGTAAACGAACATCGTCCCGAGACGCGAACTGAGCTTGTGGCCGAAGGGGTTCCGGTCGTGTCCAGCGAGGGCCCTATGTCACGACCGCTCCATATGGACGAAGAATTGAAGCGACTGCCGCTGAGCGTTATCGTTGGCAGAGGATGCATACTGCCAGCAGGTGCAACATCTCCGGAGCAACTTTTTCAGTCGGTGACGGAAGAACGAATTGGTTTGATTGACCAACGGACACTAGACCCGCATTGGACCGAGGATTTTTATTCGGAGAAGTTGGTTCCCGATCGGTCGACGTCCCATCTATCGGGCCGAGTGAACGATATCGACATCGTATGTCCTTCGGGTATCGATCCTGAATTTTTTTTCTCGCTCACTCGAACACAGAAACTATTTTGCATCGCAATGAATCCCTGCCTCCAGGGATTGCGAGAGGCCGAACGCATTGTTTGTTTAGTAGGCGCGACCGCGGATGGTTTCGAAGACCAGGACGAGGCGACTTCGCTTTTGTTTGCTGGCATCGATCCTCTCGCTTGCGATGTCGATCGCTTGATGAACTCCGCTCGTTCTGCCCATCGAACTCCCCATCAAGCGATCCAATATGTTTTGGACCACATGGTAGTACCAGGCGTCCAGCTTATCTTGGTGGATGCGGCCTGCGCGTCTTCTCTCTATGCCACAGCGTTGGGCATGCGACTATTGGAGACCGATCGAACGGACGCGGTGATCGTTGGGGGCGTCTTCTGTCCTGGACCTGGCAATAGTTGCTTGTTCTCCCAGTTTCGCGGAACAACTTCGACAGGATGCCGACCGTTTGACGCCAACGCAGATGGGGTGGTGTTTTCAGAGGGGGCAGCCATGTTGACGCTGCGACGCTCAACCGACGCATCCCGTTTGGGATTGAAGGTTGATGCCGTCATTCGCGGGGCAGGGTTATCCAGTGACGGACGAAGTTCCTCGGCAAACGTGCCGCAATCTCACGGACAAATTCTTTCATTGCAGCGATGCTATCGTCGTTATTCTATCGACCCTGCTTCCATCGCTGGCATCGAGGGACATGGAACATCGACACCGGTTGGAGATGCGACGGAGGTGGAGACTTTGATGCAGTTTTTTTCTCCACATGCAAAGTCGCCAATCCCACTACACAGCCTGAAGGGATCGATTGGACACGCTGGTTGGGCTGCAGGAACAGCATCTATAATTGCGGCATGTGAATACCTACACCGCCAAACTTTTCCCGCACAAGGATTCTTCCGCAAACCTTCGGGAGCGTTGGAGAACGCAAAATCAGTCCTTGCCGTGGCGACCGTACCGACTTCGCTACGGTTCGATCAAAGGCGAATCGCCGTCGACGGTTTCGGTTTTGGAGGTGCTAACGCGCATTTGGTAATCGAAAAACCAGACTACGATGCTTCGGGTTTGTTGAAGGCACCTGAAAAATCTGGTTCGATGAATGTGCCGCATGATAACAATACGAACGACATCGTACTCGTTGCACTTCATGAGATCAAACCGTCTTCTATGCCGCCATTTGGCAATCGCTTTGTTCGAGATACCATCAAGCTTCCTCGGGACTTTATTGTCTTGCCAGAGTTAGCGGACGACATGGACATCAGCCAGACGCTGACGGTTTTGTTAGTGCATCAAGTCATCCAAAATCTTAAGGGTTTCGATGCGAATCTTCGCAACGATGCGTGTATCGTGTTGGCAATGAATGGAAAGACGGAACGAGGTGTGGAGGCGACCACCCGTGTCCTCAATAAACGACTGATGCGAAACCTCGTGTCCAATCAGCGATACGTCCAATCGGTTGAGCGGGCGTACAACCGCTCGCGTCCTTCAAAAGCGTACACTCTTCAATGCATGATGCCAAATGTTGCGTCGGGTCGAGCAGCGTTGTTGCACAATCTGCGAGGTGCAAATTTTATTGTGGACTCAGGCGATCAGTCTCTCGATGCCGCATTGCTCGCCGCATCGCTGTTGTTGGAAGACGGGGGAATAAGTGCAAAAATTGCGGTAGTTGCTGCCGTGTCCGCTTGCAGCGGCAGCAACCCAGACAACTTGGGGCCACAAAACGGCGACGAGTATGCAGCCGCGTTTGCTCTTACAACTAGGGCGGTCGCGAATCTTTACGGCTGGAAGCCTCTAATCGGATTGGGGCAAGTTAGACAGCATCTGAAAACGATTTCCGCAGATCGTCACGATAAGACAAATTCATCATCGCAGCTTCGTTCCTTAATCGAACGAATTCAGAGTGAGGAGACGAAACAGAGTTCGTCGTTCGAGGCTCGCCCCACCGTTGCATTACCTGTTGCTGACGCACCACAGGAGTCTTGTCCGATACATACACCCGTATGGGTCGAGAAACCGCTTCTGGAGCGCGCGAATATGCCGACGAGCTCCGCAGAGGCAGCATTGCCCGCCGCCATATTCGTCGTCCAGAACGATGCCGAAATGCTTGTGGAATTGTTGAACGCAACAACCCGGCGATTTTCACGTTCGCGAATCATCATGATCGGTGGCGATGCAACCCGCGTTAGAACGCTGCATAGGGGGCACGATCTGCATTGGGTTGAGAGCCTGGATCCGCCGGAGAATTTCCTGGAGTTGATTCAGGACTATGCTGCTGACTTGGTCGTTGCGGTACAACGTGCTAGGCGGAAAGACTTTCGCACAACGCTTTTGGAAATTGCCAGAGATAATACAACTTGCGAAGCCCTATTTTTGACGGCGAAACAGGAAATTTCGAGACTGAACGCGGGTGAGGTCGAGTTGTGGAGTCTGGTGATCGACGGCTGGTCAGGAGAAGTCCATCCATGCAGTGGGGCGACCGCCGGTCTGCTCAAATCGATCTGCCGCGAGATTCCAACAGCTCGGATGGCGACGCTCTGTACTAGGGGTATGAATGTGGCTCAGTCGCTCGATGGACTGTTAAAGGAAAGAGTGCATTGTGACTTAGAAACGGAGATCGTCCTCGATTTCGATAAAAGATTGGTCCGTCGTTTGATGCCGGTTGTGTACCAAGCACTACCGCAACCCCAAGTCGCACTTGACGCTCGTAGTGTCGTTATTGCATCAGGCGGCGCGCGTGGAGTGACAGCCGTGATGCTTGAGGCAATCATTCGAGACTATGGTTGCACTGTCATCACTATGGGGCGAAGTGCCTTGGAAACTGGACCGGAAGAAATCGATGACGCTGCCGCAGAAATAGAATTCTATCGTCAGTTTAGCGTTGATCATCCCCAAACTTCCCCAATCGAGATGCGACGCGAGTTCGAATCGACTCGTGCGAGATGGGAAGCAGATCGAAACATTCAATTTTTGCGATCCATTGGCGGGAAAGTCGAGTATCACATCGTCGATGTGACCGATGCGGAGCATGTGTCGAGCTTCATCGCCGACATCGCGAAACGCTACGGTCGGGTCGACTTGTTGATACATGGAGCTGGAGTTCAGTTTTCAAAGAAACTACAGCATCGTTCACTATCCGAGTTTCGCAAGACCTATCAAGTCAAGGTCCAAGGACTGCATTTGTTGGCGGACTCATGTTACCAGCAATTCGGTAGTATGGTCGCCACGCATGTACTGACTTCCGCTTACAGCATTTTTGGAAATGACGGACAGCACGACTACTGTGCGGCAAACGAAACGATGGACCGATTGTGTGCTGCAAATCGCCAAACGGCTGCAATTCCGTGGACCAGTTTGGCGTGGCTTGCTTGGGATGGGATCGGCATGACGCGAGGTAGTGAGTACAGAGCTCTCGCGAAACAACGTAGTCTTTCGGGCGTCGATGAAGCGACGGGACAGAGACTTTTTCGAGCAGTGATTTCAGGACGCACCAGTGTTGCTATCAACGTGCCGTTGTCGCCTGCCGAGCATACAGAATACAGGGTCTCTACACTTCCCAGTACTGGCGGCACGTTGCCTGGGCGATGGATCGAGGTTCCTATTGACCTAAACCAGATCGATTGCCTTCCAAACCACCAAGTACGAGAGTCCCCTACACTGCCCGGGGCTTGGATTCTTAATCACTTTGTTGACGCCGCTCAAATGCTGTGTCCTGAGACCAAGCGTTTCAATCAAGCATGCATCCAGCAGATTGAGTTTCACCGATTCGTAAAGTGTCAGAATGGACGGAGTCCAAATCTGCGAGTGATCGCTCGCAAGACGGACGAATCCATTGATGTCTGGATGATTGCCGATCTTATTCATTCCTCGGGTCAGTTGTTGGCCAAAGATGTGAGATTTGCCAGTGCGAAGTTGAATTTTTGTTCTTCAGCGTCTCAATGCCGTACTCTTGTAGATCCCGGATTCGATATTTTGGCTGCGCAGCTGGATGATCCCTATTGTCGCCTCAACTCGATGGTCAAGCTCTCGGGACCGTTTCGCTGTTTGAGTGAGATTACAATAAATAAGGAAAATCGACGTGCCGTATTGGACAACGTCTGCAATGGCCATAGGAACATGACAACACCCGCTTTAGCTCTTGATGCTGCTTGGCGGGTTGGTGCGATGTACGCCGATTCTTCCGAGAATAGTTTGTTTGTACCTGTAAATATTGAAGAAGTGATTCTTCCCATCGGATCAAACGAAGCCCTTAGGCATCCCAAGAGATGGACAATCGTTTCGACTTGCCCTCTCGTTGAAAAAGACAGTTCCCGTTGGTCGCGCACCGAGGTCTGCGATGAAAGCGGGCAAATCGTGATTCTTGTCAGGAATGCCTATGCTAGGCCGATCCAAAAACAGATTCAATTTGCGGCCGCATAGACCGGTTGTTTCACTGTGAAGTGCTTTTGCACCTCTTCGGCGGAAACAGGTCGACTGAATAGATACCCTTGATACTCATCGCAGTCGTGGTATTGCAGGAACTTCAATTGCTCGACCGTTTCTACTCCCTCGGCAAGGACACCCATTCCTAAAGCCTTTGCTAGAACAATGATGCTAGACGCAATCACGCCATCGTCTGTATCAGGAATGTTTTGCACAAACGAGCGATCAATTTTCAGCCGATCAACGGGGAATTGACGAAGATACGCTAAAGATGAATATCCGGTACCGAAATCATCAATGCTCAAGCTCGAACCGAGAGCTTTGATCTGATTCAGTTTTGCAACGGCTGCGGGCACGTCGTCGATCAGCAGTCCCTCTGTGATCTCAAAGTCGAGTTGGCTGGGATGGATTTTGAATTCGTCAATGCAATTCACGATGCAATCATAAAATTGGTCGTCATTAAACTGAAGTGCGCTGACGTTAACTGAAATTTTGATATGAAAGCCTTCTGAGTTCCACACAGCCAGTTGACGGCATGATTCCCGGATGATCCAAGCTCCCACAGGCAGTATTTCTCGGCTACGTTCCAACAGATGAATGAATCGAATGGGTGGGACGATAACGCTTTCGCTTCGCCAGCGGATCAATGCTTCCACACCGATGACTTGTTTCGTTTCCAATGAGATTTGAGGTTGATAGACCAAGAAGAACTCGTTCCGTTCGAGCGCGAGTGACAGTTTTTTTTGTACTGTTCGGTACTCGACCAACCGTTCAGTCATTTCAGGATCATAACTCGCGTAGCCAAGTCGATGCTCTTTCGCATGGAACATGGCGGTGTCCGCGAAGGCTAAGGCTTCCTTTGCCGTTTTCGCGTGCAGTGGGCATAAACAGTACCCCACACTTCCCCCGAGTGATAGCTCGGTGTCACCCAATTTCTGTCGTTGATTGAGAAGTTCACAGACCTCCTTGGCCATGGTTTCTGCGTCGCTGGCGTTGCTTATTCCACTGGCGAGGATACAGAATTCATCGCCGCCTAAACGAGCAACCTCAGCTCGGTTTTCAAACCTCTTCGACAATCTTGTCGCAATTCCGACCAACGCTTCATCTCCTATCGTGTGACCAAGGGTGTCATTGATCTCTTTGAACCCATCCAAATCGATAAGGAAAAGAACCATCGGTGAATTCGACTGCACTGCATTGTTGACCAACTCGTCGAGTCGTTCTTGAAACTGATAGCGATTGGTTAAGCCAGTCAACGCATCCGTAGTTGCCAGCACGTGCAGACGATCACTTTTCTTCTCAAGATTTTGGCTCAGTCGTACTAGGTCTGCCGTTCGCCGCAGATAGTACGCTTCCCCTTGTTGACAGCAGAAATAGACGCATACCGCTACGCCCATCATGATGATTAGCTGATCAAAACGCGGCGTGAGTAGCGATTGGCCAAATCCATAAACGAATTCAAAGAAAGCAAGAAAGGCTAGAAAGTTAACGAAGAGCCATTGAAGCGCTGTGCGAAGGCCTAGCAATTGAGAAGCAATCAAAATCGAAACGGGATAGAATAGCATGACTCCATAAAGTGCAGGATCACTGATCGAAACAGCAAATAGACCGCCAGCACTGACGGCCAAATTGACGTTCATGAGCCGTCGAATGTCCTTTTTAGAACGATAGACGGTGCTCAATATCGCGATCAGCGGCAATTCCGCCGTGCAAATCGTCGACGCTTCGTAATAGCCACGGACCCAAAGAAAGATTGCAAAGAATAACCATGTCATCGAAATGACAGCGACGAATCCCCAAATTCGTTGGGCGCGCAACTCCGACAAATCTTTCGTTTCGACGAAGATCCCGTCGCATTTGGATGGTTTTCCCCAGTCAGTCATGTTGAAATCCCATGGGACATCGGTTGAATCGTGCGGAATCGTAGATCGCTAAATTCGGAACTTCCAAGGAAAGCGATACGCATACTTCAAAAATGTGAATTGGTAGTGCAATCGGTTTCGATTAATCCGAATCATCCAATTCCACCATCTGAAGGATTGATCGAGCGAATAAAGCCTCAGTGCAATTGAAACAAGACATTACCCCCACTACCCGCAAATCCAGCGGCTTAGTCACGATCCACCTTTTCGTTAAACTCGACTCGACTGTAGCGGCTGGTATCGTGAGTTTGCCCGAGGAGAGTCCGCATACCTCGCTCAAGGAGCGAGTGGACCATGCCGAGTCGAAGGGACGCATGTGCGATGTTGCGGAGATTCGCAATGGAAGTGTGGCTGCTTCGAAGGTGAGTGGCAAGGTCGAGAGGGGACTTTGGTTGATCCCGATCGAGGATCGACGGCGACTGGGTGAAGATCGCGAAGGGATGCGCGAAGGCTTCACGTTTGGCCAGTATCTGTTGCTGGTGGACTACACGAGTCGAACGATTCGCAAAGGGAAAGCGTCGGTATCGAAGGAATTGGAAGGGATCTTTGAGCGGCTTGGTAGCAATGCCGAGATTTGGTCAAGTCGTGTGAAGAAGCTGCAAGCGAAGCCCTGGATGGAGCGATTCTTATCTGCCAGTCGCGATTGATTGCGAGCATCGGCAAGCAAGCCGGGTGTTCGGCATCTTGCAAACATCGGCTAAAGGCTCGATTGTCACCTCCGAACCAGCCGCATCTCAGCGATAGGAACTGGTCTAGCTGAAAGAAGAAGCTCGATCTAGGTACCGGTACGTCCTAGATGCGCAGATTTCTCTGTCGGTGTAACGACAACGCACCACTCGAGGTGCAATTGTCACCCAAATTGGCGAATAGCACTCAATCAACGGGGGACCCCGAGCTATTCGAGATTGGATTCGCTAAGAAATCTAGATGTTAAGAACAAAAAAATACGCCTGTCTTTTAAAAGGGTGTTTAGGTGTGAGGACCTAAGCAATTTGCCTAGTATCTAGCGTGAACGACGCATTAGTCGTGTTGATTAGAATCAAGCTTGGAATCTGATGTTTCCAAATGTCTTGTAGATCGAAAGTGCCTTGGCTCTTTGAAGCCGCAGGACAGCATGATCGCAAGACATTCAT
>CAIOHR010000079.1 GCA_903858115.1 uncultured Pirellula sp. | reverse complement strand
GCTTCCCTGAGTTTGTTCTTGTCCTCATCCGAAACCCGAACGGGACCATTCAATTCGTAAACTACTTGAATAAGCCCAGGAACTTGTGTTTTGGATTGAATGAAAGGTAGCAGCGGAACATATTGCTTGCCGTCAAAGTACAAGTCATAGATATTGCCCGAAATGACGATCGAACGAGCTTGGCCTGAGTTGATGATACGAGCCAAGTTTCCAAAGAATGGATACGAGGCGGCGGGTAAATCACCTGTGGGGACTTGGACGGAGGCGACGTTGCTCATAGTGCTTGCGATAAAGTAACTTGGCTTTCAGAAAGAATTCCACCTTGGGAGATTGTAGACGATTGGTTACTCTTTTGGGGCAGTTACCTTTCTTATTACGATCGAGTTTCCCATGCAATTGTTCGTTCAGATTCACGCCCAGCCACATAGCGAACTGCCGCAAACATTCGAGGGCTTGGCCGATGCGATCGGCAGTTTGCCCGGCATGTATTTTGAAATGGACGGGTCCTTTGTTTGGGTCGATCGAAACACAGACCCTCCCAGCCAGATGGACGGGATGGTCTACGACCGGAACGGCCGACTCGAGTACGTCGAAGTCAAAGGCGCCTGCAATGCTCAGCAGTGGCGGGTTCTATGCCAAGTCATTTGCAGTTTGCCCGCAAAACCTAGCCTCGAAGATGTTGCCCGATTGAATGAATCGCTGAGGATCCATCGCGTATCGGACGGCGACTGGAAGACGTTCGAAGAAATTGCATTGTTGCTTACCAACGAAACCCACTAAGAACAATCCAACCAGCTAGAAGAGCGGTGGCAGACCGACCATCCGCCTCCACGATGAAAGCTGCCCAAGGTGAACGGAAAAGTGAGTCGTCAGGATGTGTCCCACTAAATCACCTTTGGTCTTGATCGGTGTGCTTTCGAGAAGCTGAACCGCATGTGGCACATTCAATTTGGCGACGTCTGCTTTGAGAGCCGCTTCGCACAGTTTTAAGTATTGTTCATCGATGAAAGCGAGCAGCTTTTCTTTGATCGGCCGAATTTCTGCGTTGGAGGCTGGTTTTGAGCCTGGTCCGTACGCCTTGTGCCAAATCTTGGAAGCAGCAGTGGGCATGTCCAATTGCTTAAAGCCGTAGTCGACAGCGATCGCTAGGTGAACTAAGATCCAACGGGCTGAATGACTTCCCTCTCCGAATGTCGAATCCAGTTCCTTGTCAGGGATGCCGTCAAGCATCCACTTGAGGTACTCGCGGTTGAAGGCGTTTAGCGAGATCATCGATTCAAACATGGGGCTCATCGTTCGTTGTAGAAATCGTACAAACGGGAAATTATGCCATCCTTCTCGAAAACTACTATGGGCCTCAAACCATCTAACTCGACACATCTAGGACAATCGAGATGATCGAGGTTTGCGTCGATTCCCTTGAAAGTGCTGTGGTAGCAGCCAACGCCGGTGCGAACCGAATCGAATTGAGCGAGCAGCTCCAAGTGGGAGGTGTCTCTCCGAACGAATCACTCATTCAATCAGTGCGTGAGGCGATCCGTGTTCCTCTGATAGTTCTGATCCGTTGCCGTGCTGGCGATTTCTATTTCAACGCTGCTGAGCGTCAGCAGATGATTTCCGAATCCATCCGTGCAGTTGAGCTTGGCGCCGATGGTATTGCGATCGGTGGACTCGATGCCAACAACGATTTGGATTCGGAGTTGCTCGGATTAATCGATGGACTCAAGCTGCCATGCGAGTGGGTTATGCATCGGGCGTTCGATTCAGTTCGAAATCCGCTGCAAGCCTTAGAGGATTTGATTCGTGTTGGCTTTCATCGCATCTTGACCAGTGGTGGACCGCCGAACGCAAACCAAGGAATCGACGTCTTGAAACTGCTAGTGGAG
>CAIOHR010000078.1 GCA_903858115.1 uncultured Pirellula sp. | reverse complement strand
GTTTTGCGATGAGCAGCGAGTACGAGTACGAGTACCATCCGCAAAGCGGACTGAGTACGAGGAGCAGCCGAGCTTGCTCGCTATTGGCTGTTCCTCGTACTCGTACTCAGCGCAGCGGTACTCGTACTCGTTGGCTGTTCCGGCGTTTCTAGGTATCCCAAGATTCTCAGTGCCAAGCATGATCGAAAGTTCGTTGTGCAATAGGATGTAGTACAATGCGTTGAATCCCTCACCTTCACATGGTTACCCAGTCTCCACGTTGTTAACCCCCTCCTTTTTTAACGCAACCATCATCACTAGCGGTAAACATTTATGAGACTCCCCCACCCTGAACTTCATCGCACCGATCGCATCGGCTGGCTACGTGCAGCAGTGTTAGGAGCCAATGACGGGATCGTATCTACCGCTAGCCTCGTCGTGGGTGTCGCCGCCGCGAATACGTCGAGCAACAATATCCTTGTGGCGGGCGTCGCAGGCTTGGTCGCAGGTGCCATGTCGATGGCTGCGGGAGAGTATGTTTCCGTCAGCTCGCAAGCGGACACGGAGCGAGCGGATATTGAGCGGGAGCGAGCGGAACTGGCGGCGGACCCGGTGCACGAGCACGCGGAACTGACGGCAATCTACGAAAAGCTAGGCCTAGACCACCAGCTGGCCATTCAAGTCGCTGAGCAACTGATGAAGCATGATGCATTGGGGGCGCACGCACGCGATGAGCTCGGTATTTCGGATACGCTTAGCGCTCGCCCGGTCCAAGCGGCCTTTGCATCGGCGGGAACGTTTGCTGTGGGTGCGGCAATGCCACTGTTAACTGCAATCCTCTCGCCGCAGCATTCGACCATTCCTGTGGTCGTCGGCACTTCCATTCTTTTCTTAGCGATGCTCGGCGGATTCGGTGCGTATGCGGGCGGAGCACCTTGGCTGAAAGCAGCCGTCCGAGTCACGTTCTGGGGAGCGTTAGCAATGGCTCTCACGGCCGGAGTAGGAGCCATGTTTGGGGCTGCTGTTTAAGCCCCATCCATTGCCGATAACCTAGCGCATCCTAGCCCCCTGATGTTTCTCGAACAACACCTTGGCTAGTCATTCGGGCAATGCGAAAAACCCGACGTACTCAACAAGTGCCGAAAGCCGATTGACCACGGATAGCACGGTTAGCACAGATTTTTTATTGGAGCTACACAAGGCCTTTTTGATCCATGCACTCAGTGGTTCAGCCCGAAATCATCATTCAGCTTGACCAAAATCGAACGCTCTAAGCCGAGCTGCAAATAGAGAGTGACCACCCACTGATTCAGCGGAAACCCAAAAAGTCTTATGGTTTCTCTTCGAGGATTCGAGGCAACAGAAACTTGGTGAACCGATTCTCAAATTCTTCGCGGACATGCGTTAAAAAGGTGATGACATGGATGATGCGAAGCGACGCGAGGAAGTACTTATTGTCGTCAAAGTACCTTCGCTCCTCCTCAGTTCGGTCTGCAAAATAGTGCTTTTTAAAACAGTCCCAAAACGCGACACCTTGATCGACCGGTATTTTGGTCGCTAACATGCTGATCCCTAACTCTGGGATGCCGTAGATCAAGTAAATCAGGCCGATATCGAACAGATACGAACCGATCGACAAATCCCCCATGTCGATGATGATCAACTCACCGTTTTGCATCATGATGTTGCTGGAGTGCAAGTCGAAATGAACACAATGATCATCATCAGGTATCGTCTCGAGCTTTGCCAGCAAAAGATCGCTCTGTTCCGGGGTCAGAAGATACCCGATGTCTCGGATGTATCCTCGCAACCGTTCCTTCATATTCGGCAGGATCTTCGTGTCGCCTTTGGCCGTATGCAGCGTCTTTGCGGTATCTGACAGCATTTTCGCGTAGCGATCCATGCTCTCAAGATCGTTGCGAATCACTTCACTGAAGAGTTTCGCATCTATGAACTCGAAGATCACGCCTGTGCGCGTACCGCATGTTACGACATCGTAGGAGATTGCCGTTGGGATCCCCATGACGAACGCAGCCTTCGCAAACTGTTTTTCTTGCTCGGCGATATCGGGTGCAACTCCATCTTTGTAGAGCTTCACCACGGTTTCGGAATCGATCCGATAGCACTCGCCACAGACTCCCGACGAAAACAACTCAAGCCCATCGAGCGAGATTTCTCGCATCCTCCTTTGAATGGGAAGAATCGCGGAGAGCCCAGTCAATTCGAACACCTCAAACACCAAGGGAGCAACATTTCTCAAACTGAGTGTCCCGTGGCACTTCGCCATCACCTGGTTGGCCTTCATGATGCTTCGAATGCCAGCGCTGGAGATGAAATCGCACTCTGAAAAATCGAGGATCAACTCGCGGACGCCTTGTAGATCAAGGCTGGCATCGAACTCCGGAGCCGTCGACGCATCCAGTCGACCACTCAGCGTAACGACAAGTTTTTCTCCGGATCTCTGTCTGGTAACTTGCATCTTTCCCACCATCCCAGGTTTTCTTTGCTCGAGCCGTTCTTAGTTTTCTGTTTGACGTAGCTTAATCGATTTGTCTCGCAACGTCTCGTGGTCCAGCATTTTCAAAAACGCGTTTACTCCGCGAGGTTTTGGGCACGGAAAAGTGGATGTGAATTGCGAAGACGGCGAATGGCGGAACGGAGGCCACCATGGATCGGTGGCAACAATCATAACTACCCCTAGTTTAGCTCCGATGTTACTATGTTTGCCCTTCCCCAATCTCTACTTGAGTGAAAGACCGCACCATGCTCTCCGTCTTCTGTTCGCCGAGTCGTTATACCCAAGGCAAAAACGCTACCGCCGTTTTAGGGGCAGAGATGGCCGGGTTAGGATTAACAGGTCCAGCACTCATTGTCGGAAGCCGATCCCCGATTCGATTGCTTTCCGATACGTGGAAAACCACGCTAGCGGAAGCTGGGATCGCCTACAGTGTGTATCAGTTCGGTGGCGAATGCTCGCTGTCTGAAATCGAGCGAATCAAGGAGGTGGCTATGCAACAAAAAGCAAACGTCATCATCGGCGCCGGTGGCGGCAAAGTCCTCGACGCCGCTCGTGCTGTCGCAGCCGACTTGAATTTACCGATCATCAATTGTCCGACGGTGGCGTCTAGCGATTCACCCTGCAGTGCATTGTCGGTGATTTACTCAGACGATGGTGTCGTCCAGGGAAGTCGCTTCCATCGCAAAAACGCCGATCTTGTGTTGGTCGATACGCAGATCATCGCGCAGAGTCCTCCTCGGCTCTTAGTGGCAGGAATGGGAGATGCGCTGGCGACATGGTTTGAGGCAAAAACCTGCATTGATGGCGGCATCAAGAACCTACGAGGGGGCTTGTCAACGCAGAGTGCTCTGGCATTGGCAAAGCTCTGCTACCGAACCTTGCTGGCGGATGGGGCCGATGCCCTACGATCGGTACAAACGCAAGTCGTGACACCGGCCTTAGAACGGATCGTCGAAGCGAATACGCTGCTGTCGGGAATTGGATTCGAGTCATCGGGACTAGCTGCCGCCCATGCCGTTCACAACGGGTTGACCACGGCACAGGCCACTCATGACTACCTTCACGGTGAAAAAGTAGCCTTCGGATTGCTGACTCAGTTGGTGCTCGAAGGCCAGCCTCGCTCTGTCTTGGATAAAGTCCTCTGCTTCGCAACTGAGGTTGGCCTACCGGTCACATTAGCCGACGTCGGCCTGACTGAGTTGCCAAAGGAAGTCCTGCAGAAGATCGCGATTCGTGCCACTGCCAAAAACGATACCATTCACAACGAACCGTTTGAAGTGCGGCCTGACATGGTTGCTGATGCGATTCTAGCAGCAGATGCGATTGGACGAGCATGGAATAAGGATCACTGCCAAGAGTAGAAATCTTTCCTCACCGATCGCTGCTTGACGGGCGGAGGACTGATGGAATCCACTACGTCGTTTTGATTGGTCTCTCGGTAGCTTGAACGAGTGCTGCAAGCAAGAGTAAGAAGTGGACTCGCCGAGGACAGTCAGCATCGTTGGCGTTCGGATCGTCGAAGCCGTTTCGGATCCTTTTGGAAGCAGGCGTAAATCATGTTCAAATCACCATTTCTCATCGCTTTGTTCGGATTAACCGTATTCATGCCAATATACGTGAGGTTAGCCGACAAGGGTTAAAACCCTTGTCGGCTAATTCTCCACTACTGAATTTTTAGGACGCATCCCTAACCAGGGACATAGAGCAAAGCACTATAACGGAATAGTGCTGTCCGCAAGATCGCATTCTTTCTGTGGAAAACCAACGGCGGCATTCTTTTTGCGACGTGCCACCATCGATGTGAGCAAGAACCGAGCGGAGATCCGGGGAATCGAAACTCAAATCCCTCTTCGATAGATCGACACTACGGACCAACTCCGAAATCACACGCGGCTATAGATTGCTGACGATTATCGGCTATCTTATGGTTGCGATGGAGGGATCGAGGCCTATGTCCGTTACGGTTCGTCCGGTAACAAATCTTTTGGAGACACTATCACTTTTCACGTTACATTCACTTACGATGCATCAAGTCGCGACCATTTGTTAACCTTCTTCAGGGCCGGAGGACTAAGTACAGATGGATCGATCAAGATAGTCGGCGCCTGGGTTGCGCTTGAGACAGGGGTCGCGTTTGCGATTGTGAAATCGGACAACGCCAAGGCGATTTACGATCTGTGTTCGACATGGACGGAATACGGAGAGATCACCGTAACTCCAATCCTGGCAGCATCGGATCTTTAATCCTTGGGACACGACTTCGACGTTTACGCGAAGATGATCGGCAGTTTGCAGCATTAGCGATCGGAATGGAGTGGGTGGTTGTTTTCGTTTAGGCGGTAGCCAACGAATCGTCGAGTGGATAAGAAATGCCGATCCCTTCATAAGCAAATGTTGTAGATCATCGCAGGGCCAGCGACACATTGGTCAGAGCGTTCGGGCGGGGGAACGCGCTGAACGATCATTTCGCCATAGACTTAGGGGGACGCGGTGATAAAATGGCGCGCGATCCGCGACAGGCTCGGGTACAGGCTCATGGCAGACTGGAGATTTCGTCTGGATCATTTTTCGTGGAGACGGGCACTCATGGCCTTCGACGCGAAAGACAGTACCTGTGTGGCTGTAACTTACGGGTTGGATTTTCCCAATCTGATAATGCAACTGACTCATGAAGCAAAACACTTTGCTTTCGAGTTTACGAGACAGCCAGCGGCCAGCCAAGCTTCTGGTCTACATCACGTTGGATTTCAAACACTGCACTCTACTGGTATGCCTACGTTTCCTTTGAATGCGTCTGGTTCTTTTGTTGGAAGTCGTTGGCATCACTTTAAGAAGAATCCCTAGTTTGCACCTTTATCAACCACCGAGCACGCTTCCGCCAAATGAACCCTAATTCGTCCGATAATCGTTACGAACATGTGATTGAGTCCCTCAAATTCCTTTTCGAAAAGTATCGATGCTGTGATGAGGGAACGCTCGCAACCTATATCCCCGAGCTATCAAAAGCAGATCCGAGTTGGCTTGGCATTGCACTTGCAGACGTCGACGGCAACGTGCTTGAGTTCGGTGACAGTCAAATCGAGTTCACCATTCAGTCCGTATCGAAACCGTTTATTTTTGGAGCAGCTCTTGACGTGTTAGGGCGTGATGAAGTGTTGAAGAGGGTCGGAGTAGAGCCCAGTGGCGATTCCTTTAACGGCATCGAGTTTCAGAAAGGCGAACGCCCATATAATGCCATGATTAATCCCGGTGCGATTTTGGCAACCTCGCTTATTCCGGGGAGCACAGCAGTTGAAAAAATTTCGCGTATTTTGGATATCCTCAGTAAGGCGGCAGGTCGCCAACTCACGATCGACGAGAATACCTATCGTTCCGAATCGGAGACCGGGCATCGCAACCGTGCGATCGGCCATCTTCTACGTAACCTAAATTTACTGGAGCAAGACATTGATGAGGTTCTTGAAGCTTATTTTCGTCAATGTTCGGTATTGGTGAATGCACACGACCTTGCAGTGATGGGTGCGACACTCGCAAACATGGGTGTCAACCCGATCACGGGGGAATCCGTTTTTGGTATCGATACGGTACGCGACGTTCTTTCCGTGATGTTCAGTTGCGGAATGTATGATTTCGCTGGTGAGTGGGCCTTTCGCGTGGGGATACCTGCGAAAAGTGGTGTCTCGGGTGGTTTGGTCACGGTTGTTAATCGTCAGTTCGGGATGGGCATATTTTCGCCACGACTCGATCCCATGGGTAACACAGTGAGAGGGGTACGCATCTGTACTGATTTCGCGGAGCAGAATGGCTTGCATGCGTTTAACTTCACGAATGTTGGTTCTCGCTTTGTAGAAAGCGCTTGGGTTCGGCGCAGTAATTAGTGGATCTTGCGAAAGATCCTGGCTGTGATGGGGCTTGGGGGAAGGGCATAAGATTGGTGGTGAACGATTGTCTTTGACGTTCTTGGCTCCTGGCGAGAGCAGTTGAGGACAACTGCTCTACATTGCGAGCCATTGTGGCACGACAGTCTCTGTCGTGAAAGGGTTCTGCGATCGCTGGTCCATAATCCTCGAGCAATCTCACGCGAAGGCGCGAAGACGCGAAGGAGTGTAGTGGATCTTGCGAAAGATCCTGGCTGTGATGGGGCTTGGGGGAAGGGGGTAAGATTGGTGGTGAACGATTATCTTTATCGTATTTGGCTCCTGGCGAGAGCAGTTGAGGACAACTGCTCTACATTGCGAGCCATTGTGGCACGACAGTCTCTGTCGTGAAGGGTTCTGCGATCGCTGGTCGTTACCGAGTCCGAACGGAGCATGCTCATCTTGTAGATCCGACCGGCGACTCAAGGATTTATCAGCTTGATATCTCGGTTCACGGATTCGATCAATACAAACCAAGCAATAATTCGCGTCTAGTCATGGTTGATGACGGATATGATTATCTGACGTCTGTTGAGTACGAGCTTGAGAACCTGCTCGATGAGGGACGAAGTTTCGATCTTTGCATCTATAATGCCGGAATGGATCCGTTTGAGTATTGCACGAACGGTGGCAAAGAAGGAATCTCTATGAGGACTTTGGCACGTCGTGAGGAATTGGTGTTTTCCTGGTGCCGATCTCGTAGAATTCCAGTTGCGTTTACGATTGCAGGTGGGTACCTCGGGGGTCGACTTGATCAGTGCGACCTAATTCGATTGCATCGTATGACGGTACAAGCCGCTGCACATGCGTTTTTGGACACCGGCACCTACCAAGCCTAGTTAGCTCAGGCGCATGCTCGTATTTTCCGAGTTTTCAACACTGCCGAATATGCAATCCGGCGCCGCAAGACATTTTGGAAGAACGCGTTCGAGAGCTCGGTCGGCCTCATAAAGCGATGGTCAACATGATGCGAGTTGATTAACTGCAGCAATCTCGCCCTAGCGGGCGAAGAAAAGCATGATCAGTGTTGTGTCGTGAGTGATTCGATCGTGGGCTTTGTTGGTCCGTCCGACAAAATTCAATCTCATCCAATCACTGGTTTTGGTACCATCGTGTCCACTTTGAGCGGTCGAGGCGCAACTCGGTTTCTTTCGCGGAGTCTCTGTGGTAAACTGACGCCCCAAGGACGAATTCGATACATGGGTTCGAGTTTGGCGGGGCTACGGCGCTGAACCATTACAAAAGCGAAGGGTTCTCTTCATTGAACCCGTCAAATGGGGTAGCTTGGCGTGGTCTTGGAACGCGGACGGCCCTGGTCTCTTTTTTAAAATTGTAGGACCGAGTCTGCTGCCCTTTCCCAGGCTCGGTATTTGATCGCTATCCGAAAATCGAGACCGACAACTGGCTTTATCGCAACGATGTGAAGATCACTACGCATGACAGATGAATTACGCTGGGATTACTACTGGCTACAACGCTACAAGGACCGATCCATGATTGCCCCTTGCTTCGAAAAACTACGGCTAACATTGTTGACATTGCTTGCCGTTGTCTGCTGCTTCTCACCGACGACCGCCTCGGCGCAAGGAAAGCCGCTCAAGGTTTTTATCCTTGCCGGCCAGTCCAACATGGAGGGACATGCGGCGATTAGCACTTTTGACTATATCGGCAAGGATCCGTTTACGGCGCCTATTCTGAAGGAGATGCGCAATCCCGATGGAACGCCACGGGTATGTGACAATGTCTGGATGTCCTATTTGACCGGCCCATATGATGGCAGTGCCAATGGCGAGGGACTTGGGAAATTGACCGCCGGCTTTGGAGAACGTGGAAATCAACCCACCAAGATCAGCGGCAAGATTGGTCCCGAGTTCACCTTCGGAATCTATATGGAGAAAGAACTGCAGGAGCCCATCCTGATTATCAAGACAGCTTGGGGCGGCAGATCACTCAACACCGAATTCCGTCCACCGAGTGCGGGGGCATACAAGCTTCCCAAGGAGACACAGGAAGTTTGGGACAAGCATCCCCTGGGTGCCCATGGGGTCCCCAAACTCGAAGACCGCAAGAAATGGCAGGCTGACAAGGATGCAGCGTCGGGAGTGTTTTACCGGATGATGGTCGACCACGTAAAAATGGTCTTGGCAGATCCCGAGCGGGTCTGTCCGGTATATGACGAGAAGGCTGGCTACGAGTTGGCTGGATTCGTATGGCTTCAAGGTTTCAACGACTTGGTCGATGGGCAGACTTACCCCAATGGGAATTATGAGGAATACTCGCGATTGTTGTCACACTTCATTCGCGATGTTCGCAAGGACCTGTCAGCCCCGAAGATGCCGTTTGTGATCGGTGTGCTGGGAGTCGGCGGTGAGAGTGAAAACGAATCATTCCGCAAAGCCATGGCCGCTCCGGCCGACATGCCCGAGTTCAAGGGAAATGTAGTTGCGGTTCACACCGCTCCCTTCTGGGATCATGACATTGCCACCGCAGAACCCAAAAGGGGCGAGTATGACAGGATCGTCGGCACAGCGCACACCTTGAAAGCGGATGGAACTTTCAACCGCGAATGGAAATGGGAAAGCTACTGGAAGCCGCTTGGCCAGCCACTTCCAGAGGAGCGGATCTGGCGTTTCATAACGGTTGATGCCACTGAGAAGAAGGACACGTTGGAAACCTATGACGCTAGACGATTCCGCGATATCACGCTGCCGACCGGGATGGAGAATTGGCACATGCCCGACTTCGATGATCGCAAATGGACGGAGGGAATAGCCCCCATCGGAAAGGGGCTCTGGGACCATAGCGGAATTAAATTGGATAAGTTCCCATCAGCATGGGGAAAGGGCGAATTCCTTCTGATGCGAACGAATTTTGAAGTGGAAAATCTCAACTTCGATGCGTATCGAATCGCGGTTTTGGCGAGACAGGGATTCCATGTCTACTTAAACGGACAAAAAATACACACCTACATCTGGTGGCAGGATAAGCCGCAATACGGTTCGATCGTTCTTGGAGAGGAACAGATCAAGCATTTGAAGATCGGGAAGAACGTATTGGCGGTCTATGCGAATGACCAATATGAACGAGACTCCACGGAACATTACGCTGCGGTCGATGTGTGGATTGAGGGTATTACCAAGGCTGACAAAGAGAAGCTCGATCTCGCCCTGGAGGAAGTCCTTTCGCCCAAAGACAGGGAGGCCCTCAAAGGCGCTTCCAATGGGGGGTATCACTATTTTGGCAGTGCGAAGATCTTCGCCCAGATGGGCAAGGCGTTTGCAGAGGCCTTGTGGTCTTTAAAGAAATAGAAGTTGAGTTTTGATCCGTCAATGGAGAGAAACCTAACCGTGCAGGGAATCATGAAGATTCATGTTGTAGGTTACGCGTGGTAAGAGCCTGTTGAAAAAGACCGGCTTCGCGCTACCCGATGGCGATCAACGCAATTGCCATGGAGGAGAGCGTGGACCAATCGGGCTTGAAAATGTGGCAGTGATTGGGACGACTTTAAGTGTTTTTATCTGCCCTTCGGCACCCGGTTCGGCGATGGATCGAAGGTATCGGAACACGATCACGAAGGTTCTGCCACCTGGGTCGATTGTTTTGAATCAAGGTACGTCAGGCTTATTTCATCCGCCTGAAAACGTTATCTATGATTTAACTCTCGAAGCTGCTCCCTCAGACTACATCGTCACAACGGGAGTGGGAATCGATTTCGCGACTTTAGCTTTTGGAAATCAAGATTACAGCCAGATCGATTTGAAAGGAATACTGCGGCCGAGTGCGCCAAAATCGCCGATTCGAAACAAGTCGTCGGGCGTCACGGACGGCTTGAGTAATACGTTTCTCATGGGCGAGCGAACAGGTGGAAGTAAGCTGTACGTCGGACGGGGAGAATTGAAGCCTATAGATTCAGTTCGGATGTCCAACGGTGGAGGGTGGGGAGACTTTCTCAATGGCGACCATGTACTTAATGGAGGGCAGCCATTTTCAACGGTGTTCCCTGCCTTGGCTGGTCCCAAGGCGATCAACGTCAATAATTTTAGAAACTCCAGCTTTCATTCGTTTCATTCGGGAGGCTGTCACTTTCTCTATGGTGATGGCTCTATTTCGCTCTTGTCCGAATCCATCGCGTCGCAATCCCTTGTTGGGCAAATCAGTTCACGAAATGCGGAAATTGTCACTGGTGATTAGGTCGGGGCGTATCTCCATCTGTGATCGGGTGCGATCGCAGGGAGCGACCCTAACGTAGAACGATTGTCTCAATCGTATTTGGCTCCTGGCGAGAGCAGTTGGGGACAACTGCTCTACATTACGAGCCATTGTGGCATGACAGTCTCTGTCGTGAAAGGGTTCTGCGATCGCTGGTCGTTAATGCTCGAACAATCTCATGCGAAGGCGCGAAGACGCGAAGGAGTGTAGTGGATCTTGCGAAAGATCCTGGCTGTGATGGGGCGTGGGGGAAGGGGGTAAGATTGGTGGTGGACGATTGTCTTTGACGTTTTTGGCTCCTGGCGAGAGCAGTTGAGGACAGCTGCTCTACATTGCGAGCCATTGTGGCATGACAGTCTCTGTCGTGAAGGGTTCTGCGATCGCTGGTCCATAATCCTCGAACAATCTCACGCGAAGGCGCGAAGACGCGAAGGAGTGTAGTGGATCTTGCGAAAGATTCTGGCTGTGATGGGGCTTGGGGGAAGGGCGTAAGATTGGTGGTGAACGATTGTCTTTGACGTTTTTGGCTCCT
>CAIOHR010000077.1 GCA_903858115.1 uncultured Pirellula sp. | reverse complement strand
GGCGGCCACGAGCAAAGTCGACGCGGACGCGTCATCGCTGGCCCTAATCGAATAAAGCTTGCCTGTAACATCGCCTGCCGGAATCTCTTCGGCATCAGCGATGGATTTGGCGGCTAGTGGATCGACTATCGCCTTATCTTCTGTTTTGAGCACTTGCTGATACCACATCGAGGCATTCGACAATGGATCGTCTTTGACCCAGCTTACGACAACCTCGGCTGAACGATCTTCTTTGGTCACACCAAAGCTCATCAAGCGAATTGGCTTTGGTTCCTGAAGAGTCCATGAATCTGGCTTGGTAAAGGCAGTGATTTTGAGAGGCTCTTTGTCTTGTGGTGAAGCAGTTGCTTGCGACTCCGTCGGCAGCAGCGGCTCGCTTGCTGGCGGCATTGGGGCGGTCTGTGCATTATCTGCGGAAGGCAACGAGGTGTTCTTTTTGTTCTGAGGGCCAACACCAGCAGCAGTCGCGTCAAATATGTAGGCTGGATTGGGGGAAGAGTCTCGAACGATCGCTGGGAGCTCTTTCTTGAGAGTCTCCAAGTCGGTCGGAGGCAAACCCATTTGCTCGCGCCATCGGTCGACGTTTCGGAGCAGATCGGCATCCCAATTGGAGTAGCCTAGTACAGAAACTGTAAATTTAACGGGCGTGGCAGACCCTGTGTCTACAAAGAAATCGGCCATTACGAATTCATTGTCTGTCTCTCGCATTTTGAACTGCCAGCCTTTTGGGAGCGACATGTTGGGCGAGCCAGTCGTGGGATCTACGGAAAATCGTTCCACTACGGTACGAAAGTCCGATTCCACAGGGGTGAGGCGTTCGATTCGGTCAACAGCTTTGAGGAAGAACGCTACCCCTGGATACGGGATGATTGCTGCAAGCGTGCGACGTTCTTCGAGCGGGATTTCGCTCGCGCCCATTCTTGGAGGCCGGCTACGCATCGGTGGTTTGGGTTGAACTAGAAACTCTGTTTCAACCTTCGGAGCGTCGTAGACGCGTGGTTCCAAATTGGGCGAACATCCTGAAATTGCCAGAGCTGCGATAACTAAGACTCTGCTTGGGCGTGGGCGAAAATATTGGAGCAAGATCGGATTGGGCTCGCGGTATTCGAGAATTCAAATTTGGGGAGGGCAAGCGAATAGGGGAGGACTTCGCTTGAAGCAACGGTAAACGCTGATTGGCAAGTGAGCGAACGTACCCCTAGCGAAGTACTCAGCGTGTAACGCGCTTCCACACAGTATAAGCATGAAGTATGAGACCGTCATTCCGAAAACACTGGGGTCCGATGCGCTCCATGCTAATGCGTGTGGATAACCGAGGTTAGGAATCCCCCGATTTTTCCCGGAAGGCAACATAAACCAACCCACTGGCTTTTCCTGTTCAAAGAACAAAAAAACAACTGCAATGCGAGGGTTTCCGCTGGCTATGTTGAATTTTGCGCACGATATAGACTGACCGACAACGCATGGGCGTATTGATTTATTCATCCATTAGCCACGCGTTGATCACGTTCATGCCCACGAACGAGCACGACAGATGACGTATTTCCTCTGAGGTCTCGATGAGCCAAGAATTTACAGCCACCATCAAAACAACTGATCTTAAGATCGGTACGACGCTTAGCTTTGATTTGACGGACGCGAACGGCGCGGTTCTTCACAAAGCTGGCATGCCGATATCTGAGCGGTTGCTAGAGCGATTGGCTAGTAGGGGGATTCATTCCCTCAAAATCATTGGGCGAGCTCCGTCGAAATCGAAGCCCGCTTCCGAGGTCCTTCTATCGGCATATGACGCTCGCGTGGTTGCTGGCCTTCAGTCAG
>CAIOHR010000076.1 GCA_903858115.1 uncultured Pirellula sp. | reverse complement strand
GGATGCCATGGCGATTGCCCGCATCGCAAAGCTAGCCGGTGATAAGACTACAGAAGAGCGATTTTCGTCCAAAGCGGATGCGATCAAAGAGCGTGTACAAACACTTTTGTGGGATGAGAAGCGTCAGTTCTTCTTTACTATGTTCCGGGACAACGAGGAACGGGATGGGCATAAGACGGAGGCTCGAACCCTTACCTATCAAACGGGGCGTTTCGCTGGTGATTCGCACGGACGCGAATTGATCGGCTATGTTCCTTGGCAGTTTGGGATGCTCGAAACAACCGGTGGGTTCGAGGTAGCTTGGGGAAAACTGATGGATCGCGAAGTGTTCTATGCGGACTATGGGCCAACAACTGTAGAACGCAACGATCCGATGTTCTTACTCCAAAAAAGCTCCTGCTGGTGGAGCGGTCAATCGTGGCCATATGCTACGACGCAAACACTCAAAGGACTTGCCAACCTGTTGCAATCGGAAACGCAAAATCACATTTCTGAGAAGGACTATGTAAAGCTGTTGCAAATATATGCACGGTCGCATCGCAAGGATGGCAAGCCATACTTGGCCGAGGCATTGCACCCGGATACAGGTTCTTTCGAGGGACATGATGGCTACAACCACAGCGAACATTATTTCCATTCCGGCTTTTGTGATCTAGTGATTACGGGCTTAGTTGGCCTTACCACACGCGATGACAACATCCTAGAAATCAAACCGCTTGCGCCAAAGGAATGGGACTACTTTGCGTTGGATGATGTTCCGTATCGAGGCCATCGCGTTAGCATCGTATGGGATCGTACGGGCAGCCGATATTCGCTAGGTGCTGGATTGACTGTGAGCGTGGATGGCAAGCCCTTGGTTCATTCGGACAAGCTTGAGTCGGTTCAAGGAACGCTTCCGAACCTCGCAGCCAAGACCGACAAACCAACTGCAACGTCATGCAATTTGGCGGTCAATAACGATGGAACGTATTATCCTCGCATCACAGCCTCGTTCACATCGGCCAATTCATCGATTTCCAAATTGAATGATGGAAACTATTGGTACGCACAGCATCCGCCCAATAGATGGACTTGCGAAGGGACCAAGAACGAGTCCGATTGGATCATTGTTGATTTTGGCGCGGCACGTGAGCTCAAAGAGCTGAAGCTCTACTTCTTGGACGATTCAGAAGTCGAGAAGAGCACCGTCCGAGCTCCGCAGTCCTTGCAGGTAGAGATGTGGTCAGACAATCAATGGTCTAGCGTTTATCCAGGCCGCAACTTGGCGGACAATGGACTGAAAAACGCCGAGCTTCGTGGCCATAGCGCCAAAGTTGTGTCGATGCCGAAAGTCGCGACGTCCAAGTTGCGAATTACCATGCGCCACTCGCCAGGTTTTGTTTCGGGGTTAACAGAGATTGAAGCTTGGGGGGATGTGGCATTGCCACTGGAAGCGGTTCCGCCGCCCAAAGGTAATCTAGCTTACAACCCACAGGCGAGCGGTTTTCCGAAAGCGACGGCCTCCTTTAGCGATCGATTTGGGGGCCAGCCAAGCAATGCTATCGATGGGAAAACGGTATTCCTACCTACCCCAATGAATCGTTGGACGAGCTATGAATCGAAATCCAAAACAGACTGGTTGGAAATCGAGTTTGAAAAGGTCACCGAGTTTCG
>CAIOHR010000075.1 GCA_903858115.1 uncultured Pirellula sp. | reverse complement strand
GGCGTCTTGTCAACGAGTTCCATATCGAAGCTTCTTAGCAAGGTCCCTAGCACAATAGCCATTTCAAAGGAAGCGAAGGCTGCGCCAATGCAGCGACGATGGCCTCCACCGAAGGGCATGTATTCGAATGGGGAGTAAGAACGTTCGATGAAGCGTTCAGGTATAAAGCGATCGGGTTCGCGATAGGTATCTGGGTTGTGGTGAGCCAAAACTGTGGCTGGAGCGACTGCGATACCTGTGGGAAGTTCCCAGTCGCCGAGTTGTATTGGGGATTTCAGCTTGCGCAGTGTTTCGGTAACGATGGGGTGGATGCGAAGCGTTTCTTGAACGCAGGCTTTCAAGTAGGGAGCGGTCGATATCGCGGCTGCGGAGTTGTTTGGAAGACCATCCAGTTCCGATTGAAGTTTGGTAAGTGTCTCGGGATTGCTATGAAGGTGGTAGATAGCCCACGTCATCGATAGAGCGCTTGTTTCATGACCTGCGAAAAGGAACGTCATCAGTTCTTCGCGAATGTGTTCACGAGTGATGGCTTGTCCGTCTTCGTATTGAGCGTTGCATAGCAATGAAAGAATGTCATCGGCTTGTTCTTTGGAAGCGATGCGGCTTTCGATGATCGTATCGAAAAGCTGAAAGAGCTTGGTTCGGGCTGCCATGAATTTGTCCCATGGGCTTAGGCCGAGCAGCGAGAAGTGCGTTTTCTTGGTGAAGAATAGGAGTGGGCTGCTTTTCTTGACTATCTCGCGGCTGGCGTGCATCAACTGTTCGGCTTGATCACGGTTCTGGCCACCAAAGATGGTGCGAACGATGATCTCAAGCGAGATATCGGTCATCAAGTCGAGGGTTGCAATGTTGTGGTTGCGATTTCGGTGTCGGTCGAATTCACGCAACGCGATTTCTTGCATCGAATCGCCGTAAGCTTTCATGCGATCCCCATGGAACATGGGCATCATGAGTTTGCGTTCGCGTCGATGTGGCTCGCCTTCGAGGACAAGCATGGAGCCGCTGCCGAACAACGGGATCACAGTACCGGTCGCGAAGGGTTGATAGGTATCGGGCGATTGTCCGTGAATGGTTCGAATCAAGTCTTCACGGCCGGTAACGACCACGGGGCCATTGAGAGCGTTCAACAAAAATGGATCGCCGAATTGGCTGACCCAACTCTGCATCGCTGCACGCGGGTCGCGAATGAGCTGGAGGGTCGGACGCCAGCGACCTTTGGGGCCTGGTGGAAGATTGGGCATAGGGATCCGCGAGGTGACGCGAGCTGTTAGTAGTAAAAAGTTGAATGCAAATCAAGAATATACCGAATTGGAAAGGCGGATGATGAACAATTCGACCTTTGCGATTTAGTTGGTTGACACTGGGATGTGAGCAGTTATTCTTGTTGCCAGCAGTCGATGGTGTGCAGACTTGGTCGCTTGATCAGTTTGCAGACAGGGAATCTGGTGCGAATCCAGAACGGTCCAGCCGCTGTAAGTCGTTTGAAAAGCGAGCAATTTGCTTTTCAGGAACAACCTCCTTCTTAATCGTTGTGCCATTGCAGACATTGTTGTCTGTGAGAAGGCTTCGAGGGTGTTTTTGCGATGAGTCAGAAGACCTACTATCGGCCTATGCGGTCGTTGCGCCTTCTCGGATTGAGGTGCCCGTTGCTAAGAGCCATGTTACCTCGCTGATTTCTTGTGTTCTGTTTGTGCGGAACGAATGTATCGAAGCAGGGCGTGGATCCGTTTCGTTCTTGCCTCCCACGGAAATCCAGATGCGATACCTAAGTTCTTGTGTTGTTTACTTGCTTGTCCATTTCTTCTGTGCACCCTCTGGTTACGCGGAGATCATCACGTTTGAAGATAAGTCCTTGTCCCCAAACAGTTTCTATAATGGAAACACGGGGGCGACGAATTCTGATGGTTGGACCAGTGGCAGCGCCAAATTCAATAACAACTACGATACTTCGTTCGGTGGGTTTTGGGACGGATGGAGTTATTCCAATATCAAGGACAAGACGACGGCAGGATTTGGCAATCAGTACGCTGCTTTTGCCGGAAGCGGGGCTGGTGGAGGAGGGAATTACGCGGTGGCGTACCAGTCGTTTCCTCAATCGTATGTAGACTTGCCAACCGGAGTTGTGTTGCAGTCGGCGGAGATTACGAATACGACCTATGCAGCCTTTAGCATGCTCAATGGAGATGCGTTTTCTAAAAAGTTTGGCGGCGTTTCGGGAAACGATGCGGACTTCTTTAAGCTGACGATTAGCGG
>CAIOHR010000074.1 GCA_903858115.1 uncultured Pirellula sp. | reverse complement strand
TATCCAATCTAGTCTTCTTGCCTTGATCGCACTCTTCATTTGCGTTGCAGGATGCGGACGCACATATAGTTTCTCAGGTGTAGTGGTCGACGGAAATGGAATTGGAATCGCTGATGCAAGAATTGTTCTTTATCCCAATGATTGGAAACGACCGGAATATGACGAAGAACAAAATGACGGAAAGACTGTAACTGACGGAACTTTTGAGGCAGGATGGTGTTGCGCTACTGGCGTGAAATTCTTTAGAATGGTAACGTCGAAATCCGGATACCACGAGGACGTTCGGATCGTCTCGGCTGACGAGAAAAATCTTCGCATCGTTCTATCGTTGGACGTTGCGAAAACGGAGTAACAATATGTTGGACCGAAGTGACCGGTTGACCGCAATTTATTTGAGGCTTTTTTGACGGCCACTCGGTCAACATCGCCGTTCGATCAGGGAGGCAAATGTGGACTTAAGTGTCACCTGTGAATGTGGTTTGAAGACTCAGGTGACTCCGACAATGTGCGGAAGTTCCGTCGCATGTGATTGCGGGAAAGCAATTCAGATTCCGCGACTAAGCGAGTTGCGTCGAAACGCTGGATTGCCCCCAGTCATGGTTGGCGTTGCGGATAAATTGCAATCGATGTTAGTTGATGGTCTGCTTCCTGCTGAAGTTGGCTGTGTCTCTTGCGGCAGCCCGACCAATTTGTATCTCACATGTGAAATCGAATGTGAACGGATGTTTGCGAAGAAGCCGAGCTACGCGTCATACTTTCTGCAGTTCTTGTTTGCGCCTGTTTGGATTCTTGGTGCCACGAAGCGAGAATACGACAACCCCGAGGTACATGGAAGAGAATTGGTGGTGAAGACTCCAATACGCATTTGCGAGACTTGCTATTCCAAGATCAACCTGAATCGGGAAACTTGCATCAGATTCATGCTGTCGAATGAACTATATGCTAAACTGCTTGCTAGATACCCCAACGCTTTGGTCGTATGGGAAACAGCCTTAAGAAGATCGAACAAAGCGATGGACACGAAGGGCTCGATCGACGCGCCCTGACATAGAAACCATTACTACTCGCCCTCGGTCATCGCGGCCGTTCGTCGGACAACAGGATTAAACTAACATGTCGATGATTGGCAACTACTTGCAGCTCTCGTCCGCGCAGCTCGAGTCGCTGATCGCAGATCCATCAAACGTGGACGCTGTCATCTACCCTGAAGACGAAGAGTCCAACGATGGTATTGACATCGACAAAGCATGGCACGGTATTCACTTCTTGCTTTCCGGTGATGCATGGGGTGGGGAACCACCGCTGGCAAATGTCGTTCTTGGCGGCACGGAAGTCGGCGACGATGTTGGATATGGGCCTGCCCGCTACTTGACTGCCGACGAGGTGCGTGCCGCAGCCAATGCCCTGCAGGACATCACACCGGATGTGCTGCGTTCAAGATACGTTGCGACCGCCCTTTCAGAAAACGAAATTTACCCCGAAATCTGGGATGATCCTGATGACGACGCCATCGAATATTTGGTAACGTGGTACCAAATCCTGCGAGACTACTACATTGACGCGGCCGCGAAGAAGAATGCGATGCTAAAATTCCTTAATTGACGCCCAGCAACACACTTGGGACCGACGAACAATCCGATGCACGGGAGCGGCGAAGTCGGGCGGTCTTGATATGGACAATCAATCGTCGCCGCCCCGTGATCGGTGACGTTCGTCG